>NZ_KE387171.1:0-2381 GCF_000430625.1 Aneurinibacillus terranovensis DSM 18919
AACGTTCGGCACACTCCCGCGAGTTTTTCTCAGGTGACCCATGGAGGAAAGTATATGTTGCTTTAACACTGTAAAGCAACATATACTTTTTTTAACGGTGATAAAAAAACTAAGGCTAGCGCCTGCTCCTTCGGCTTGGCGCTAGCCTTAGTTTCTTATTCCTCTCTATCATGCTTCTTATGTTTGTTCACATCGTGGTGTTGCGCATTGTCACCTGCTCCGTTATTTCCTCCGTGTTCTTCATCACTCTTATCATAGCGTCTGTGTTTTTGGTTTCGCTTTTCGTTTTCCTTCGCTCCCTGCTGTGCGTGCTTGTTGGCCGGTGAAGGGTGCGATTCAGCCTGCTGCAGGGAGTTTTTTTCCACTTTTTTAACAGGAGATGGCCGTCTTTCTTTCATTAGTTTGGCATTGATGTTTTTCTTCCCTTTTTCGGGAGAACCGGTTTTATTTACAGGACTATTCGACCCTTTATTTATGTGCGACGATACGACAGAAGAGCCCGGCATATGAATTGATACTTGCTTGTCCGGCTTCGAATTCTCCTGGCCACCTGGCTTCACATACTCTATTGCCCGGGGCAATTTCGAGATTCCACCCAGTTCCGCTGATAGCTCACTTACACTTAACGTACGTGCCGTTTCTACCGTGATATTTTGATTCATCTTTTTTACCGATTCATACAGAATATATTTCCCAATAGACATTTTTTCCTGATCGGCTTTCTGTTTTGTTTCATTGTCGCCGATCACAAAGGTAATTTTCACATCTTTTTGCGGTGTATGGTCGAGAAGAGAACGATCCCGCTGAAATAAATGCCCAATTTGATCAGCAGCGGCCTTTTCTTTTAGGCCGACAGGAACGATGAGAACATCACGATTTTTCACAAAATACCCCTTGTTTCCCGCCTGCTGCAGGATGTTTTCCGTTACGCTAAGGAGCGGGCGTTTTTTCCAGTGGATTTCCTCAAGCAGTGCCTCCCCGTCCTGATTCCTTCCTTTCGCATCCACTACATTATAATTTCGATCGACCTCCAACTCCACGCTCGGATTTATATCGATAGAAACCGAAGCATATACCGGAGGATAAAAAGCATTCCAAACAGGAATGGTTAATAAAAGTAGCAAGAGTGAGGCAGCCATTAATAAAAAAGGACGTACTTTTCCTATTTTCCCTCGCGGTTGACGGGATAACGAATGAGAGACGATTTGTTCGGAAGAAAACTCAACCAGATCGCCTTCTTTTAGCGATTTTTGCGGCTTAACTTTACAGAATTCCCCTTTCGGTGTGATTACGATGAGAAATTCCCTTTTCACTTCCAATACGATTCCTTTCCTGATCATCAATGTCTCCCTCCTTTCCTTTCGTTTCCTCCAACCGAATATAAGAACGTAAATACCGGTAATCTTCAATAAAAATCAAGGTTATAGCTACGATATAATTGCGGTTTCGTTCAATAGTCTTGCGGGAAAAGTTGATAAACTGCAGAAGCTTTTTTACCGGAATTTTCTTCTTTTTAAGAAGAGACTCCCTGAGTTCCGGTTGCTCCGCGATAATATGGGCAATCTCCACCATATTTACCCGCGCATCTGAATGTTTTGGCGTACAGTCCGGCAATTCTTCCAATAATATGTGAAAATCGAGTAAACGTTCTTTATAATGAAGGATTTCTTCCCGCCTGTATTCTGCTTCACATTCGGTCTGATATTGAGCCATGGAAATTTGCGTTTCCCAGACATTATAATCCGGTCCCCTATCGTTGAACACATCATCAAATGATACGGCGGATATTTTTTGTTTATTCTTTCTTATGTAATCAATGATCCGTCTGCGTATAACTAAGTCGGCAAATGAAAGAAACGAACTACCTTTGCTGCTTGTATAAACGGTTATTGCTTCATTAAAAGCTTCCAACCCTATACCGAATTCTTCATCGTAACTCTGTGATATGTATCGCTTGCATACGGATGAAACCGTCTTGGCGATAAACGGCCTGTATTTTTCAAGTATGTCATTACGCAGGTCATCCTCACCCTGCTGTATTTTTTCAATCATATGATGAAGAAGCTCTATTTCGTTATTCGGCAGAGGTTGTGAAATACGTTGCTTTTTTCCCGGGAAAAGTGTAAGTAACAAAATTTTCACCTCGCTGAAATAGTAGTTCGGGATGTCCTCTGCATTTATGGGGGGATGCATCGAATCCGTTTATTTTTGCGGAGTTTTCCCTTGCAGGGAAGCAAAGGAAAACCCGCAAAAAGTAAAAACGCTCTATCCATTGCCTACCCACTTAGGTTTTACGCTCCGTCACGCCATATGTTGTGGCAGCGGGAAAGCTTGCATGAGAAAAACTCGCGGGCGTTGCCGCTCGTCCTTTTTCTGCAGGG
>NZ_KE387171.1:2561-100174 GCF_000430625.1 Aneurinibacillus terranovensis DSM 18919
TGACCCATGGAGGAAAGTATATGTTGCTTTAACACTGTAAAGCAACATATACTTTCTTTAACGATAAAAAAAAAAGCGGTGCTTTTAGCACCACCCCGATTCACAGTCTCCAACATAATTATCAACTTGAACCACATCAGCATTATCGACCCTGAAAATACGCTGTGCATCCATATGAAAACCGGCATTCATCGTGAAATTAGCACCCTCGAAAGGAATATGGCCGATTTCCTGCCCATTCAAGGTTAAGACAATACAATCATCGGTGAGTTCTCCGCGGACTTTGTTGGTAATATCAATTTTTGATACATCAGACATGTTCATCACCTCATGGTAAGAAAGTTTATAGTACTATTCTTCCTTAACCATCGCTTCATATGCAGAGCTGTCCATTAATTTATCAAGTTCGCCTTGATTTGAGATCTCCACTACGATCATCCATGCTTTATCATATGGTGATTCGTTTACCAGTTCAGGTGAGTCTTCAAGGCTGGAATTAACTTCAACGACCTTACCGCTCACAGGGGCATATAATTCAGAAACCGTTTTTACCGACTCCACACTGCCAAAGGGATCGTTTTGTGTGATTTGGTCACCTGCAGACGGCAGTTCAACGAACACAATATCGCCTAACTCGGATTGGGCAAAATCAGTAATTCCAATATAAGCTTTATTGCCTTCCACTCGCACCCATTCATGTTCTTCACTATATTTCAGATTAGCCGGTACATTCATCGTCCCTGTCCTCCTATTCGTGTCATTCAATAATCGTCTATTCCGCTTCTTCCGGTCCAAGTATGCGATCCAACCGTTTTTCCAGCATCTTAAGTCCTTTTTCTCCCGCCTGATAATGGCGAAGTTTTAAGTCCTTATCAAACAAATAATAAGCGGGCACATATTGATTTTCATACGCATCGACCAGCGCATGAGAATTATCAATAGCAACCGGATGAGTCAATTCGTAATGTTTTATCGCTTCTTTAACAGGCTCAATTTGCGTATCTTTTTCCGAACGCGGCATATGAATACTAACGACCCGCAGTCCCTGGTCTTTATAATAATCCCGCCACTGGTTCAATTGCGGGAGCGTTTCTTTACACGTATGGCAGCTGATCGACCAGTAATGAACAAGGGCTGGCTGTCCCTTTAATTCTTCCTTCGTTACTTCACCGTTTACCCATTCTGTTACACCGCTAAATTCAGGCATTTCATCACGTAATTTCATGACTGCTTAACCTCCTTGTAGGATGCTTGGTAAAACGTTATCGCCAATGCAAAGGTTAAAAGAAGGACCTAACGAAATAGGTTAGGTCCTTCTTTAATGAATAATACTGTGAAGCGTCAACGAATACAATTAGCCTTTCAAAAGAGCCTGGCCTGGCTTCCAGTTCGCAGGGCAAAGGCCGCCGGATTGGAAAGCTTGCAGCACACGAAGCGTTTCATCTACGCTGCGACCGACATCAAGGTTATGAATAGCAGCGTACATAAGCGTACCTTCAGGATCAATAATGAACAGGCCGCGAAGCGCAACCCCTTGTTCTTCAATAAGTACGCCATAATCGCGAGATACTTTGTGTGTATTGTCAGAAGCAATTGGGAAGTTAATGTTGCCAAGTCCATTCTCGTCGCGGGGCGTTTTAATCCATGCACGGTGGGAGTACTTGCTGTCCGTGCTGACGGCAAGAAGTTCAGCATCGAGGTCTTTAAATTGCTCATAAGCATCGCTCATTGCAGTAATTTCAGTCGGGCATACGAATGTGAAATCCAGCGGGTAGAAAAACATAACTAACCATTTACCTTTGTAGTCAGACAGTTTCGCAGTACCGAAGTTTTCCCCGTCACCGAGGGCTGTTTCCATTTCAAAGTCAGGGGCTTGTAAACCTACTAAACGTTCTGCCATATGTAATGACCTCCCATAAAAATATTTTCATTCCGGGAAACCCGGAAAAAATAACTAATTTGCTCATTTTCTTCATTCAGATCATAACAAATCCTAGAGATAATAGTCAATACTTTCTAATAATAATTTTAATTAAGCGTACAATGTTGCAACACACGCTAATTATTGTAGACCATCTAACGAGAAATTATTCCCGATTTTTTTATGCGTTCGATCACTTCTTTTAATACATCAACCGGTTTTACAAGGGCGATGCGAACGTATCCTTCCCCTTCCTGGCCAAACGCATTACCGGGAATGACCACAACGCCGGCCTTTTCAAGCAGCGTAAATGCAAAATTCTCCGATGTCCACCCATCCGGAATCGGCGCCCACACAAACATCGTCGCTTTCGGCTTATCGATTTTCCATCCGATCGCTGCTAGACCGTCAAGCAGAACGTCACGCCGCTCCTGGTAAACTTGCGCAATCCGATTTTGACCCGGATGCAAAATATCATGCTCCATTGCGGCAATCGCAGCCTCTTGAATCGCAAGAAAAATACCGTAATCGATATTGGATTTGATGATTGCAAGCGGGCGGATGATCTGTGCATTCCCCACAATATATCCAACACGGCACCCGGCCATATTAAAGCTTTTTGACAGCGAATTAAATTCCACGCCGACTTCTTTCGCCCCTGGTGTTTCGAGGAAACTTGGCGGACGATAACCGTCAAACGCCATTTCCGAATACGCCATATCATGGGCCACAAGAATATCATTTTCCCGCGCGAATCTCACCACTTTCTCAAAGAACCCTTCTTGAACCGTAGCGGAAACAGGGTTATTTGGATAATTCAACACCATTAACTTCGCCCGTTCCAGAATGTCAGCGGGTATATTCGTAAAGTCCGGTAAAAAACCGTTTTCCGCCCGAAGCGGAAGCGGATAAATCTCGCCGCCGGCCAGGTTTACACTGGCAAAATAAATAGGATAGCCCGGATCCGGTACGAGCACGACATCTCCCGGGTCAATCCAACCCTGCGCCAGATGAGCCAGCCCATCCTGCGAACCCATTAATGATAAAACTTCGTGATCCGGGTCGACTTCAACATGAAAGCGGTGAAAATACCAACTGGCTACGGTTTCCCGGAAGCGCAGAGAGCCCTCCGAGGTCGGATATCCATAATTATCAGGGTTGCGAACCGCCTGAGTGAGCGCTTCCATAATAAAAGGCGAAGGAGGTTGATCAGGACTCCCAATGCCAAGATCAATCACCTCAAACGTGCCGCTTGCTTCCACCGCTCTCTTTCTCTGATTCATCTCTGTAAAAATAGCCGACGATAACCCCGCCAGTCTTCTGGACGGTTGTACATGCAGTGATATTGTCAAGTTCGTTCCCTCTACTTCCAATTTTTCTCCATGTCTTCTTCCTTAAATCCGACGGTTACATGTTCGCTGCCTGCAATAAGCGGCCGTTTGATAAGCTTGCCATCAGAAGCCAACAGGGCAAGCATCTCCTCCTCCGACATCTTGCCCAGCTTATCTTTTAAGCCAAGTTCGCGGTACGACTGCCCGCTCGTATTAAAAAATTTCTTTAAGTCCAGTCCGCTTCGCTGCCAGTATGTACGCAATTCCTCTACTGTCGGCGGCCGGTCAACAATGGGAATTTCCTGATAAGGCACCCCATTTTCATCCAGCCATTTTTTTGCTTTCCGGCATGTGCCACATTTGTTATATACATACGCTTTTATTTCTGACATAAGACGCCTCCCAAATTTTATCATAGCACAATTTACGTTATAGTCGCACGTTGAAGCAGAATTTGCGGCACATTGAGGGTAGGGTGCTGCACGATCAGCGGTTCTGTCCCGTACACCTCTTGCAAAAGGGGGGCATTGATGATGTCATTCACACATCCGCCGCGTGTAATTCTGCCCTGTTCTATCAGGAGAAGACGGTCACAGTACTGGGCGGCGAGATTTAAATCATGGAGAACAAGCAATATCGTTCCGCCAGTTTCTCTCTGCCAGCTCCGAACCAAATTGAGAATAGATACCTGATAACCAATATCCAGATACGTTGTCGGCTCATCCAGCAGGAGGATTTTCGCCTGCTGGGCAAACGAGGATGCAATGGCCACCCGCTGGCGTTCTCCACCGCTTAGTTCATCTAACTTTTTGTGTGCAATGGCCGCAATTCCGGTGCGTTCCATAGCCTCATATATCGCCTGCCTGTCGCGTTTCGACTCACGTTGCCAAAACCGCTGGTACGGGTAGCGCCCCATCGCCACCACCTCTTCTACTTCCACAGATGATGCGGCAATTCCCCCTTGATTGACAACCGCCAATTTACGGGCCAGAATTCGTGACGGATAATCGGCTAGTTTTTTTCCGTCGATATAAACCTCGCCTTGATCAGGCTTTAACACGCGGGAAAGAATTTTAACCAGGGTCGATTTACCGGAACCATTGGGTCCAATAATTCCAACGGTTTCTCCTTCATTCACCCGAAAATCAATTTCTGTAAGAATCGGAATGTTTTCCGCGCGGTAGCTAATTTGTTGTACATCTATCACGATCTCCACTCCAATTTTCTACATTTAAACATCCTTTTAGGGCGGGCGGCCGTGTTAAAAGAAGTTTTTTCTTGTTTGACGCAGAAGATACGCAAAAAAAGGAGCCCCAAGGAAGGCGGTAATGACTCCAATCGGCAGCTCCTGTGGCTGCATAATGATGCGTGCCAGTGTGTCTGCAATAACAAGCAAAACTGAGCCTGCTATAGCTGATACGGGGAAAAGCAAACGATGGTCGGAACCAACCAGCATGCGCATGATGTGCGGAACAATTAAACCGACAAATCCAATGACACCGGATACCGATACCGCGGCGCCTGCTGTTAACGAAGCAGCAATAAGCAGTACGAGACGAACCCATCCGACATTCATCCCGAGATGGTGCGCATGTTCCTCGCCAAGTGCCATAATATTCAACTCACGCGCAAATCCATACATCACGAGGATACCGCCCGCAATATAAGGAAAAATTACTTCGCCGAAAGTCCAGTCGCTGAGTGTTAAACTCCCCATAAGCCAAAAGATAATCTGCTGAGCCTTTTCCTGTGACTGTGAAAGCACAAGAGAAAGCCCTGCACCGAGAAAAGCCTGCACAACGACACCGGACAGGATGAGAGACTCGATTCGAACTCTTCCGCGGGTGAAGGCGAGACGATACACAATGAACAACGTAGCAAGTCCGCAGATAAAAGAAACAAGAGGAAGCGTCCACTGCCCGGTTACGCTTATCTGCCAGCCAAACATAATGACAAGAGCTGCCCCGAGCGAGGCGCCTGAAGACACTCCCAGAATATATGGATCTGCCAGTGGATTGCGAAGTACACCCTGGTAAACGACCCCGGAAGAAGCCAGTGCGGCACCAACAAGTACAGCAAGCAAAACACGCGGCATGCGGATTTCCCATACGATTGTCTCAGCAGCAGACGGCACCCCCTTCGCCGCTGACAAACCAAACGGCAGATGGGACATAATGATTTGCCAAACCGTAAAATATGAAAGGTTCGCGCTCCCGAGCGATACACTGAACATGACAGCAAGGAACAAAAGAAATGAGAGCAAGAGCAGCCAGAACACCAGGCGCTTATACCAGGACCAGGAAGATGGCTTTCTTTGAACCTTAGTGCCAGCCATCTATTTAAAAAGGTCCGGGTGCAGGTCGGCTGCAATTTGTTTTAAACCGTCTGTTATACGCGGACCCGGCCTGTCCACTAGATTGGAATCAAGGTCAAAAACTTTGCCCTGCTGCACCGCATGAATGCCTTTCCACGTTGTTCGCTGCTTAATTTTTTCAGTTGCCCCTTTCTGGTAATAGCCATATGTATCCAGAATAATGTCAGGATTACGTTCGATGATTTTTTCTTCCGAAAGCTGTTTCCAGCCGGTAAGATCAGAGGCAATATTCACCCCACCAGCCATTTCAATCATGTCATTCATAAACGTACCTTTTCCGGTAGTGAATAGAGTCGGGTCTACTTCCACCCATACTTTCGGCTTTTTAGAAGCTGGAATATCCTTTACCTTGTCGGTAACCTGCTTCACATCCTTCCGCATTTTGGCAACAAGCTGTTCCGCTTTATCTTCTGTTCCCGTTGCCTTCCCTACCGTCTCGATAGACGCATAGATGTCGTCAAATGTCTTTGCATCCGATGCTAGAACCGGAATGCCCAGCTTGCGGAGGGCTGCAATCGCTTTGCCGTTACTCGAATCGGCGAGGACAAGATCAGGCTGCAGAGATACAACCTTTTCCGTATTAATATTCAAATCACCGACCCGCTGCTTTTTGGCTACTTCTTTCGGATAATCATCGTAGTTGGAAACGCCGACAATCTGTTGATCCAGCCCGAGCGCAAAGGCAATTTCCGTCATATTAGGGATGATAGACACGATGCGCTCCGGTTTTTTAGCTATCTTTACTTCTGTACCGGTACTGTCATGTATGGTAACCGGAAATCCCGGACTTGAAGCGGCCGGTGGATTGGGCTTGTTTTGTGAGCTGACTTCCTGTTTCGTTCCACCACACCCTGCGATCGCAAAAAGAAGCAGAGCAAGGACGATGAAAGAAAGAGTTTTTCGCATGTTGTGCATGTTGTTTCTCTCCCATGTTATTTTATATTTGAAGAAAGGTTATACTGACGACGTAAAAACGCCTCTCCTCACGCGAGGACAGGCGTAGATAATTCAACCTGGTAGCCCGAATATTTTTTAACGTTGAGCACACCGTTTTTAAAAAGCAGATACTGGCCTTTTATCCCAATCAGCTCATCCTCTATAACAGGCTGCTTGTCCAGGTTGTATGTCTTCACTTTATCAATCTGCCCGGTAAGCGGATAGGTTACGTCCACCCACTGGTCCTCTTTCAGAATGTACGGTTGAAATTCTTCCGGAAACTTTGCCTGAACCTCTTCTCGGAGTTCGAGCAAATCAACAAGTTCGACTTCCCCTTTTAACATCTTGCGCCAATCTGTTTTATCTGCCAGGAACTGCGAAAGGTACACTTCAAGCTCCCCCGCCAGCTTGCGCGTCGGGACTTCAGCGATGGGAATCGCCCGCATCGCCCCCTGGTCAATCCAGCGTTTCATCTCATTATTTTTCCGGGTAAGACCGACCTTCACGCCGCTGCTTACCGCCAGATATACATAATGCGGAATCATGCAGTGTGTTTTTCCAAACTCCGGATCCCGGCACGTGCCCCGATCGTAATGACACTCGTGGGGTTTAACGATACACAAATCATTTTCCGGCAGCTTTGTAAAGCAAGGATAGCAGTACCCGTTATTGTATGTTTTTTTAATCTTGCGTCCACAGCTTATGCATTCAATTTTCCCTTTAAATTCAAGGTGAAGCTGTCTCCCAATCCAATCATTCATGGTCACACGTTCGTCCGCCAGCTGTAAAACATAGTGTATTGGGCTCTCATATTGATGCTGAAAACCCTGTAGAAAACCGATGTATTTCACAAATTCCCTCTCCTAAACGACAGCCTGCTGTTTCTTGTATGCGGCTATTTTTTGCCTTTGCCCTTTTGCTAAAAGCTTTATTGACACGCTTGTGCTTTTTCCAAACGCCCTTTCTTTAGGCGTGGATCACCTTGTGAAGGAATTCCTTCGTCCGTTCATTTTTTGGATTCGTAAATATATCTTCCGGACGCCCTTCTTCCATAATAATACCCTGATCCATAAAAATCACCCGATCACACACATCGCGCGCAAAGCCCATTTCATGGGTGACTACAACCATGGTCATCCCTTCCTGAGCAAGATTTTTCATAACGGACAGAACCTCACCCACGAGTTCCGGATCAAGCGCCGAAGTTGGTTCGTCAAACAGCATAATTTTCGGATTCATCGCAAGCGCACGCGCGATCGCCACACGCTGCATTTGCCCGCCGGAAAGCTTCTCCGGATAAACGTCAGCTTTATCGCGCAATCCAACCTTTTCAAGAAGTTCCAGCGCCCTTTTGTGTATCGTTTCTTTGCTCTCTTTTAACACTTTCACCGGAGCCAGCACGACGTTTTCCACAACCGTCTTATGCGGGAATAAATTAAAACGCTGGAACACCATGCCTACTTCGGTTCGAACCTGGTTTATATCGACCTTCGGATTGGAAAGATCATGTCCGTTAATGATGATCTGCCCGCTTGTTAATTCTTCTAAACCATTCAAGCAGCGCAAGAACGTACTTTTGCCGGAACCGGAAGGACCGATGACGCTGACCACTTCTTTCTCATTAATAATGCAGTCGATTCCCTTAAGAACTTCCAATTCACCAAAATACTTATGGAGATTTTTAACTTGAATGATCAAGATTACAGACCCCTTCCGCGTACCAGCTATTTTTTTTCAATTGTAAGGAAAAATCGCTAATTTGTAAAATGAATTAATGCACCTTCTCGCTCGTCGAGGTTTCTCCGAAAGAAAAGGCCGCCACGGAGAATGCGAAGAAAACAGCCCCAAGAAAATAAAACATAGTTGCCGGTGAAACAAACTGAATTCCAAATCCTCCGAGATTTGGCCCCACAATACTGCCGATGCTGAAATTAATCGACGCAATGACGTTGGCGGCGGGCAAAATGGATTTCGGCAGCAGGTCTGCCGCATAAGCAAGGCCAAGCGAATAAAAGGAACCGACAAGGCCGCCCGCTGCCAGGAGCAGAACAAAGATTTTCCATACGTCATCCTCCATAAAAGGAACGGCAAGAAACGCGAGGGAACCGATAAAACCGGCGCCCATTAACACCGGCTTTCTCCCTTTTCGGTCACTCAGTATTCCAAGCGGCAGCTGCAGGATAAGACCTCCGATACCGATAGCCGGGAGAAGAAGCGAGATCGCTTCCTCACTCAGTCCCATCCGGAGACCATATACGGGAAAATTGCTGTTCATGGACGATTCCATGCAACCGTATAAAAAGGAAGGGATTAAAGCAAACCACGCGATTTTAAGAGTGCCGGAATACCGCTGTCCTCTTGACATCTCTTTTTGCTCACGGGCCGGAAACTCATTGGTAAGCCTGAGCAAAAATCCTAAGGCTGCGAGATAAAACAGACAGATGGCCGCAAACGGAACCCAGTCTCCGAATCGAAGAAGATTGATGCCAACCGGACCAATACTGAAACCTATTCCATAGGACATGCCATACAGAGAAATGTTGCGGCCTCTTTTATTAGGAGGACTGCTGGAAGTAATCCACAGCTGGGTCGCATAATGAAGCGAACTGTCGCCGATCCCTACCGCTAAGCGAAGGATGAACCAGAAAATAAGATTATTCCACAGCGGAAAAAGCAGCGTCGCGATAGTTACCAGCAGCATTCCCGCCATAATCATTCGTTTGTACCCTAATTTTCGCACAGGCTTTTCAATAAAAAGCATCGCAATGAATGTTCCCACATACAGCCCGGCAGCGTTCAATCCATTCATGCCGGACGGTATGCCCGACTTTTCCAGTAAGATGGTTAACAGCGGCAGAAGAAGCCCCTGGCTCATGCCCGCTACGATCACAACCATGATCACCATAAAAAATCGATACGTTAGCGATGTTGTTCTCACTATAAATCCCCCTCACATACCCTGTTTATTTTACTTGATTTGTGTGATGTTTACCATGGCGGATTCACCGGCAAAAAGAACCTATTCAATCCATAAGATTGTGCAATTTTTTTCATACTTATTGACAAATGTGTAAAGGTTCATCATAATAAAACAAAACGTTGATGGGGAATAGTAAGGTAAAAGCGTGCATCCAGAGAGCAAATCATTTGCTGAGAGATTTGCGGTACGATTTACCGGAACCCACCCCGGAGTGCCAGAGAACTGGCCGGGATGTTTCCTTACCTGTTATCAAAGGGATCAAGCGGGCGTTTTTGTTCATGAGAGACGCCAATAAAGGTGGTACCGCGGAAGCAAAGCTTTTCGTCCTTTTTGTCATAAGGGATGGAAGGCTTTTTTACTTCATATGGAAAAGGTCGTGTTTATCTTGGAAAACGGTCGGAAGAATCGGATTGTCGTTAAAATCGGAAGCAGTTCTTTAACGAATTTAACCGAAGGATTATCCCTTGAAAAGCTGGAAAATCACGTTGCCGCACTGGCAAATCTTCGCCACGCGGGGCATGAGGTCATTCTTGTGTCCTCGGGAGCGGTGGCCGCCGGCTTCACGGCGTTAGGCTATCCCACTCGACCTGTAACGCTGGAAGGAAAGCAAGCAGCAGCAGCCGTAGGGCAAGGGCTGCTTATCCAGGCGTACAATGACTGCCTTCGCAGGCATGGGTTAACGGGTGCGCAAATTCTTCTCACCCGCAATGATTTTTCCAAGCGGCACCGCTACCATAATGCATACGGGGCGTTAAACGTCCTGCTCAAGCGCGGAATCGTCCCAATCATCAATGAGAATGATACGGTCTCGGTTGACGAATTAACGTTTGGGGATAACGACATGCTGTCCGCGCTCGTTGCGGCTCTGCTCCATGCAGACGGGCTGATCATTCTCACGGACACAGACGGCCTTTATACCGCCAACCCCCACCTGTATCCCGAAGCTAAAAAAATTGAACGGGTGAATGAGATTACCCCTGAGATTGAAGAAATTGCCGGAGATTCCGGCACTGCTGTCGGCACAGGCGGAATGCGCTCGAAAATCAGTGCGGCTAAACTGGCCCTCTCACTCGGAATTGACGTTTTTATCGGCACAGGAAGCGGGGATGATAAACTGCTTGCTATTTTGAACGGCAATGGAGCCGGAACGTATTTTTCCAATGATATTAAAGGAACATTAAAATCGAGAAAACAGTGGATTGCTTTTCATGCGGAAAGCAGCGGGAAAATAAAAATCGATGACGGAGCGGTTAAAGCCATGCTGGAAGGCCATAAAAGCCTCCTTCCATCCGGCGTCGTTGAAATACAGGGCCATTTTAAACCCGGCCAGGTGATTGAAGTGTGGAATACACACGGTCATCTGATCGGCAAAGGCGAAGTAAATTATTCAGCCGAACAGTTGGCCCTCGTGAAGGGAAAATCAACATCTGTCAGCAGGGAAATGCTTCGGATTGAACGGGCGGAAGTCATCCACCGCGATAACTGGGTGACACTCTACGTACAGGAAAACAAGGGGGAACCGGTAACATGAGATTGCTTGAAAAAGCGAAGAAGGCAAAAGAAGCGGCTGTAACTATGGGGTTGTTATCGACGGAAGAAAAAAATGAAGCGCTCCTTCGCATGGCAGACGCGTTAGAGAGCAGCACCAGTAGGATTATTCAGGCAAACGAAGTCGATGTGACCGCAGCGAAGGAAAGCGGGGCGCCATCCTCTATCGTTGATCGGCTTCTGTTAAATGAAAACCGGATCAAGGATATGGCGGAAGGATTGCGGCAGGTCGTGGCGCTTGCCGACCCGGTCGGTGAAATGCTGGCATCCTGGGAGCGGCCGAACGGACTGCAAATTACACAGGTTCGTGTTCCTTTAGGAGTGATCGGGATGATTTATGAAGCTCGCCCGAATGTGACCGTCGATGCAACAGGACTATGTTTAAAAACCGGCAACGCGGTTCTTCTTCGCGGCAGTTCATCCGCTCTTACCTCCAACCGTACGATCGTTTCCATTCTGCAGGAAGCCATCCGGGAAACAAAAGTACCCACCGATGCCGTTCAACTGCTCGAAGAGGGAACCCGCGATGAGGTCGGGCAGATGCTTAAAATGAACGACTATCTTGATGTTCTCATCCCACGGGGCAGCGCAGGTCTCATCCGTTTCGTCGTGGAAAATGCCTCTGTGCCTGTCCTTGAGACCGGAGCTGGAAACTGCCATGTGTATATTGATGAAACAGCCAAGCCTGATATGGCAGAGCAAATCATTACCAACGCGAAAACCCAGCGTCCTGCTGTATGCAATGCCGCCGAGACATTGCTGGTGCATAGAAAATGGGCGGAGCGGTACCTTGCTTCCCTGCTTGCTTCCCTGAAAGAAAAAGGGGTGGAAATACACGGGTGTGAACAAACGCGAAAACTGGCGCCTGCGCATGAAATCATCCCTGCCACAGAAGAAGACTGGGAAACTGAATTTCTCGATTATATTCTGGCGGTTCGCGTAGTAGACAGTCTGGAGGAAGCGATGTCTCATATTGCCAGGTACGGAAGCAAGCACTCGGAATCCATTGTGACAGAAACAAAGACCAATGCGCAGAGATTTCTCCAGCAGGTCGATGCGGCTGCCGTGTACCACAACGCATCCACCCGCTTCACCGACGGATTTGAATTCGGGTTCGGTGCGGAAATCGGGATCAGTACTCAAAAGCTGCACGCACGCGGGCCGATGGGTCTTCCTGCTCTTACTTCCTCTAAGTATGTGATATATGGAACGGGCCAGATTAGATAGGGAGGGATGTTATCATGCTTCAAACTAAAAATATTTGTTTTCTCGGAGCCGGTTCAATGGCGGAAGCCCTCATCTCGGGTCTTCTTACAAAAAAGTTAATTGCGCCGCGTCAGCTCTGCGCGGTAAACCGCGGAAATAACGGCCATATTGAGAAACTTGTCGAACGGTACGGCATCGCGCATGTGGGGCGTGAGGAGGCTATCAAAAAAGCCGACATCATCGTGCTTGCGGTAAAACCAAAAGACATTGCTGCCGCTGTCGCCGGCATCCAGGCATGGACGCGCCCTGAGCAATTGTTTATTTCTGTACTGGCCGGCATTTCGACGGAGTATATCTCCCGATTGCTTAGACATAATGCGCCTGTCATTCGCACGATGCCGAATACGTCGGCTGCGGTCGGCCTCTCCGCCACCGCTATTTCACCAGGCAAATACGCCTCTGACGAAGATGTAAACATCGCACTTGCCATGTTTAACGCGGTAGGAATCGCGGAAATTGTAAAAGAAAATGAACTTCATGCTGTTACGGGACTTTCCGGAAGCGGCCCTGCTTATGTATACTATCTGGTAGAGGCAATGGAAGCCGCGGGAAGCGAAATCGGGCTGGATCCTGAAGTGGCCCGCCGCCTCATTTTGCAAACCATTATCGGGGCCGCCCATATGTTAAAAGAATCCGATGAAGAGCCGGCTGCCCTGCGCCGTAAAGTAACAAGCCCGAACGGTACAACCGATGCAGGGATTCGCGTGCTTGAGAAATATGATTTTCAGGAAGCGATGAAAGCATGTATTAAACGCGCCGTCAAGCGCTCTGAGGAAATGGGGGCCATGCCTGTCTCCAGCTCCACTTCCTAATGTCCGAAACCCAGTCAAAGGAGAAGCAAACAATGGAAGTATATGGCCTGTATGGACCGAGTGGTACCGGCAAAAGCACAAGCGCGCTCGCTGTTGCCCATAAATATAATATTCCCGCAATTATTGACGATGGGTTGCTTATCTATAAAGGAAGAAAAATTTCCGGCACCTCTGCCAAATATGAAAAAACGACGATTCAAGCCGTCAAGCGGGCTATTTTCTTTTACGAAGACCATGCCAGAGAGGTAAAAAACTCCATACACGCCCACGCAATTTCCAGGATTCTTTTGATTGGAACATCGAAAAAAATGGTCGATCGCATTGCCGAGGCGCTTGATGTAGGCCCGATACTCCGCTATGTTTCCATCGATGAAATTCGTTCGTCGAGCGAAATTCGGGCGGCTCTTTATACCCGGCGAACGCAGGGAAAGCATGTTATTCCCATTCCGTATATTCAGGTGGAACAACACTTCTTCAAGCGTCTTGTTGAACAGGGGAAAAAGCTTTTTTCAGCTAAAAGGGAAATAATCGGAGAAACTACGATTGTTCAGCCGGATTTTCAGGCCGGGCGGATTCACGTAAGCGAAAACGTTCTGCGTAAACTTGTCCTGTTAAGCTGTCGTGCGATGGAGGGTGTACATTTCGCAAAAATCCAAACGACACTTAACGATTTACCTAGCGTATCCCTTGACCTTCATCTTACGTTATCGGAACAAACTTCCCTGCTCGAAATCGGTCAGACAATCAAACAGCGCGTCTACGACACATACATTTCTCATTTAAATATCGAACTCGATACGATCAACGTGAGAATCAGTAAACTCACCTGGCTCGGGGCCTGAATGCCCCGGGTTTTTTTTGCGTACACTAACCGTGTAAGACTACATGTGAAAGGAGTTTTTCCTTATGCAACAGCAAACAATGGAACAAAATACCCAGCAACCATTGATGATGAACCCCCCTGCCGTGATCACGACAAAAGATCTGTATTATTTAAAAGACCAAATGTCCTGGCTTCTTCTTGCGATGAAAAAGTGTGCTCACTTCGCCGCTGAATGTTCAGACCCTAAGATCAAACAGGCTATTGACCGGGCCGGACTGATGCATCAGCGCCATTACAATATGCTTTTAAAACACTGCCAGCACAACAATAACCAGGCAATGGCCAATCTTCCGCAACAACCCCAACAGTAAGGAGGAATGAAAAAATGCAGCAGCAGAGTAAAATCAAAAACCCAAAGCCTTCGTATGAACCGAAAGTCAAAGGACCTGAACTAAACGACCGCGACCGCATTAACGATATTTTAGCGACAGAAAAATACTTAACAGACAGTTTGAATGTTGCCGTAAGAGAGGCCAGCCATGCTGAGCTGCACCGGGATATCATGACCATCCTCACAGAAACCCACCAGTGCGCCCGGGATATATACAACGTGATGTTCCAAAATGGATGGTATTCATTGGAAGCCGAAGAACAGCAAAAACTCGACCAGGCTTATCAGCAATTCAGCGGCTATTCATCGCAATTTCCTTATACCTCAACCGTTCAGTAAAGAAACTTTCTTGCATATCATGTTAAAATGATTAGAGGATAGATAGTTTAACATAAGACTATTTATCCTCATTTTTATTTGCCAAGCCGTGTTAAGGAGATAGTATGATGCAGAAACCTCATTTCACAAAAGAAACTAAACCCGTTCGATTTTTGGTAACTCTTATCGCTGCCTTTCTTGGAGGTTTACTCTTTGTTGCACTTCACATACCGATCCCCTGGCTGCTCGGATCGATGGCGTCTGTTTTCATTGGTTCTAAATGGAGCAAACTTGAATTCTACTGGCCGGGGTATATCAGGGATACCGGGATGATCATTGTTGGATACTCGATTGGACTATCGTTTACATACAGTGCGCTCATTCAAATCGTTCATCAACTGCCTTCGATGATGTTTATGACTCTTATTCTTGTATCTTTTTGCGCCGTCATCGCTTTGTTCGTTTCCAAACTATCAGGGGTTGATTATCCTACCGTTCTGACTGGCAGTATCCCTGGCGGACTCTCTCAAATGATTACACTGGCGGAAGAAATAAAGGATATTGATTTAACGACTGTAACATTTCTCCAGGTTGCCCGATTAATGATGATTATTTTCTTTGTACCCCTCCTTATTTTCAGCCCCCTATTTGGCGGGGGGAAATCAGGACCATCCTCAGGTTTGGTGCAGACCGTGTCGACACAATGGGACGCTTTATTTCCATCTATCATCATATTTGCCATCGTTTCTGTCGTTTGTGCAATCATTGGGAAAAAGGTTAAGCTGCCGACCGCTTATTTGTTAGGTCCAATTATCGGAACGTCTGCCCTCACAATTTCAGGATTTCATGGTCCTGTACTCCCATCATTGCTATTAGATATTTCTCAATTCATGATCGGTGGTTACATTGGGTTATTGTTGAAGCCTGAGAAACTTAACAACAAGGTAAAAATTATCTCTCTTGCTGTTATAAGCGGCATGGTGATGATTATCGGGTCTTGGGGCTTGAGCGTACTGCTTATCAAAATGCACGGAATCTCGTCTTCGACAAGTTTTTTAAGCGTAGCCCCCGGGGGAATGGATCAAATGGGGATTATTGCACATGAGGTGCATGCAGATTTATCGATGGTTAGCGCGTATCAATTGTTTCGTATCTTTTTTATCTACTTTGTTGTTCCCGCGATGTTAAAATGGCTTTTTAAACACCATACAAGAAAAAGGGCAGAATCATTTGGAGTGGAATGGCATCGGGCAAGAGGGGGAGACTAACCCCCGGTCCCTTCATTTTTTTGTAACGTGTTAAATTTATTTTGCTGCTCCCGGATTTTCCCTTTGTTTTCCTGGTTCCACTCCTGAATTTGTTCAAAAATTTTGCGCATTTCCTGCTTTTCCTGCGGATGTTCGGACGTCCAGTGCTGAACAACAGGAGGCATGACTTTAAGCAAATGGCTGTAGAGGGCCCATGTCTTTACCAGCTCTACACGTTCTTCATTGGCATCTCCCGTCAGCAATTCAGTAAATTTATAGAGTAAACTGTCTATGTCAGGGACAGTCGATTTTGGATGGCTCATTTAATGAATCCCCCTATCTTCTTTATAACTTAATTTTAAACATATACACAGTGATTATCAATTTAAAGTGTGCAAAAAGAATGATAGAAAAAATATGCTATAATATGCTGTATGTACATTATGGGGGGGATTCAAACAATGAAACGCTATAGCGATATGACGCATGATGAAATCCAGTCCGAAATGCAGAAATTGCGTGCTGAAGGCATGCGCAAATATCAGGCCGGCTACATCTCGGAGGCGGCCATGCTTGAAACAAAATTTTTTATGGCCCGCTCCTACCTTCGTAAATCAGATGACTTTATGAGCGGCCAGTCCTACACGGTGATCGGCTATGATGAACCGTTTTATATCCGTTATATGAACGGCGTCATGGCGTGGGGACACTTTGCATCTTCTGAGGAAGAAAGAGCCTTTCCGATTGGTCGGTTAGAGGATGATTCCCCTTCCTGCTCCATCGGCGGATGCGGCTGCGGGTGTGCGAACTAACGGTTCCACTCCCTTTTTAAAAGTCCGTAAACGTGGTGGTCAACATAACGATCGGACAACCACTCCGCCTCACGAATTCTTCCTTCCCATTTAAATCCGAGGCGAATCGCAATCGCCTGACTCCTTCGGTTTACTGTGGCACAACGTATTTCCACACGATTTAACCCGAGCACATTAAATGCATATTCGATGAGCGCATGCACAGAGGAGGTCATGATGCCTTTCCCCTGTGCATGTTTTACCAACCAATAGCCAATACTTGTCCGGTGGTTTATCCAATCTATCTGATTAAAGCTCACCATTCCTGCGATCTCGCCTCTGTATCGGATAAGATAATTCCCCCCGTTGTTCAGTTCGGCCATTTTTTGGCTGGCAGCGATAAAATCCTGTATATCTTCCACACAATTGCTAAAATCAATCCATCCGAGAAACTGCCGCAAGTATTTCCGGTTCCGTTCAATGATGGCAAAAATATTAGCGGCGTCGCTTTCTTTTATGTCCATTATGGTTGTCCATTCATCCACTTCTATCTCCATGGAACGTCTCCTCCTGCCTTCACTGGATGGTAAAAATTATACAATGATTTTACCATTTTTTATATAGAACAAATTTCTGGAATTCTTCCCATACTATCTGTGAGCACAGCTATTTACATGAATAAGGAGGAAAGTATATGCGTTGTTTTACAGTCGTTGCTGTATGCATATTAACCGCCCTGCTGCTTGCCCAGATTTTTCTCGATATTCCTAAAGCGCAGGCACAGAGACAGCCAACCATTGATGAAACCCCTTATCCCGCTAATATCCGCGTAGCGGTACGCGAAAGCAGGCCGGGAGGGGAACCGAATCCCCGCGGTAGAATTTTATACGTGGAAGTGATCCCTTTCGAAACGTATATTCGTAACGTTCTGCCGAATGAATGGTTTCCTACCTGGGACCCGGAAGCGTTAAAAGCAGGCGCGATGGCCATTAAGATGTTCTCCTGGTACCACCAGCTCAATCCTGTAACGATTGACAACCAAACGTTTAATGTCGACAACACAACCAATTTCCAGGTATTCCGCGAAGGAACAGATATGCCGCGTACGAATGCCGCTTTTGATCAAGTTCAAAGGCTTGCTTATGTCAAGAACGATGACACAATCATTGAATTAAATTATCGGGCCGGATACCCGAATGACCCGAACTACCAGTATCGTAACGCTCAGAAAATGGCGCAGCACGGCAGCCAGTACCTCGCGTCGAGACTAAATAGAAACATGCTGCAAATTCTTCAATTCTATTATCAAGGGCGAAAGCTGGTGAGAATCCGATGATAGGTAAATATACAAAAATAGGTTCACTGCTTATTCTGCCGCTGGTAGGTTTACTTGCTTTCCAGATGGATACATCAACCGCCAGCGGGAAAAAAGCTGCCCTGCCGGCTCAACCATACGAAGCACCAAAATATGATGCAAGCAGCCCTTTCACGAAGCTCCAGGACGTCAAGCCGGGAAGCAATATTCCTGGTGCAAACAAGTGGGATTTGTGGGCATTGCTGCAAGTTAGAGTTTTGGATGACGATACTAGAAAACCACTGCCGAATACAGAAGTGGTTCTGGCTGAGAACGGATACCGTGTAACAACGGACAAGAACGGAATGACACCCGCTTTTCCCGCACCTGTTATCCGCGATCCACGCTTCGAACCGACGATTGCGAGGCTGCATGGACAGCTAACGCTAATCGCTTACCAAGAAGGGTACCGGGACGAAATTTACTTCAACGTGCGAATGAATCCGGGAATGCTTACTAAAACCGATATGTATATGCACCGCATTACGCCGCAGGACCGTCGACTTGAACCCCATGCGTATTTTTATCCTACACATCGGCTTTTCACGATTGACCTGGCTGCCAAATACCGCAGTAAAACACAGCCTGGCGCGGGTCCGGAAAGTCCGGACAGGTAATCGTTTGTGAAGATTAGGGTTGTACTCCCTATCATTCTCCTACTGCTTAATGCTGCATACTACGTATACAACCACCATGGCTCTTCTCATGTGGAAGCCCGTTCTCCCCAGAAGATCATGATTACGAACCAGGGATTTTTACCCAACAGACTTACGTACAAGGTAGGCGACACCATTTCGATTTCCATCCATAACATCGACATAAAAACACATAACTTTGTTTTGAAGGATTTTTACATTTTTACTCCTGACTTAACTAGGGGAGGAATGAGTACCGTCACGTTTCAAGCGACGAAAAAAGGTCATTTCCCTTTTATCTCGGATGCGAACGGTATACCCGAACCCGGTTATAAAGGGGAACTTGTGATCAACTGAAGAAGCCACCCCAAAGCCAAGTTTAGTAAATTCAATTCATGAAAAAATAGCCCGTATCACTTTTGTGACGGGTTATTTTTGCGTTATCGGTTTCTCAAATTGAGTTTGACTGAACGTAAGATCCCACGGGTGCGCGGGCAATGGAATGGTCCGTTTTATTTTTTGCGGGGTCTTTCCTTGCAAGGAAGTATAAATTGTCCGTGTTAGAACAAAAAGGGAAGCTCTGCCCGAAACATCTGCGGCCGTCGAAAAAAGCAAGAAAGAAAAATCGATTCATTCTATTGGAATCTACTAAAAGTTTACATTTTCAGTTGAAGAAGCAAAAAAAAAGTCCGACAATGTTTATTTTTGCTTTTTTCCCGCAACCTAGTGGCACAAACGGAGGGAGACGTCTTTCTGCCCGACTGTCTCCCTCTTCGAGTTACCCGGATGTTTCGGGCAGGTCTCCCTTCGTTCGTACCACGGCCAGATCCGCTTCCTAGCAAGGGAAAACTTCGCAATACAACGGATTCAATGCATGATCCTTAAGGGTTTAGCAGCGTTACCCGCTCTACCGCCCAAATGCCGCGGCGTCCCTGCCGGACAGGCTGGCGCAATTCAATTAAAAACAGGCATATGCCGTGGGTGGCATGGACAAGCGCGTGGTTTAATCCTGAGTCGTAAGAAATATAATAGCCCGATAACGTAAACGTATCATTCGGATAAAACCCCAGTTTGGCAACGCCTACTCTCCGAGCTGTTTCAACCGGATCAAGCCGCCACGGATTACCGCCTTTATCCACAAATTCTTGAATGGCCAGAAAATCTTCTTCGATGGCAACATGCCCCTGCTTGACTTCCTCACACTGCTCTCTCCACATCCTGTACAAAGCAAATCGTCCCATCCCGCACCCTCCTTTTTAATTACAGTATGCAGGATAGGGCAAACGTGCAACGAAAAGTAAGACACCAAACAGCTACAATCAAACGCCTACAACTAGATAGCTACAGAATCGATGTCTAAAGAAGAGATAATACGACCGCGCTGCAGTTGGCGGTGAAACGCATCTTTTTCGATGACAAATCCTTCATTAGACTCTTCATAGCGGCAGGCAAAAAAATGATGATCCGCCTCTTCTACACGAAATGATTTCTGTTCACGCGATAAACGATAGGAGCTTCCAATATACTGTTTCATAACAGAATCCCTCCAAACCCGATTTCTTTCTTGTTTGTAGTATAACACACCCTGTAATAGAACAGCAATATGTTTTTAGAAAATTAATATAAAACAGTTGTTTTTGAATTTTTGGGGATGAACCACGTGACAAGGACAAGCGGAATAATTCCTAGGGCTATAAGTGCCCCGAAAAAAGTATACGTCAATAAAATTCCGTGGCTGTCAAAAATGATTCCACCCAGTAAACTGCTGGCCATGAATCCCAGTCCAAGACCCATGGAAGAGTAAATAGACAGAGCCGTCACCCGTAAGGAATCAGGAGTGACAAGCCGCCCCAAACCCTTATACACATTTGGAGAAGCCATTCCGCTTTGAAAAAATTGAAGCAGTCCGTAGATAAGAATAAAAGCTACAAAACTTTTTCCAACCAGAAGAACCAGACAAACTCCAAATGTAACTAGAAATATAGCAGATAATATTTGCTTGGAGATTTGAAAGTTTCTTTCCTTCCCCTGACGTAAAATAAAAAAGGACAAGCCCTGTGAAGGCTTGCCAACATCCCTTATCATTTATCCCTTATCTTTTCCCTTTTGTGCTTATCCTTTATATGACGGTAATATTTTATCAGGATTCACCGTACGCACAATCCGCCATGTATCCTCATTATGTTCATCAAACTGTTCAAGATAGTGGATAACTTCGCGTGTAATTGGCGTTGGAGTGGAAGCGCCCGATGTAACAGCCACCTTTTTCTTGCCTTTCAGCCATACGGGGTCAATCTCTTCGACAGAAGCCACACGATAGGCTTTCACCCCTGCTATTTCTTCAGCTACCTGGGCGAGCCGATTAGAATTATTGCTGCGCGGGTCCCCGACTACAATCAAAAGATCCGCCTGGCCGGCCTGCTCTGCGACCGCTTCCTGCCGAACCTGGGTTGCCAGGCAAATTTCATTATGGATTTCGGCCTGCGGGTACTTTTTAATGACCGCATTCATAATATGTTTTATATCCCACTGGCTCATCGTTGTTTGATTCGTGACGATGATTTTGTCCGCATTAAGAGATAATGTATGAACATCTTCCTCATTTTGAATGAGGTGAACGGCCTGTGGCGCCACCCCCAACGCCCCCTCCGGCTCGGGGTGTCCCTTTTTACCAATATAAATCACCTGATACCCGTCTGCCACCTTTTCCCGAATCAACGTATGGGTTTTTGTCACATCAGGGCAGGTCGCATCGACGACGGTCAGACCTTTTGCCCGCGCCCTTTCCTTCACTTCAGGAGAAACACCGTGCGCAGTGAAAATAACTGTTCCCTTGTCAACCTGTTCCAACAATTCGAGCCGATTGGCGCCATCGAGAGTGATAACCCCCTGTTCCTCAAACGCTTTAACAACATGGCCGTTGTGTACAATCATGCCTAATATATAAATCGGACGCGGCAAGTCAAAATTCTTGACGGTCTGCTGTGCAAGAACCATAGCATCAACCACGCCATAACAGTATCCGCGGGGTGAAATTTTAATGACTTCCATAATACGTACCTCCCCACTTATGGTCTGGATGTTTCATAAATTTTAATCCAGGGGCAACGACAACGGATTCCACTCGCGCAATTCGAGTGTACGGGCACCTTCCACAATAACAGGGTCATTTTTTGCAAGTTCGAGAGCTTCTTCGTAACTGACCGCATTGTAAATGACGAGGCCGGCTTTACCGTCTGTAAACGGCCCGGCAGCGAAAACTTTCCCTTCTTTATAAAGAGCATTTATATAGTCAAGGTGAGCCGGGCGGTGCAGTTTATTTTTTTCCTGATCAATAATCGGCAAAAATGCAACATATTTCATAGATGTGTCCCCTTTGCGTAAAGTAAAAAAGGGGTGCCGTAAGCAAACCCCTTCTTCTTGTGGTAAGTAATTAAAAAATGCACAATTATGATGGTGTTTTAAACCCTGTAATCACAATAAAAATATCCGCCAGCACGCATACCAGCAAAGAAATTCCAACAAAGACTGTAGCAAACTTATCTCTGAATTTCCGTACTCGTACAAAACCCATTAGAACCAAAGCTGTGAAAATGAACATAAAAATATTCATTACCATAACTCCTACTCCTCCCCCTGAGCAACTATAAATAAATCCAAAACAACTCTTATTTTACCAAACACGCGTCTTTTGTTGCAATTAAACTTTATGTCATTTTCTTCACTTATTTGAGGGGAATCTCCGGATCCGCGTCATCTTCTATCGTTCCCGCCTGTTTTTCGATATATACGACATCTCCCGGTCTCCATTCGGCCTGTCCGTTCGTCAAATTGCTTAGCAGCTGCTTGAGCGGCTCTTCTTTTCCTTCCTCTTCTCCTACTGTAACCGTGACCCTATCAAGATACTGGATTCCTACAATCTGATAATCCTGCTCCTTCAGCTCATTTTCAACCTTTCCAAGAAAGGTATAGTCAAATGAAAAGTGATGCTCGCGGGTAAGAATGCGCTCTACCATTCCGGTCGCTCTGAGGCCGGCGCTGGCCGACTTTCCATAGGCGCGAATCAATCCGCCTGCGCCCAACTTAATCCCGCCAAAATAACGCGTGACAACAATGGCGGTATCCTTGATGTGATTACGCTTGATAACTTCCAGAATAGGTTTGCCTGCGGTCCCGCTCGGTTCGCCGTCATCATCCATTTTTTGATACTGGTCATTCTCCCCGCATATGTATGCGGAGCAATTATGGGTCGCGTCCCAATGTTTTTTCTTAATTTGCTGGATGAAAAGCACGGCTTCTTCCGGCGATTCCACGCGCTTTACGTAACAAATAAACCGGGAACGGTTGATGACCAACTCAGCCTCCCCCTCGTCCCGCACGGTCAAATAACGCTGCAGCATACTGTTACTTCCTTTCTCACTAATACGGATATACATATTTTATAAGTTTTAAACCTGGCTGTACAAGGAAATGTACAGTAGAGAACAAAAATAGCCCATTCTATTCCATTAAGGATATAATATAGATAGATATTCCCATGTAAAGTTGGTGTGTAATGATCGAAAATTTATTACATTTATTTCTTTTTATTCATTCTCCACTTCCTCATGTTGTGATAAACAACCCTGAGGCAAATTCGGTATGGAAGGCGATCCAACCCTCCGTAACCTTTCTTTTTTCACTCTCTGTATTTCTTATCGCTTTCCTGATTGTGCTGGAGAACCGCAACCCCTCCCGGACGGTTGCCTGGCTTATTATCTTAAACTTTTTGCCTATTGTAGGCTTTATTTTTTATTTAATGCTCGGGCGCAATGTCCGCAAACGCAAATTATTCCGCCATAAATTTATCAATAATACGGAGGTATTAAAAAAACTCGGGAAACGGCAGGCCTGGCTGTGGGAAAAGACCGATCTTTCCAGGTACCCGCACCTCGCCTTGAAGCGCAGGCTGATGAAGTTAATGATCAATGTTTCGCAATCACCCTTTACGCTCAATAATAAAACAAAAGTTCTAATGAACGGCGGCGAGACATTTTCGAAAATGATTGAGGATTTATCACAGGCTAAAGACCATATTCATTTTCAATTTTACATCATCCGCCACGATTCAACGGGCCAGCAATTCAAGCAGATATTAATTGATAAGGCGCGTGAAGGGGTTAAGGTTCGCGTTATATATGATTGGGTTGGAAGTTTGATGCTCGACAAGCGCTACATTGCCGAATTGGAAGAGGCGGGCGTGGAAGTGGTGAGTTTCTTCCCGGTTATCCTCCCTTTTTTAAATAATAAGCTAAACTACCGGAACCACCGAAAAATTATTGTCATTGATGGCAAAATCGGATTTGTCGGCGGGTTAAATATCGGGGATGAATACTTGGGCAAAGATTCCCGCTACGGTTTCTGGCGGGATTCACACCTGCGAATTGAAGGGGATGCGGTGTACCTGCTGCAAAATATATTTCTTAAGGACTGGTTTTTCGTAACGAACCAGAATATTGAGGGCGACCAATACTTTCCAGTATTTGAAGGGGAAGCGGGGAACGAGCTTATCCAGATTGCCTCAAGCGGTCCTGATTCAGACTGGGAATCAATCTGGCAGATGTACTTTACGATTATCGCGACGGCACAGGAAAAAATATATATTACGTCCCCTTATTTTATTCCTGACGATTCCATCAGCATGGCTTTGAAAACCGCGGCACTTAGCGGGCTCGACGTGCGAATTATCCTTCCGAGCCGGGCCGATCATTACACGGTCTTCTGGGCATCCCGTTCATACATTCAGGAGCTTCTGGAAGCAGGCGTTCGTTTTTTCCTATACCAGCACGGCTTTGTCCATGCAAAAATTCTTCTGGTGGACGGCACCGTCGCCTCTATCGGAACGGCCAACATGGATATTCGCAGCTTTCAGCATAATTTCGAAGTCAATGCGATTTTATACAACAGTCATTCGGTAGCCGAACTGGAGCAAGATTTCGAGCAAGATTTAATGGACAGTCGGGAGTTAACGCTTGAGGAGTTCAGAAACCGGCCGTGGCACCATCGGGTCATTGAATCCATCGCCCGCCTGCTGTCTCCGCTTTTGTAAACTTGGCCAACCGTCAACTAAGAGGCGATGCAATGGAATGGAGCATTCAACGAAATGCAATGTTTACGTGATAGCCGGCCGGCTTATAAATTTGCTGCAGGACCTTAACCGCACGGTCCTCCGCCGTTGCAAGTATGCCATTGGCTGCTGCCTGCTGGCGCAGCTTTTCTCTTGCCTGAGCAAGAAATTGCTTTTCTTCGGCAAACGTCATTTTAGGGCGAAAGATTCCTTGATTGGTATAACTCTTTACTTTGTCAATATCGATATTGGGCTGTTCCAGGAAATCAGCATGAGGCAGCATGAGCGTAATCTGCTTGTTATCTTTATCAATACTGACGTCTTGTAGTTGAAGCTTTGTCAAATCCACGCCGGCGAGAATCGTGGCCGGGACATCAAAGTGAAAGAAGCGGTCTGTTCCGGGCAGCTTTACATTAAACCATTTATACGCGTCCTCACCTTCGAGAGTCGTCGTCATAATAGCCTGGACCGTCGTCAAATATGAAAGCTCTCGGACATCCTGAACAACCGCCTGACCTGTAACCGGGGGCTGCGAAAAAAACGCCTTGTCTGCTAAAGCACCGGATAGCATAAGCACAACAGCGAGCAAAGCCATCCATCCAACACGGCGAACCTTCTCCCCCCATTTACCGCCCGGCAGCCAATCGCGAAAGGTTTTCTTTCGCTTCATCTCTTTATAAGGCAAATGGTACACAACCGCACCGGAAGTTTCCCTTTTGTTTGACTGTACGCGTTTATCTGACCGTATAAGGCGTACCTTATCTTTGTTGTCCACCCTGCTTCTCCTCCTGTACGTCATCCTAACTCATTGCATGAACACAACCTTTTACCCAATTATTTGACGCACAGCCACCAGAAAAGTCGCTCAGTTCTTAGAAAGTTTCCAAGCATCCGGCATCCGGTTACTTTGCAAGAGCCGCGATGATTTCATCGCTTGTGCGCACACGCCCGATACGGGGAAAAACATTCGTCCGTGTAAATTCGTGCGCTTCCTCGGACAAAGCGGTCATCGCATCAATCGCAAAAATTTGCTGATAGTTACGCTGATAGGCCTCACGGGCCGTCGTATCCACGCCAATATTGGTAGCGATGCCGCAGAGTACGATCGTATCAATCCCGCGGCGGCGGAGCTGCAAATCGAGATCTGTCCCGTAAAAAGCTCCCCACTGCCGTTTCGTCACGATATAATCCGTGGCCTGTGGATTCAGCTCAGGAACAAGTTCAGACCAACCACTTGGCCGCTCAACTGCTGGGGCCGGATTATCTGTAATCGGGCGCAGCGCATCGTGTCCATGAAAGTCTACCCGGACGAACACGACAAAACCTCCCGCTTCCCGAAACGCGTCAACCATCTTCACCGTATTCCGGACAACGGCAGGGCCATCATAGGGTGCTCCTTTTAAACCGACAATTCCTTTTTGCAGGTCGATGACAACGAGTGCTGTCTTTTCAGGTGTGATTTGTAAAGTCTGCATGTTTACCCTTCTTTCTTAATAAGGTGAACTCCGATTAAATTGTTATTACTCTTTCTTCCTGTCCCATTTTAAACGATATCATATCGCTCACCTGCTAGATTCTAAATAAATGAAAAAACGAGCAGCCCAGCCACAATGCCGAGCAAACAAAGAAACAGAAAAAAAACGGATACCAGCCGCATAATTGTAACGGTTTCCCTGATGTCTTCCATACGTATAGGCCGGGTGACATCGCCCAGCTTGGCCCGGTGCGAAGCAACTCCACGGTAGTAGTTGAGGCCGCCCAGTTGAATGCCAAGCGCTCCTGCAACTCCGGCTTCCGTAAAACCGCTATTCGGGCTTGGATGCAATCTGGCATCCCGCAAAATCACATACAGGCAGCGCTTCCAGTCAAGGCGGAGTACCCCGCTCACTAAAACAACCATAACAGCCGACAGGCGGGCCGGAATATAATTAACGACATCGTCAAACCGCGCGGAAGCCCACCCCAGATTGATAAACCGTTCATCTTTATAGCCAACAATCGAATCCAGCGTGTTAGCGGCACGGTACGCCATGGCCAGCGGCGCACCGCCAATCGCGGCATAGAATAGTGGAGATACAATGGCATCGACAATATTTTCGGCTACCGTTTCTATAGTCGCTCTCGCAATTTCAGGTTCGGGTAAAAATTCGGTGTCCCGCCCTACAACCATGGAAAGCGACTTTCTCGCCTCTTCTATTTTCTCTTCTTTTAGCAGGCGGTAAATCTCAAGCCCGGCATCCGCAAGGCTTTTCGTTGCGATTGTAGTTGAAATCAGCCAGACTGCGGCCAGCCATGCCAACCACGGGTGGATGAGCATGAGCCCTTTAAGCAGCAAAGCTGTCAATGCATAGCTTCCGCCGACAAGTAAAACAGGCAGCAGGATTCCCGCCGTCTTTCGCGCCGGCTCATTTACCGATTTGCGAATGAGTTTTTCCAGAAACGAAATACACTTGCCCATATAGACAACAGGATGCGGAATTGAACGCGGATCACCGACTATCCAATCCGTGATGAAGGCCGCAAGTAAAATAAAGAAATGAACCATTTTTATTCCTCTTTCTCAACGGCTGCCGCTTCGCACACCGCTTCATAGACAAGCCGGCCGATAGAATTTCCAACCGTCGTGGCGACGCCGGCGAACAGGTGGGAAGCATACTCAGGATTCTGGCTACAGCCAATCACAATGGAATCCGTCGTCGTTCCTGTCGCTATCTCACCGTGTTCGTCACGGATTCCCAGGTCTTGAAGTGCCGCCGCCTTCGCCTCGGTAGCGGTGATAATTCCGTTAACCATGGCGGCAGGAGTCAACCGTGCATCAAGTAGCACAAAAATGTTAATGGTTCCACATTGATAGGCGGAGAACGTCTGACGGAGACGCCCGGCACGCGCACTGTTACCGGTTCCGGCAGTAGCCATACAAATGATGCGAAACTGATCGCCATTTTCTTCATGAACCGACCCGCTCGTAAGGGATGCTGCCGTCTGCAATCCGACCGTTTGCGAGACAGGGTATCCCCAGCCAGTCAGATGGCCCCTCATTTGTTCCACGGGGTTTTCGGCGCTATAATCTAACGGAACATGCCAGTTGACAAAATGAGTCGCCTGTGAAATCCCACCGCCCCAGAGTGCACTGCTTACGACTGTAAGCGGCTGCTGTGTCTGAAGCAGCAGATGGTTATCTTTATGGGTCATTGTCACTTCCGGCCAGATGAGAGAATGGTATGTGCTCATCGTACGAAATAGTTGTGTCATATGTTAGATTCCTTTCTGCCAACCTGCGAACCGTAAAACGATACGTTTTCCGCTTGACGGAAGCCATTTTTCCGGCTATGTAATCGGCCTGTTCCCGAATCGCTTCCGAAGCGGCATCGAGAAGAATTCCAGCAAGCGTCCCGCTGTGTGCGACCACCACTCCCAGCCCCTGTACTTCTTCCGATAAAGCCACTAATTCCGAAAAAAAAGGATGGGGCAAATGGATTTGATGCATTTCGGCGCTGCGGGTCGCAATTTGTCCAATCGTTGGAGCATCGCCCTCTTTTACAGCTCTTTTTAGCCTTTTAAGCAAACACGCGTACTCCTTTTCCTGTTCGAATGAGTACGTTATGATCTGGTTATTAAAGGAAACCGTATCTATTTTGCCACCCCGGTCTATACCGATAATTTTCATTGGCGGTAAATGGCCGATTCGGTCGAGCAGTCTACCCCGTCGATGATAGTACGCGACAATTTCATCGTACATGATCCCGTCTGTTGGTTCCAATCGGGCAAGCAATCGGGACAGATAAGCAGGTGGGAGCGTTACCCCGTATGCGTTTGCTACTGCGCGGCACGCGGCAAGCATATCGGCGGTACTTGTCGCAAATCCTTTCCCTTCAGGCAGCGGCTGTTCGATATCCAGCCTGCCACGAACAGGCAGACCATTCTCTTCGAGCATGCGTCTGATGATATGTCGGACTTTTGCTTTCCCCGGCGGTGTCAGTAATTCTTCTGCCAAATCGGGATAAAAAGCAGCTTTCACATAGCTCTCTATCGGAAGGGATATGAGAAAAGGAACGCGATTTACCTGCCCTTGTACCAGTTCGCCAAATGTATGACACGCCATTCCTGTTCCTATTCTCATTTCCTCTCCCCCGTTGTCCAACGATTCTCTTTTAATCGCCCGCTACCCACCGGTTTCCATCCCATTCCACTATCAAAATTTCCCCGTGGCGCAAGCCGGAGACCTCCCAAAAAGAATAAGGTTTCCTGCTAAGCCACTGCGATTGAAACCAGCGGATCGGCCCCCCATGGCTGACCAGAACCGCCGTTTCACCATGGGACGTCAAATCCATCACGCTTTTCAACCACAAATCAATGCGCCGGCCCATATCCATCAGGGATTCACCCCCCGGTGTGCACACATCGTACGGATGGTTATACCATTCCATCAGGCGGGTGCCATCCGTCTCCATCACTTCGTTGTAGGTCCGGCCATCCCATTCTCCAAAATGTAATTCGCGCAGAGCGGGCACAGGAACCGGATTCAGTCCGTGATGCTCTCCAATCATCGAGGCGGTTTGCATACACCGCGCTAAATCACTGGCATAGATACAATCAATCTTTACACCAAGAAGCCGATTAGCTGCAGCCTGTGCCTGTCTGTTTCCTTCCTCATTCAGTGGGGGATTCAAATGCCCAAGGTAACACCCCCGCACATTTCTATCCGTTTGTCCATGCCGGACCCAGATCCATCTCATCCTATCCACCTTTTCATCAGCAGGAGCAGCACGAGGGCAGCCATTTCTGTCCATTCCACGACAGCCCCGTAGCAGTCCCCTGTTAATCCGCCGAGTTTTTTTACAATCATCCGGATGAAAAAAACCGCCCCGGCAATGGTCATAATAAAAACCGCAAGACCGGATATTCGGCCAATCCAATAGACGATACATCCCGTGAACAGAAAACCCACACCCACATTGATGGCAGTAAGGCCATTGCGCAGGCCTGTTCCAATCCCTTTTTCCGTTATATACGGCCAGAACCATATAGCCATGATAAGGCAGAAGCGCGCAATAAACGGCGAAATAATCAGCCACTCCATCCGGTGCAGGGAAACCGCTTCATAGAGGGTCGTTCCTTTCACCATAAAAAGAAGGAGGGCCGCGATGACGCCCATCGCACCGACGCGGCTGTCCTTCATAATTTCAAACACTTTTTCCTTCGGCCGATTACTTCCCAAGCCGTCGGCAAGGTCCATCCACCCGTCTACATGAAGTCCTCCGGTGATAAATACCCAGAAAGCCATCGTCAGAACGGCCGCGACCGGCAGGGGAAAAAGATAAGCCAGCAGCATCCCCGCCCCCCACAGAAGAACGCCAATCAGCAAGCCGACAAACGGGTAATAGGCCACACTTTTTTCCCAGTCCTTTGTTGAATGGCTTACATAAGGAACCGGAATGCGGGTGAGAAAAGCAATCGCATGAAGTAATGGATTCATCGCTTTTCCCCTTTGATTTGCCATGGTATACCCGAGATTACGGCGTACACTTCGTCAGCGGCACGGGCGATTTGCTGATTGGCCTCTCCCAAAACATCTTGGAACCACCGGCCAAGGCGGGACATCGCAACGCCCCCGAGACCTGCTTCGGTGGATACGAGAATGACGGTACCTGCGAATGTTTGAATCAACGAGATCCAATCGGCTGTATCATTAAGAATGCGCTTCGTGACACCTGAATCACGTATGCTGTCTTCCGGCACCGTTAACAACGCATTGCTAATCCACGTGCTCAGGCAATCAATTAAAATGACATCGAATCCATCGTACACTTCTGCCGAACCAAGGCTATCGGAGCTTTCAAGCAATCCCCAGCTAACCGGGCGCCGTTTTTGATGATATTCAATTCGCTGCTCCATCTCAGAATCCGTACATACACCCGTTGCAACATAGAGTACGGAATCGGATGTTTCCCGGGCGATTCGTTCGGCAAATGCACTTTTCCCCGAACGTACGCCCCCTGTGACCAGAATAAGACTCATCGGTCTCCCTCCTCTGTCCATTCATCTATCACGCCGGACAGAACCGAAAGAAAGCGGTTATTCTCCTCACGACTACGTACGGCAATGCGGAAATCATGTTCGGTAAGGCCCGGGTACATGCTGCAATTCCGGATTAATATTCCTTTCGCACCCATCCTTTGCTGCAACTCATCCGCTCTCCTGTCATAGGGTAAACGAACCAGGAGAAAATTGGCTTTGCCAGGCCATACCTTCCAGCCGAATCGTCCACAGAGGTTCTCAAATAAATAAGTACGTTCCCGCGCAATCAGTTCACGTGATCTCTCTTCATAATCGACGGCTGTAAGAGCGGCTTCCCCCGCAGCCAGTGCCAGGCTGTTTACACTCCAGGTCACCTGTCTGGACTTCATCTTCTTGATGGCCGTAGGGTTTGCTATGCTAAATCCAAGGCGTAAGCCGGGAATCGCATAAAATTTGGTCATTGAACGAATTAGAATGACTCTTGAAAACATATGCAGGGATGGCAGAAGCGTCGACTGGTCACCGGGAGAAAGAAAATCAAGAAACGCTTCGTCGATAACAAGCCACGTGTCCGTTTCTTCCGCCCATTCGGCCAGTACCTCCAGGTCACCGCGGGTATACATTAATCCGGTCGGATTATTAGGGTGGCCAATGAAAACCAAATCGCACTCCCTGAACAATGGATAAATCCCGTCTAGAGGCGGTAGCGAACCTGCCGAATGGGAGACGCTGCAGCGACTCACACTCGCCCCGAATTGTTCAGCAAGATGCCTGTATTCGGAAAAGCACGGGTCGATAACTCCCACCTGGCGGGGAGCGAACGCAAGAATGGTAAGAGCGATGCATTCTGCAGCCCCGTTGCCGACCAGCAGCATCTCTTCGTCAATCGCATATTTTCGGGCAAGCTGCCTCACAAAAGAACGGTGGGCCGGATCCGGATAATGAATAATTCCTTTCATTTCTCTATGTAACCGTTCGACAACTTCCACAGGGGGACCAAGAGGATTAATATTGGCACTAAAGTCGAACCACTCGTCCTTTCTTACACCAAAAAGGTCGGAAGCGGTCGTCAAATCGCCACCATGCCCAAATTTTTCAACCGTACTCATCAGAATTCTATCCCCAGTACAGCCGGTATGCCTTCATCATAGTAATGCTTAACCGGTTTCATCTCCGTCACAAGGTCCGCAATCTCAATGATTTCTTGTTTGGCACTGCGTCCGGTAAGGACAAGATGCATACCATGCGGACGGCTGCGGATGAGGTCAAGCACTTCCGCAAGCGGCAATACATCATCAATGGGAAATTTCTCAATGGCGAGGGCATTGTTAATTTCATCGAGAATGACTACGTCATAATCGCCATGTAGCACTTTTTCCTTTGTAAACTGCCAGGCGCTTTGCAGGGCCACCCTGTGCTCTTCCGGTGTTTTAAGCCAGGTAAAGCCGATACCTTTCTGGCAGATTTCAATTCCAAGTTTATCGAAGACAATTTTCTCACCATAGGTCCGTTCGGGTGATTTAATGAATTGTATAAACAAGACCCTTTTTCCGCGCCCCGCTGCCCGTACAGCCAGGCCAAGTGCGGCCGTTGTTTTCCCTTTTCCATCTCCAGTGTATACAAGGGTAAGTCCACGATTTTTATCCGGTTGATTTGTATCCCGTTGATTTGTATCCGTTTGGCCCATATTCGTTGGTTCCCCCACTTCCTCTATCTGTGTTGTCTCCAGCCAAGTGCTATTTTTATTGGTCCGATTCTTTTCCGGTGACTTCAATGATGAGCTGGTTAAACAGTTCTCCAAGCCGCTTATCATCCTGTTCTTTGATACATGTAAAGAAGTCGTTATCCAGCAGACGTTTGAAAATGGCACGCCGCTGCGATTCCTCCGCAACCGTGGCAAGTACAGTTGAGCGGCTCCGTGCAAGAAAGTCAATATAGTTTCCATACACCTCACCATACTGTTCCTTGAGCTCCCCGCTGATTTTACGCGCCAGCCCCGGGCTTGCCCCACCGGTAGAAACGGAAATCGTAAGCTGTCCGCTCCTGAAATGAGAAGGAACCGTGAATGTGCTTAAATCCGGCCGGTCCGCTATATTAATCCATTGTCCGGGAGCGAGCGCCTCATATACGGACCGGTTCACCTCCGGATGGTTCGTCGCTGCAAACACGAGCACCGCCCGTTCGATGTCATCCGGTGAGAAAACTTTCTGCTTCCAGACGATTTGCCGCTGTTTAGACCAATGTATGATTTCACTGGCTGCCTCAGGACTGACGACCGTGATTCTGTCGGCTCCTGACGCCAGCAATGACTTAATTTTTCGTACGGCAACCGTTCCGCCGCCAATTACCACACACAATCGCCCTGTCAGCGTAAGCATAAGTGGATATGAAGGCTTACCCATGAGCACCCCTCCCCTATCATAAGAAAAAAGAAAACGCCTCTTCCCCGTTGAGAAGAGACGTCCTGTTTCTACGTTAATTGAAAACATTTATACGTAAGTAAGAGAACACTCCCTATATCCGCGTAGGGGGTCTTATGTTTGCACAGCAGGCAGGTATTCTGGCTTGAGATACTTGTCTCTTACAGTGGCGGGACCGCAACGGACTTACACCGTTCTTCCCCTGCAGGAATGGGCATTCAATGGACATTCATTCGACTGCTGTGGTGTATTCGGTTAGTAAATCTGTAGATAATGATATGTTATCTGCTCGTAATTGTCCACTATTCTCCGCAATCTAACTACAGTCCTAAATCATCAAACGTCGCCATCCCATACAGCATACCAAGTGAGGCATCCAACAACGGATAGAGGAGAACCGCTCCCGATCCTTCACCCAGCCGCATTCCTAAATGCAAGCACGGGCGGAGCCCGATATGAGAAAGGGCGGCGAGGTGAGCCGGTTCTTCCGATAAGTGAGAAGCGAAAAGATAGTCTTTCACTTGCGGGCATATCTCGTATGCTGCGAGAGCAGCCGCACCTGCGATAACCCCGTCGACCACCACAGCCATTTTGTTAGCGGCAGCGCCAATGACAACTCCGGTAAGCCCGGCGATTTCCAGCCCGCCTACTCTCGCCAGCACATCCATTCCATCCCATTTCGTACGCCAATCGTCGGTTATCCCGTTTACCTGTAAGCACCGGTCAATAATTTGTACCTTTGCGCGCCGTTTTTCTTCGTTAAGACCTGTCCCTTTCCCTGTCAGTTCTTCCGTTGGACGGCCCGTTACGGCTGCGATGATAGCAGCGCTCGGCGTCGTATTTCCGATCCCCATATCTCCTAAGGCGACCGCCCTGTGCCCCCGCGCCGCAAGTTCATCCACAATCCGAATGCCTGCCTGTATGGCTGCCGCTGCTTCCTCCCGGCTCATAGCGGGCCCGTGCGCCATATTATTCGTTCCACTTTTGACTTTCGCCGCTCGCACACCGTCCGGCAGTTCGCTAAGCTTGCTGCCCACGTCCACAACAACGACGTCCGCCTTCATCAGGCGGGAAAAAACATTAATCGCCGCTCCGCCCCGTGAGAAATTCCCCATCATTAATCCAGTCACTTCAGAAGGGAAAGCGCTGACTCCCTCCTCGACCACCCCGTGGTCCCCGCACATGACAACAACGGCACGTTTATCAAGCACAGGCGTCTCCGTTCCCTGAATACCTGCCAGGCGAATGACCATCTCTTCCAGCACACCCAAACTTCCTGGCGGCTTGGTCAAATTGTTCACGCGCTCCCCAACTTTCTTCATACAATCGTCATCCAATGGCTTGATACGTGCAAAGATTTCTTCCAATGTACGGCTTTGACTGATTTGGCTCATTTTTTCTCCTCCGATAAATATAATGGTTGTAAAATGAACGACGACGCTAAGGATGCAAAAAAGTCCAGATCAAATAAGACCTGGACTTGCCATTACCAGAATATAAGCGCATTTCTTGTCCTCGCAAAAAATGTCTCCCACAATAGGCAGGTCTCCTGGCTGTCGGATCGTTGCCTTCGGCTGACAGCCTTCCCGGTACGGTTCCAGTGACTGCCAGTAGCTCCCCGATTACAGTGGCGGGCCCGCGTGTTTTCTTCCCTATTCTCCCCCCTAAGGGGGCACCTATTGCGCCGTATATCATTTTTATTAGCGTACAATGTCCGCGTTATTTTTTCAAGTCTGAGATACTTCTGCCTTATCAAGCACTTGCTTAATCCGCTCAATCGCCCAGTCCAATTCTTCTTTCTTAATAACGAGCGGCGGTGCAAAACGAATCGTGTTCTCATGTGTTTCTTTACACAGCAAACCAAGTTCCTTCAGCTGTTCACAATACGGCCGAGCCGCTGTCGTAAGTTCCACGCCGATGAACAGACCGCGTCCGCGCACCTCGGAGATTAAAGAATTTTTTATTTCCTTAATCTTTTCAATAAAGTAAGCGCCAAGCTCTAGTGAACGGTCCACAAGACCCTCTTCCTCGATGACTTCAAGGGCCGCAATAGCAACAGCACAGCCGAGCGGATTGCCGCCAAATGTTGAGCCGTGTGAGCCGGGTTCGAATACGCCGAGAATTTCTTTGTCCGCAGCAACCGCTGAAATCGGGAACACGCCGCCGCCAAGAGCTTTCCCCATAATATACATGTCCGGTACAACATCTTCCCATTCACTGGCAAATAGGCGCCCTGTACGGCCGAATCCCGTCTGGATTTCATCCGCAATAAACACGACATTATTTACTTTACACAACGTGTATGCTTCTTTCAGGAATCCTTCCCGCGGAATGATAATTCCAGCTTCCCCCTGGATAGGCTCTACCAAAAAGGCCGCCGTATTCGGTGTAATCGCCTGTTTTAACGCTTCAATATCGCCATAGGGGATGATTTTAAATCCAGGTGTAAATGGTCCGAATCCACATTTGTACTCATCGCTTGAAGAGAAAGAAGTGATGGTTGTCGTTCTGCCGTGGAAGTTTCCTTCACACACGATGATATCCGCCTGATTTTCCGGTACTTTCTTTACATCATAGGCCCAGCGGCGAACCGCTTTTACTGCTGTTTCTACCGCTTCCGCACCTGTATTCATCGGCAGAACCATATTTTTTCCCGTTACTTTCGCTACTTTTTCATAAAACTCGCCGAGCGGCTCGCTAAAGAAAGCGCGGGAAGTGAGCGTTACTTTGTCTGCCTGGTCCTTGAGCGCCTGGATAATTTTCGGGTGGCGGTGTCCCTGGTTTAAAGCAGAATAAGCGCTGAGCATATCCATGTATTTGTGGCCTTCCGGACTTTCCACCCACACTCCTTCTGCCTTTGATATCACGATCGGCAGAGGATGGTAGTTATGCGCTCCGTATTTCTCGGTTTTTTCTATAATTGATGTAGATTGACTCATCCTCATTCCTCCACATTTCAAATTTCACCGTGTACCCCTATCATAAAGCAAAAATCATGCCAATATAAGAAAAGAAAAAAGCAGAGTGACTTTATGTTTATATGCAATATAATTTTGCATCCATAAACAATTTGGCACTTACTGCAAACTTATTTTGCATATATTCGTGAAAAAAAGCAGGGCCGGTTCAACTGTACGATCTCCTGCTTTTTCCGCTTAGTCTATATCATCTTTTCTTCCCGTTAAATCTTTAACATTTTCCATCAATTCTTTCACTTTTTCCGAACTTTCAGTCATGCCCTGCTTTATTGTTTGTATGTTTTCCTCGATTGCCTGCAGCCGCTCATCTATCGTTTGATTCTCTTCACCGTCATTGGGGTTACCACGCCCATTATCATCTTCAGCGATATACAATCCGGGCATCGGTGCCCCGCGTCCAAGGCGGCGCTGCGCACTAATAGAATTCGCGATTTGCGGGGTATCCAGCGGGTTCCACTGTCTGTCTTCCGGCGTGTCGCCTGTTTCATTTTCATCGTCATAATCTGCCATCCCGGCCATCTGTGGAATATCCAACGGATCGATCTGTCCGTTTTTCGCGGCCGCCTCTGCATGTTTCGGTTTTTTATTATCAGCCATATGCGTGCCTCCTATCATTCCGTTACCTTTTTTATACCACCTGCCAAAGCAAGGTGAAACGTGCCGGAATTTATTGAATGGCCTGCTTAAATTCATCCAGCGCGTGGCGGACAAGCGTCACCTGTGAAAAAGCCGAACCTCCCCGGAGAGCCGCCGCGACCTGGAGAGTTTCATATACTTCCCGGTCACTCGCCCCCTGGTGCAGCGCTTCCATCGTATGATACAAAATGCAGTACTCATCCTGAGAAGCCAGACTTACTCCCAGGGCAATTAAATGTTTATTTTTTTCAGAAATACTTCCAGCAGAGAAACAAACCCCCGTAAAATCATTGTACGCTTTTGTGAAATCCGGGCTAATTTCCTGAAAGGCCCCTACGTTTTCCTTATAGTTCTGAATCGCCTCTTGATACTGGTTCATCACATTCACCTCTTCTGCACATGTTAAAATATACAGAATTAGTATGTAACACAAAACGTTTTCTCACTCGGAAAAACCAGATGTATCCTTCATTATTTTTACGCGAGCATTTACAAAAAACAGCAAATCCCCTATATATCTTTGTTAATGTATTCAATTCCCCACTTATTTTCAAAAAGGAGATGTTTCAATTCATGACGTCTTTCCCAGTCATGAATTTCAAGCAAAGGACGTTCGGGATAATGATCTGTATAACCTATGGAAATTAAAGCGACAGGATCAATATGTAGAGGGATGTTAAGAATTCTTCTTACATCAGATTTCTTATAAAAACTCACCCATCCCATAGCCAATCCTTCAGCATAGGCAGCTAACCACATATTTTGTATCGCACAACTTACCGACATGATATCCGTTTCAGGAATGGAATTTCTGCCCAGTACATGATCCCCGCCTCTGGAAGGATCGCATGTAACACAAATGGTAATCGGGGCTTCTTTAATGCCTGCTATTTTTAAATCTAAGAATGTAAGTTCACGATCCGTGTTTTCGTAATGTATGGCTAAAGCCCGGCGCTCTTTGTCTACGATGGCAGCCAGCTGGTTTTTTATTTCTTGAGCCTGTACAATAATAAAGTTCCACGGTTGCATAAAGCCTACAGACGGAGCGTGATGGGCTGCCTCCAACAGTTTATATAATTTCGTATGAGGAATAGGTGTATTAAGAAATGCTCGGATATCTCTTCGATTAAATATAGCTTTGTATACCCCGTTTTTTTCTTCTTCAGTTAAGCGTTCCATCACTACATCCCCTCCCATAAAAGTGTATAAAAATAAAAAACCTCTGCCAAGAATATACCATAACAGCGAGTATGTCGAGAAAGGACTTTTGCCTAGACCCGGCTTATAACTATTCCACCACCAAATAAGCCGTTCCCATATACTAGGAACGGCTTCCGTTATTCACTATGATGACCAAACGAAGCTTTTAAAACTTTACCAAACTCTAGCTTGTCAGTTTCTCTTATTCCTAATAAGTAATCCTCCGAACTATCGTTTAAAAATAGAGATTTATGGGAGTTTAGGTATAATCCTGCTGAACCTAGGAAGAATACGATAAAGAATTGAGTTTATCTTTTACATTTAGTAAATCGTATTTTCTAAGGATATTTATCCTCTCCCTTATTTTTTGCCTGTTCTACCAAATCCACTCACGACCCACTAGGTGGAAAAACCGACATCTCATGGCGGGTGAAGTTTTGAAGACTACCATAAGATGTCACAGTATAGAACAGAGCCTGCTATAACAGTTCTACCAACTAAATAAGCCGTCCCCAATATACTAGGAACGGCTTTCCTTATTAACATCGATACCCAACCACAACCAAAACTCAACCGACCACAAGCGCATACACGATGCCGGGGCCGTGAACGCCAATGGTCAGGTCATTTTCGATGTCGGAGGAACGGCTGGGGCCGGTGATAAAATGAATACCTGCCGGAAGGTTGGTACCGAATCTGGCCTGCAGGTCTTTCACGACCTCACCCATGCGCGTTTTTATATCTTCGGCCCGTACAATGGCGATAAACACCGTCGGCAGCAGGCTGACCGATCTCCCCTTGGTGTTGCCGGACATGGCGACGACAGTGCCCGTGTGGGCGATGGCATAGTCAACCATGGCAATTCCGATGTCGGCTCCGGCGGCTTTGGATATGAGATGTTCGTTCACTTGCTCGTTCCAAACGGTAATCTCCGTATCGGGATGATTCTCATCAAAGTGGCCCTTTTCAAATTCCGGATCGTCCCAGCGGATGATATATTTTGCCTGCATTGTTTTCACCACATCTGTTATGTAGCGAAAAGCACCGGCCATGGTAGAGAATCTCTCAGCCATCCCGCCGATTCCCGTCCAATTCTCCATAAATAAGCGGACTCGCTTGTCAAGCGGGAGTTCATATGCGTTCCAAAAATCAGGGGCTCCGCGAAACGGGTGTTGAGGTTTTTCGGTAATGCGTGAACGCTGGAGGCGGCTGGCAATATGGTTCATAAAATCGGCTTCTTTTTTCGCCGCCTGTTCGTCCAGTTCACGAATCATATCTTTGGAATTACTCATGGTCTGTTTTCCCCCGTTTCGCCAGAATTTCTTTCATGCGTTTCATAATGTCCGGGTCCATTCCGGCCATTTCCCGGTGAAGGTCATTGTCAAGTGCTTCCCAGGAGTCGCGGAACGATTGATTAGCTACCGTTGGTGCGTGGCGATACGTGTTCCATCCTTTTAAAGGACCGATTTTAGACGTTATCACGCCATCCTCGGCTATGAATTTTTGCCCGAATTTACCAAGCTTTATCGAACGTTTAAATCGTTTATAATCTGACATGACATACTTAAATCCTTTAAAAGCCATTTTTTCCGCGGCAGGGGTATATCCTTGTTCTACTTTTTGCCGCCGGATATAGACGAGCATATCGTGCAGCGGGATTTTCACCGGACAAGCTTCATAGCACGCTCCGCACAGACTGGAGGCGTACGCGACTTCGCCCCATTTTTCCATATCCTGATTCAATCGCGGCGTGAGGACGGCACCTATCGGGCCGCTGTAAACCCAGCCATATGCATGGCCGCCCACATGACGATAAACGGGACACGCGTTTAAACAGGCACCGCAGCGAATGCAGTTCAGCACTTCCTGGAACTCAGGGTCGCCAAGCTGCTGAGACCGTCCGTTATCAATGATGATGATATGCATTTCTTCCGGCCCGTCGGCATCCTCTGTTCGGCGCGGTCCGGTTATCGCGGACATATACACCGTCAACTTCTGGCCTGTCGCCGAACGAGGTAGCATCGTGGCCATCACTTCCAGGTCATCCAGTGAAGGAATGATCCTCTCCATCCCCATATAGGTGATTTGCGTTTTGGGAACAGTGCTTACCATGCGGGCATTTCCCTCATTCGAGAACAGAACCATGGAGCCTGTTTCCGCGATTGCAAAATTACAGCCCGTCATTCCAACGTCCGCCTGCAGGAATTTCTCGCGCAGCTTCGCCCGTGCAAATCCGGCAAGCACTTTCGTATCCGGCGGGAGCGTTTCTCCTCCGGCCTCCGAGAAAAGGTCGGCCACCTGCTGCTTGTTTTTATGGATGGCCGGGATAATGATATGGGAAGGCGTTTCACCCGCCAATTGAATAATATATTCGCCGAGGTCGGTTTCAATCGTTTCAATCCCTTCTTCTTCAAGCGCATGGTTAATATGAAGTTCTTCTGAAACCATAGACTTTGATTTCACGACCGACTTCGCTTCTTTGGCAGCCATAATTTTCATCGTAATCTCTACGGCTTCCTGCGCGGTGGCGGCAAAATGAACGTGCGTCCCCTTTGCCCGCGCGTTCTTCACAAACTCAGATAAATAATAATCAAGGTTCGCGATGGTGTGCAGGCGGATTGCCCGCGCGCGCTCGCGCCATTCTTCCCAATTACCAAGTTCACTAGAGGCGTTTTTCTTGCCGAAGCGAAGCTTTTCCGTGGTAAACTTCACTGCGTTTCGCAAAAAATCATCATTGAGTGCAACCTGAGCCCGTTCCTTCATGTTTAAGGTCGGATTGAAACCGCTCATTCTACTTCACCCCTTCATACAGCAATTCTGAGATATGCATGACACGAACCGGCTTTCCTTCATAATGGAGGCGTCCGGAAATATTCATGAGGCAACCCATATCCATACCGACCAGCACTTCAGCCTCGGTTTCCAGTATGTGATCTACCTTTTCCCCCACCATCGCCCCCGAGATATCGGACATTTTCACGGCAAAAGTCCCGCCGAATCCGCAGCAATCTTCCGCAAACGGCAAATCGATGACCTCTATCCCTTTTACATTGGAAAGCAACACCCGCGGTTCATCTTTAATTCCCAGCAGCCGTGTTCCATGGCAGGATGGGTGGTATGTGACTTTATGCGGGAAGGTAGCCCCTACATCTTTGACTCCTAATACGTTGACGAGAAATTGGGTGAATTCATACGTTTTATCGATTAAACGGCGGGTCTTTTCCAGTAACACTGGATCATCTTTAAAAAGAGCCGGGTAATAATGGTGAATCATCCCCGTACATGAACCGGACGGCGACACAACGAAATCGCTGTCATCGAAGGCTTCCAAGAGGGTTTTCGCACTGGCGCGCGCCTCATCCCAGTATCCGCTGTTGAACGCAGGCTGCCCGCAGCATGTCTGAGCCTCGGGAAAATGCAGCTTCACCCCGTAGCGGCTGAGAATCCTCGCCATGGCTTCCCCGACACGCGGATAGATTGCATCGGATAAACAGGTGATAAATAATGATACCTTCATTTTGTTCTCTCCTTTATCAACAGCATAGGAAATGCCAAGAGGGAGGATGGTTCCCTAAATGGGTGTCATCTCTCCCTTACATTGGTAGATAAGAAAGTATAACTTTCTTATCTACATAAGTGCAACTAAGGCCATCGCCAGCGCCTGCGGCTTGGCGCTGGCCAAGTTTTCTTTATAAAACGAAATTCAATTAACCGCTATGGTATTAAAAACGGCAAATAGTACGCTTCAACATATGTGATAAGTCCTACTACAACCGCGAATAACAAACTGTGCTTCACGGTAAAACGAAACAAGTTTGATTCGTTACCCACAAGACCTACCGCCGCACACGCGACCGCGATCGATTGTGGAGAAATCATTTTACCCGTTACCCCTCCCGTTGTATTAGCAGCAACAAGCAGCGTTTGCTTCACCCCGATTTGCGCAGCGGTAACGTTTTGCAAATTGGAGAAAAGCGCGTTGCTTGATGTATCCGATCCCGTAAGGAATACACCCAGCCAGCCAAGGAACGGGGAAAAGAACGGGAATAAGCTTCCGGTTGCGGCAAGCGCCAGACCAAGCGTCGACGATATCCCGGAATAGTTAGCGATAAAAGCAAAAGCCAACACCATGCCGATAGAAAAAATCGGTTTTGCCAGTTCCTTTAACGTTTCTCCGAATATGTTGATTCCGGTTCTCATATTTACCCTAAGTATCAGCATGGACAGTATCGCTGCGATTAAAATCGCAGTTCCTGTGGCTGACAGCAGGTCTAATTTGAATACCGCAGCATATGGCGTTGGCTTATTGACAATCGGCTGTGTTTGAATGATCAATTTGTCCAATCCTGCAACATGGAAATTCATTACCCAGCTTTTGAGCGCACCTTTATCGAATAAGTCTTTAAACGGTTTCAAACTCCAGATGGTAACTATGATGGTAAGCACGATAAATGGAGACCATGCTTTGAAAATCTGCCCGCTTGTAAAATAAGGCGCCTCCCCGGCAGCCGCTACTTCCCGATTTGAAGAACCCCGGATACTTTTTTCACTAAAGCGGAAAATTCGTTTTGGCTGCCACACTTTTAAGAATAAAGACAGACAGATAAGGCTGACAATGGCCGATGTAATATCCGGCAGCTCAGGTCCGATAAAATTAGCTGTGAAGAATTGTGTAATGGCAAACGAAGCGCCAGCCACCAGCACACCCGGCCACGTTTCACGCACACCCCGAATTCCGTCCATAACAAACACCAGCCAGAGAGGAACAAGCAGCGACAAAAGCGGCAGCTGCCGGCCCGCCATTTGACCGATATGTAACGGATCAATACCGGTTATTTTACCCGCGACAGTGATGGGAATTCCCATGGCGCCGAATGCTACCGGCGCGGTATTTGCGATTAAGCAGAGCCCGGCAGCATATAAAGGATTAAAGCCTAATCCGACAAGCAGGGCTGCTGTAATCGCTACAGGCGCACCAAATCCCGCCGCCCCTTCGAGAAACGCTCCAAAGGAGAATCCGACTAGAATTAACTGAAGGCGCTGGTCCTCCGTAATAGATACAATGGAAGAACGAATAATATCGAATTGGCCGCTTTTCACCGTGATTTTATACAAAAAGACAGCGGTTACAATAATCCATGCAATCGGCCATAAACCATAGGCAAATCCATAACCGGCCGAAGCAAAGGCCATTTTTACCGGCATTTTATAGACAATAATAGCAACAGCAAGAGTAATAAAAACAGTTATTAATCCGGCGACATGGCCTTTCATACGAAAAACAGTAAGCGCCAGAAAAAAGAAAGCGATTGGAATAAGAGCAACAATGGCGGATAATCCAAGGCTCCCCATCGGCTGATACACCTGTGTCCAAGTTTGCATCGCTACACCTCTTTTACTTTAAATGTTTACATTAGCTTTACAGGCTAACATCCCTGGGTATTAGATTTCTGATCATCTGATCTATTTATCTGTCTTTCTCTCCCTACTCTTTGAACTGCGTGATTTGCTTCTTCCTATTCTTCTACTTCGTTCATTCTGCTTTTTTTTTTCGTCCGCTCCTCAGGTCATCCGATGAATTTGCTTGAAAAAAAACACTAACTGAGCATTTTTTTCTCGACACCCAGCAAGTGATAAAGCATGGCTTCTTCCGCTTTATTACTATTTTTCAAACAAATCGCCTCGCAAATATCTAGATGTTCACGGTAAAGCTGCTGCGGGTTTTTCCGGGATTCGTACAGTTTTACTCTGCTTGCGCGCAAAGAGCGTTCCATGGTCTCCGAAATCGACTGCATGACTGACTTCAGGATTTCGTTATGGGAGGCATCTGCAATGGCGTAATGGAAATTCCAATCCGCTTTATCTCCCAATTCTCCCTGATTCAGGGCTTCTTCCATTTCATCCAGAGCCTGTTTTATCTTCGCTAGTTCCTCTTCTGTTCTGCGCTCAGCCGCCAGCCGCACCGTCCCTGTTTCAATAATTTTGCGAACCTCCAGCAGTTCAATAATATCCTGTTTTGTGACCGGGCGAATCGCTTCAAAAGCTGCTATCAGCTCTTCAGGTTTCAAGCGGGTAACAAAAGTCCCTTCCCCCTGTCTCAATGTAACCAGACCCATTGTTTTCAATGAACTGATGGCTTCACGAACGGTAGACTGCCCGACCCCCAATAATTCCCCCAATTCCCTTAAAGAAGGCAATCGTTCTCCGGGCGGATACACGCCGGATATAATTTGCTCTTTCAGATAATCGGCAACTTCCTCGTATGTTTTCCGGACTCTTAAACCTGGTAGCGTTTTCATCACCTGCTTTACAATGCCTATCAGGTTATCTGATCTCTATAAATTAACAATCAGTAACCAGTAAATTAATCTTACTTTATTTTTCAGTCTTTTGTCAATATTCTCTTTAGCAATTTATTTGGAATAAAAATAAAACCGGGATTTGATTTTACCAAACCCCGGTTTTACAGCTTCGCTATTCTATTCAAAAAACACACGATTTAAACAGCCAGCAGTTCACGCTGCTTAATGTGCACTAATTCAATCATGTCTCCGGTTTTTAAACCGGCTGCATTAGCCTCATCCGTATCAATATGGAAGTCAAGCGCATATTTTTCGCTAACGCGAACGACGACATGGTCAAAGATTAAACCGCGGTCTCCATCTGTTTTTACCTGCACAATCTCTTTATCCTTGACGCCAAACTCCCTGGCATCGTTCGAGTTCATATGAATATGCCGCATCGCAATAATAACGCCTTTGTCCAAAGCAACTCTTCCTTTCGGACCAATAATCACAAGGCCAGGGGTCCCGTTAATGTCGCCTGACATTCGAATCGGAGCATTCACACCCAACACGTAGGAATCGCTTTTCGAAATTTCAACCTGAGTAATGTTGCGAATTGGTCCAAGAATCCGCACACGATTCATCTGGCCTTTGGGACCAACAATCGTAACGGTTTCGTCCGCAGCAAACTCGCCTGGCTGTGTGAGATTTTTCACATTCGTTAACTGGTAGCCTTCGCCAAATAAGGTACACAGGTCTTTTTCGCTTAAATGGATGTGACGATTGGATACACCTATTGGAATTAAACGTTTCATGATAGTACTCCCTCTCTTATGTTGGCTGCTTTCATTGTGTCGCGCGCAATCATGACCTCTTCATTTGTTGGTATGACTAAAGCTTTCGTTGGCGAATAAGGGAAAGTAAGTTCCACTTCATTACCTCTCGAGAGATTCTTCCACGGATCGACATAAATGCCCATCCACTCCAGCTTTTCTAATACAAGCGAGCGAATCAATGGACTGTTCTCACCGATTCCCGCTGTAAAAATGATGGCATCAACGCCATTCATCTGCATGACATAACTTCCGATATACTTGCGGATTCTTTCCACAAATACATCGATGGCGAGCTTTGCTTGTTTATTCCCGCGTTTTGCTGCCTCTTCAATATCCCGCAAATCATTGGAAAGACCTGAAATGCCTAATAAACCGCTTTTTTTATTTAAAATACTCATGAATTCATCCAGCGTTTTTCCCGCCTTCTCCATTAAAAAAGGAATAACGGCAGCGTCTATATCTCCCGCGCGTGTTCCCATCGTGACACCGGCAAGCGGCGTAAACCCCATAGAAGTATCGATCGATTTTCCGCCTTGAACCGCGGTAATACTGGCGCCATTACCAAGATGGCAGCTGATTAACCTGAGTTCTTCAATCGGACGATGCAGTACCTCTGCCGCACGTCTTGTAACATATTGATGAGAAGTTCCATGAGCACCGTATTTACGAACGGCGTATTTCTTATAGAATTCATACGGCAAACTGTATAAAAATGTTTTTTCCGGCATCGTCTGATGAAAAGCAGTATCAAATACAACAACGGCTGGCACACCCGGCAACCGCTTGCGAAACGCTTTAATACCCATAAGGTTGGCCGGGTTATGCAGCGGCGCTAAGTCTATACATTCTTCCAACTGATCGATTACTTCATCTGTAACCAAAACAGATGAAACGAATTTTTCTCCCCCGTGAACAACTCGATGCCCGATCCCTTTTATATCGTCAAGACTGTCAATCAGCCCGTAATCCGGATTCAGCAGCGTCTCCAGTAATGCAGACACAGCCTGTTCATGATTTTCAAGATGTAAATCTTCTTGAAATTCATTCTCATCAACCTGGAAGGTATGGCAGGATTCCCCCATCCCGATCCTGTCCATCAATCCTCTAGCCAACACTTTCTCTGAAGGCATATCGATAAGCTGGTATTTGAAGGATGAACTGCCGCTATTCACCGATAATATAATAGGCATAACAACCACTCCCCCGTTTCTTCTGTATAGAATTCTGTGTTAATCAATCTTCAAAAAAAATAGTAACACAAAAGGGAAAATATTTTGTGAAAAAAATCACATGAAATCGCGTTTTATTTGCCCATAATGCAAAATGTTAAAAAAATCGTCACATACTCTCGTCGTCACATACTCTCGTGAAAATAAACGGAAACTCTTTCAAAAGGAAAGGGGGCTTTCTGTAAGAATAAAATAAATGAGGGGAAGAAAAATATGGAACAGAGGCAGCGCGGGATAAGAACACACCTTCACTAGCAACGAAATCCGGGTCATTTTTGTGCGTTTTCCCTTGCCAGGCAATAAGAACTGTCCGTGCTCCTCTTCCGCTTGGAGGCGGCCTGAAACATGCGAACCGGTGTCGAATGGAATGGGTCATTTTCTGCTTCCTCGCAAGGGAAGACCCTGGAAAAAATAAAAATTAATCTACTTCTCCATTGCTCACCACCGCTTAGGATTTACGTTTTGTCATATCCAACGTCGCTGGTTCAATCAAAAAATAGCCCGCAACACTATAAAAGTGCTACGGACTATAGATATCGTTACGTTAGAATGGTTTCATCATCCAACTGGCGCTGAACTCTCAAATAACCGAAATACATCGCGATACGCCACGGTAAAATCATGCCGTACGCAAGAACAAAAAACAGGCCGGCTGTTTCCGAATAATTAATGTACATTCCGATGTACGTTTTTAAAATCATGCGCAGCAGGACAAGTCCCAGCAGGATAAAGACAAAAGCTTTAGAACGCTTCAAATATATATCATTATCCACGATTTCAAATCGTGAAGTTGCGATCAATGGATAAGAAAGCAGCATCCCTACGAAAAAAGCGATAATCGCATATTCGACGGGAACATGAAATGGCGGCAGCAGAAACATCACGAAACCAGTGCTCATAAAAACAGGAGGTAAAATAATTTTCTTCACGGATGCCGGTTTTTTTGACGCGCGCATGCGAACGGCAAACACCATCAATGCCATGCATAATGCAACAATCGTACTCACAATTGTCATATTCAAAACCAGTTCCTCCCTTCAAAGAACTCTAACTATAAACAACTTCTTATTATATAATATAGCAGTCAACGCTTTTGTGTACAATCTGCATATATTATTATACATAATACTGTGCTAAAGTTAAATATGTAAATGAATGAACGCCGGGGCAAACCCCGGCTTTGTCATCGTTTGTTCATCATTTCGATTTTATTCTGAACGCTTAGAGATTTCATCAATTTCCACGTCAACAAGGCTGTTGCGAAATACCGGAGCGCCGACTGGCTTAACCTGGTTGACCACACCGCCCCCGTCATTAACCATCCGGCTTATCCCCTCGTCCTGGTCTTCCGCTGATACCGCATTTTCCGGACGAGTGTTCGGATCTTCTGCCATACTAAAACACCCTCTCTTATATAAAATGTACGCTTCGTTTGTAGTATGCCCAATTATTAACTCATAACCAAAGATGAATCGTACATACTACTTATGAAAATACCGGATAAAGGAGACGTGTTTATATGCCAAACAATGGAACGTTGCAGGAGTTGGCTCGAACCAAATTAACGATTAACGGAGAAAACAAGTATTATTACCGCTTGCAAACACTTGAAGAACAAGGAATAGGCAATGTTTCGAAGCTTCCCTTTTCTATTAAAATTTTGCTGGAAGCCGTTCTCCGGAAAACGGACGGCCGGGTCATTACCGATGAATATGTACAGAGGCTGGCAAATTGGAAACCAAACCCAAAACCCGATGAGATTCACGAAGTTCCTTTTATGCCTGCCCGCGTTCTTCTGCAGGATTTCACAGGAGTTCCGTCTGTCGTTGATCTGGCGTCCATGCGACAGGCCGTAGCTGAGCTCCATGGCAATCCGCGGAAAATCAACCCGCTGATTCCAGTGGACCTGGTTATCGACCATTCCGTGCAGGTTGACCAATTTGGTTCCGAAGAGGCTCTTGCCAACAATATGACCATCGAATTTCAACGAAATACGGAACGCTACAAATTTCTTCGCTGGGCTACAAAAGCGTTTACCAATTTTCGCGTCGTTCCCCCATCTGTTGGAATCATCCACCAGGTGAATCTGGAATATTTGGCGGCTGTTGTGGGCGAGAAAAAAACAAACGACGGTATGGAGGTCTTCCCCGATTCGCTTGTGGGCACCGATTCTCACACAACGATGATTAACGGCACGGGCGTATTAGGTTGGGGAGTTGGCGGAATTGAAGCGGAAGCCGCCATGCTTGGACAGCCACTCTATTTTCTCGTGCCCCGCGTCGTTGGATTTAAATTAACGGGCGAATTGCCCGAAGGTTCAACCGCTACAGACCTGGCTCTAACCGTAACGAACATTTTACGCAAAAAAGGTGTCGTTGGGCAATTTGTCGAGTATTTCGGCCCCGGCCTTAATTCGATGACGCTTGAGGACCGCGCCACCGTAGCTAATATGGCACCGGAATACGGTGCGACTGTAGGTTTTTTCCCAATTGATGAACGGACGCTTGCCTACCTGCGAACAACGGGCCGGAGCGATAACCATGTTGCTCTAGTGGAAGCATACGCTAAGGAACAAGGGCTATTTCGGACCAATGAAATGCCTGATCCTGTTTATTCAGATGTCATTACGCTGAATCTTTCTACGGTTGTCCCTAGTCTTGCCGGTCCAAAACGGCCGCAGGATCGCATCAGCCTGGCGAATATGAAAGAAGATTTCCGTCGCGTTCTTCGCATGCCTCTCAGTGAAGGCGGATTCGACCTTTCTGATGAACAAATTGAAAAAAGCGTGCCGGTTCATTACGCAAAAGGCAAAGACTCCACACTGACAACAGGGTCTGTCGTGATAGCAGCCATTACAAGCTGTACGAACACGTCCAATCCATCCGTTATGCTGGGAGCGGGTCTTGTAGCTAAGAAAGCAGTTGAGAAGGGGCTGCACTGCAATCCGAACGTTAAAGTGAGCCTTGCACCCGGTTCACGCGTCGTAACACAATACCTGGAAGATGCCGGTTTACTCCATTACCTGAACCAGCTTGGCTTTAACGTCGTTGGGTACGGTTGTACCACATGCATTGGGAACAGCGGACCTCTAATCCCGGAAGTCACAGAAGCTTTGCGGAATAATGATTTGACCGTAGCTGCCGTGCTAAGCGGAAACCGCAATTTTGAAGGCAGGATCCATCCGCTTGTTAAAGCGAATTATCTCGCTTCTCCGCCGCTTGTTGTCGTGTACGCACTGGCCGGAACCGTCGACATCGACCTGTACAGCGAACCAATCGGCCGCGGTAAGGACAGACAACCGGTCTACTTGAAAGACATCTGGCCTTCTACAGAAGAAGTGGAGAAAGCGATCTCGCAGGCGGTTACCGCGAACATATTTAAAAAGAATTATGAGCATGTATTGGAGTCTAATAAGCAATGGAATGCACTGCCGGTTCCTACCGGAGAACTGTATGAGTGGGATAAGGATTCTACCTATATTCAGTCACCACCGTTCTTCGAAGATTTTTCTCCAAATACCCGACACATTGGAGAAATTAAAGGGGCTCGCGTGCTTGCCTATCTCGGTGATTCCGTCACAACAGACCATATCTCCCCTGCAGGTGCGATATCTCCTAAAGGTCCCGCGGGTATTTATTTACAAAGCAAAGGGGTGGACGTACGAGACTTTAACTCCTATGGTTCCCGCCGCGGAAACCACGAGGTCATGATGCGCGGAACGTTCGCCAATATCCGGATTCGCAACAAGCTGCTGCCCGGAACAGAAGGAGGAGTCACCAAATACCTGGCAACAGGGGAGGAAATGTCGATTTATGATGCGGCCATGAAGTATATTGATTCTGAAACACCGACCATTGTAATTGCCGGAAAAGAGTACGGTACCGGAAGTTCCCGCGATTGGGCGGCTAAAGGGACGGTTCTCCTCGGGGTTAAAGCAGTGCTGGCTGTTAGCTTTGAGCGGATTCACCGCAGCAATCTTGTCGGGATGGGCGTCCTCCCCCTCCAATTCCAGGAAGGAATCACCGCCGATGTACTTGGTATTACAGGGGAAGAAACGTTTGATTTTCTCGGCCTCAACGACGACATTTCTCCGCGCGAGACAATAACCGTTAAAGCAACACGGCCGGACCAAACAACCTTTGAGTTTAAATGTATCGTGCGGCTCGACAGCCAAATAGAAATCGATTATTACAAAAACGAAGGAATCCTGCAAATGGTACTGCGAAACCTGATCACGGAAGATGAAAGCGCCGCTGCACCGATGATGTAGGATACATTCAGTGTCAGCTTTTTAGGTGTATCCCTCTGGGAACTTGATAAAAGTTACATGGCGATTTTTGATTTATCGAAGAATGAACACCGGGACCGTTTTTTGCATATGGAGCTTTTCTCGGCGTAGGGGCAGCACTTTCACTCCAACCAACCGTTGCCATGCTTATTATTTTTGGGGCAGCGTATCACATTGCTAAAAACATGATGTCGACGAACCTGGATGCCTGGACATATGCTTCCATTGAATTAGATAAGCATTTTCAAGAGCGCAGATTGGACTATATTATCGTTCGGGAAATACCTCTGGGCATTGGCCGGAAGATCGGGGTGGGGGTGTTTTTTCTCATCAGAGCCATGTTTCCCATCCACTCTCTTCTCACCTACTCCTTTTTCTTCTTTCCTTTTGTATATGTGATTATGGCGCCATATTTAACTAAAATATGGAAGAAGGAGCGCGTTGAAAAGGCTTTTCACGCAGCGTAAGTGATAAGCCCTGGCTTTGGAATGTATCCAATAACCAGGGCTAATTTTTATTGCCTGTCCATTTCGTTTCATCACTTCTTACTGGCAACTAAAGCGTCACGGTCTACGTTGTAGGCGGATTTTTCTTATGCGCTACTGCGTTCCCATATTTTACAGTAATGCTTGCATCCGGAAATCGCGAATGTATTTACCGGTGGTATGATCATTTTTCGGGCCGCCTCCAAGTGGAAGAGGAGCATTAGACAGATCCCGCTTCCCCGCAAGGGAAAACTCGGCAAAAATACAACGAATTCGATGCATCTCACGGATTGGATGCATCTCGCTCACTTTTCGTTTTTAAACGCTTTATCGATCGTTCCACCGCCGAGGCAGACTTCACCTTGATAAAACACAACCGCTTGTCCGGGTGTGATCGCCCGCTGTGGTTCATCGAATATAACCTCGCAGCAATTGTCCGGCTTCATGTGTACCGTTACCCCCTGATCGGGCTGGCGGTATCTAAATTTTGCCGTACATTTGAACGTTTCCGGCATTTCCTTCCGGCTAATCAAGTGCACGTCCGTCGCAAATAAACGGTCGGTGTACAGGCTCTCATGATCCGTTCCCTGGGTCACATACAGAATATTGTTCTCCAAATCTTTTCCTACGACAAACCATGGTTCGCCTGAACCGGACCCTCCTATACCAAGGCCGTGGCGTTGTCCCAGTGTATAATACATCAGACCGTCATGGCGACCTTTTACCTCGCCGTCGAGCGTCCGCATCTCACCGGGATTAGCCGGCAGATAGGACTGGAGAAATTCTTTAAAATTACGCTCCCCGATAAAACAAATGCCTGTACTGTCCTTTTTCTTAGCCGTAGCCAGGCTGGCTTCCGCCGCAATTTCACGCACTTTTGTTTTTTCCAGGTGCCCGAGCGGGAACATGGTGCGTGACAGTTGATTCTGATCCAGTTGATTTAAAAAGTAAGTCTGGTCTTTTCTTGTATCAACGCTTCGCAGCAAACGATATTCGCCATTATGGCAATCGACCTGAGCGTAATGGCCGGTGGCAAGATAATCCGCCCCCAACTCCAGCGCCCGGTCGAGGAATGCTTTAAACTTAATTTCTTTATTACACATGACATCAGGATTCGGTGTGCGCCCTCTTTTATATTCATCCAAGAAATACGTGAACACCCGATCCCAGTACTCTTTTTCAAAATTAACGGTATAGTAAGGAATTCCAATCTGACCGCAGACACGTCTAACATCCTCATAGTCTTCTTCGGCCGTGCAGTGACCAAATTCATCCGTATCATCCCAGTTTTTCATGAAAATACCAATTACATCGTAGCCTTGCTGTTTAAGCAAGAGAGCCGCTACGGAAGAATCAACCCCTCCGGACATTCCTACAACGACCCGGGTATTCTCAGGTGATTTACTCATAACTATCTACTTCCTTGCCATTAATCTATGGCTAAACAATTGCCATAACGATTATTATAGCAAATAAAACGCTCGATAAACAATTAAAAATCGTCTGTTTAAAATTTTTTTAATCCTTAGGATTGGTGTATAAACTCAGACGTATCAGGGATTTGGTTGCTTTTTTCTCCGGTTTTCAATCATGAACAAACAATGAAATTTTCTGAAAATAAGTGACTCACTTACTAACTTATGCTATACTCGTAAAGACTTAACGTCCAACTCACCTTACTTCCAAAGGAGGTTGTCATGTCAAGGGGTAAAAAGAATATTTTTAACACACGAGAAAACGGTTTCAAGATTAATCTCTGGTCAATTGGCATAGGTACAAGTATCGCATCGGTTTTCCTGATTGGGCATTTCATTAGTTCTCTTGCTGAAACTTCTCACAGCTCAGCAAACAGATACGCTCTTCAAACTGTCAGCAATGAGGGCACCATCCCCCAGTTTAACGGAGAAGTCTCAGCAAAAGAACTAGCACCTCTTGGGTTAGCTTCGGCACAAAATCACCCGGCTTTTTTAGAGATTTCTTACAAGAAAAAACAAAAATCTACCCATCGTAAAAAAACATCCCGTTCAGAATCACGTCCAGTGATTCGAGAGGGAAGCACTTTTACCGCTCGTGCAACTGCTTATGCAGGTCCGGGAAAAACGTATACCGGCAAGAGCGTGCGCCACGGGGTAGTAGCCGTTGATCCTGATGTTATTCCTATTGGAACCACACTTTGGGTTGAAGGGTACGGCACCTGCCGCGCGGAGGATATCGGGAGCGCAATTACCGGAGTTCGCCTCGATTTGGGTTTCTCAAGTGAAGACGAGGCAAACGACTGGGGCGTCCGTGACGTTTCCGTTAAAGTTCTGAAAATGCCATAAAATGAATTTTATAATAAAAATAAAAAGGAGTAGTCGACACCGACTGCCCCTTTTTATTTTTCTAAAAATCTTTTCGTGTTGATAAAGACCGCAAATCTATCTATTTCATTTCCACTTTCGGTTCAGGAGAAGCGGGAAGCGCTGCAAAATGGTAGCCTTTGCTTCGTAAATATTCAATGACCTTTGGCAGCATTTCAACCGTTTGCTTACGCTCATGCATCAGGATAATCGATCCGGGTTTTACCCCGCCATTCTCGATATTAGTCAGAATTTTTTCCGGGTTATGCGCCAAACTCCAGTCTAAACTATCAACCTGCCAGAATATAATATACTGGTGGATTTCTTTCGATACCTGTCTTGTAGCCTTGTTAACCGATCCGTAAGGCGGACGGAAGTACACAATTTTATCACCAATTTTGTTTTCGATGTAGCTGGCTGTTTCGGTTAAATCCTTTTCCTGTTGCGCGACACTTTCTTTACCCAGCGCATCATGATGCATCGTATGCGATCCGATAACGTCCCCTTGCTCTATCATCTGGTGGCCAAACTGGCCCAGATCGTCCGTCACCTGATCCCCGATCCAAAAGTAAGACCCGTTAATTCCATTTTTTCGCATGATGGAGGCGATATCTTTCGTATACGCTCCTGGGCCATCGTCAAACGTCAAATATACCGTTTTATTGTCTTTCGTCGGTATATTATCAATTAATTTACCAAACGGTAAAGCAATATTCTCCTTTTGAGACGGTGGAGCCTGCGGTTGAGTCGTTTCCTCCTGCGTTTGCTGTTGGGTTTGTTGCTGAATCTGCTGCTGATGTGTGTTCGTGTCGCCTTTTAATGAATCCGGATTCTGTGGTTTTGTATTCGTTTGGACCGTTGAATCGTTAGATGTGTCCGCCTGTTTACTCTGATCCGTACTCTTCTGGCTCTGTGCGTTATCGTGCGCTAAAGACTTGGTCAACGGATGAAAAATAAGATTCACAAGAATAATGATTCCCAAACATGCGATCCCAGACCAGACTAGGACCGCTCCTCTTCTTGGTTGTTTCACCTATGCTTCCCACTTTCTATTAATTTTATCTACCTTCTATATTAAACTAGTTTTCTTAAAGAGGGTGGGAAAAAGATTTGAAACACTTAAAAATGGAATTCTTTATACTCTCTGCCATGTAAAGCAAGTGAAACTTTCACAAAAATAGCGGCTTTGTTTTTAGACAAATTAATTGGGCATGAAGAAATGAAAAACTATCGACCTGCCGAAAACGTATCAATCGTTACAAGCGGTTCAACAGACACTTCTGGAAAAACGACGAGATGGGTAAGTCTTTCCATCAACTACCTACAAGCGATTCATAATATACCGGTATTAAACAGCGGTTTTACCGTACATGTGAATGAAACAGGGCACGTTACCGACTTTTACCGGATGGGCGATAAGTTGGATAACGCAATCTTCCCGGATCCATCCAAGAGTATTTCGCGGGAAACCGCCGAAAAATCGTTCCTCGCGAACTTAAAAATGGAGCTTCAATACAATGAACACCAGCCAACAAAAATCCAGTCATTCCCTCCGGAAATAGCAGAAACAAAACCTGTGCTGATGTATGGACCTGCTTTTTATACGAGCGTTTTACCGATTGATGCGATAACAGGAAAGACGACCGTCATCTGGCCGGGGTTAAATCAACAGCCGCAAATCGTTAAACTCGCTCCTCTGGGAAAACAATTAGTCGGGCATTCGAAAGAAAAGGTTGCCGGCATTCTAAAGAATGAATTTGATTTTGATACGTCAACCATGGAAGCGTCGGCCACTACGCAGGATAGTATAGGAGTTGATGACCACTCTCACCCATTCATCACTTATTCATGGATCGAAAACACCCATAGTAATAAACAACCCCGTATGGCAATATATCGCCACAGACGACGAGAGTTTTATTCCTGCATGGGTTGACCGTAGTAAATTAAAAAGGGACTCTCATCAGCCAAACGAGATAAGTTTCTTTTTCACCGAAATGTATCAGGGAGTACCAATGATCAACCGTGGCTATTCGGTTTCGCTTGACGCGAATTATTTTGCATAAAAGATTTTGTATAAAGGGTATAGTAAAAGGAGAGCTGATTGCCCTCCTTTTACTCAGCGGAAATTTCCATACAGGAGATATTTCTGCCGCTCTTGTTTAAACTTCTGAAGGCCGGCGGCATACTTTGCTTCTATTTGCTGGGGTGTCAGTCCCTGTTGCAGGTACTGTCCCATTTTATTTGTGCCCATGATTTTATCGAACATTACAATGCTGCTGCTCGTTTTTCCGCTTTTCGGCACCTTGAAATGGCTGAGAGAATGGGCATATACGAGCGCATAAATCCCCGTTTTTGCGGGATTAAACGTATGAAAGTTGGTTATGTTTATCCGGACTCCACCTGCTGACCCGCGAGATTTTGGAATAAAGGTAACCCCCGGCAATTTTGCATGGTTGAGAAGTGCGGCATATTTATTCGAGTTAATCCCTTTACCGCCAATCCATGTAAATGTATCCTCCTGGTAAATTCCAGTTCCTTCTCCGAGACCTGTCGCCGAGTATCCAAAAACAGCGTTCAAATCAGGGATAAACGGAGAACTCTGAATCCATTTTAACCCGGTATCCTGCCATACCATATCCCTTGTATACCCCTCCATCGGAACAACGGTAAGCTTAGCTCCGATATTCCGGTTAAAGAACCGGGCAAGTTCACCTGCCGTCATCCCATGCGTCATCGGTAAATTATCGACACCGACAAACGATTTGTAAGTATCTTCGAGAACCGGGCCATCCACCGTATTGCCCCCGAGCGGATTCGGGCGGTCAAGCACAATCATCGGCTTGCTATAGTTTTTCGCAGCTTTCATGCAGTAGTTCAGCGTGGACATATATGTATACGAACGCGCCCCAATATCCTGAATATCAAAAACAAGCACATCCACATTGCGCAGCATATCAGCGGTTGGCATTCTTGTGTCCCCGTACAGGCTATATACCGGAATGCCCAGCGTGGGATGCGTATACGATTTAACATAGGTTCCGGCGCTTGCTTTTCCGTCAATTCCATGTTCCGGTCCATACAGTGCAGTAAGTGTAGTTTCTTTATAATCGGCCAGCACATCAATCGTGCTTTTTCCTTCGCTGTTCACCCCGGTTTGATTTGTAATCAGGCCGATTTTTTTTCCGTTTATTAACTGGCTGTACTTACTTAGCAGCAAATCATCCCCAAGCTTAATCTTCGGACCATTCGTTTCCGCCAGCGCTGCCAGACTTGTCCCGATTGCCATCAGCATCACCACAATCAGCAAGGCAAGCTTTCTCCCTATCATTTTCTCTCTCCCTTCTAAATTGAAAAATGGTAGAATCCTTCCCCTACCTTCCATAGTTATTGGACGCATGGCCTTGCCATTAGTTACCTCAGGTAATAAAAAACCATACATCCGAAACTTCCGACAGCTTTAATAAATAATAACACTCTTCTCTAAACATATGGTCGTGAAACAGCGGAGATAATATGCCCAGCAGTTGATCCGTAAGCTTCATTTCCTCCTGCGTTAACGTTGCAAGTTCGGCTCCCTGGATCGAGCGACGTGATTGTGTCAATAGCTGGTCGAATTCCTGAATAAAAGCGCCTGCCCGAAAAAATTTCTTCCTGTTCTCCAGGAGCAAGTGTTGTATAAATAAACCGGCTGTGATCCCCTAAAATCGGCAGAACCGATGTTCAAACAGAACTGTGTTCACGTAATTGCTCATTTGTTTCCCTCCTCTACGCACATTACAACGTATGCGAGGTGCCCAAAAGTGACACGTGTTGTAAAAAATCATTTGCAAGAAACATAAAGTTCCTACATTGCTGGTAAATAAATCATTAACTTTAAATACCAGTCATAACTCGAAGGGATTTAGAAAAAATAATATCACAAGGTTGAAAACCTTGAATAAAAAATAGGAGGTAACACAATGGCTCAAGGCGGAAACAGAAACCAACTTCTTGTATCTCAAGCGAACCAGGCAATCGATCAACTTAAGTATGAAATTGCCAGCGAATTCGGTGTGAATCTGGGAGCTGACACTACCTCTCGTGCAAACGGTTCTGTCGGAGGAGAAATTACGAAGCGCCTGGTTCAATTCGGTGAGCAAGCATTAGCCGGACGCGTTCAGTAACAAACGAATATCATGGATAAGAAAAGGGTGCGTCAGCACCCTTTTCCCTTATGAAAAGTTGCGACAAGTTTCTTCCTATACATATGTCATTCCTATATATAAGTCATTCCATTCCAACGGAATGCTTCCATCATGTCCAAATCTATATCCACTCCCAGACCGACGCCGGAAGGTACTTTTACCTGTCCGTTGGAAGGCCTGATCGAGATGATATTCGTAAAAGGATTTTCCATGACATCCCATTCAACCGGCTCTATCGGTTCCCCTTCCATTTTGCTCCACGGTACTAGACAGGCCTGAGCAAACAAAGCATACAATCGGGTTAATCCACCGTCAAAGGCGTGAGGTGAGACCCGCAGACCAAATTGGCGGGCTAACTGCAGAGATTCACGGTATCCATCAATTCCGTCTTGATGCATGGTGTCCGGCTGAACAATATCAATGGCGTTTTCCATGAACATGGGCAGAAATTGCTCTGCGCTGCTTAGATTCTCCCCACCGGCAATCGGGACCGACAGCGTTTGTCGTAAAAACTTATATTCCTCCGTTCGACTCATCGGCATCGGTTCCTCAAACCACGCAAGATTGTCCCACTCAGCAAACAGCGGCTGCCACTGCCGTGCAGCTGCCACGTCATAACTTTGATTCGCATCCAATGCCATTGAGATTTTCCCCTGGAAGTATGCCTGGACGGTATTAATATGCTGCTGGTCTTCCTGAATCGTCTTTCCGCCGATTTTTAATTTCACCTGTGAAAAACCTTCAGAAATAAATTTTTCAATCAGGCGCAAGGAGTTCTCCTGCCAGTTCACCTCGTCAGAGTACGATTGGAAAGAAGCATAGACCGGAATGGTATCATGCCACTTCCCACCCCATAAGTCACAAATGGATAACCTGGCTTTTTTGGCTACGATTTCTGTTAACGCCATACTGACTCCCGCAGCTGCCCGCTGATGCCACTTTTTTATAATTTTAACGAGCTTCGTTCTATCGGTCGCCTGTTTTCCAATAAGAAAGGGGATAATCCTGTCGTGAAATCCTTTATCCAACGTGGGCAGCCAGTCGATACACTCTCCCCACCCTTCTATGCCCGACTTCGTGGTAATACGAAGCAGAAAACAAGTTCGATATTTTTTAAATCCATTTGCGTCTCCATACGGTTTGCTCAGCTTATACAATAAAGGGAAAGTTTCGACCTTTTCGATTTGCACATCCATCTCTCCTTGCTGTAATTTCAACGTGAAGCACGTCACTTAGCTTGCTCTATCTAAACCAAATTTATAAACACGCAGTCTGTAGAGAATATGCGGTAGAATTAAAAAATTAGCGGCTGCAAATAATGGACGTTAGGTGCGGTCCTGCCAGTCCCAATTGTTGGCGGAGATGGTCGGCAATCCGATTCCGATTGATGAACACCATGCAGCGAAAACACGCGATCAGGTTGGAGCCCATACGATCGGCTGGTTTCATTTTCAACCGTTATATCATCGCATCGTTAGAGAACATCCTGATTTTCTCGATTAACAAGCAGCACTAAAAAAGGAACATCCCCATCACTTGGGATGTTCCTTTTACTGTTTGTATTTATTTTCCTGACTGGCCGGACTGACCCCGGTTGGACTGATTTCCTTGATTGCCCTGAGTCGATTGGCCTTGCTTTCCCCGGCCGCCTTTGCCACCTTGAGTGGATTGTGTTTTCGTATTGTTGCCACCCTTATTCATATTCCCACATCCAGTAAAAACTGAGAAAGCCATAATTGCTGTCATTATATAAATTGTCCATTTCTTCATACTTATCTCAACTCCTTTCCATGTACCCAATCTTAGTCATCCCCTCGAAGAAGTTTTTTAAACATGATTAACAACGAAGGACGAGAGTGTTCCCGCATAAAAAATACAACCCGGGAAAATCTATAAATGTTTAAATTGGGCAGGAAAGGACGATGCGTTGATGAAACATGGGACCCCATTATTAATTAAGTTTGTCATGACTATGGCTATTCTGTATATTATCCTTGGACTTTTTTATACCGTTACTTTTGGAACTGTTTTTACAATGAGCGTAGCTGTAACTGTACTTGCTTATTTACTGGGCGATCTGTTTATTCTGCCTACCACCGGTAATCCCATCGCCTCTGCGGCCGATATGGGGCTTACTTTTTTGATTATATGGTTTCTCTCGTATTTGCTTGCCGTTTTTATCCCGATGACCGCTATCCTTATTTCTACGATTGTAATTGGAATTGGAGAATGGTTTTTCCACGTCTATCTGCAAAACAGAGGGACAAGGGCCAAAACGACAGCATGACATGTCATTTTCCTTCATTTTCTCGGCGAACGAATTTTTAAGGAATAACTAATCATCAACACTAAAATCACGATGGATAAAATTAAATTTCCAGTTGGATTATCACGATTAACAATGATAAAGCGAATGGTAGCTGTAATTCCGATATATAGCAGATACCGGATGGGGAAATGATAATTTTCTTTAAAGTACGTTACAATCGTTGAAAGAAAGGCAAAAAACAAGAAAAACATCAAAATATCCTGTAATATATTTCGAACATCTAAAGTAGGCTCAATAGAGTATTGAAGGATAATCCAAATTTCACGAACCATAAAAATAGCCAGTACAATCCCCAGTACGATTAAGGAAAAATTTAAAATCCATTGAAAAAACTTGGTCATTGATTCTTTCAACATATGTTCCTCCAAATAGGAGAAGGCAGGTTAAAACCCACCTTCTGACTAACAGATTATTCTTTTAGGCCTTTCCCAAGTCCTCTTAGAAAACGAAGACCAAAACCTATTGCCCGATTCATATCCGGGTCTTTTAGCGCTTTAATTAAGTCAAACATCCTAACTTTTTCATCTTGCTTTTGTTTCGCTTCTTCAAGTCCACTTGTTACAGACGTTAACAATTTTTTTGTTTGTTCCGGGTCAATTGCAGTGAGAATACCCGCTGCAGCCATGAGATTATTGATCATGGATGTGACTTCTTTTCGTTCAACCTGGCCTAGAATTATTTCTAAGATACTTACCTTTGCTTTCAACATGGACTCAGCCGCATCAAGAATTCCACTTTCATGCAGTTCCCGAACGATAGCTATAGTCTTCTGAATCGCTTCTTCATTTTCAGCCAATCCGTTTGTTAGATGAGTTAAAGAATACTGCTTTTTTTCTTCTTCATTCCATTCACGATTTTTAATCATACTGATAGGTTTTGCCATAACTCACATCTCCTATTCCTGATCCACGAGAGATACATAACCTGGACGGTTCCACTTACGGTGAACTTCTACTCCATTTTGAGCAATTCGCTTTTTAAAACGCGGATTCGTACTTGGTAACGGAGTTTCTCCTTCAATACTCAATACTTCCATCCGAACTTTTGTTTGTTTATACGCCGGAGTATTTGTGCGTTGATCAACGGCAGTTCCTGTAAGGAAATTAACAGCACTTTCATAATCGGTTGAATTCATTGGCAGATACAATTCATTTGCTTTTACACGATCCGTCACAAGCACAGGCAGTTTAACCGCACCATAAGGAGAAACGAGGCGTACCAGAGAACCATCCTTAATTCCGCGTTCCACTGCAAGATCTGGTGAAACTTCAACAAAGACACCAGGTACTTTTAATTGAATACCTGCTGATTTACTGGTCAAATTCCCTTCATGGAAATGTTCAAGAAGACGGCCATTGTTAATATGCAGATCATACTCTTCTGGGAATTTCGCTGGCTCAACCCAATCTGACAGAGCAAAACGAGCTTTTTTATCAGGGAAATTAAAACCATCCACATAGAGAAGTGGCGTACTTTTTCCTTCGTTGCTCCCCCAAAGAAAACTGTTCCAACCTTCAATTGCTTCATAAGAAACGCCTGCAAATAACGGAGATAAACTTGCCATTTCACCCATAATTTCACTTGGATGTTGATAGTTCCAGTTTGCACCTAAGCGGTTAGCAATTGCTTGAATAATTTCCCAGTCAGGTTTGGAATCCCCTAGTGGTTCTAAGGCTTGATACAATCTTTGCACACGGCGTTCTGTATTTGTAAAGGTTCCATCTTTTTCAAGACTTGGTGTGGCTGGTAAAATCACATCCGCATACTGAGCTGTTTTTGATAAAAAGATATCTTGGACAACAAAGAAATCTAGTTTTGAGAGAACGTCATGGACATGATTGGAATTGGCATCTACAAGCACCATATCTTCTCCCATTAAATACATTCCTTTAATTTCACCCTGTTCAATCGCATGAAGCATTTGAATGTTATCTTTTCCTGGTTTTCCGTCAATATTAATTCCATATGCTTTTTCGAACTTAGCCCGTGCCGCGTCATCTGTAATATGTTGATAGCCTGGAAGCCAGCCAGGTAGTGTACCCATATCACACGCACCTTGTACGTTGTTGTGTCCGCGAAGAGGGTATGCGCCTGCTCCAGGGCGACGATAGTTACCTGTCGCAAGAAGAAGATTTGAAATCGCAGCAGATGTATCGCTACCTCCCGTATTTTGGGTGACGCCCATGCCCCAAAGAATGCACGTTCCATCTGCTTCGTGAATCATTTTTGCGATGTTAATTAATTGTTCTTTTGAAATTCCTGTTACTTCTTGTGCATACTCTAAGGTGTATTTTTCTAAAACCGTTTTAAACTCATCAAAGAAGTGAACATTTTCATCAATAAATTTTTGATCATGCCAGCCTTGGTCAATGATGTATTTGGTAACTGCCATGAGCCATACTTGGTCTGTCCCTTGTTTTGGACTGATAAAGATATCAGAGCGTTCGGCCATTTCGTTTTTCCGAAGGTCGGCTACGATTAATTTCTGTCCATGAAGTTTATGTGCCCGTTTTACACGGGTCGCTAAAACAGGATGCCCTTCTGCTGGATTTGCTCCAACAATAATCACAAGACCTGCCGCCGCAATATCCTTAATCGTTCCAGCATCTCCGCCCATACCAACCGTTCGGAATAAACCATCTGTAGCAGGGGATTGGCAATAACGAGAACAGTTATCGATGTTATTTGTTTCAAATACTTGTCTTGCTAACTTCTGCATCAAGTAGTTTTCTTCGTTTGTTGTTTTAGAAGAGGAAATAAATCCAAGAGCATTTCCACCATGCTGTTCTTTAATGGTACCTAATTTATTTGCAACAAGAGTTAATGCTTCATCCCAAGTGGACTCAACAAATTCATCACCTTTGCGAATGAGAGGTTTTGTAATACGTTTTTCACTGTTCACAAAATCCCAGCCGAACTTACCTTTTACACAAGTCGAAATAGCGTTTACGGGAGCATCAGATTTCGGTTGAACCTTAAGAATTTTACGGCCTTTTGTCCATACTTCAAAGGAACATCCTACGCCACAAAACGTACAAACCGTTTTGGTTTTCTTTATTCTTGTCTCACGCATCGCAGCTTCCACTTCGGAGACAGCTAAGATGCCGCTGTAACCCGGTTCGACTTCTTTTACCAAATTGATCATAGGATCCAGGACATTTTTTTCCATTTTGGTCATAAATCCAGCTTCCCCAACCATGGACTTTTCCATTAAAGCATTACATGGACATACAGTAACACATTGTCCGCAACTCACACAGGAGGAATCGTTGATAGAGGTTCCATTATCCCACAGGACCCGGGGACGATCCGCCTCCCAATCGATAGATAAAGTTTCATTTACTTGAAGGTTCTGACAAACCTCTACACATTGACCACAGGCAAGGCATTGGTTCGGATCATAACGGTAAAACGGGTGTGACATATCTACTTCGGTTGGATCTACCTTGGGCTGATAGGGATATTTTTGATGTTCAATTCCCATCATTTTGACCGTATTGTGTAAGGTACAATTTCCATTATTGTTATCACAGACCGTACAATATAGCATGTGATTTTCTAACAATCGATCCATGGCTTCTGTCTGTGCCGATTTTGCACGATCTGATGATAAGGTCACGTTCATTCCATCCATTGCAATGGTGGAACAAGCTCGCATTAGCTTACCATCCACTTCAACGATACACGTATCGCAGGTCTGAATAGGGTCTACTTCAGGAACATAACAAATTTGAGGAAGTTCAAGACCTGCCTGATTAATTGATTCTAAAAGGGGCGTGCCGGGCTTGACTTCATACTCTTTTCCATTCAACGAGATTTTTATAGTTTCTTGGTTCATCATGATTTCTCCTTTTTGTCTCGGAATAAAAAATCCACCACAACAGAAACACCCTTGAGGTGTTGATTGTGGTGGATTAATCCATTAGCATAGGCCTACTAATCGGTCATTCCTCCATAAAAAATAAATAGAATCTTAACAAACCATTTTATTAAGAAATCCATTTGTGTCGATTTTTTGTCCAAAAACAATTATACTCGTCTCAAGCAAAAAGACAAGAATGAAACTGTCAAGTAGACATGGAGGGAATAGACGATGTCTAAAAAAGAAACTGCATTCAACGATATTATTCGAAAAGTTAGGAAGGAAATTTTCGGAAAAGGACCCGAAAGAATCCATACTGATTTTGTTGAAAATATGGCAATAACTAAAATGTATGGAAACTTCACCCCGACTGAGAAATTCATTGCCAAAACACCGGAAGGCGTCCAAATGGTGCATAACGCAAGAACCCGTATGATTCAAGAATTATATAAACAACGCGTTCCAGATGGGTTAGAAGAACTTGTGGGTTCTAAACTACTCCATTTATTTTCGGATATCAAAGTGGAAGAAGATATGGCTGTCTCTGTTTTTATTTTTGAGAAACCTATTTTGTGAGGAGGAAAGAAAATGGAACAACCCATTACAAAAAAAAGAAAAATTGTTCACTATGAACGGAAGGCACTTTTTGAAAAAGAGGACACCATAGTAACTGAACATCCGGTAACTATAAAAATCAACGAAGAGGAATTTGCCACCTTAGTTTGTACACCTGAGTATATCGAAGACATGGCGATTGGATTTATGGCCTCAGAAGGCGTTATTTCTAGATTTGAGGATATTGAGGATATATGGGTTCAAAAAAATGAGGGATTTGTTCATGTTAAAACAAAAAAGATGAACCCTCTTTATCAACAACTTCATAATAAACGCTATATTACCTCTTGCTGTGGAAATAGCCGTGCAGGATTTGTTTTTTTAAATGATGCACGAACAGCAAAACGGATAGATGGGATTCATGTTACGTTATCATTTGATGATTGTTTTCGCCTTATCAACGAAATGCAGTCTAAAGCCGCCATTTTTTCTATTACTGGTGGTGTTCATAACGCAGCTTTGTGTAATCAGCACAGCATCCTTCTCTCTAGAATGGATATTGGCCGGCATAATGCTCTAGATAAAATATATGGCTACTGTTTAAAGAATTCTATTACGATTACAGACAAAATTGTCGTTTTTAGCGGGAGAATTTCATCTGAAATTTTATTGAAAGTAGCAAAAATTGGGTGTGAAATTATTCTATCCAAATCAGCTCCTACTGCCTTAGCTTTAGAGTTAGCAGAGGACCTTGGAATTACTACAGTAGGTTTTATCCGCGATGGTTCTTGCAATGTCTATACCCATCCCCAACGGATTGACGAATGCCGGAACAAAGATGGACAAATGCTGACGGCTGGGCTAAATGTTTAAAATCTCATTGACAAATGTTAGTACTTATTTTACCATTACCTCTGCTTACTTATAAAGAAATGACGTAAAGAAAAGATATCCCTTTCCCTCTTAAAGGTGGATTTTTAACAAAAGCGATGAAAAAACGAGAAAATGAAAAGAGCTCATTGGATTGAGTTCTTTGAAAAAAAAGACGCTGACGGCTCTTTCCGTCAACGTCTTTTTTTCTTTTTACTGTTGCTATGTTTGGAGAACGTCAGTTTTCAGAAATATATGTGTCAGGGGAGACGGCAGAAATAAATGAACTCATCTCCCCGATGAAGTACACGTGCAATTCGTGCATCGCCCGGGTGCAGGCGGTGTAGAACAACTTGCGTTCGCTTTCTTTTCCGTACTGCTCCTGCGAACCGTTGTAAATGATGACGGCGTCGAATTCGATGCCTTTAGCAAGATATGCAGGGATGACCAGTATGCCGCCCTCGAAAGAAGACGTCTCTTTCCTAATCAGACGAACCGGTACGCCACCTTGCAGTGACTCATACGCTTCCTGGCTTTCCCGGGCAGTTTTGCAAATGACAGCAATCGTCTGATGCCCTGCGCCCCGGAGTTCACGGATACGTCCGGCGACCTTCGCAGCAAGCTCCTCCGCATCGACTGCCCTCGTTACTGTTGGTTTACTGCCTTCGCGGTGGAACGGTTCAATCGCTTCTCCCCCGGTGATCAATTCGCGTGTGAATTCAACGATTTGTCGTGTGGAACGATAGCTGCGAGTTAGTACGAACGTCTCGATTTGATCCGTCCCATAGAGTGAGTACAGCAGCTCTAAGCTTGCGGTGTGGGTGTATATAGCTTGATTCAAGTCGCCAAGCAACGTCATTTTGCCGCGTGGAAACAGCCGCTTTATAAAGGCGATCTGGAATGGAGAATAGTCCTGCGCCTCATCGATGAATACATGCCGGATGGAATTATTCGTGTGAAATCCTTCCAACCTCTCTTGCAAATACAGGTAAGGCGTTGCATCTTCGTAAGCCAGTTCAGAACGGTCCACCCTTTCCACAGTCTGTGCGCAGACCGTCGCCCAATATTCGGGCACAACGGCATCGGGAGCGAATTCGAAGATGTGCTGCGGGCTGGCAAATAACTGCCGGTAAACCGCTGGAATATCAACGAAATGAAGCTGCTTCACAAGTGAACGCAGCGGCTTGAAGTGGCCTTGGACAACCTTCTTGGCAAGCAGTTCCTGTTCGCTATCGAAGTCATTGAACGTATGCTCCGTGAATCGTTTTTTTCGCCGAAGCTCCCGGTACGCCCACACGTATGCTTCTTTATCGAGCAATTCGATTTCCTCTTCGACCCACGGTTTCGTCATCTCGAGCCGCGCCTGTTCTTTCAATTCCTTACGCAGCCAATCTGAGATGAGCTTCATGCGGTTGGGAATCCGCAGAGAGGAATCAAGGGTATTATAAAATTGTTCCCGGATGCGTTCCGCAGAAATTAGTACCTCATCACGGAATTTCAGATCTTTGAAGACCAGGCCTTCTTTTCCGAGGTAGGAGACGTACTGCTCAATCACCTGTATAAAATCAGTGGAAGCTTTATACCTCACTCCATCCATACGTGCCTCATAACCAGATTCATTTACGGCCGTAAGCGCATATTCCAATTGGGCGAACGGATCTTCAAGACGAAACGACCTGCCAAGCCGGTGCTGCAAATATTCCTGAAACGTCGTCTGCTGCATGTTCTCCTCTCCTAGCTCGGGAAGGACGGTGGACACATAGCTGTTGAACATGGGGTTAGGAGAAAATAAAATAATTTGCTCCGCACGGAGTGTTTCCCGGTACCTGTAAAGCAGATAGGCTACCCTCTGGAGGGCCGCTGACGTTTTACCGCTGCCAGCCGCTCCCTGCACAACGAGTAATGAGCTGCGTTCATTTCGGATAATCAGGTTTTGCTCTTTCTGAATCGTGGCTACAATGCTCTTCATTTGTGCGTCCGCCTGTTTGCCAAGCACCTCCTGTAATAATTCGTCACCTATTGTGACGCCTGTATCGAACATGCTGCGGATAAGTCCGTCGCGGATCATATACTGCCTCTTTAAATCCATCCTGCCGGAAATTATGCCGCCGGGTGTCTTGTATGTTACGGGTCCTGGAGGGTAGTCATAGTACAGACTGGACACCGGCGCACGCCAATCGTAGACAAGGAATCGTTCTTCGGTTTCATCCAGGAAGGAAGCGATACCGAGATAAATCGGTTCGGCTTCATTCTCCCCGTCTTCCGCGAAATCGATTCTCCCAAAATAGGGCGACTGTTTAAGCCGTTTTAGCTTTATGAGCTGGTCCTGGGCATGCCGATAGGTACGTTCTCTTTCCGACAGCACTTCTGCCTGCTGCTTGATGCTTGCATATGTTTCCGCCGCTTCAACCGAGTCTTCGAAATTGACGGTCACATCTTCCCAGAAGTTTTTGCGGATATCCACGATATCAGCTTTCTTTTCTCCTACATGCTGTTGAAGAACACTGATGCGTTTACTAATTTCATCGACAACATAATTTACTCGCTGCTGTTCTTCCTGCCAATTTTTCTCTACGCTCATCGTGCCGCTCCTATTCCTGAGTTTTTTATGACCAAAAAGGTTTGACAAACCCATATTTATGTGATAATGTATTATTGAGATTTTATAAAATGATAAAATTAGTTATCTAATGGCCACTTGCCATTTTACCATATGGGTTTATTGAATTCAATATGTATGTTGTCCCGAACACACGCACACAAAACGGAGACGCGCATGTCGCCTCCGTTTTTATTTTAGAAGGAATACCCAGTTTAATGAGCGAAAAATTATTGTAGATGTCTTTGAAGAATAGGACGACCAACTTTTTATTACCATCTATGAAGAACGTAACAAACACTATGATTCTTCTTCACTAACGTTAATCAAGAGCGAAAAACAGAGTTAGGACAAGAAAAAAGAAGCCTTTTTATGAACGAAGGCTTCCTTGCCATTTTATTAGTAAGTTTAAGCCCGAATGGGACTTTATCTGCTTGGATTTGTGATTTTTCTTTTCACAATAATGCTCCTATAATAAGTTACGTGAAACAACAAACAACTACAAAATCGGTCTAATTCCGGATGCATCCGGAAACGGAGGAACCAATCAATTGGGGTTAATCCTTACTTGTAAGGAGGGATGAGAGTACACTCTTTCGCCATCCTACCCGTCAGCTAACTTCGTCGACTAAAGCGAAGGAGGTCTAAGGACCATCCGAAGGAAGGGCTTTTTTTATTTGTGTTGCCCATCTGTTGTTATGGTCTTTTTTGTGTTCAAAAGGACAGGAGGCAGGGGGAAGATAAGGGAGAAAATAGAGAAAATATGTACCTTTTTTAAGTGATAAGGAAAAAATAAAAAAAACTTATCAAATTGTAGGAGATGGCAACATGAAAGTTAAACATTTTTTATTTGGACGTCCTTTGTCTACAGAAGCATTACAGGAAGAAAAAATGCCGAAATGGATGGCATTGCCGATTCTCTCCTCAGATGCCCTATCATCAGTGGCATACGGAACGGAATCAATTTTAATTGCCCTGGTTGCTTATGGAGTCGCTGCCAGATGGTTTAGTCTTCCCATTTCATTCGTCATTGTCGTTTTGCTCTTTACGCTCATTATTTCTTATCGTCAGGTGATTAATGGCTATCCAAAAGGCGGCGGGGCTTATGCGGTGGCTAAAGACAACTATAATCCACTCATGTCACTGATTGCCTGTGCCGCACTGCTCGTCGATTATACGCTAACCGTGGCTGTATCAGCTACAGCGGGAGTGGCTGCTATTACATCCGCCTTCCCACAGTTGGTCCCTTTGATTGTTGAACTTTCTGTACTTGGAGTACTGCTTGTTGCTTTTATTAATCTAAGAGGTGTACGAGAAGCCGGTACCGTATTCGCTTTTCCAACCTACTTTTTTATTTTAAATATTCTTGCCCTGTTGATTGCCGGTTTATATCAGATTATCGTGCGCGGGATTCCCTCTGCATCCATCCCAATGCCTTCGCACATTCCGGCGGGAGTTACTCTCTATGTTCTACTCCGTGCTTTTTCATCGGGATGTTCAGCACTAACCGGGGTTGAAGCTATCTCTAATGCCACTCCCGCCTTCCGAGACCCAACTGTTAAGAACGCAAAAGCAACGCTATTATACTTGGGCATTTTATTGTTTGTAATGTTTAGCGGCACTTCAATTTTGGCTAATCTATACGGAATTGCACCTTCTCCTACAGGAAATCCTACGGTGCTATCCCAAATCGCTTCTCATTTGTTTGGAAACTCATGGCTGTATTATTCAGTACAAATCTCAACGGCTCTTGTTTTACTTCTTGCTACCAATACAGCGTTTTCCGGTTTTCCGCTTCTTGCTTCCATTGTGGCACAGGATGGCTACATGCCCCGACAGTTTTCTGCAAGGGGTGACCGACTTGCACTCAATTTCGGTATTGCGGTCCTATCATTGATGTCCATTCTTTTAATTATCGCATTTAATGCAAAAACGGATGCTCTTGTTCCGCTGTATGCCATCGGAGTATTTCTTTCCTTTACTATTGCACAAACGGGTATGGTTAAAAAGTGGATGCAGGAAAAGCCCGCTGGTTGGATGTCAAAGGTTTTCATTAATGGTCTGGGCGCCGTGATGTCCTTTTCGGTTGTTATCATCTCCCTTGTCGAGAAGTTTGCTGCAGGAGCTTGGACAATTGCCATTATTATTCCAGTTCTTGTATGGATCATGTTTAAAATTAAAGAACATTACCTAAATGTTGCCAGACAGTTAAAGATTGATATCGGGGAAGAGATGAATTTGAAAAATACCTTGGTCATTGTCCCAGTGGGAGGCATTAACCGAGTTGTTCGAAACTCGCTTGAGTATGCCTTGGAGTCGAACCCGCCAGAACAAATTCTTGCGTTCCATGTAGCTATTACTAAAGATGAAGAGGAAAAGTTTAGAAAGAAATGGGAAGCATGGAACACGCAAATTCGGTTGGAAACCTTTTATTCCCGATTTCGAAGTATCAAGAGTCCTCTTTTGCGGTTCATTGATCAAATCCAGCGGCGAGTTGGCGACAAATATGAAATCACGGTTGTTCTTCCAATTTTTATTACCAAAAAGAGGTGGCAAAGAATACTGCATAACCAAACCGCTTATTTCATTGAGCATGCGTTGTTGACCCGGAAGGACATTATCCTTGTCAAAGTCCCTTTCCATTTAGAATCCTAATATAAAACATACCAAAATAAGATGATTTAATGTCAGTTACGTACCGTTCGGTATACGGCGGTTCCATGAATTCAGACGGACAGTGATCTTTTCTCTCACTATCCGTTATGCTTTTACGTTCTGTCAGTGCCTCAATCATTCTCACTCCCAAGAAAATGAAGTTTGCGTTTCATCAATCGTTTTTGTTCGTACTAATTTAGGAGTACGTTTTCCTTTTAAAAACAATACTCCATTACATGGTACATACCTTTTTTGGTCTTGTAATTTAGGAAAGGACCACATTCTCGATTCATCACAAACCACTTGTCTCCAACACCTCTATCGACCTCTACTTCGTCTGTCGCGCCTGATGAACCCCTTCTTCTCCAAACGATTGAGGTGGCCGTGAACGGTGGAGCTGGACGCCAGACCAACCCCAGCGCAAATTTCTCGGATTGTGGGAGGATATCTTTTTTGCTTCCACCACTTGTTTTATTAGAGGTTACCACAAGAGCAACCTCTGTTGTTTCATTTGTTGTTGCATCTGTATTTTCATTTTTTGTGTCGCTTGTGCGACCGCCATCTTAATTATTTTTTCCAATTCTTTTTCAATTTTAGTGTCTTTTAGAAGGAGGATCATAGCGTCTGCCATTTGGGAGCGCAAGGAAGGTGTTGCAGTAATGTCGTTGAAACCTTGAATATCTTGCCTTAGTTTTGTTGTCTTAAAATCTTTGTCATTAAGGATTGAATCATTTTGTCAGCGTCTTTCCGTCTGCTATGGTCACTTTCGAATGCATCAACCCTTTGCGGTTGTTCTCTTTCACCGGTATGCCAGCCGCTTCGAGTTGACGGGGATTTGTTATGTGTGGAATATATCCATTTATTACAGCGGAATCTCGGTTTATGTAGATATTAGTGATAAATTCACTTTTAACTTGTTAAAACCTATTGAAAACTGCCGATAATAGTATAAAGTGATCAAATCTATAGCATATTTCCTTTCAACACATATTTTTTCAGTAGTTTTCAAATCGATTCTTACGATGGCATCTGATTTTACCCTGCCATTTTGACATGAGGACATTAAATTTTCCAAATAAATTTGGTAAGAAAACAGAACCGTCCTATAAATTTTCATCAAAACACGAAAAATTATGAGTTGAAAAATTTGTGAGAGGAGTAAAGGAAAATGCAAAAAAAATTAGTAACAGGAATAGTCTCAGCTTCATTATTATTAAGTGGAACATCTGTTTTTGCGCAATCTGTTCAAACGAACGGAATCGATTCTATAAATACAAATACAGATTCTATAACGTTAACCAAAAAAACAGGACTGGAAAATGCATTTGATCATGTAAAAAATGAAAATACAATAGAAACCATTTTGAGAAATACCGAAAAGCAACAAGGCGAGGTAACTAAAGAGGATGATGAAAATCACCAAGATGGGAATCACCAAGATGGGAATCACCAAGATGGAAATCACCAAGATATAAATGATCAAGACGGTAATCATGTAACGACAGGAGATGAAATAGTTGTTGCACCAACTCCACCCACAACAGGGGATACAATCACTGTTAACCAGACGGTTGAGATTACGAATGAAATTACTGTAAAACTTAACGGAAAAGTTCTCACATTCGATCAAAACCCTGTTGTTGAAAATGGAAGAACACTGGTCCCTTTACGCGAGATCTTTCAATCATTAGGGGTAAAAATCGATTGGGATGGCAAAACCGGAACTGTAAAAGCCGAGAAAGGTAACCGAAATGTTATGGTGAAAATTGGTTCAACTACGGCAAGAGTAAACGGTAAAATTGTCAAACTTGATCAAAAAGCAGAAATCATTAATAAAAGAACCATGATTCCTCTTCGTTTTATTAGTGAATCATTCGGAGCAAATGTGAAATGGGATCAATTTAACCGCGTAATTGATATTACAGAAAAATAATTTTTTGGGGAAGATACTTTTTTATCTATAAGTTAGGTAATTTATAAAAAATAAAGAAGACCGCCACCCGGATAAGGGCAGCGGTCTTCTTTATTAATGAGGAACGGTTAAAAGTTGGAGATAAATATCATAACCATGGATTTGTGTTTGCAGTAGAAAATGGGGAACCTCTGAATCTTAGCAATATCGTAAATCGCAGTTTTAAGCCGCTGCTGAAGAATGCCGGTCTAAAGAGTATCCGTTTATACGATCTGCGCCATACATGCGCCACTCTTCTTCTTACAGCTGGAGAAAATCCTAAAGTGGTCAGTGAACGATTGGGTCATGAAAGCATCTGATAAACGCAGTAATACCAAGGGTTTTAAAAGGATGCTCCCACGCGGAATCGAACCACGAACTGATCATTACGAGTGACCTGTTATACCGTTTAACTATGGGAGCTCAATTCACCAACGAAAATTATTATATATCATCCAAACTATTTTAGTCAATAGTTTATTTTTATTCGTTTATTTTTTACTCCAAAGGACCGTCCCTTTTCCTTTCTTCTTCAATTGTTCGGCATCATACTTCCGTTAAACAATAGTCTTCCCCTTTATCCGTTATAACACTGATAAACAAAGTTTACCGTCAAAATCCTTGAGGTAAAGAAAAACAACCCTATTCAAAGTCCAATGATAAAATAACAAATGAATTGGCAAACAAAATTCGAGACAAAATGGCCGACGACAAGCTCCTAAAATAATCCCAAGGAGATGATATGATGACAGGTGAAAAAACAGGTATAGATGAAGAAGAAAAGGAGAGCCTATTGCAGGCGTTCCTTTTCTTTAACAAAATGCACATTTTTACACGCGTTTTATTTACGCGTATTTTATTTAAACCGTCTTTCCACCGGCAAGCACATCGTTTACATCGACATACTGGTAATTCAGCGCTTCGGCTACACCTTTGTACGTTACTTTTCCGTCGATCACGTTGATGCCCTTGGCAAGCGCTTTGTTTGCACGAGCGGCTTCGAGGTAGCCTTTTGTTGCAATTTGCACAGCATATGGCATTGTAGAGTTCGTCAAAGCAAGGGTAGACGTACGAGCTACCGCACCCGGCATATTGGCTACAGCGTAGTGGACAACGCCATGTTTTACATACGTTGGTTCGTCGTGTGTCGTTACACGGTCAATCGTTTCAATAGATCCGCCCTGGTCGATGGCAACGTCAACGATAACTGAACCTGGTTCCATTTGTTGTACCATATCTTCCGTTACGAGGCGAGGGGCGCGTGCGCCAGGAATAAGAACGGCACCAACAAGCAAATCGGCTTCTTTTACAGCTTTTGCGATGTTATAGCGGTTAGACATTAGCGTTTGCACGCGGCCTTCAAAAATTTCATCAAGGTAGCGGAGACGCTCCGGATTAATATCAAGCAGCGTTACGCGGGCACCCATGCCAAGCGCGATTTTCGCCGCATTCATTCCGACAATACCGCCGCCAACAACTGTTACTTTCGCAGCTTCCACTCCAGGAACACCGGCGAGAAGTACGCCTTTTCCACCATGCGACTTTTCAAGGAACTGTGCACCGATTTGAACCGCCATACGCCCGGCTACTTCGCTCATTGGAGAAAGGAGCGGCAGCGCACCGTTATCCAGTTGGATCGTTTCATAAGCGATCCCCACGACCTTCTTATCAACCAACGCTTTTGTTAAATCCGGTTCCGGAGCGAGATGGAGATAGGTGAAAAGAATCAGTCCTTCACGGAAATAAGCATATTCCTGTTCAAGCGGTTCTTTTACTTTCATAACCATTTCTGCAGCCCATGCTTCTTTGGCGGAAGAAACAATTTTCGCGCCTTCTGCCGCATATTCCACATCGGTAAACCCACTGCCTACCCCCGCATTCGTTTCAATCAGCACTTCATGACCGGCATGTACAAGGGCAGCTACACCGGCAGGCGTGATGGCTACACGGTTTTCATTATTTTTTATTTCTTTTGGAATTCCTACAATCATGATTTATACCCTCCTAATAGAGTAAACGGAATGTTCAAGACGAATGGCTTAAGCATGTCTTATATACATTCTATTGTATGTACTTTTCGTGACATTTTCCTTGTTTCAATACTTGAATTTTTATTTCGTTATTTGTGAATTTACACAAACAACGCTTTCATGAACGAATTTTCATATATTAGGATGTCCAAAAATGAGAAAAAACTCGCGGGCGTTGCCGCTCGTCCTTTTTCTGCAGGGTAGCGAAACGGCCGCTTAGTGACCGGAAGGTCGGACCGACAAAACATCCGGGTACCTCAATGATGGAGACAATTGTCGGTCTGATCGACCTTCCGGCCACACGCTCCACATCGAAAAAGCAACGTTCGGCACACTCCCACGAGTTTTTCTCAGGTTTCTTTAACGGCAAAAAAAGAATCCACATTAAATGGATTCCTTTAGGATTGATATTTGCGAAGCTTGATATCTAAAAACAGGGTCATTTGGTCGTTGAGGTCATTTACATTTACATTCCCGACCTCGCTAATCCGCTTGAGCCGGTAGGTTAAGGTGTTGGGGTGTATATGGAGTATTTCAGTGATTCGATGGGTTTTTCCCCCACAATCAAGGAAGACTTCAAGCGTCTCCACAAGGTTTGTCTGGTTTTCCAGGTCATACGCGACCAGGCGTTCCAATTTTCTATTTGAATAGTCCATTTGTTCGTTCCAGCGCTTAATTTGAGGAAACAAGCGATATACGCCCAGCTCCTGATATCCGGCAATAGCCCCAACCTCCTGCGGCATCGCCTTTTTCAAATGGATTACTTCAAGTGCCTGCTGATAGCTGCGGGATACATGGATCACATCTTCCACCGGTTCGCCGTATCCGGCTATCATCATCTTTTCTCCGCCAAAACGCTGGTCAAGACGATTATGAAGTTGGGCGATAAATTGGACACTTGCTTGCTCCTCCTGCCCTTTAGTCTTCCTGTCCATGCCTCCAAGCACGACCAGCTGCTTCTGATCAAATGTCCAGAGAGGTAAATAGCGGAACGGGAAAAATTCGTTTAAATTAGACAGAAGGTATTCAAGTTCCTTCTGTACATTCCCCCACGTTTCCTCGGAACAGCGGGCTTCAAATACGAGACACACCATAATCGGGGGAAGCTGCAGCTGAAGCCTGGATGCCTGTTCTTCCATTTCCCGCCGGCTGGTGGACCCCCTGGAAAGAAGCTGCCAGAAAAACTCCCGCCTCTTCTCTTCATTTTTGGAGTGCCGGTCTTTGCGATGGATCATGCGCGGCATGGCAAGACGTGCCGCACGCCTGAGAATGTCAAGATCCGCATCTTTAATCGGGCGGACGGCCTCCTGCACCCAAATGTAGCCAAGTACTTCCTGACCGCGCCGGATCGAAATAGCCGCCCGGTTATCAAGTCCCACATCTTTCATCGCGGGCACACGCACAGGTTCATCGCTGTGCATTAAGGCCTGAATCACCCCGGCCTTCCAAAACCGGACGAGGACAGCTTCAGGAACTTTCCGCTTCATAATGGTTTGAATTCGTACAGGATCCGTCATATCCCCATGCGTGCTGTAAGCCACCACATGGTGGTTCATATCTTCTATTGTGATAGGATTCTCCAGCCGTTCCGATATGAGTTCAGCCAGCTCCATTAAATCCGCAAACTCAATATGCTCCATCATATCATCCTCCTATCACTTCATACTCCCTGTTCCGCTTACGAAACATAGACAAAAAACCATTTACTTTTAAAACAATTGCTCATTTCAAAAGTAAATGGTTTTTATGGTGCGGATGAAGGGACTTGAACCCCCACGGTATTGCTACCACTAGAACCTGAATCTAGCGCGTCTGCCGATTCCGCCACATCCGCAAGCAACTATTAAAGCAACAATATAATTTTATCATATTATCGTTCTAATAGTCAACTCATCTATCACTATAATGATTCTCCGGTTAGTTTATTTAAGAACTGCAAGGTCCGTTCGTTCTTTGTATGTTCAAAGATTTGTTCCGGCGGCCCCTGTTCCGCGATGACACCCTGGTCAATAAAAATCACTTGATCAGCTACATGACGGGCAAAATTCATCTCATGAGTAACCACGACCATGGTCATTCCTTCGCGCGCCAAATCTTTCATTACGCGCAGCACATCCCCGACAAGTTCCGGGTCAAGGGCCGACGTCGGTTCATCAAACAGGAGAACGGCCGGGTCCATTGCCATTGCCCGGGCAATTCCCACACGCTGCTGCTGTCCGCCGGAAAGCTGGTGCGGATACATACCGGCCCAATCCTTCAACCCGACCTTTTCCAGCAAATCGAACGCTTTTTTACGGGCGGTTTCCTTCGGCCGCTTCAGAACAGTAACCTGGCCTTCCATTACATTTTCCAGGGCTGTCATATGCGGAAAAAGATTATAGCTCTGGAAAACCATCCCGGTCTGCTGACGAAAAGCGATTTGTTTATCCTCTGCAATCCGTTTCCCATCTCCGAAAGTAAGCTGCTGATTGCCGAGTGTAATCGTCCCTTCTGTAGGGATTTCCAACAAATTCAGGCAGCGGAGGAAGGTTGTCTTTCCCGAACCCGACGGTCCAATCACAACGACAGTATTTCCTCTCTCGATAGTAAGGTTAATCCCCTTAAGAACCTCAAACTGGCCATAACGCTTATGCAAATTTACGATCTCAATCATACGTTCCCTCCGTTATTTCGCGACATACCGTTCATACCGGCGCTCCATCCGGTGCTGTAAATACGTAAGGACCGTGCTAAGCATCAGATAAATAAAGGCGGCCTCGATATACATCCAGAGCGGTTCATACGTTGCAGCCGTAATCTCCTGCGCCACTTCAAACATTTCTGTCACGGTAATAACAGCAGCCAGGGACGTATCCTTGACCAGGCTGATAAATGAATTGCCGAGCGGCGGGAGTGAAACGCGAACCGCCTGTGGGATAATAATCCGTCGCATCGCCTGGCGTTTTGTCATGCCGATGGAATAAGCTGCTTCCCACTGCCCTTTCGCTACAGAAAGAATCGCGGCCCGAATAATTTCAGAATTATAAGCGCCAACACTCAACGTAAAACCGATGACAGCAGCGGGAAAGTTATTAATCGTGACCCCGATACTTGGCAGTCCGTAAAATATGATAAACAATTGGACAAGCAGAGGCGTTCCCCGAACGATCCAGACATAAAAAGCAGCTATCGCCCGCAGCGGTTTAATGCCGGACAAACGGGCCAAGGCCGTTAAAAATGCCAGAATCAGCCCCAGTACAAACGAGATAATCGTCAAAGGAACCGTAAAGTAGATTCCGGCTTTGAGTAACGGAAGAAAGGAATCCATAAGGATTCCTATAATTCGCTGCGTATGAGTTCCTGCCATTTCTTTCACCCTTTATTATTTTGAGACGTCGGTGCCAAACCATTTTTTAGAAATAGCCAGATAGGTTCCATCGTTTTTCATGTCTGTTAATGCCTTGTTTACCGCATCAACCAGTTCTTTATTTCCTTTATTAAACAACATTCCACTTGCAGAGCCCTGTTTTTGCTCGGCCACAACCTTTATCGGCGTATCAGGTTTTTGCTTTTTCAGGTCTAAATAAGACAGGCCGTCATTAACCGTTGCGTCAACACGGTGGGAAGCAAGCAAATCGATCGCCTGGTTAAACCCGTCCGAATGAACAATGATGGCCCCATTCTGCCTGGCGATATCCGTCAGATTGCTTGTTAGCGACTGTGCCGACTTTTTGCCTTTCAAATCAGCAAACGATTTAATATCGTTGTTATCCTTATTCACGATAAGCACTGCTTTTGAAACGATGTACGGTTGAGAAAAATCATACTTTTGCTGGCGGTCCGGGCGAATTCCGACTTCGTTGGCGACCATGTCAAAACGCTTTGCATCCAGTCCGGCAAACATACCGTCCCATTTTGTTTCGATAAATTGCGGCTTAACTCCAAGACGCTTTGCTACTTCTTCCGCAATCTCCACGTCAAATCCGGTCAGCTTTCCAGATTTGTCGTGAAAGGTGAACGGTGCATACGTTCCTTCCGTCCCGATTCGAATCGTTCCATCCGCTTTAATTTTTTGTAGAAGGTTCTGCTGTTGATTGCCATTTTGCGCTTGTTTTGTATCCGTATTTCCGCCACAGCCTGTCAAGGCAAGGGCCAGAACGAAAACCAAAGTTAACAGAGATAAAATTTTTCTTTTCATCTTAATCCCCCAGTAATTTTATCGGATATAATCGATATGAATTGATAGTAAACCGTTTTTTACGGGCTGTCAATATTCTTCCCATTCCAGACCCTTTCTATTTTCTCTATTCCTTCTCTCAACCGAGCGAAGATATGTAGCCCGGCATCGGAGTCTACCAACTCAAATAAATGGGGGAGTTTCTCCTTCATAGTATGCCGCATCACTTCGTATTTTTGGCTATACACCCGCCTCACTCTCCGCAAATGGCGCTGATACAAGCCGCTGTTCATAAACGAGGTAAGGGCACGCTGTTCCAGCAAGGAAGGCGTATGGGGTTCAAATAATTGCTGTGCCTTGCAAAACGTCTCAGTCAGAGAAGGAGGAAGAACCGCATATCCGACACGAAAATCCGGAAGAATAGTTTTGGAAAACGTCCCGATGTAAATCACCCTTCCTCCTTTATCGAGAACTTTCAACGGCTCGACCGGTCTCCCCCTATGGCGGAATTCGCTGTCATAGTCATCCTCCACAATGACTGCCTGCCGTTCACTCGCCCAGCGGAGAATCGCCTGCCTGCGTTCCAGGCTCAAAACAGTCCCTGTAGGATACTGGCGACTTGGTGTCACAAACAGCAAGCGGGCGTTCCAATCCACGGGAATAATTCCGTTTACATCCACGGCACATGGAACTGGAATTCCCCCGACCGCATTGATCGCATTTTTTACTCCTGTATAGCAAGGATTTTCTACAATGACTTTCTCGCCCGGATGCATCATTTGCTGCTCATATTGAAAGATAACATACGTGCCACGCCCTACGCTAGCCGATACATAACCTTCCGCTGCCAACATCTCATACACTTGATTAACGACTCCCCGGGAAGAGATAAGTTTCGGCTTTCTTGGAACGATAGGCGAGGACGGATGGCCCCACGTTATACCTTTGAATTATGTATATCATAAGGGGAATGTTTATTTCCACGGCAGTAAAATAGGCCAGAAAATAAAGGATATTACAGCCTGTCCGCAGGTTACTTTCACGGTTGCAAAAGAATATGCCGTGGTGCCTTCTTATTATTCGGATCCGAAATTGGCGTGCCCGGCTACTACCTATTTTAAATCGGTATGTATCTGGGGCCACGCGACCATTCTGGAAGATCTGTATGAAAAAGCCGAAGCTCTCACAGCATTTATGGAGAAGCTCCAACCCGAAGGCGGATATGATCCCATCGATCCGGCTGATGCGGGCTATCTATCCAATTTAAAGGCCATCGCGGAACCAGCACGGTCCCTTCCCAAATTTTTAAAAGGAGCTTCTGTTACCGTGCTCATTCCCATTAGCGCATTATTAATTTGCACGTTTACCGGGTGCCATAAGACTTATGAGTCGCGAGGTTTCCCTCATGGTACATATACGGGGTAAAATCAGGATGGCCGAAATCAAACATATCGAGGATATTGTTCGCGTTCTTATCCCGATTATTGAGCGGCGCGAGATGGTGGTTCCATTCGATAAACTTCAAAATCGATGTGGTATCGTATTGTACATGGCTCACATAATTTCGTTTGGCGTACGGGGAGATAACGAGCGCCGGAATTCGGGGCCCTTCTCCTTTTAGTCCATCCGGCCCCGGGGCTACCTGCGGCGGCGGTACATGGTCCCAGTAACCGCCCGATTCATCATACGTAATGATAATGGCCGTGTCTTTCCAATACGGGCTTTTCATAATCGCATTGACCGCTCTCACCGTAAAATCCTGGCCTTCCGGCGAGCTGTATCCCGGGTGTTCGTTCTCCGGGTATTCCGCTTTAAGGAAGCTTACAGCCGGCAGACGACGATTCGCAATATCTGTCTGGAATTGAGCTATGTCTTTTAGATTGGTCCTGTATTTCCCGTCTTCGAAGTTCTGAAAATACTGGAATGGATTATGGTGTGCCGCATACGTTTCATCTTTTGCCGCATAGCCGCCCTGATACCATGCCCACGGGATGCCAGCGGCAGTCATTTTATCCCCGATGTTCGTATAGGTAAGGTTATAAGTAAGACTCTCCCCTTCTGCATCCGCACCAAAATTATTTTTCGGACCGGGATCCCATGTAATCGGCCTGTCTTTCGTCCCCGACTGGGCAGCCACTAAGTAAAGAGCGCCCGGCGTTGACGGCCCAAAAATAGGTTGATACCAGTTATCAGCGAGGGCAAAATGCTGGGCATACTGCCAGTAAGCGGGAATGGTATGATAATCGTAATATCCCATCGCGACGATTCCGCTGCCTTTGATATGCTTCTCGGAAACTTCATAGAACTTATCCATTAAGCCGTTATTATACGCTTTGATCATGTCCTTATAACCATGATTCACATCTGACGTCTTTTTCTGGTGCGCGGGGAATAGATACGGGTAAACCGGTCGGCCGTTCCTGTCAAGATTATAGGAGCCGGCTGGTATCCCGTTGACCGAAGGTGTTCCGGGAAGCGCGTGAAAACCCGGCGCGTTTGGATACGTGCCAAAATAATGGTCAAACGAACGGTTCTCCTGATAAATGACAACGGTATGTTTAACCGGTGTTGCCGTTAATCTGGCGTCTGGGGCAGCCTTTGCCTTAACACTGGTCGGAGCTCCGGCCCATGCGCACAGGGAGGCATAGCCAACAACGACAGCTGCGGCAATAGAAGCGAGCTTGTCCCTTACACTTTTTTGTGTCACGTTCACTCATCCTTTCACATTTCACTCACCTGCTATTATTCTCACCCCGCGCAAAATTATCGAAATCTGATACTGCATTACGTGTTGAAAAATTGAGAAAAACTCGCGGGAGTGTGCCGCTCGTCCTTTTTCTGCAGGGAAGCGAAACGGCCGCTTAGTGACCGGAAGGTCGGACCGACAAAACATCCGGGTACCTCAATGATGGAGACAATTGTCGGTCTGATCGACCTTCCGGCCACACGCTCCACATCAAAAAAGCAACGTTCGGCACACTCCCGCGAGTTTTTCTCAGGTGACCCATGGAGGAAAGTATATGTTGCTTTAACACTGTAAAGCAACATATACTTTCTTTAACGGTAAAAAAAGCTGGAAGATACCAGCTCCAAAATTGGAAACATATTTAGCAAAGCAGGGGGATTAAATTGAACTTTTTCACAGATGACAGCGTATATTTTTGCTTTGGCGAACCGGAAAAATCATGGTGAAAGTCGTTCCTTGCCCCACTTTGCTTTCTATCTGAATTCTCCCCTGATGGTTTTTTATAATGCTGTAACTGACCATCAATCCTAACCCGGTACCTTTTTCTTTTGTTGTGTAAAATGGTTGTCCCAGCTTTGAAATCTTTTCTTCTGGTATGCCGTATCCCCGATCAATAAACGAAATGGATATTTCACTTTTTCCATCACTTTTTATATGTATTGTTACAATGCCACCGCTATCCATTGAATCAATGGCATTTTTCAACACATTGATAAACACTTGTTTTAGGTGATTCGGCACACACTCCATATTAGGGATTGATTCAGATTGGACCTCGATTTCAACATTTTTAAGAATAGCGTGCGGATTAAGCAAAGTGACCGTTTTGTTTACGATAGCTCTTACATCCTCCATTTGATAGTTCACATTTTGCGGCTTGGCTAGCATCAAAAACTCACTTATGATCTCTTCAATCCGGCTTAATTCTGCCATCATAATCTCCGCATATTTCTTACCGTCATTTGTGTGTTTTTGAAGCAGTTGGGTAAACCCTTTTAGAGAGGTGAGCGGATTTCGAATTTCATGGGCCACTCCCGCAGCTAATTCACCGATAATGTTAATAGTCTGTGCTTTTTCGATCACTTGCTCTGCCTGCTTCCGAGTAGTAATATCCCGCCCAATCACCAAAAGGCAATTTCTCTCACCATTATCATGAAACATCGGAATTTTTATCACATCAAAAGTTCTTGTTGTCCCATCCGGCTGAACAAAAGTTTCTTCGAACCGCGTTTCTTTTCTATTCAGCCAGGATGCCTCATCCGTTGTAATGCAGTAAAGCAATTCATCATACGATAAACTACAATACGGCTCCAATTCGATATCCGTTTTTCCCGAATAAATACCATCTTGCATCTTGAAGAAACGAATGGCGGCCTGATTAGCAAAAAGCCAGCGTCCTTCTCCATCCTTAAGATTTACGAAGTCGGGAATCGCATCAAGGATAATGTTTGTAACCATACATACCTGCCTACCATTTACCGCTCGGTTTCAAAGAACTCGATCCATTCACCGTCCGGTCCGGCGAAGAAAATATAACGCGAACCATCTGGCAATGTTTCAATTTCTTCGGTGATAAACGTGACATTCAAATTTTTCAAACGGGCAATTTCTTCTTCAAGATTGTCTACTTTAAAACAAATATGGTGAACCTTTCCCTCAACCGGTAAATCATCATTGTACCCTTGAATGAGTTCAATAATGGTTTCCTGCGACTCTTCAAAACCTAAAAAAGCCAGTTTAAGTGCAGGATTAGGATGTCCCATTCTTTTAATCAGCTGCAAGCCGATCACATCTCCAAAAAACTGAATCGAATTTTCAAGATTTTTTACCATCACACAAACATGTTCAATTCTTCTAACTCCCATTTGCTTACAACCTCCCTTTTTTAAAAAATTTAACTTTCTATATATTACCATTAAATAGTATGCTGTGTCCTTATTTTTTAGTCAGAGATGGATTTTTTAAATCGAGTAGGAGGGGGTGATAAACCCCCGACCTCTCACACCACCGTACGTACCGTTCGGTATAGGCGGTTCCATGAAGTCAGACGGACAGTGATTTTTTCTCTCACTGTCCGTTATGCTTTTACGGTCTGTCAGTGCCGCAATCATTCTCAGCCTTCTTGAAGTTTCCCATGGAATTCACCATTTCTTCCTTCAAGTAAGTCCTTTTCGGATTGCCTGCTTTCAACGAAGATTGCGAACGTCGAGGCTATTCTGCACTCCTTCATGGTTCAGCCCTTCCATAGACACCCTTGAGCTAATGGCTACTACTGCCTTTACCATTCGGGACTCTAACCCTATAGATAATGCCCATGCCGGGCGCACTAAAAAAAAGCGTTCCAACTATGTGACCAATTGGAACGCTTTTTATGTCCTGCACTTGAAAAGTAAACCCGTTACCCAAACGGGCAAAGGTTTGCTTGTTACGTTTCGTGGGCAAGATTTTTAATATCAGCGAGAATTTTATTGTTATCCATCTCGCTCCCCATTTTATAAACGGCGCGAATGTTTTCATCTTTATCAAGTAAAAACATCTGGTTCGAATGAATAAACAAGTCAGCGCTTTGCTTCTCCGCTACTACTTTAAATCCGGTCAAAACATTTTTCGTCTGCTCGGGTGTGCCGCGCAAAAATTCCCACCCGTTGAAGTGAATGTTACGCTGGTCCGCATATTTATGTAATACTTGCGGCGTATCGATCTGTGGATCAAACGTGATCGACAAAATCACTGCTTTATTATTTAATAATTTTTCTTCGTTTAACTTCTGCTGAATGCGGGCGAGATTTACATTCGTCGCCTGACAGATATCAGGGCAATGCGAATAGAAAAAAGAAACCAGCCTTACTTTTCCGTCCGAATCATGAAGCTTTACTTGCTTTCCTGCCAGATTACTAAGCGTGAAATCAGGAGCCCGATCCACCACAGGGAGCCGGGTATATCCCCACCAGAACTGATAACCAATCCCCAGAATAACAGCCGCCGCAAGAACAGATGTAACAGCGATAAACCAGTAACGCCTTACCATCGTGTCTCTCCACTCCTTCAAGACGCTTCTACTCTCTCGTTGTCAGCTTAGAAAGATAGATAAACATAAAGAACAGTACGAAGGGGAAAATAAGATAACCAAGAGCATATAAAATAACTCCCATGTCCGTTCTCCTCCTCTGTTTATTTTGTAAGCAATGACATTTTTGTTCCGCACCACTGGGTGAACTGACCGATTGAAATCAGGTCGCATTGAATAAATACAAGCCATCCCATCACCACGGTATAAATCCATACGCTGGTGGCAGCCGGAATAAAACGCGTGAGTGAAGCTTCTCTGCCGCGGATCACAAAATAAAACGCGCGGACATACAGTACAATGCTAATCAGAGCCAGAATCGCCATAAACGACTGTACCGCAACATACGCTGTCCAGGCGGCCGGGCCGATAATTCGATATTGTTGGATAAGCCAGTAGTCAATCGCAAAATAAGCAATAAAACTTAGGAGGGCAAGGAACAGGTTGAATTTGTACATGCCATTTGCGCGTTTTTTAAAGCCAATTCCACCTATCAGTGTAAAAACACCTGCCAAAAAAAGCAGAATCGCATTATAGTTTACAAAGTCCTGTACACCCGCCGGCAGTTCCACATTAAATACATTCGGCGACCAACCGCGCAGGTATACATTCGACACAATAAACACGGCAAAAAAGAACGTGAATGATAAAAGTCCGAGCCAGATTCCCAGCTGCGCATCATCTCTTATCCCTTTTTTCGGCAGTCGCTCCTCATGAGAATGAGTGGCCATACCTTTCCCTCCTCATTTTAGTACCGTTTTTTTAAACGCGATCTATCATGATAAGAAGGCTGAACATGGTGAGGTAAATTAAAGAATAAACGAAAGACATCCGGGAGAATTTAATCGAATCTTTCATAAAGAATCCGCTGACGTTCAAAACGATATAAACTAATCCCAGAATCCCCATACCTGCTAAATAAACTTTACCCACAGCACCCAGTGCAAATAATAATAGAGTCACAGGAACCAAGGCAACGGTATAGCTAAGAATATAGTGTTTTGTCACTTCGAATCCGCGGACCGCAGGCAGCATCTGGAACCCGGCGGTGCGATAGTCGTCAGCACGGCGCATGGCTAACGCAAGGAAGTGAGGAACCTGCCACAAGAATAAAACAGTAAAAATCACCCACGCGACCATATCCATCGTATTCGTTACCGCCGCATAGCCCATCACCGGAGGCATGGCGCCCGCTACTCCTCCGACTAATGTGTTCAGCGTGGTCGTACGCTTAGTCCAGAGCGTGTAGGCAACAACATAAAAGAATAGACCAACAAGCCCGAGAACCGCCGTTAACATATTCACCGAAGCGAGAAGTACCGTACCAATAATTCCGAGTAGAATTCCCATCTTAAGTACGGAAGACGGGGTTAGGCGGCCCTCTGGCAAGGCTCTTGTTTTTGTACGCTGCATCAGTTTGTCAAGATCTCTGTCGATAAAGTTATTCAGACATGTTCCCGACATAACGACGAGGGCAGAACCCAGCATCGTTAGCAGAACAACGGACATATCCAGACGTCCTGTTGTTCCAATCCATAAACCTGCAAATACCATCATTAAGTTCGCAACGGTAATCCCAATTTTCGTAACTGATACGTAATCACGCCAGTCACCTTTCGGATGCGCTTCTGAAAGAGGTCCGGGCTCCATCACTCGACTCGCGGGGTTTTCATAGGTTGTGCTGCTTTCTAGTACTGTATGGTCTACTGGAGCACCCATATCATTTCCTCCTTACAATCCATTAACTAATGTTTTTTTCAATATATCTATCGTCCGAGTCTGTGTCTGCTTTAGGATTAGGCTTGAGCAGGTCAACTCCCATTCTGGCCTGTGCGACCGTAAATACGCATACAGCTATCATTAAAGCGGATAAAGCCAGATGAATAATCGCAGAATAAATCGCGAGCCTACTGATTAACGCAACGAATCCCGCTAAAATTTGCAATCCGAGCAATCCTGCAAGTACCGTAGTTGAACGTGTAAGCTTCTTCTTGTTTACCGCATGAAAATGCAGCAATAAAATGGCACCGGACACAATGAATGTAACAAACATGTGTGCATATCCGATTCCTTCGGCAATCTGCTTGGAACTAATGAGGCTGTTTAGCAATCGGTACTCATCCTGCAACCAAATTTTCCCTGCCTTACTATGTTCGAAAAACAAACCAAGCATAACTTGCAGCAATGTCGCAATCGTCGCAGTAAGTGCCGGTTTATAAAGGGATTTAACATCCTTGTCAGGATGAAACGCACCCTGCCGTTTTTTATGCTCAGCGAACGTAATCGTCGAAATAAGTGCAAAGGTGGAAAATAACAGCATCGCTTCCGTTCCATCGACGGCGGTAAAGCCAGGCGGAAGCTTAAGAAGTACGTTTACACCGCCGGTAACGGCAACCATAACAAGCAATAACAAAGCAACAAACGTTAATTTTGCAGCAAGCGGGCTTGCTTTTCGTTTACGCCAGGCAACAAACACATTCACAGCAATCAACAACCCTACAATCATAGAAAGCATACGGTGGCTATATTCAATAATCACTTTTCCTTCCAGAGGAGGAATGACTTTCCCGCCGCAAAGCGGCCAGTCTGAGCAGGCAAGCCCGGCGTCGAAATTCACGACCAGGCTGCCGGCAATCAGCAATAGGAAAATACAAATTGTAGTTATGAATGGCAAACGATGTTTCATGTGACGATTTCCTTTCTACGCTCCAAATGAATTTTCTTGGTATTTCTTCTTCATGGCACGCTCGCCAAATTCGTATGGCGGCGCAGTTACATACGGAGTTTCAAAGAAATTATGCTCAGGCGGCGGGGAAGAAATAGTCCACTCAAGCGTTTGCGCACCCCACGGGTTCGCAGGGGCTTTTACATTTTGCTTCAAGGAAACCGCAATGGCTGCAACCATTAATAGGGCGGCCAATCCGATTATATATGAACCAAACGTAGCGATCCGGTTTACCGTTTCCAGTCCCGGATCATAGTCAAACACGCGACGCGGCATTCCTTTCATTCCAATATAGTGCATCGGGAAAAACGTAAGGTTGGTTCCAATAAAATAAAGCCAGAAAACCCATTTGCCCATCTTCTCATTATACATTTTTCCTGTCACTTTAGGGAACCAGTAAAATATGCCGCCAAGAACTGCCATCATACTGCCACCAAACAGCACATAGTGGAAATGGGCAACGACGAAGTACGTATCATGCATATGCATATCGATAGGAACGGCTGCCAGATAAATGCCGCTGAGACCTCCGATCGTAAACAACCCCATAAAACCAAATGTTACAAATAGCATCGGAGTCGTAAGCCAGTTCGAGCCACCCCATAGCGTGGCAAGCCAGTTAAAGATTTTAATGGCAGATGGCACCGCAATAATCATTGATGTAATCATAAACGGCACACCGGCTGAAATCGACATCCCGGCCACAAACATATGGTGAGCCCAGACTAAGAAGCCAAGGAACCCAATGGCCACCGAGGAATACGCAATCGCATGGTAACCAAAAATCGGCTTGCGGGCAAATACAGGAATGATTTCAGATACGATCCCCATCGCGGGCAGCACCATGATATATACAGCGGGGTGGGAATAGAACCAGAATAAATGTTCATAAAGCATCGGATCCCCGCCGGCGGAAGCATTGTAGAAGTCGGTGCCGAAGTGACGGTCAAAAATAAGGGTGGTGATTGCACCGGCAAGCGCAGGCGTACCAAACAATTGAATAAAGGATGTCACAAGGGAAGACCATACATACAAAGGCAGGCGGTTAAATGTCATTCCGGGCGCTCGCATATTAAATACCGTGACAATAATGTTAATCGAGCCAAGAATGGAAGACAATCCAAGAATATGAACCGCGGTTACCCAAATATCCAGACCATATCCCGGTGATTGAACACTGTAAGGAGGATATGCGGTCCATCCTACATCGGGCATACCAAAGTAAAAACTGCTGAAAAGAACGAGACCTCCGAGAACGTATAACCAGAAGGCGAGGTTATTCATCCGCGGAAAAGCCATATCGGGAGCGCCAATCATAATCGGTATCAAATAGTTACCGAAGGCGGCGGTCAGCATGGGAATCATGAACAGGAAAATCATAATCGTTCCGTGCATGGTAAACATCTGGTTGAAAAAGTCCGCACTTTTTGAAACGTCCGGCATCCCGGGCGTCAACAGTTCGGTGCGTATAACCAGAGCGGCCGCACCGCCAAAGAAAAAGAAAAACAAACTCGCAATCGCGTACATAATTCCTATTTTCTTATGGTCTACAGACAGCAACCAATCCCGAACAAATGACCGTTTCCTTCCTTCCGCTATGGTACTCACGTCCTTCGCCCCTCCCTACTTAAGCGTTTTAATATACTCGGCAATTTGCTTCGCTTGCTGCTCAGTAACTTGCTGCGGAGGCATCGCCGGCGGAAAACCTGCGGCGATTTTAGCACCTGGCTTCATAATTGATTCTACAATGTAGTTCTCGTCATACATAACCGTACTGCCATCGGCGAGTTTGCGATCTTTACCGTACATTCCACCCCATCCGGGACCAACAATCTTAGTCTGGTCGATGGCGTGGCAATTTAAGCATCCCTTTTGCTGTACAAGGAGCTTTCCAGCCCCACCCGGACCGGATGCTCCGGCAAAACCCGGAACCTTTGTTCCACCGGATTTGACAAACTGTGTAAAATCTTTATCATTGAGGACATGTAACTTGGCTGTCATCATGGAGTGCATCGTACCGCAATACTCGGCGCAGCGAATCACATACGGTTGATCTCCCGGCTGCACAGGGCCAGACCATATTTGTGTCTGTCTTCCCGGTACGGCATCCTGCTTAATCCGCATGGCGGGAATCCAGAAACTGTGGATGACATCTCCGGAAGTAATTTTAAAAAGAACATTTTTACCGGCGGGAATAGCCACATCCCCTGATGTCTTAAATCCCTCAGGATACTGGAAGTCCCATCTCCATTTATACCCCGTAACAGTAATTGTATACGTGTCTTTCGGCGGCGTTTGAATCGCATACGTTACGCGGGAACCCAAAACGCCGATCACAACAAGTATAAGGGCGGGAATAAGCGTCCAGATGATTTCCATTTTTGTGTTGCCATGAAGAGCAATCCCCTGTTTGTCCGCTCGCCTTCTCCTATAACGAAGTAAGAAAATGAAAAGAAGCATTTCAACGAGAATAAAAATAAAGACCGCTACCCATGATACAACTACGAAGAGCGAATCTACGCTTTTTGCCATATTATTTATGGCGGGAGGAAACAGCCAACTTACGTCCACACTACACACTCCTTCCCGTATCTATAAAATTGCTTTACAGAACACATAAATACCATTGGCGTAGTAAAAACCATAGAAACACTAATATAAGGATATAGTTAGGCACTCAAATTTTCAACTAAAAACGGGGAATTTTGTGTCGCAATTGTGATTAAAAAGTGTCTATTTTGTGTAAATGTATGTGGTGTTGTTAATTTTTATGTATAAGAAAAAGGAAGGACGCGGAGCTATCCTTCCTTACCATGTTTTCCAACAATTCAAACAATATTTATCTTATTTAACCAATGAAACAAACTCTACGATAATTCTTGCCGTCAGCCCCCAGATGATTCGTTCTTCATATTCATAAAAAAATTCGGGAAGGCGAACCGTTCGCCATTTATAATCTTTTCCGTCCGGAATCAAATCGAACGGAAAATCTTCCTCCGGGTTCATGCCCAGGCGAATATAATGCACCTGTGGTTCTTGCTTAAGAAAGAAATCAAGGGGAACAAAAAAAATATCTTCCACTTCATCTTTATTAAAGATCATTTTTGTGTGGTCCTTTATCCTGCCCACGTAGCAGTAAATAGAAGAAGAATAGGGCGGGATAAGCACCCCGAGATTTTCGATAATCTCAATATCATCCCGCGTAAGGCCCAATTCTTCACACGTTTCCCGTATCGCCGCTTCTTCTTCTGAACGGTCCTCTGGTTCAATTTTTCCGCCTGGAAAGCAAATTTCACCCGGCTGCCGCTTAAGAGTTTGCGCCCGAATTTCAAATAATACGTGAACCTTGCCGTTTATTTCTACGAGCGGGATCATCACCGCAGCCCTCATCAGTGGAGCGAAACCAAATAAATTAAATGGCCGGGTCCGCGTGGTGATTTTGCTTTGAATCTCGTCCATCATAAATCTCCACCTGACTCCTTTCCCTATAAGATGACGCTGGCGTCAATCTCAAAGTGAGCGTCCCGCAGGACTTTCGCTATCTGATTTACCTTCAACGATAATCACTTTGTTTATGATCACAGTGCGTCACCTCTCTTTATTATACGGTAAAACTACCTTCGTCGATCGGGTAACGCTTTGAAAAATTCTGCCTGTTGTACTATGCTTATGTTGTACGATGCTTCCTATAGATACGAGACCTACTTCACAGTAAAGGCGGGATATAAGATGCCCAACAATTACCGTTCATACCTGGCGGAAAATCGAAACAGAAACCTTGAGGAATTGAAAGCTTTGTTAAAAATCGAAAGTATAAGCGCTCTTTCCGCTCATAAGAAGGATATACATACAGCTGCTGAGTGGATTCAAAACGCTTTACAAACAGCCGGTTTAGAGAACGTGCGGATCATGCCCACAGATGGAAACCCGATCGTTTATGCGGACTGGCTGCATGCAGAATGTGCGCCGACCGCACTTATCTACGGACATTATGATGTTCAGCCGGTCGATCCGCTTAACCTATGGCAAACGCCTCCTTTCGAACCGGATATTCGGGACGAAAAAATATACGCCCGGGGATCAACCGATGATAAAGGGCAGATTTTCATGCATATTAAAGCCATCCAGGCTCTGCTTGAAACGGAAGGCAAGCTTCCGGTTAATGTAAAGTTCTGCATTGAAGGAGAAGAAGAAATCGGCAGCCCGAATCTGGAATCGTTTGTGGAAAAAAACAGCGATTTGCTTAGCGCCGATGTGCTAGTGATTTCAGATACGCCGATGCTGGAAAAAGGAAAGCCTGCCATTTGCTATGGCCTGCGCGGCTTGTGCGCGATGCAAATTGACGTAAAAGGAGCGAAAGGGGACCTTCACTCCGGGATTTATGGCGGAGGAGTGCAAAATCCGCTGCATGCCCTTTCCGCCATTTTGGCCTCTCTGCATGATGAAGAAGGAAGGGTAGCGGTAGAAGGATTCTACGATAAGGTCGTACCGTTAACCGAAGAAGAGCGCCAGGCTTTCCGGGATCTCCATTATAGTGAGGAGCATGTTAAAAAAGAGCTTGGCATAACCGAATTGTATGGAGAAAAAGGCTATACTTTTCTGGAACGGACATGGGGGCGCCCTACACTCGAAATAAACGGAATGTACGGCGGCTTTGAGGGCGAAGGAATTAAAACGGTACTCCCAGCAGAAGCCCACGCCAAACTTTCCTGCCGCCTCGTGGGAAATCAGGAACCGGTGGAAATTCAGCAGTTAATTGAGGAACATGTAAAAAGACACACGCCGCCCGGAGTTGAAGTAACCTTCACACGCATGGATAAGGGGCGCCCGTTTACGACGCCATATGACCACCCTGTGATCCAGGCAGCCATGCGCGCCTATCAATCCGCTTATGAAGTAACACCGGCCCTTACCCGGATGGGCGGGTCGATTCCCATAGTGGAAGCATTCGGTCGCATACTCCGACTCCCGGTTGTCTTAATGGGGTTCGGCTTGCCGGGTGAGAACTTCCATGCGCCCAACGAACATTTCCATTTAGAAAATTACGATAAAGGGCTACTGACGATCTGCGAATACTGGAAAGAGCTTGCGAAAACGGAGATATCGTAGGTTAAAAACGTTAGTCTACCTTATTTGGCAAGCGAAAGTGAAGGAACGAGTAGAAATATTTAATATGTTCCTTCACTTTTTTTGCCGTTGACCTGTTGAAAAGCAGCTTCGTTCCGAGTCGTTATATGGAGTCGTTGTTTAGATCCGTTATTTGAAGTCGTTATTCAATCAATGCTTCTTGATTTTTTTCAATTGACAGCACAAGTGGGGCTGACAAGTGTTCAACAATGGATGCTCTTAGGTATGATTGCGAAGAACGAAGGGGTATCCCCTAAAGGATTTACGGCAGAACATTTTGGTGACCAAGCAGAATATTTCAAGCATGGTTGACCGTTTAAAGCAGGCCGGCTATGTATCAACCTACGAAGACTTATCCGACCGAAGAATCACAAGGGTTAAACTAACAGAGCAGGGGAAAGAGGTATTGCAAGCTCTGAAGCCGCTAACCAATGCCAGTAACGATAAGACATTTGAGGTATTTGAATCCGAAGAACTTGTTGTTCTTTCTTCCCTTTTAGAACGATTTGTAGCACATCTCAATCAACAAGTGGATATGACATGAAGTGTGCATGTTTTTTAGTCTATTAGTCAATTAGTTGTCATTTTGACGCAAGACCATAAGCTACAAAGATGATAACGAATCGATCGCCACCATCCTTCGTGGAGAGTCTCAACAAACTATCCTTTCATTGTATAAAAAAGAGGCTGATCCAAAAGGTACGTCCCAAATGATTACATCCCAAAAAATAGCCCGTAATCACGATAAAAGTGGTACGGGCTCATTATTTTTGATGCGATTTTTACTGCTAAAGTGGAGCTCGAAATTTCTATAAGAGACTTCGGAGCAGCCCATTTTTCTCGTGCTTTCTCTGTTTGTGTCGCGCGATTTGCGCATTTTACAATAAAGCTACACTTCGCTTCAAGCGTTTTTCGCCGGGATGTACCTCAACCCGATCTTTACCGACAAATACGCTGATATTTTTAAAACCAAGATAGACGGACTGACCTGGAGAGAACGGTGCGTGTTCATACAAATTATGCGGAACTTCGGCGTCGATTGTTTCATTCGTATTTTTGCAGGCTAGCTCCACTTTAACCATTGGACCGGCCAATTGCAGAGCCGCTACTTGAGCCTTGAATGCTGCCCCTTTTACCGGCAGTTGGTGAATCTCCACCTCGTGCGGTCGGACGAATCCTACCGCTTCCTCATCCTTGTAACCTGAATAGGTTGGAATATCCAGTTCGAGTGAACCAATCTTCATTTTCCCATTGAGAATTCTGCCAGGCAGCCGATTTACCTTTCCAATAAACTGATATACAAAAGGATTATCGGGGTTATGATAAACCTGTTTAGGTTCCCCTATTTGTTTTATTGTTCCCTGCTGCATGACCACGATCTGATCGGCCACTTCCAGCGCCTCTTCCTGATCATGTGTAACGAATATGGTTGTAATGCCTAACTCGTTATGGAATTGTCGCAGCCAGCGGCGAAGTTCCAGTCTAACCTTTGCATCCAGGGCACCGAATGGTTCATCAAGCAGAAGAACTTGTGGTTCGATTGCCAGGGCTCGGGCAAGCGCTACCCGTTGGCGCTGACCACCCGACAACTGCGCCGGATATCTTTTCTCCATTCCATTCAACTGCACCCGTTCGATTAGCTCTTGTACTTTGTTTGCTATTTCCTTTTTCGAGGGACGTTCCTTGCGCTTGCGTACTTTTAAACCGAATGCAATGTTATCAAATACAGTCATATGCCGGAACAACGCATAGTTTTGAAATACAAATCCTATTCGGCGGTCCATGACGCTTTGATTTGTAAGGTTCATCCCGTTAAAAGTAATCATACCACAGTCTGGAAGTTCCATTCCCCCGATAATACGAAGCAGGGTCGTCTTGCCGGAACCCGAAGGGCCGAGAAGGGCGATCAACTTCCCCTCTTCAATGGAAAGATTTATGTTATCGAGCGCAATAAAATCTCCGTATTGCTTATAAATGTTCTGGATATCAATCTTCATTCTTTTCGACCCCTTTACTTCTTTTCCTTCGATTTCCACTCTGCCACGGACTTGACAACCAATGTGACCAGCGCCAGAACGGTTAATAATGAAGCAACAGCAAACGCAGCGGCGAAATTGTACTCATTATAGAGAATCTCAACATGAAGCGGAATCGTATTCGTCATGCCTCGAATATGCCCTGACACAACCGAAACTGCGCCAAACTCCCCCATGGCTCGCGCGTTACATAGAATCAACCCATATAGTAACCCCCACTTACAATTTGGAAGGGTTACCCGGAAAAAAGTCTGCCATCCGCGAGCCCCCAGCGAACGGGCTGCTTCCTCTTCTTCTTTCCCCTGTGCTTGCAGAAGCGGGATTAATTCCCGGGCCACAAACGGGAGTGTGACAAAAAGGGTTGCCAAAACAATCCCTGGTACCGCAAAAACGATTTTGATATCATGCGCATCAAGCCAGGGAGCAAACCAGCCTTCGGAACCAAACAACAGCACAAACAACAAACCGGCAATGACCGGCGAAACGGCAAACGGAAGATCGATCAGAGTAAGCAGTATATTTTTTCCTCTGAATTCAAACTTAGCAATCGTCCAGGAAGCAGCAAGACCAAATATGGCATTTATCGGAACCGCAATGCAGGCGGTTAGAAGGGTCAAACGAATCGCCGAGAGGGCATCCGCATCCGTAAGAGCGGCGACATAAAGGTCCCATCCTTTGCTTAACGCCTCAGAAAATACGCACAGCAGGGGCAAAACGAGGAACAAACACAGGAAAAAGACCGCAATTCCAATCAGACACCAGCGTACCATTCGCGTTTTCACTGCCGGTTGAATAACTTTGTTATGACCTGTTGTGATGAGAGTGATTCGATTATCCATGGTATCCTCTCCTCTATTTAGCCACATGGCGAAGTTGATACCGCCACTGAATCAGGTTAATGAACAGGAGCAGGACAAAGGAAACCGTAAGCATCACAACAGCCAGTGCGGTGGCCCCTGCATAGTCAAACTGCTCTAATTTACTCATAATCAAGAGCGGTGTGATTTCTGTTTTCATCGGCAAGTTGCCGGAAATAAAAACAACCGAGCCGTATTCCCCCAATGAACGGGCAAATGCAAGCGTAAACCCGGTGAGCAGAGACGGCAGCAATTCCGGAAAAATCACTCTGGCGAAAGTTTTCCAGCGGGAGGCTCCCAGCGATACCGCCGCTTCCTCAAGGCTCATGTCCAGCTCCAGTAAAACCGGCTGCACGGTCCGCACAACAAAAGGCAGTCCGATAAAGGTAAGCGCGATCACTACTCCTAGCGGAGCAAATGCAGCCTTAATGCCCATCATCTCCAGGTATTTTCCGATGATCCCGGTTTTTGAGTAAATAGCTGTAAGGGCAATTCCCGCCACAGCCGTGGGAAGCGCAAATGGCAAGTCAACCAGGCCATCTAAAACGCGCTTCCCCGGAAAATTATACCGAACGAGAACCCAGGCAACCAGCAGGCCAAACACAGAATTGATAGCAGCCCCGAGGAAAGAGGAACCGAAGCTGAGGCGATAGGAAGCAAGTACCCTGTCTGCTGTTATGGTTGACCAGAATGCGGGCCAGCTCATCGTCGATGTTTTTAAAAAAATGGAGGCTAACGGCAGGATGATTAACAGACTTACATACAAAACAGTGAACCCAAGTGTTAGTGTAAAGCCAGGCAGAATGCTGTATTGTTTAAGCGTTTTTCTCATTTTTCTTTCCCCCTGGCCCTTTATGGTTTATAAATCTGGTCAAATGTTCCTCCATCGGCGAAGTGGGTCTGCTGGGCTTTTGCCCATCCACCAAACAGTTCATCTACGGTAAACAAAGGAATGTTTGGAAATTGCTTTTTGTATTTGGCAGCAACCGCCGGGTCGGTTGGACGGTAATAGTTTTTCGCACCAATTTCCTGCCCTTGCGGGGTGTATAAATATTTCAGATAAGCTTGGGCAACCTCCCGCGTCCCATGTTTATCCACCACTTTATCGACAACGGCTACCGGTGGCTCAGCCAAAATGCTGATCGATGGATAGATAATTTCAAACTGACCTTTTCCCAACTTTTCCGCTACCAACAGTGCGTCATTTTCCCATGAAATTAACACATCACCAATGCCGCGTTCCGTAAATGTGGTAGTAGCTCCACGTGCCCCCGAATCGAGTACCGGTACATTTTTAAACAGCCTCGCTACAAAATCGCGAGCTTTGTTTTGATCCCCGTTGTTCGTTTTTAACGCATAACCCCAAGCTGCTAAATAATTCCACCTGGCACCGCCTGAAGTTTTAGGATTTGGCGTAATAACGGAGACCCCTGGTTTAATCAAATCGCTCCAGTCTTTAATTCCTTTGGGATTTCCTTTACGTACGACAAAAACAATCGTTGAAGTATACGGAGAACTGTTATGTGAAAGCAGTTTCTGCCAGCCGGGTTTAATCAGCCCTTTCTTCTGAATGGCATCCACGTCATAGCCGAGTGCCAGTGTAACGATATCGGCTTCGAGTCCCTCTATTACGGAGCGAGCCTGTTTTCCCGAACCACCATGTGACTGTTTAATCGTTACAGTTTGACCAGTTTTCTTTTTCCAATCATCCGCGAAAGATTTGTTGATGTCCTGGTACAATTCCCTTGTTGGGTCGTATGAAACGTTTAACAGTTGGATATTGTTGGAAGTCGGTTTCTCAGCCCCTGCCGTTTGAACTTTTGTTTCGGTCAAACTGCATCCGGAGAACAGCAGCATCGAGCCTGCCAGAAAAGCCCCTAGAATTGCTTTCGTTTTCTTTTTCTTTGTTTGTTGTTGCATTTGTTTAACCCCCTATAATTTTCAAGTAAGGCCCATTCCACATTTTAATGGCTACCACCGGCAATACCTACCGCTTTAACCGGTTCTTCTGCCCCCATGATTCGCTCGAGAATTTTTCCGGTAATGGAAACGAAAGCTGCATGGTTTCGCTGACGCGGGCGCGGTTGTCTGCCGTTTCTTTGCTCGCTGTCGCAGAACAGCCTGTCAGCGCCGTAAACGCGGCTAGCGCTATGCTGATAAGAAAGAACAATACCTTTGACGTTTTTTTACCTTGTTCACACTTATTCCCCTGCCTTTTAAAAAATTAGGTGGTTCTCTTATTCAATTAACTTCTTGATTGCCCTTATGCATGAGAAAAACTCGCGGGCGTTGCCGCTCGTCCTTTTTCTGCAGGG
>NZ_KE387171.1:100239-240483 GCF_000430625.1 Aneurinibacillus terranovensis DSM 18919
ACTGTAAAGCAACATATACTTTCTTTAACGATAAAAAAGGCTCCAGGTTCATCCGTATACCTGAAAGGTATACAAACAAACGTGGAGCCTTCGGCTGTCCGATCGGCTTCTTCTTATTTTTTCTTTTGGGACGGGAACGATGAAATCCGGGATGAAGGAGTTTTGGCTTCCAATGGGAACCGGCTTTTTACCGTTTTTTCCATCTGGGTAATTTTCGAATCGTGAATGGTTATAACCAGCGATCCATATTGGATGTCCTCCAATGCTTCCAGAATCATTTGAACTTCCGGATCATCCCGATGTTTACACATACGTAACTCCTCCAATCCTTTGCATTTCCAGATTTCCCGTTAATAAATCCCCCAGTGTGGTATTATCCAGCACTTGTGCGATGGTATCGCGTATTAAACCCCACAGAGGTTTGAGTAAACAGTTCTGTTCCAGGGGACAAGATTCATAAGAGGTTAAACTAACACATCCCATCGGTGCAAGCGGACCTTCCAGCTTACGGACTACTTCCCCAATGCAAATTTCCTCGGGCTGCTTACGCAAGGTGTATCCGCCTTGTGCACCACGCTTACTTTTGACAAAGCCGTGCATCTTTAACTGGAGAAGGATTTGTTCAAGATAATGAACAGGAACTAAAGTCTGTGCTGCAATCTCACTAATGGGAATGACCTGGTCATTATGCCGGCCCAATACGATGAGAGCACGCAGCGAATACTCCCCTCTGCTTGAAATCTTCATCATTCTCCCCCCTTCTCGACAATCTTGAGTGGTTTACTCAACAACACTCGACTATGCTTTAGCCTATGCCATAAGCATTGATTCTGTTCCTCGGTTTTTTCAAAATTAAGTTTAATAAAATCCTAACTAAACCACTCGGGAATGTCAACAAAAAATTCAAAAAATAAAACACTATAAAAACCATCAACCAGGCAGTTTGAATGTCTCTCCAAATTTATATAAATTGAAAACAGCAGTTGAACGAAAACCGATCGTCCCATCATGAAAAGCAGCATCCTGAATAGTCCCACACAGGAATGCTGCTTTTTACTCGTGCTTTCTCTTCTCCCTCTTCTCTACCGCGCGATGGACGCATGTAAAGACACGGCTGATCTCTCGTGTACATAGCGGGTTAATTCAGCCGTCATCTCATAATATGAGAATGGGGTAATTAAATAGATGCCTTTAAAATATTCCATGGCTGCGTCAAGAAGCTCCCGGGCAATGGCTACCCCTTCCGCGCGGGCCGCGGGGCCGCTTCCTACTTCACGCATGCGGGCACGCGCCATATCGGACAGTTTGATGCCAGGAACTTCATTATGGAGAAACTCCGCATTTCGCAAACCTGTTAATGGCATGATTCCGATAAAAATCGGAATAGAAAGATGCCGTGTCCCCTGATAAATCTGCTCAATCGTTTCCTCATCGTAGACAGGCTGGGTCATAATAAAATCTGCGCCGGCCTCCACTTTCTTCTCCAGACGCCGAATCGCCGCGTCGAATTGGCGGACATGCGGGTTAAATGCTGCGCCGACGATAAAATTCGCCCGCTGTTTGAGAGGTTTTCCCGAGAAGGTAAATCCCTCATTCAATTGCTTGATCATCCGGATTAAATCAAAGGAAGACACATCAAACACCGAACTGGCCCCGGGCAAATCACCGAACCGTGCCGGGTCTCCCGTAACGACCAGCACCTGATGCATACCGAGCGCGTGAAGCCCCATCAGGTGGGATTGCTGCCCGATTAAATTGCGGTCGCGGCAGGCGATATGGAGCAGCGGTTCCACACCCAATCGATTTTTGATGATGGAGCCGAGGGCCATGTTGCTCATCCGCGTGGTGGCTAGTGAATTGTCAGCCATTGTCACGGCATCCGCACCTGCCTCCTGCAGAGCGGCCGAACCCCTGACAAAATTCTCAATATCCAGCTCTTTCGGCGGATCAAATTCGACAATCACCGTATGGCGTTGGGCAACGGTATCGAGAATCCCCCGGTTCTCCATTTCCCGTTCAGAAACGGCAAGCGGAACGGAAATCGTCTCCTGTATTTCGCCTTCTTCCGGGTTGATCCGTGGCAGCGGATCCAGCCCTTCAAGCGCATCCGCCATGGCCCGAATATGGGCGGGTGTCGTCCCGCAGCAGCCGCCAATCAGGCGTGCTCCTTGTTCGCGAAAATGGAGAGCGGAGTCCGCAAAATATTGCGGAATGGATTTATACGCATATTCCCCATCCGACAGCCCGAGGCGGCCCGCGTTGGGGAAGACGGACAGCGGAATGTCTTCCGGAACGACAACGTTCTCAATTGAGCGCAAAATCTCCGTCGGTCCCATCCGACAATTCATGCCAACAACATCTGCACCGGCTTCCTGTAATGCCTTAAACGCCTGGCTTAACGTATAGCCGTCACGTGTACGCCCGACATCAATCGCGGCAATCTGGGCTACGATTGGAATATCAGAAAGCGGGCGGATCACCTGAAGCGCCAGCAGCAGTTCATCGAGGTCCAGAAAAGTCTCCAGGAGAATCGCATCAGGGTTCGCACTAAGCAAACCGAGCGCCTGTTCTTCAAATTGTTCACGATAGCCGTTCATTTTACTATCGCGGACTCTTCCTGCGTTAATCGAGCCGATGCCTCCAACGATATAAGCATCTTCTCCTACTGCGCGCCGCGCGATTTGTACGGCTGCCCGGTTGATGCGTGCGGTTTTATCTTCAAGCCCGTGCTTGGCAAGCGCCTGGCGGTGAGCGCCAAACGTATTCGTCTGGATGAAGCGGGCGCCGGCTTTGTAATAGCTTCGATGGACGGAGGCGATTAAATCCGGATTCGATAGATTTAATTCTTCATAACAGATTCCAATCGGTACTCCTTGCTGATACAGCCAGGTTGCCATCGCGCCATCGCCGATCACCAGGTGGTCGGCAAGGTATGCTTTTAAATTTTCCTTTTTCATTTTCACTCCCCCTGACTCTATCAATCCGCGTTAAAATATCTTGCTTCCGGATGAGAGAATACCATAGCGGATACAGAGGCTTCCGGTTCCATCATGCAGCCCTCTGTCAGTACGACTCCGATATCTTCCGGATTCATCAGGCTAAACAGCAGCTCCTGATCCTCCAGGTTCGGGCATGCCGGGTAGCCAAACGATACCCGTATTCCCTGATAGCGCGCGCCAAATCGTTCGAGCATGGTCATGTCAGCCGGATCCGGGAATCCCCATCCATCCCGAATCATATGGTGGATGCGTTCCGCATAAGCTTCCGCCAGTTCAAGCGCCAGAGCCTGCAGCACGTGGGACCGGAGATAATCCCCTTTGTTCTTCCATTCTTCCGCTTTCTCACGGATTCCCTGCCCTGCAGTGACAACGAGAAAAGCAATATAGTCCATAACGCCGCTGTCAATCGGCTTGACAAAGTCGGCGAGGCAGAGATAAGGTTCCTCTTTCTGACGCGGGAATGTAAAAGTTTTAATAATTTTGCTGTGGTCGTTCGGATCATAAATATATACATCGTTATCTTTGGACTGGGCCGGGAAGAAGCGGTACATGCCGTGGGCTTTAATTAAACCGGTCGTTTTCGCTTCCTCAATCAATCCATCAATAACTTCTTTAAGTTCAACTGTTTTCGGATCTCCTTCTGCGAGAAGTTTATCGACATTTCCGCGTACACCAAGGTGTTTGCCAATCAGCATCCGCAGATTTAAATACGGCTGCAGATACGAAAGCGGGTAATCGGTAAAAATATGGCGTTCCAAATCGGGCGCTATATATAACGGTGTATCAACGCTTATCGCAGAGCGCTTCGATTTGGATGAAGCGGTTTCCTTTTCATCCTCCGCCTTTGTCTTTGCCTCCAGCTGTGCCTGACGGATTTCCTGCAGCTTCTGTACGAGCCGTTCATTTTCCTCCGGATTCGTAATCTTATTTGCCAGATCCAGGCCGTCCATCGCATCTTTCGCATAGAGCACCAGCCCCTCATATTCAGGCGTAATGCGGGTTTCAGTAAATTTACGAGTGAGGGCCGCACCTCCGACCATAATCGGAGCCTCAATTCCTGCCGCGCGTAAGTCCTGCGCCGTTGTCACCATCTGCTGGGCTGATTTAACGAGAAGCCCTGACAATCCGATCATATCCGGCTTTTCTTCGCGGTAAGCCTGAATAAGCTGTTCCGGCGGCACTTTAATGCCGAGGTTAATAATTTTATAGCCGTTGTTCGAGAGAATGATTTCAACCAGATTTTTTCCGATATCGTGCACGTCGCCTTTTACCGTGGCCAGAAGAACCTTTCCTTTTGTGGCGGTTTCCGTCTTTTCCATAAACGTTTCCAGGTAAGCGACAGATGCTTTCATGACTTCCGCACTTTGCAGCACTTCGGCCACGATCAGCTGGTTATCGTTGAAAAGGCGCCCAACCTCGGCCATGCCGTCCATCAGCGGACCGTTGATGATTTCAAGTGGGGAATATTTCTCGAGCGCCAACTGCAGGTCGGGAATCAACCCCTCCTTCGTGCCTTCCACAACATAATAACCAAGGCGTTCCTCCAGCGTGAGGTTAAGCACTTCTTCCGATTTCTTTTCTACTTTTTTCTCGCGGTAAAAGGCTGTAAAGGAAGCGAGATTTTCATCATTCGTATGAAACAGGAGATCCTCGGCCATCTTCTTCTCTTCGTCAGGGATCGATGCGTAACGCTCTAATTTCTCCGTGTTTACAATCGCGTAGTCGAGGCCGGCCTTTGTACAATGGTACAAGTAGACGGCATTGAGCACTTCACGGCCCGTCGCAGGCAACCCGAATGAAACGTTGCTGACACCGAGAATCGTCTGGCACTGCGGGAACTCTTCCTTAATCAGTCGGATGCCTTCCACCGTTTCCTTGGCTGAACCGATATAAGCTTCATCCCCTGTTCCTACCGGGAACACAAGCGGGTCAAAAATAATATCATGCGGGTCAAGCTTGTGTTTGTTGACGAGTAAATCATAGGAACGTTTGGCTATCTCAAGCTTGCGTTCCGCGGTTACACCCATTCCTGCTTCATCGATTGTTCCGACGACAACGGCGCTGCCGAACCGCTTAATCAACGGCAGCACTTCTTCAAACCGCTTTTCCCCGTCTTCGAGATTAATTGAATTGATAATGGCTTTGCCCTGGGAATACGTAAGAGCAAGTTCGATGACCGATGCGTCGGTCGAATCAATCATGAGCGGCACTTTTACCTTTTTCGCAACAAACTTTAAAAACTCTTCCATATCCTTTTTTTCGTCGCGATCCGGGTCGGCAAGGCATATATCAATCACGTGGGCCCCCCGTTTAACCTGGGCGCGCGCAATTTCAGATGCTTCTTCATACTGACCGTCCGCAATCAACGTCCGGAATTTTTTGGAACCGATAACGTTCGTCCTCTCTCCAACAAATAACGGGCGGTTATCCTTTTCCAAATAAACCGGTTCAATCCCCGATACTGCATGGCCATGCTGTTCGGCTGACTGGCGGGGTGGGATATCTTTTAACGCCTCGCTTATCGCCCGGATATGGTCAGGCGTCGTACCGCAGCATCCGCCGGCAATATTAATCCAGCCTTTTTCTGCGAATGCTGCTAATTTCACGGCAAGCCCCTGCGGCGATTCATGGTAATGCCCGTCTTCGTCCGGCAGACCTGCATTCGGATAGCAGCTAACGGCACAGGAGGCCAACCCGGAAAGAGTGCGTATATGGTCGCGCATAAATTCCGGCCCGGTCGCGCAATTGAGCCCGATCGAAATCGGTTTCAGATGTTCCAGAGAAAGGTAGAAAGCTTCTATGTTTTGCCCGGCAAGGGTCGTTCCCATCGGTTCAATCGTGCCTGAAATCATCACCGGAACCTTGCGGCCAAGCTTCTCAAACGCTTTGTTGATACCGATTCCCCCCGCTTTTACATTCAGCGTATCCTGCGAGGTTTCAAGGAGAAGCACGTCGACTCCCCCCTCAATAAGCCCTACTGCCTGTTCATAGTAGGACTCAACCAGTTCTGTGAACGTTGTCCCACCGGTGACAGACAATGTTTTCGTTGTAGGTCCCATTGATCCGGCAACATAGCGGGGCCATTCTTCCGTAGAATACTTGTCGGCCGCTTCCCGTGCCAGGCGGGCCGCCTCTCTGTTGATTTCCAGTGCTTTATCCTGCAGGTCATATTCAGCGAGAACAATCGATGTGGCACCAAAGGTGTTTGTTTCAATAATGTCGGAGCCTGCCTCCAGGTAGGTTTCATGAATGCTTCGGATTACATCGGGGCGTGTAAGGTTTAACATTTCATTGCACCCTTCATACTGCTCGCCGCCAAAATCTTCAGCCGTTAAATTGGCCTGCTGGAGCATCGTCCCCATCGCGCCGTCCAATACGAGGATTTTTTTCTGTAATTGTGTCTCCATGGGAGTTTTTATAAAGGTTGCGGTTTCGCTCATCTGTTTCGTTCCCTTCCTGGCTGTTACGCCCTTTTCTTTCACATATAAATTTCTTGCGTATAAGTATAAAAGGCCTTCCCTTATCAGGAAGGCCTTATCATCGAGGTAAGACTGTAGCACACGATCTTATCTCTCAGGAAAACCTTCTCCTGCTGGAATTGGCACCGTTGCATGTGTATGCCGGTTGCCGGGCGTCATCGGGCCAGTCCCTCAGCCTGCTCTTGATAAGAAAAATAATTCTTTTATTTTTTATAATTATTAATCATCCGACCTGCATAGTCAATAGGAAGTTCTCCATAAAAGTGTCCGAAAATTTTTTACCGTATATCTGAGCAAGCAGCTTCCGGCTGCACAGGAAAGCCTCTCATTTGAATTGAACGAGAAAGTCACTGCTCGGCAAATTCATCAAATTTTACATGGTAGATAAAATTCATCCCACTTGCGGAATGTTTGATTTCCACCTCGGATACATCTTCGACTGCCGGTTTTAAATCGATCAAAACTTCACTTTTTTCCTGTATTTTTTTCTCTTCGTACAAGTGAATCAGCCATGCGAGTGCTTCTTCCGTCAAAGGCAGCCCGACAACCTGGTTGCCATCAGCCGGAACATGTACGAGCTTTTGATTATCCACAAAGGAACGTACGGTGTCTTGAAGCACATCCAGCTGTGCCGGAGATAAATAAATTTTGTATTCAGCCATGCCTATCGATCCTCTCTGCTCTCAAGTGTTCTTCCTTATTGCGGTTCCCGCTTGCATCACTTAATCATTTTGCCCATTCTTTTTGCAGCTTCCATTACCTCGGGAGCAATTTCCTTCATTTTATCCTGGGTTAAACGATTGTAAGGTCCGGATACGGAAAGAGCTGCCACTAACTCCCCTCTCCTGTTAAAAAGCGGAACGGAAACAGCGGCGGCTCCTTCTTCCCGTTCTCCTATACTGGTTGCATAGCCATTACTCCTAATTTCCTCCAGCTGGTCGATATACGTCTGCCGGTCAATATAAGGAGGCCATTCCGGGTCGTCCAACACCTTTTCCCTCACTTGCGCATCCGCATAAGCAACAAGTACTTTACTGGACGCCCCTACGTATAACGGAAGCCTGGCTCCGATGGGCGCCACCCTCCGAATGGTCTGGGTACTCTCAGCCGCCTGAATGCGTACACGTTCATTTCCATTACGGATATACAGACTAATTGTTTCACCCAATAGGTCACGCAGGCGAATCATCTCCGGCAGCAGCAGTGTAGCCGGGTCATCTTCCTGCGTTAAATTCGCCGATAACTCCCATACTCGAAAACCAAGGCGGTATTTTTCTGTTTCCGGATGGCGGGTTAAGAAGCCTCGTCCTTCCAGGGAAGCGAGCAGGCGGTATACCGTGCTTTTATTCAATCCTACTTTTTGTGAAATGGCTGTCAGCGTCAACTCTTTCGCATCTGTAAAGCAGAGCAGAATATCCAGGGCCCTGTCAACTGCCCGCACTGTATTTTTATTTTCTGAGTTATCTGTCATTACCATCACCCTCTGTGGAAAACTTGGCTAGTATTTCATTGTGTGAAACCAAGTTGCAGTATTTCACATTATACCTCCTTTAAAGCTATCAGTAAACATGGACCCGACTTTTAAAAAAAACAAAAAATCTATTGAACGTTTACTGCTAAAGGAAGTATAATAGTATCGAGAAGAGAAACTGAGTTTCACTCAATGAAACAATAACTGTACGGGAGGGTACCATATGGCTAAGAAAGATGCTTATTCAGTGCGCTCCAACCTGAAAGTTGGAGATAAATCTTACGCGTACTATTCATTGAAAAGCCTCGAGGATAAAGGACTAGGCCCGATTTCAAAGCTGCCTTTTTCTATTAAAGTGTTGCTTGAAGCCGCCGTTCGCCAGTTTGATGGCGTGGCCGTTACAGAAGAACATGTAAAACAACTGGCAACATGGTCAGAAGGCCGTGATGCAAACCAGGAAGTGCCTTTCACTCCTGCGCGTATCGTCCTGCAAGACTTCACCGGTGTACCTGCAGTCGTTGACCTTGCTGCAATGCGCCTTGCGATGAAGAGCATGGGTGGAAACCCTGAGCGGATTAACCCGCTTGTTCCGGTTGACCTCGTCATTGACCACTCTGTCATGGTTGATGATTACGGCAACCCTAACGCGCTTGAAAACAACATGAAGCTGGAATTCCAGCGCAATGAAGAACGCTATCGTTTCCTTCGCTGGGCACAAACCGCTTTTGATAACTTCCGTGCCGTTCCGCCGGATACAGGTATCGTTCACCAGGTAAACCTTGAGTACCTTGCCTCCGTTGCCGCAACAAAAGAAGTTGACGGAGAAACCGTCGTATTCCCGGATTCTCTGGTAGGTACGGACTCACACACTACGATGATTAACGGGATTGGTGTTGTCGGATGGGGAGTTGGCGGTATCGAAGCCGAAGCCGGAATGCTTGGACAGCCTCTCTACTTCGTAACACCTGAAGTTGTCGGTTTCAAATTAACCGGAAAACTCACTGAAGGGGCAACGGCAACCGACCTCGCGCTGACTGTTGTAAACATTCTTCGCAAAAAAGGTGTAGTCGGCAAATTCGTAGAATTCTTTGGCCCCGGACTTTCCGCTATCACGGTTGAAGACCGTGCCACAGTAGCTAACATGGCTCCTGAATACGGCGCAACTATGGGCTTCTTCCCTGTTGACAGCGAAACGCTGAACTTCCTCCGTGCTACAGGCCGCAGCGAAGAACAGGTTGCTCTTGTTGAAGCGTACTATAAAACACAGGGGATCTTCCGTGAAGACAACACGCCGGATCCTGTGTTCTCTGAAACAATCGAACTCGATCTTTCTACCGTTGTTCCAACGCTTGCCGGCCCGAAACGCCCGCAGGATCGCATCGAACTTACTTCTATGAAAAAAGTCTTTAACGATGCGCTTCGCATTCCGGTCGACAAAAACGGATTCGGCTTAACGGATGAACAAATCGAGAAAAAAGTTCCGATTGCCCATAAAAACGGTAAAAAATCCGAACTTTCGACAGGTGCCGTTGTCATCGCAGCTATCACAAGCTGTACAAACACTTCCAATCCAAGTGTAATGCTTGGCGCAGGACTGGTGGCAAAGAAAGCCGTTGAAAAAGGACTTGTTAAACCTGAATATGTAAAAACAAGCTTGACTCCTGGTTCCCGTGTCGTAACCCAGTACCTGCAAGACGCCGGGTTAATCGAATCGCTTGAAAAATTAGGCTTCTACGTAGCCGGTTACGGTTGTGCTACATGTATCGGTAACAGCGGTCCGCTTCCTGAAGAAGTAGGAAACGCCATTACTGAGAATGATATGACTGTTGCAGCGGTTCTGAGCGGAAATCGTAACTTCGAAGGCCGTGTCCACCCATTAGTGAAAGCCAACTACCTGGCTTCTCCGCCGCTCGTTGTTGCTTACGCGCTGGCTGGTACGGTGAATATTGACCTGACAACAGAGCCAATCGGCTATGATCAAAGTAATCAGCCGGTATATCTGAAAGATATCTGGCCGACCAACGAAGAAATTAAACAAGCGATCGCCAAAGCGCTTCGTCCTGAAGTGTTCGCTAAAGAATATGGCAATGTATTGACTTCCAACCCGCGCTGGAATGCGATTCAATTCCCGGAAGGACAGCTTTATGAGTGGGATGAAAAATCAACTTATATCGCCGAACCTCCATTCTTCAGCGGCCTGACAGCTGAAGCGGGCAACATTAAAGAAATTGAAGGCGCAAAAACACTTGCATACCTCGGAGATTCCGTAACAACCGACCACATCTCCCCTGCAGGTAACATTGCTCCAACAAGCCCGGCAGGCCTGTACCTTACAGAACACGGCGTAGCACGTGCCGACTTCAACTCGTACGGTTCCCGCCGTGGTAACCATGAAGTTATGATGCGCGGTACATTTGCGAATATTCGTATCCGCAACAAGATGGCTCCTGGTACAGAAGGCGGCGTAACCACTTACCTGCCGACAGGTGAAATAATGCCAATCTATGATGCAGCGATGAAGTATCAAGAGTCCGGCACACCTCTCGTGATTATTGCGGGTAAAGAATACGGTACCGGAAGCTCCCGTGACTGGGCTGCGAAAGGAACATTCCTCCTTGGAGTGAAAGCCGTTATCGCTGAAAGCTTTGAACGTATCCACCGCAGCAACCTTGTAGGTATGGGTGTACTCCCGCTGCAATTTGTGGAAGGTACAAACGGGGAAACGCTTGGTATCACAGGTACCGAAACATTTGATATCTTCGGTTTAAGCAACGATATTAAACCGGGGCAAACAACGAAAGTAACCGCAACCCGTCCAGACGGTTCCACATTTGAATTCGATGTCATCATTCGCCTTGACAGTGTTGTTGACGTGGAATACTATCGCAATGGTGGTATCCTGCAAACTGTGCTCCGCCAGCTTGCCTCTGAAAAAGCTGGAGTATAATATAACTCGGTATAACATGTGACATAATTTTAAGATGGGGCTGTCTCAAAGTAGTTTTTTTACTGGGGGACAGCCCCTTGCACTTATTTTAGCAGGACTATCGAATAATATACAGGTATGACGCCGACCAGGACACGGTAAGAGTTGATAGTATCGGACCGCGGATAAAAGAGAGACCTCGGCCCGACCATGACCCGTATAGCAAGGCGGAAAAGCGAATAATTCAGCGTCAATAAGAAAAGAAGGAATCTGTCCCAATCCCCCATGATTAGAAAATGGCTTTTGGCACCGCCTCATCTTTTTTTCAATTAATGCTCTATTTACGAAGAACAACTATCAAACGACTGTCTTTACAGGCTTAATATTGGAGAATTGAATTTATCTTCGTTCCTCCCACACCTCATCGATTTTCTTCAACAAATTACGGATGGTCTCATCATCAAACTTCTGCTCTTTTTTAAAGTTGCTTACCAGGGAAAGGAAAGCTTGCCGTTTTTCGTCGTCTTCCTCTTCCTCCTCCACAGCAGCCGGATCAAACCAGACATACGGGTCCATATTACTCCCGCGCAAATACGTATGCTTCCAGTTGTCAGGATATGCGTATTCCTTTTCACCCAGAATGATGGCCAATACATCATCATTATCAACCGGCAGGAAATGGTCAAACACTTCTTCCACCCCGCCTTCCATTAGATGAATATGCCGCTGTGTATAGCGAACAAAATGCTCTCCCGTTGTCGCATCCTTTACCACCGCATACATTTCGTTTTCATCTTCCTGTAACGGTTTAACCTGTTCGATCCTTTTCTCAATTTCTTCATGTGGGACTATCTTCAGTTCAGTAATTGAAGTATTCATGTTTGTCGTCCTTTCTTTCATCCTTCTCCTTAATACGATATCATAATAAAGAAGAATCATCGAATTTTAAAGCGTGCCACACGTGACAGGAGGTAAAAAAACTTGAAAGCTGTACTTGTCGAGGAAGCAACAAAAACGCTTTATATTGGGGAAGCGGAAATCCCTGCGCCGGGAGAAGATGAACTGCTGGTCGATGTCAGGGCCACCGCATTAAACCGGGCTGACTTATTACAAAAACGAGGCCTGTATCCTCCTCCGGCAGGCGCGTCATCCATTATCGGCCTCGAAATGGCTGGGATGGTAGCCGCCGTGGGAAACAAGGTTCAAGGGTGGAAAAAAGGCGATCGGATTTGCGCGCTGCTCCCCGGCGGCGGCTATGCCGAGCGTGTAACGATTCCTGCCCAGATGGCCATTCCCATCCCTGAAAATTTATCATTTGAAGAAGCGGCTGCGATTCCAGAAGTATTTCTCACCGCCTATCTAAACCTGTTTGTTCTCGGGGGGTTAAAACCGGAACACACGGTTCTCATTCACGCGGGAGCAAGCGGGGTTGGCACAGCGGCTATTCAACTTGTCCGGGAAGCAGGGGCGCGTTCCATCGTCACGGCTGGTTCAGAAGAAAAAAGAAAGAAGTGTCTCGAATTAGGCGCTGACATCACGATCGACTACAAGGAAGGGCCTTTTGCGCCAAAAGTAAAGGAAGCAACAAATGGAACGGGTGTCAATATTATTCTGGATTTTATCGGGGCGAGCTACTGGGAGCAGAATATTTCTTCGCTCGCTACTGATGGAAGGTTAATTATTATCGGAACGATGGGAGGGGCCAAAGCGGAGTCGATAAATCTTGGGCTTCTGCTCTCCCGACGCCTGCAGGTTATCGGGACGGCGCTTCGCACCAGGTCGGTGGAGGATAAAATTAAGCTAACGAAAGAATTTAGCGAATTTGCTCTTCCGCGTTTTGCCGACGGGCGGTTGAAGCCTGTGATCGATTCTGTGTTTGACTGGGAACATGTAAACGATGCGCATGCCTATATGGAGCAAAACAAGAATATAGGAAAAATTGTTCTCCGTGTACACAACTAGGCAAAACGACGGAAAGGGGGCACAGCCCCCTCCCCCTGATTACGGTCCACTCTTGCATATCCTGCTCAGTTTGCATATTAGATGATTGATGGTTTTACATGACTTTAATCTCTTGACGAATAGCCGTTTGGGGTGTAGCGATAACGAGAGAATCGAGAACACGAATCCAGCCTTGTTCCGCACAAACATTGGCTTCTGTCATAATAATTTCTGCAGGTGCATTCATTAAAACAGCAAGTTCCTCCATGTCGACTCTTCCTTTTTCCCAGATAACGCTCAAGAATTGTGTTCTAAACATGTCGCTCCCCCTTCGCTTATTACGAGATAAAATCATTATACACCGATTTGAAAGAATATTTTGTCTATTTAAGTCGACAATCTAATAAAATTATTGTAGATTCGCCGTACATTCTTTCTTTTTTAGAACAAAGACAGCCGTTCCACAATTTCGAAACGACTGTCTTATCATTATCCTTTACAACCACTCGTTGTCGTCCGCCTCTTTTCGGTTGCGGGGAACTTTACGTGCAACGCCCGATTTGACGGCAGCCTTAATAACGGCTTCCTTCACCCGTTTCACTACCTGGTTGTTAAATACGCTCGGGATTATGTACTGCTCATTCAATTGGCTATCTGTAATAATCGAAGCGATCGCATGCGCAGCCGCTACTTTCATTTCTTCATTAATATCGGTTGCCCGGCAATCAAAAGCTCCGCGGAAGATCCCCGGAAAACAGAGCACATTGTTAATCTGATTCGGGTAATCCGACCTTCCTGTGGCAAGCACACGTACAACACCTATCGCCTCTTCCGGATCAATTTCCGGTTGAGGATTCGCCATGGCAAAAACAATCGGGTCTTTTGCCATGGTACGGATACTGTCCCTTGTTAAAATGTTCCCCCTGGAAACGCCGATAAACACATCCGCATCCACCAAGGCATCCTCAAGAGGGCCTTCGATATTATCCGGATTTGTAATCGAAGCAATTTCCTGCCAAACGGGATTTGTATAGGTCTGGGAACGTGAAAGAATTCCGTCTTTATCTGTCCCAATCACATGCCGCGCTCCGGCACTTAACAGAATTTTTGTGCATGCCACCCCGGCCGCACCCATTCCGGTTACGACAATTTTACATTCTTCAATTTTTTTGCCGACAATTTTCAACGCATTGAGCAGACCCGCCAGAATGACGACTGCTGTGCCGTGCTGGTCATCATGGAAAACGGGGATGTCGAGCCGCTCACGCAGCGCTCTTTCAATCTCAAAACAGCGCGGCGCCGAAATATCTTCAAGGTTAATTCCGCCAAAACCGGGAGCCAAACGAACAATCGTATCGATAATTTCCTGCGTATCTTTCGTATCCAGGCAGATCGGGAAGGCATCCACATTCGCTAACTGCTTAAATAGCATGGCTTTCCCCTCCATAACCGGCATGGCAGCATAAGGACCAATATCACCCAATCCCAACACGGCTGTCCCATCGCTGATAATGGCTACCGTATTTCGCTTAATCGTTAATTTATAAGCGTTCTCTCGTTCCTCAGCAATGGCCTCACATATCCGTGCAACACCCGGCGTGTATACGCGTGAAAGGTCATCGCGGTTCTGAATCGGCCGTTTGGATTTAATTTCAACTTTTCCACCAATATGTACCAAGAACGTTCGGTCAGATACCGTAAGTACTTTTACGCCTGGTATCCTGCCGATATTTTTTATAATTTCGTCAGTCTGGCTCTGATTTCTCGCATTAATCGTAATGTCCCGGACTGAGATTTCATTGGATGATTCAATGACGTCGATGGCTACGATATCGCCTTCCGCCTCACTTACCGCCGCAGCAATATCAACAAAGTTCGCCTGCTGCGTTTCCATTTCCAATCGCAGAATCACACTAATACCCGAAGATGTTTTCATAACAGTACCTCTCTTTATTAAAAAATAATATAATTATGCTGACTATATAAATATTTATAATTATACCTTATCACTTTTGATTACAAAAAGGCAGATACACACATAAAAAGAATATACATGATTTTAACCGGTAACGCTAACTTTGAGCTTTCATGATTCAACTGCGGGGCAACGAATGATATAATGCAATCATGAGCACTTTAGTGTAGTAATGAAGGGAGAAAACATCAATGAATCAAATGAATGCCAATCAAATTATTGAATTTATTCAAAAAAGCGAAAAGAAAACCCCGGTGAAAGTACATATTAAAGGGAACATTGAGGGAATAGAATTTGGCGCGAATACAAAATCCTTTGTTACCGGCAATGTCGGCATACTGTTCGGTGACTGGAAAGAAATCCAGCCCGTTCTTGAAGCAAACCGGGATAAAATTGAAGATTTTGTCTTAGAAAATGACCGTAGAAATTCCGCCATTCCCCTTTTAGATATGACAAATATTCAAGCCCGCATCGAGCCAGGCGCGATTATTCGTGATCAGGTAACGATTGGAAACAATGCCGTCATTATGATGGGGGCCATGATTAATATCGGAGCCGTGATTGGTGAAGGCACAATGATTGATATGAACGCAGTAGTAGGCGGACGCGGCACAATCGGCAAGAATTGCCACATCGGCGCCGGCGCAGTCGTAGCAGGTGTCATTGAACCGCCATCAGCCACCCCGGTCATCATCGAAGACGATGTGGTCGTTGGAGCTAATGCCGTCATCCTCGAAGGTATTCGTGTAGGCAAAGGTTCAGTTGTCGCTGCCGGTGCTGTCGTCATTGAAGACGTTCCGGAAAATGTCGTCGTTGCCGGTACACCTGCCCGCATTATTAAAAGAATTGATGAGAAGACAAAGTCGAAAACGGAAATTAAACAAGAGCTCCGTCAATTATAAGGTGTCTTATGACAGAAACCGTGAACCATTCTTTTGTTGAAATTCGCCGAAGTCTGCACCAGATTCCTGAGCCTGGCTTTGCCGAGTTTAAAACCCAGCAGTTCCTTCTGGATTATCTCGCTTCCCTGCCACAGGAACGAATGGAGATTAAAACATGGCGCACAGGAATTCTTGTAAAAATCAAGGGAACTGACCCACGCAAACGTATCGGATATCGGGCGGATATGGACGGGCTTCCCATCAATGAAGAAACCACGTACGATTTCAGGTCCGCCCATCCGGGCTATATGCACGCTTGCGGACATGACATGCACATGGCCATCGGTCTTGGCGTGCTCACTTATTTTGTGGAAAACAAGGTGAAAGATGACCTTATTTTCATTTTCCAACCCGCTGAGGAAGGCCCGGGCGGTGCCCTTCCGATGATGCAGAGCGAGGAATTTGCTTCCTGGAAACCGGACTGTATCTTTGCCCTTCATGTGGCACCGGAATATCCGGTAGGTACGATTGCAACAAGGCCAGGCATCTTATTTGCTAATACATCCGAGCTGTTTATCGATTTAACCGGCAAAGGAGGCCATGCAGCCTTTCCGCACACAGCAAACGATATGATTGTGGCCGCCGCGCATCTGGCTACCCAGCTTCAAAGTATTGTTTCACGCAATATCGACCCGCTGGATTCAGGCGTAGTAACCATTGGAAAAATTGAAGCCGGGACGAAACAAAATATCATTGCTGAAAAGGCTCGTTTGGAAGGCACAATCCGTACCCTTTCAGCCGAGTCTATGCAAAAAATTAAATCCCGGATCGAAGCGCTTGTCCACGGCATTGAAACGGGTTTTGAATGCAGTGCGGTGATTGATTACGGCTCGAATTACTGCCAAGTTTATAATGAAGAGACCTTAACGGGCGAATTTATGAATTGGGTGCGGGAAAACAATGTTGTGAATCTAATCGAGTGCAAAGAAGCGATGACCGGGGAAGACTTCGGATATTTCCTTGCTGACATTCCCGGCTTTATGTTCTGGTTAGGCGTAGACACTCCGTACGGGCTGCACCACGCAAAGATTGAGCCGAGCGAGCAGGCCATTCCCGTGGCCATTGATTTACTAACCCGTTATCTGTCGTGGAAGGCTAATTCGTAACTTGTAAAAAAGTAAACACAAAACAAAAGGGCGCGAGATGCATCGAATCGGTTTATATTTGCAAAGTTTCCCTTGCAGGAAGCAGAGGTGTCCGTGCTCCTCTTTTTTGTTAAGCTGGATCGGTGCCCTGCTCGCCTCGTTTATTATTAGTATTGTAAAGAAAACTTGGCTAGCACCAAGCCAAAGGCGCAGACGATAGCCTTAGTTGCCCTTATGCGTGTAAGAAAGTTATGCTTTCTTATACGTTAAAAAATGCAGGTAAACTTCTGTAAAAACTTTGACTTCGTGGTATCCCTCAAAAAAATTAACGAACGAGAGGCTGCCCTCCAGTATGAAAAATTAATTTTTCGAAATTCTTTTTCGGATTTCCTACTGAGAAACTTTTTGAAATCGATTTTGACCGGACGGATATAGCGGACTGTGCGCTTTGACGTAATCGATGAACGCATCGAGGTCAAGTACGCCGCTGTCTACTTTTTTCAATCCTTTAAGCGAGGCAAATCCGTCTCCGCCTCCCCGGCAGAAATCGTTCACCGCAATCGTGTACGCTTCATCATCGTGAATGGGCGTTCCATTCTGTTTTTTCATGTCTATTACCTTTTGGCCGATTGGCTTACTGTCATCATACGCGTACGTAAAGCCCGCAATCTGGCCGATGCGTGTCATTCCGTTTGCCTGCCACTGCTGATTGAGAAGTGCGCGCAGGTCTTTCCCGGTTAATGACAATTTTACAAGAATGTTGCCAAAAGGCTGAACACTAAAGAGCTTTCCATACGTTATATCTCCCGCTTTGATATCGTCGCGAATTCCACCGCTGTTCATAAAAGCGAAATCCGCATTCATTCCTTCTTTCATCGCGTCAGCAATCACATCGCCTAATGCGGATTCACCATTCTCGTTTACCGTTCTGGTGATATCGGCAGCCGCCGTTCCGATTTTTGCATTGCTGATCGGCGCGATTTTCTCCACGTATCCATTTACCATTCTCGCCACTTCTGCATCCGGTGTCATTCCCTCATGCTTCACATCTACGATAGTAGCCGTCACGCTGACGGCATCGTCTGTTTTTTTGTTGATTTTTACGTCCACATCATCAAACGCAGTTCCATATGAGTATGCCTCCACCACTTTAATCTTCTTTTTAGGGTTCTGATTATTTTGTACGTCAACGTTTAAAAGACCGTGGTTGTGACCGCCAAAAATGACATCCACCTCGGGATCAACGGCCTTTGCAAGGTCGATCACTTCCCCGCTTGCGGTATCACCTGAACCATAACCCGGATCGTGGGCCAGTACAACAATCGTGTAAACCCCCTGTTTTTTAAGCTCGTCTACGGCTTTGTTAACGGCTGGAGCCTGGTCAACAAATTTTAGTCCTTTAATGCCTTCCTGCTTGACAATGTTCGGCGTTTCATTCGTCATCACACCGATAAAGCCGATTTTCGTGCCATGGATTTCTTTTACTACATAAGGAGGAAGAAATGGCTTGCCTGTCGCTTCGTCAATTACGTTCGCACATACATAAGGGAAAGGGGCGCCGCCAAACTTTTCACCTGTTTTCGGGTTGACACCTCCTTGAATAAGTCGAAGGGCTTCATCTTTGCCATGGTCAAACTCATGGTTTCCTAACGTACCAACGGCAAAGCCCATCTTGTTTAAAAATTCAATGGTAGGTTCATCCTGCAGTAGGGAGGATTCCAGATTGCTTGCCCCTACGGCATCACCCGCGTGAACGAGCAGCGTATTCGGATTTTGTTGGGCGAGCTGTTTTAAATAGGCCGCAAGGTAGCTTGCACCGCCAACGACGGAACCGTCTTTATTTGTTTTGCTGTAATCCAGATGACCGTGAAAATCGTTAATGCCAAGCAATTGAACGTCAACGGTGTCTTCCTTTATATCCTTCTTTGCTTCCGTTTTCCCTTCATATTTCGTACCCTTGATTTGCTGTTCGGCATACCATTTCTGTGCGTTCGTCACAATTTGAATCGAAGGGTCATCCTGTACAAGGGCGAAAAAGCTATTGATCGGTGCTGTTGTCTTGCCAACCGGACCTCGAATATATTGCAACGTAGCTTCATGTTCGGCTTTTACCGCGTTCAGCACATCCGCGTCAGGCGTTACCAGAGCTTTTTTGGAAGTGCTATCATACACCGGAAGCACGTTTGACCGGGAAGCCGCAACCTTCCAATTTCCGTTTTCCTTTTTCAACGTTAAATCAATGACACCGAGCGCTTTTCCGAAAGAAGCGGCTTCAACAGCAGCTACTCCATTAACGGTTCCCTTGGCAGAATCCACACCAGGCGCCTGAAAAGTCGGGTCGGCAGACGGAAACGTTAAATGAGCATGCCCAAAAAGAATGGCGTCAATCCCGGGAACCTGGCTTAAATAATAAGCGGTATTCTCATCCATACCTTTTCGGTCCGTCTTATCAAACCCTGAATGGTCAAGAGCAATGATAAGATCTGCGCCTTTCGCCTTCATTTCAGGTATATATTTCTTTGCTGTCTCAACAATATCTTTTGCCGTGACTTTCCCTTCCAGATTAGCTTTGTCCCACTGCATAATTTGCGGAGGTACGAATCCGATGACACCAATTTTAAGAGTTTGTTCCTGTCCATTTTCATCTTTAAAAGTCTTCGTAATCATCTTGTAAGGTTCCCATCGATTCTGGTCCGCATAGACGAAAGAAATAGCAGCCGGAGAAAAAAACAGACCGAAAGCAAGGGAAGAAGCAAGCAATTGATTTAACGTCTTACGAAAGGAATCATTCATGACAACACCGACCCTTCTTACTAAGATTCATATCCACTATTTACTACTTTAGGTAAGATTTATTGATTTCATGTTAATAAATGTTTATGTACATGTAAAGATTACTTTTGGACATTTACAGTAAAATCTACGTGACGATGTTTTAGCTCGTATTTTTAAAATTTAATAGTAAAATAGGTGAGAAAGAATAGCTGTTGACTAGATAGCAGGAAAGGATGAGAGGCAGAATGGAGCATCTGATCAACCCTAATGTTCGCACGATACAAGTTTCTGGGATCCGAAAGTTTTTTAATATGGTATCCCATTATCCGGATGCGATTTCCTTAACGATTGGCCAGCCGGATTTCCCAACGCCGGAACATATTAAACAATACGCAAAAGAAGCGATTGACAGCAACAGGACGACCTATACGCCAAACGCAGGCCTGATGGAATTGCGGCAGGCTGCTGCAAATTTTGTCTCACAAAAATATTGCCTGTCCTATCGTCCTGAAGACGAAATCATCACGACAAACGGTGCGAGTGAAGCCATTGATATTGCCCTGCGAACAATCCTGACGGAAGGGTGCGAGGTTCTGCTGCCGGGACCGGTCTATCCTGGATATGAACCCATTATTAAACTATGCGGCGCTGTGCCGGTCTACGTGGACACGAGAGAAACCAATTTCAAAATTAGCGCTGAATTGCTTGCAAAGTACATAACGGAGAAAACACGCTGTATTATTCTCCCTTATCCGTCCAATCCTACCGGCTGTACGCTTGACCGCCAGGACATCACGGCTATCGCAGCCTTGTTGAAAGGCAAAGAAATCTTCGTGATCTCGGACGAAATTTACAGTGAACTCATATATGACGGAGAGCATGTTTCCATTGCTTCGATTCCGGATATGAGAGAAAAGACGATCGTGATTAACGGCCTGTCTAAGTCACACTCGATGACCGGCTGGCGTATCGGCTTTACATTTGCCCCTGCGTATATTACAAACCAGATGGTCAAGGTTCACCAGTATAACGCCACCTGCGCGAGTTCCATCAGCCAGTATGCGGCCATTGAGGCTTTGACAGCAGGCATCAATGACGCGGAAAAAATGCGGGAAGAGTACAGAAAAAGAAGAGATTATGTGTATAACCGGCTGCTCGCCATAGGCATGGATGTGGTAAAGCCAAGCGGAGCCTTCTACCTGTTTCCATCGATTAAAAAATGGAACCGGAAATCTTTTGAATTTGCTTTGCAGCTTCTCGAAACAGAACGGGTGGCTGTCGTTCCCGGCGATGCCTTCTCGGAGTATGGGGAAGGATATCTTCGCATTTCGTATGCGTATTCGATGGAAGTTTTGGAGGAAGGGCTCAATCGGATAGAACGCTTCCTGAAAGCAGGGGTGTAAAAAAGAGCGTGTGAGATGCATCGGGTCGTTCTTTTTTGCAGAGTTTTCCCTTGTGTGGAAGCGTCAACTGTCCGTGTTATGTAAGAAAAACTCGCGGGCGTTGCCGCTCGTCCTTTTTCTGCAGGGAAGCGAACGGCCGCTTAGTGACCGGAAGTCGGACCGACAAAACATCCGGGTACCTCAATGATGGAGACAATTGTCGGTCTGATCGACCTTCCGGCCACACGCTCCACATCGAAAAAGCAACGTTCGGCACACTCCCGCGAGTTTTTCTCAGGTGACCCATGGAGGAAAGTATATGTTGCTTTAACACTGTAAAGCAACATATACTTTCTTTAATGCCAAAAAAAGGGGTACCTGTACGAAACATCCAGGCAGCTCGAAAAGGGAGACAATCGGACAGGAAAGACGTCCCCCTTTTCGTCTTAACATTAGGTCGGAAAGAAAACGAAAACTATGTCGGAGCAGCAAGTTCAAAACACCACAGCTTATTTCTTCCCTGTTTCAAAAAGCTTAATAATGTACTCTTTCAAATCAACTAAACGCGGAGGTTCGTTTACAGGATATTCTGTTCCGGCCACAATCAGAGGAATCAGTGAATCATATTTGTGTAAAGAGCCATGGCTCCCGCCGTTCAAATGAACGGGATAGTGTCGGCTTTTAAATTCATATCTTGGACGGGCAGTAACGACAATTACGGGAATGTCTTGAGAATACAGTGCTCCGTATAATCTGGAAAGTACGTCGGGATAATCCCCGTAATGTATAATTCCTTCATCAACCTTTACATCCAGTGTAGCCCATTCTCCAGTAATGTTCCATGCTGTCCCATAGATATCAATATTTGATCCACCCGGCTCAAAATAAACCTTTCTCCCCGATCCCCCTTCTCTTACTGATACTCCTCTATCTTCCTTCCAGGCGATAAGATCAATTCGCGAATCTAACAGTAGCTGTTGCATAATTTGCTGTTGCTTATCCGGTTTTAATGGATATATATAAGCCATCCGTTCATTATTACAGACTACAAGATCATGAACGCTCACATCCTCTCCCAATTGAAGAACACGAAATGGTTCCAGCAGCTTATCAAGATCGATATTGAACTCTTTTTCTTTTCCAATATGTGTCTGCCCATGATCACTAGTGACAATAAACACACATTGATTCAATGCATCATCCCAGGAACCGAAAACGTTTAAAATTTCCTGTATGCGCTGGTCTACTTTAATCAAAGATTCCCCCGCATAAGTGGGACCCTTTTTATGTATCTCATGGTCGTTATCCGGAAGATATACCAGCATAAAATCCGGTTGAAAATTGGACTCTATAAGCTGTTTTGCTACATTTACAGCGTATTTGTCGTTAATTCCAAACCGACGTCTATATCCTTGTATATTTAAGGGAATTTTTTGTTTTAAATTCGTTTGAACCATAGCCCCTAGTGTTAATACATCTGGGCCAGAGATATCTCCACGAAAGCGAAACCCGGTTGCCAGCTTTATTAAAAAGGGAAGCTGAACGCAATGCTTTTTGCTTCCCCGATGGACAATCGCATTGATGGAGGCTGATGTTTTCCCCCTGCATTCCAATTCTTCAAACAGCGTCGTAACTTTTTTACTTAGTTGTTTTTCATTAAGGTTATAAAGAACATTCTGTGCACAAGCAGAGAGCCCCAGCTTTATGACACACTTCCATCCGTTAAGGTAATTTATGATTGCTTTTTCCTCAGGGTTATACCAGATAAGCCCGGGAATCCGATGAACATTAGGATAAACACCCGTTACTAATGAACTATCAACAGAAGCCGTCATGGTTGGAAAAACGGTAACACAATTGGGCCAATATCTTCCCCGATCCTTTAAAAACTGAAGTGCCGGAACAGTTTTTTCCCGCATACAATCTTCCAATATATTTGGCATTAATGAATCAACAAGAAGTAAAATTACCTTTTTCATCTCACTTATCCTTCACTTTATTTAACACAACCCTATAATTGAAAGACATTTATAGACCGTTGAGCGTTCGCCTTTTATTTCTTACCATTTCTTCTGCATGTTATGCAGGAAACATCTAGACAGCGAGAACATGCAATTAATGGTCCACCTCAACGAAGAAGGCTGTTGAAATTTTCTCAACAGCCTTCGTATAGTCATAAGGATGGGGTCTTGCCGCAGATTTGCCTTCCAACTTTTTTTGCTTTAGCCCTCCCTAACTTCTGCTCTTTTTCGTGGAAAAGAAAACCAATTGGAAAATCGCCGAATATTATACACTACATTTGCTGACGTACAAGCAACAACATGACGACTTGTTCGCAATGGATGATTTATTTTCGTACATGCCTTATATTTCTCTAAGCCTTCTGCAGTAATCCTTTTTTCAACTAAGGCTTCCTCGAATTCCTTCTGAGCAGCCTGTTTTGCCTTAAACAGCATCATTTGCACCCGGCTGTATACATTAATTGCTCCATCTCCTGTCGTTTCAATCGGAAGAAAGATGGCATCAGGATATTTCTCGGTGATCAATGATTGAACTCCGTCGGATACACCGGAAGACGGCATGCACCCGAACGGCTTGACAGAAATGGTCATATTTACTTTCCGCTTTGCCACGTTAAGAATCAGTTTCCCCACTTCCATATGTCCTTCTCCGCCGCGCAAATGGTTATTGTAATGATCATGGGCAACCCGGGCAATCTCATCCATATCGGGCAAATGATAATCATGTAGGCCAAGTGTCTTGGCATACGTTTGGAAAATGACCCGAACGGCACGCTCAGCCAATCCAAACATGCGCAGGAGCACGACAGGATTTTTTCCTTCTAATCCGTGACCTCCCGAGTCGGCTTTCCTTAAATTCATTCTTCTAAGGGTATCGTAGCGACCTTCCCAAATGAGGTACAGGATCCAAGCCGTCACCGATTGTACTTCGACCTCCGCTCCTTCATTTTCTAGAAAGCGCTGTAATTGATAGTTGCCATCTCCCTCCGTTGTCATAGCCCAAAACTCACCTATGATACTTGCTTTTGGTTTCACCCGGGTCCGGTCAACCCGAACTGCTTGCAACTCCTTACGGCATGTAAGCAACGTCGGGATCAGCCATTTTCTGTGGTGTAAGGCATTATACAAATACTGTTTACAGCGGGTTAAGGCAGCATCCGTTGAACCTGCTTCCACTTCATAGGGGCGAATACGATAACCTAACGCATTCAAAATATCCCCCAACAGAATAGCTTTTAGAAAACTAATAAAAAACGAAGTATCTAATTTAAGGGCCGATTCCCCTCCAGTTACCTGTTTTAGACCACTTTGCTGTTGGAACAAGAGAACTCGAAAACCATCAAACCCTGCATCGCGCAGAGCCTTACGGTACTCCGTGACATACGTTCCGAAGCGACAAGGACCACAAGAACCGGCGGTAATGAAAAGATAATTACGGATAATTTCATCCTTTGACTTTCCTTCCACATCGCGAAGGTAATGCAGATGTTTGATTAAATTTCCTACCGTGAAATATGTCGGGTTGCACTGCCCACGGTTGCCAAATTCCTTGCCATATCGAAGCGACTCGGTATCCGGACAGTCCAAATGCTTCACCTGATATCCCAGCCCTTTCAGTGCTCCCTCTACCAGATAATCGTGCGCCATGGTTAGCCCCGCAAAAAGAATGGTCGTGGTCGCTCGATCTTTAGCTAAAAACTGACGGGGGACGGGATCAAACCACTGATCCTTTTTCTCCTGATTTAAACCCAGGGCTTTTTCCTGATCCGCCTGAAATAAGATCAACTCGTCCTCAAGGGAATGATCACGGGGTGGTTCTTCGTTTTTGATGATAGACATGATGTGTTTGCACTCCTTGTTTTGATGAAAGATAGACATTTGTTAATTTCCTGTCTGAGAAATGCTAATGTTGTCATACAATCCAACTTGTTCGTTTTGTTGACGGCGTAGCAGGTCGGCGCGTTTTTGCTCAAGACGCTGCTGCAATTCCGCTTTTTTTTGAGCCAAGTCCTGTAAACGTTCTTCATGAAGACCCAGGCTATGAGCATACGTTTTTACACGTATTTTTATAGAACCGCTTGGTTTGTTGGCATCAATATCATGCAATGCCGAATAAGGAGTACCTGCGGTTGAAATAATCGAATCAATCAGTCCATAGGTGGGAGCGTCATGTCCGCATTTGAAACTGGACAGATCCAATATAGCCACATGGGGATGACGCGCAGCAAATTTAGCTGCCCAGACCTTTTGTACACTGTTGGAACTGAAGTTTTCCGGCCACACATCGCTTACTTCTAATGCATACTCCACACGTCCACTTTTCAAATCGTCGCTGAAAAAGCGACTCAACCACGTCTCATCTTTAGGAATGGAGCGCATGGACAAAATGGGATAACCCAAGACCTGAAACTCTTCTAATACACCGTGATTAAGACCTGGATCAGAGTGATAGGGACGTCCAATCATTAGAATGGCGATGCGATTTTCCTTTTCCACCTGCTCAAGGATCAGTCGACCCCTCTCCTGCATTTCAGCGTCAAAAAGGTGCATCGCTTTCCAACCCTGATCGACCGCAAAGTCACTTTCATCCTCGGTGATCTCAAGCTTTTCCTTAAATTCCTCAAACAACTGCTTCTTCATCAGGTTGAGTTCTGTAAAGGTGACCGCCGGATCAAGGTAGGTAACGCCTTTTGTCTCAAAAAAGTTGATTTCTTTTGTAAAGGCGGCCCTGATCACATTCGGAGCACCAGCCACAATGGGACAGCTGGCCGAATCCATCACGTTATGCAGATGGGTCGGAATATGCGTGATACAAGGAAAAAAAATATAATCAAGAGGCTTTTTCTCATGGTGTTTAAACAACAAGTTGTGAACATGAGCTTGGGCGACTTTGGAAGGGTAACAAGGATCAATTGATCCGTATTTCCCTCCTTCCTGCCACATTTCTTCACTAGTGTGATCGCTAAAAACAATATTCCGTTGATCGATACCAAGCGTCTCAAAATACGTGCGCCAAAAGGGGGCCGTAGACCAAATGTTAAGCACCCTGGGAATCCCGATACGAATCTTTTTACGCCGTTCCATTGTTTCGATAGGTGAACGTTCAAAATAACGCTGATAAGGAGTTTTTCTCAACCCGAACCAACTACGCTGTATCCGAACATCATCCACTAGCACATCAGGCTCAGGCAAGCCTTGAGGGTCATAGAAGTGCTGGAACATGCGGCGTGCCTCATATTCCACCAAGTTAGGATAATGTTTTTTAAGTTCCTGTCGCTCTCTGGTCAGTTTGATCACGGCTTCCTTATCTTCAACCGTTCCCTTTTCGCAGCTAAAACCAGAGATATAACGGGCCATTTGTCCGTCCGGTGTCTGAGAATCAATAAAAGTTCGGCTGCAGTGGTTCGGACAGAATGTGCAGCGGGTGGATTCATCGTTACGGGTGATATAGTACAGATTAATGGCTGCATCCAGACCCAAGAACGTTGAATATCCTCGACGCTTTACAACACGCAAGGTTTCCATAGCGGCCCCGATCGCTCCTGCTTCTCCAGGATGGGGATGAACGTAAACTTCCGCATCAGGAACCCGCTGTTTAATGTAATCCACCTGAGCCTTCACAGCAGCCAAGTTATATTGCGTTCCTCCCTGTAAGATGAACTTGCGACCGAGTTCCGCCATACGTGGAATCTGCACCACATACTGCCATACATTCTTTGGCAAGACCAGAGCCAAACCAGCCAACAATTCCTCTTTAGAATAACCCTCTTTCTGAAAATTAACCCGATCTGCATCGAGAAATACGGCGCAACCATAGGAAAATTTAGGAGAAAGAGCTGCCCTGAGGGCCGTATCCGCATATTCCTGGATTGGAATACCAAACTGGTCCGCCATCGCTTGCAGTAACATTCCGTTCCCAGCGGAACATTGATTAGACAGCCTGAAGTTACGGATATCCCCGTTTTTAAGAAAGAGTACTTTGATGTCCTGGCCGCCGATATCACAAATTACATCGATATCGCCAAATTGGTGAACCGCACTCATCATATGGGCAACGGTCTCCACAATATTTACGTCCGCCTTTAAAGTTTTTTCTAAAACATCCGCCGCATATCCCGTGGCACCAAAACCGATGATCTCTAAATCGGCTCCCTCACCATTCACCTTATCCCGGATCCGCTTCAACATTTCTTTCGTATCTTCGATCGGATTTCCCTTGGAAAGCTGGTATTCCTTAAGTAAAATATTTCCGTTTTCATCCACCAAAACGGCTTTGGACGACGTAGAACCGCCGTCAAGGCCGATCACGGCCCTCACCTTCTGACCCGGCACGAAAGTAGTCGGTGTAAATCGAGGAATACGATAACTCTCGCTAAATTCTTGAAGTTCTTTTTCGCTGCTTACCAGTGGTGGGCCTGCATTTTCTCCCAATTTTGCTTTCCGACCATGATCAATAAATTCCTTTAGTCCTTCCAGTCCTGTGTAGGTACCTACACCCATGGGTTCATGCATACCGTACAAGACGGCACCGTAAGCTGCATAGTACTGCGAATTTCCGGGCACAAAAATCAATTCATGAACGGGGATATCTTTGGGATAATCGTACCCTCGTTCTTGCCAAGTTTCAGGAATACGCTTTCGCCAACATTCTTGCAGGAAAGGCAAGTATGTATTAGGACCACCCAGTAAAAGAACACGATGCCGCAGTGTGTTTCCACGGGTTAGAACGGAAAGGTTCTGCATGACAATGGCATCTGCTAAAGAACACATGATTTCAGTGGAGGGAATTCCGCTTTTCACCAGATTGACAATATCGGTTTCCGCAAACACCCCACACTTGGCGGCCACATGGTGCAATTTACTGTCATCAAAGTGCAATTGGCCGACTTCTTCCATAGGCATTCCTACTTTAATCATGCACTTGTCAATGGTGGCACCGGTGCCGGATGCACACTTGTCATTCATGGAAGTCAGAGCTTGCTTATTCCCTGTTTCCTCGTTTACCTTAAAAATGATAATTTTGGCATCCTGTCCTCCCAGTTCAATCACACTCCCCACATCGGGGTGAAGATGTTCCACCGCCATCGTGACGGCATTTACTTCTTGAACAAATTTCCCTCCAATGTGCTCAGCAATGGGGCCGCTGCCGGAGCCCGTCAAAAATACGCGAATGTTTTCTTGTTTAATATGGGGAAATTCATTTCCAATAATAATTAAGAATTCTAAGACCTTTTCCGCCTGCTTCGTATTGTGGCGTTGATAGTCTGACCAAAGAATTTCTTTACTTATTGGATTCACCACTGTTGCTTTCACGGTCGTTGAACCGACGTCAATCCCTATTATTAAAGAGTCTAACTTTTGGTTTTTGTGTCCCATGAAATTACTCCTTGTTAAATGAAATACAATGTTATTATTTGAATAAATTAAACAACATATACATAGTGAAAACACCGCCCTTTGAATGGACCTTCTTAGACTGGAATGTAATTTAGTGAAAAAAGCGCTTCTTTCTGCGATAGTTTGCTGAAAGAACCCGCATATTGGAGGATCTTTTTTGGGGACCCGCTAAAAAAGCACAGGGACATACAGCTTTTACTGGTACAAAAGAAAAACAGCACCTTTACGATGCTGCTTACAATTCTTAGTGTTACTTTTGCATTGGCTCTCATAACTGAAGAGCAATTTTTTTCTAAGCTTGATATTGCGGATGTACTGCCGAAATTTCTCCACATCGGAGAGGTCCGACGGGAGCTGCCTACGCCGTCGTCCTCAATGACGAACCGGATATATCTGTCTCTGTCGGTGACAGACAACGAAACAGTTCCCGCTCCCTCTTTCTCAAACAAACCGTGGCGGATCGCATTCTCCACGAACGGCTGAATGTATAACGATGGAATCTCCAGCTCTTCCAGTCCTTCGTCAACATAGAGCCGGAATCCGAAGCGATCCCCGAAGCGGACTTTCTCGATTTCTTCATACGCCCAGATCAGCTCCAATTCCTGCTGAAGCGGTACAAACAAAGAAGTGCGATCCCGATCGAACACAAAGCGTAAATACTTACTCAACATGGATAATAAATAAGCCGCTTTGTCGCCGTCTGTATAACAGAAGGAAATAATGCTGCTGATCGCATTGTAGAGAAAGTGAGGCTTAATCTGGGCATGAAGAAATAATAATCAGAAAGAATACTTTGCGCCCAATGTCTGATTCTGTCCAATTAAGGTAGTAAAAAACGGAACGTAAACGGAATAGGGAAGGAAAACAACCCCGATCAAATAAAGGATCACAGGTGACAAAAGTCCCCACCAGCCTCTTATGAATATTACTTTATTAAAAACTATACCATTCCGCGCTCACAAAAAACTCACAAATCTGTATGGTTTTTTGTGAATTCTCATCTCTTCTTAATCTTTTTGACCTAAAGCGGACATAATTGTCACGTATAATAGTCCTGACTAAATTAAGAAGGGAGTCCTTGCCAATGAATATTTCAAGCACATCATTTACCCAGCCGAAATTTACAAACTATTCAAATCTCCAAAACAACACAACAGGACAAGCTCAGCCGCAAACAGATGCTGCACAAGCCAATGAAAGCAGCGGAGTAAAAAAAGGTCATCACGGGCATCATGCGCATCATGCACAGGGGACAGAGTCAAAGCAGCAAGTTCAAAACACCTCAGCTTATTCAGCTACACCAGGCCAACAGCCACAAAGCACCTCTCCTGTTGTTCAAAGCAGCACGATTGATTTTACTGCGTAAATTAACAGAAAGAGCCTGCGAATCTTCAGACAACTGAAAATTCACAGGCTTTTTCTACGTTATGCCTCTTTAAATCGATACTAAATTTGGAAGGATACAAACTTTGTCTCTAAGAATTCTTCCATGGCGTAGCGGCCGCCTTCACGTCCAATTCCACTCTCTTTAAAGCCTCCGAAAGGCGCCTGTGTCTGGGTAGGTGCCCCGTCATTAATTCCGACAATTCCATATTCCAATGCTTCAGACATGCGGAAGCAGCGGGAATTGTCTTTCGTATACACATACGCAGCGAGGCCATAATCCGTATCGTTTGCCAGTTCAATGACTTCGGCCTCCTCCCTAAATGCAACGACCGGTACAACGGGACCGAATGTTTCTTCATTATAGATCTTCATTTCTTTTGTAACATCCAGTACAACCGTAGGTTCACAGAAGAAACCTTTTCCGTATTCCCCGTCTGTTAGGCGGTTTCCACCAAAGACGATCTTTCCGCCCTTTTTCTTCGCATCATCAATGTGGTCTAACACCTTTTGCAGGCCGCGCTCGTTAACAAGCGGACCGATTTCCGTTGCTTTATCGCGGCCGTCGCCAACCTTTGCGTTCTTTAAGCGCTCAACTAGTTTCTCGGTAAACGCGCTGACAATTGACTCCTGCACATACAAGCGGTTCGTACAAATGCACTGCTGGCCGGTATTGCGAAACTTGCTTTCAAACAAGCCGGCTACTGCGGCATCCAAATCCGCATCCTCAAATACGATGAAAGGTGCGTGCCCGCCCAGTTCAAGGCTCACACGCTTCACAGTTTTGGCTGCGGCTTCCATTAACAATTTGCCTACGCGGGTCGAACCGGTAAAACCGACCTTGCGCACTTTCTTGTTTCCTGTAAATTCTTGACCAACCGATTCAGGTTCCCCAATGACGAGATTGACGACGCCTTTCGGGAAGCCGGCCTGTTCGATTAGTTCGAAGAGACGAATCGCGCTTAAAGGCGTACTTTCAGCCGGCTTGAGTACAACAGTACAGCCGGCTGCGAGAGCCGGAGCAATTTTACGTGCTACCATATTTACCGGGAAATTCCACGGAGTAATCGCTGCAACGACGCCAACCGGCTGCTTATTTACCATAATCCGCTTGTTTGGAACAGAAGAAGGCACGGTTTCCCCGTATACGCGCTTCGCTTCTTCAGCATACCACATAAAATTATCAGCAGTACCGAGTACTTCCCCTTTTGCTTCACGCAGAGGCTTACCCATTTCTGCGGAGACGATGCCTGCCAGCTGATCGCGATCGTTGCGGACGAGTTCGTACAGGTTATATAAGTATTTCGAGCGTTCACGTGCCGTTAGTTTGGACCAGCTTTTAAAAGCGACATCTGCCGCGTCAATTGCTTTTTGGGCATCCCGGCTGTCGCCAAAGGTAACGATGCCTACTGTTTCACCGGTAGAAGGGTTGATGACCTCAAGCTTGTCTCCGCCTTCTGCTTCTACCCATTCCCCGTTAATATACATCTTCTTTAGTTCTGCCATGGAGAACACTCCTCTGCTTAAATTTTTCTCTCTTTACTAAACCGGCTTAAGCGCCTCAAACGGATTTTTGCAGTGTTTACAATACAGAATGCTTCGGCATGCTGTTGGGCCAAATAAATTATCCAGCGTGGTATAAGGAGACCCGCAGTATGGACAATCTACCACCCACGGATCACCCGGCTGATGGTTACGAGGAGGGGGAGCAATGCCGAACGACTTTAACTTTTCCCGTCCCTCTTCTGAAATCCGATCTGATGTCCAATGTGGGTTAAAAACGAAGTGAACCTGAATTGCCGGGACCTCCTCAAGTGTTTGCAGCTGCTGGATGATCGCTTTTCTCATCATCTCGATCGCGGGACAGCCGACGAAAGTTGGCAGTACATCAACCCGAATGCTTTCAGCCGTCACCAGTACCCGATGGATCATTCCCATTTCCACCATGCTGATTGACGGAATTTCCGGGTCCTTTACCTCGCGCAGTAATTCCCAGACCACTTCTTCTGTAATGGCTTTTTCAGGTTGAACCAAAATCCTCACCTCTCGATTACCAGTTTGCAGCAGGATTCAGACGGTACACCTCAGATAGAGTCGCAACAGCTTCAACCAGGTCCGCTGTGTGCTCTCCGGCCCGGCCGTTTACCTCGCTTTTTTGTGGTTTGCCTAACGAAATGACTTTGGTTTCGAAGGCCTGGCGCGCTTTTTCCAACCAGCGCTGCAGCAGAACCTCTTCGTCCTCAATCAGTCCGAGCTCAACGATTTCTTTCGCTTTTGGTCCAAGATCGAATAAGCCGGCCGCATCCTGCCATACTTTTTCCATCGCTTTCGTCATCCTCATGCTGGCTTCTTCCGTACTATTCACCAATTGATTGAACCAAACTTGCCAGTGATAGAGATGATAGCGAAGTTCGGCAAGCATCTTTTTCGAAGCAAAGGCCAACGGTTGGTAGGATGAGCGCGCAAGGGATTCCAATCGCACAAGCTTAAATAATTCGTAAGCATAAAACCTCGCGATCGCATATGCCCAATCATAGTGCGGGTCTTCCTTATAATTTCCACTGCCGTTCGGGCGTTCGACAAAAACCGCGTTCTTAAATTCTTCCGGTTTTCTCAGCTGAGCCAAGTCGTCTGCTCGGCCCGCTCCCAGCTCCTCCAACATTTCATAAAACATAACCGCATGGCCCATCGTATCCTGGGAAATGGACGAGAAAGCTACATCCTCTTCAATATGCGGGGCTAAACCTAACCATTCTGAACCACGATAAGCCAGGATAAAATCATCGTCCGCCATCTGGAAAAGCAATTCAGTCAATGCAGCAAGATATTCCTGCTTTTCGCCCGCTTCTTTCGCTGTCGCAACTGTTAAATCTTGCACTGTATTTCCCTCCGTTCTACTTCGCCGATAAATTTTTCTCGTACTGCTCTTTATGATGGCGCCACTTGGATGGAACGTCGCCGTACCCTTTCGTCTCTCTGTACGATTTATTATCCAAACGTTCCAGGTAAGGCCGTTCTTCAGGCGGAAGGACGTATATGTCATCCCGCTTTACCACCCAGATGTTGACACAGGCTTCCCGGCGCAGAAAGTTTTCTCTGGCCATCGTCATCGCAATCTCATGATTTGGCGCTAATAAGCTGAATTGATGAGTAAAGCTCGATGTAGGCGTCTTCTGGCTGAATACTTCAAATACAGCAAACGTTTGATTATCATTTTGCTGGTCCATGTTTATCACCCCTTATACAATCTCACGCGTTTTTCCCAGCAGCGCTTCCCGGACCCACTTCGCCTCTTCATAGGATACTTTTCTCAGCTGCAATCTTTCTTTCGAACACGGGCCGTTTCCTTTTACGATTTGCTTGAAGGATTCCCAATCGGGCTGCTGGTAGTACCATTTGCCTTCCTGCTCGTTGTAGTGGATCGTCTCGTCCGGAAGGGTCAAACCTAAATGGAAGATGCGCGGTACGTATTTATTGAAAAATTCCTGGCGCAGTTCTTCATTCGTTTGCGAACGGATTTGATAGCGTATATTCAGCCGCTGGTTGCTCGAAATGTTTTCGTCTTCAGGCGGACCGAAGAACATCAGCAGAGCCGGCCACCAGCGGTTAACCGCATCCTGCAGCATTTGACGCTGCTCGGCTGTTCCTTCCGCAAGGGCCAAAACGATGCTTTCTCCATGCTGGGCATGAAATTTCTCCTCCGCACAAATACGGTGAAGAGCACGGGAATAAGGAGCATAAGATGTGTCAAGCGACATCGTCTGCGTAATGATCGCGGCACCATCTACCAGCCAGCCAATCACTCCCGCGTCCGCCCATGTAGGCGCTTCCATATGAAATACGTTGTGAAACTTTAATTTCCCAGTAAACAGGTCGTTTAAAATATCCTCACGCGTCTTCCCAAGGGGTGCGAGCAAATCCTCGGCTACACGCAGAAGAAGCTGGCCATGCCCCATCTCGTCCTGCACTTTTGCCATGATTGCCAGCTTTCTGCGAAGAGAAGGCGCTTTTGGTACCCATTCCTTTTCTGGAAGCGCTCCCATAATTTCGCTAATTCCATGCATAGAAATAAGCTTAATTAATTGGCTTCGATAGTCATCCGGCATCCAGTCGTCCGCTTCAATTTTCTCACCACGGTCAATTCGCGCCAAGAACTCCTGCAGCTTTTCATTCTCCATATCGTTAATAGTAACAACTTGTTGACCTACCACTTCAGGTCCTCCTTTCAGAATCGTTACTCATGTTTCCACTATAAAAATTTTATAAAACGTTTTTATAACGTTATAATAACATATCGTCATATAAATGTGTCAATAGGGTGATTCAGGATTATCGGCCAAATTGAATTTTATTAGAGCTATTTATACTAATGAACAGCATAAGGATGGAATAAATGGGGGCGTAAGCATTACTGGAACAGGCCTTTCATTTTTGTGTGAGAAATTTGGGAGAACGTCTTGCTATAATAGAACGCGAATGTTAAACGGGAACATTAGTAGTATACAAAAAGTCGATTTTCACCACATTAAGGTGTTATCGACTTTTTGTGTATCCATCCTCATTTACTTCCTATTGCATCATTACGCAAGTTTGCCGATTATGCATTTGCTTCAACCGGAGGCGGCTCATATGCTTCTTCAAAGAAACGAACGGCGCCTGGATGAAGAAGATTATAATAATTCCGGAAAAGAACATCGGCTTCTTTTCCAAGCCATACATCAGGGAGCAGTTCCTCTGGCAGATCCGGGTCGATGAACAGGAACTTGCGATAATGGTGAACCAGCTTTGTCTTTTCAACAAAGCATTCACTGTCCTGCACATTCTGTTCATTTGCCAGAAAGGATTCATGCTGCGGCCGGTACAGATCAATAAATTCCTGATACGCCCGATTGATGGTGTAAAGGTCCCAGCATTTTTCTACGAGACGTTTCGAATCGCTCCAGCCCAAGTGCTCGGCTGTAAAAATCTCTACATGATTTTGCAGTTGATAGGTCTCCGTTAGTTCTTTTACTCGATCTGCCAGGTCATTGGGGCTGATCCAGGTGCTCGTCGTGAGCATGCCGAATCCTAAGAAGCTAAGCTCTTTACGGAGCTGGTCACGAAGATTGCGGTTCTCCTCGGGAATGTTGTAGCTGGCCATGCACCATTTGCCGTTCCAGTCGGATGCCTCTACCTTATAAATTCTCTCGGCCGCCTCATCCAGGCGTTTTTTGCCCCGTTCGGACATTGAATAATAGCTTCTGTTTCCGACTTTGCGCGACTCCAGCCACCCTTGTTTGAGCATGCGTGAGATCGCGGCACGGACCGCCTGTTCTGACAGCCCAAATTGACCCATTAGCTTGGTCAGGCTTCCTACCCAGATTTCATTTCCATAATGTCGGACGTATTCGCCGTAAATCGTAAACAGCATGGATTGGGGTTTCAATAGTGTACCTCCTACTCTCCATCTTGATTTCTCTACTTTCCATCCATTTGTGAATTTTTTCGCACAAACATGACGGGTTCTTCATATTCCGAATTAAAAACGTTATTATATTATAGAGAAAAAGAGAATAGCGGTCAATTTTTTTGTTTACATGTTTTAGATTGTTAGATAATTTTAACGAAATGAAAGGTGATTAACGATGACAGTCGTCTCTGAACGCGTTCCACAGGTCCTTGAATCCTATTTTGTACCAAAAATAAACGTCGCTTATCCCGAGTTCATTCAGGATCGAGAATGGGATCCTGCCGGGGGCAGCGAATCGATTAGCTGGCAGTTTGAAAATCAAGCAAAAGTTACACTGCGGTTTTATTCCGAAGATACAGCCAAAATTCAATCGATGCCTGCAAGCCTCGTCCTTCCGGAAGAAGGCGAAGACGGATGGTTTTATACCGCGCAAGAAATTCACCTGTTCTTAACCAAAATTAAACGTTCTTTCTGCTGAGAAAAACTCGCGGGCGTTGCCGCTCGTCCTTTTTCTGCAGGGAAGCAAAACGGCCGCTTAGTGACCGGAAGGTCGGACCGACAAAACATCCGGGTACCTCAATGATGGAGACAATTGTCGGTCTGATCGACCTTCCGGCCACACGCTCCACATCGAAAAAGCAACGTCCGGCACACTCCCGCGAGTTTTTCTCAGCTGACCCATGGAGGAAAGTATATGTTGCTTTAACACTGTAAAGCAACATATACTTTCTTTAACGTTAAAGAAAACTTGGCTAACGCCAAGCCGAAGGCGCAGGCAATAGCCTTAGTTGCACTTATGTGTATAGGAAAGCCACGACGGCGAATGTCGTGGCTTTCAGGATCCGATTCGGATTTGCTCCTGGATTCGCTCAATCCGTTTGGCCATATCCGTTTTTTTAAAGAACGCCTGGATAAAGGAACCTTGCCCCACTATGTTTAGATTGGTATGCGCGGTCACTTCGCAGACGACCCTTTTCTCATTGACTTCCGTACATACGGCTTTAAAACGGACGACCTGCCCAACGACAGCCGGTCCGATATGCTTGATATCGATAGAAAAGCCCGCCCCTTCCTCATCGTCCTCAAGATACGGCAGGATAACATAGCGGCCGGCTTTCTCCATGTAATAAATCATCGAAACCGTTGAAAGAACGGGATGGACAACTTCCCCATCGAATGCCGGCATCATCGATTCTTCAACGATGATTGAAAAATCCGCTGTTATCCCTGGTACGAGCCCTTCTTTCATCCTATCACACTCTTTCTATAATCGTTGCAATCCCCTGTCCTACACCGATACACATCGTCGCCAAACCATAGCGAACCTCTCTGCGCTCCATCTCATATAATAATGTGGTCAAAATCCGGGCTCCGCTGCAGCCGAGTGGATGGCCGAGCGCAATAGCACCACCGTTCACATTAACCTTATTCGCATCCATGTTTAACTGTTGAATGCAGGCAAGCGATTGAGCGGCAAACGCTTCGTTAAGTTCAATTAAGTCGATGTCTTCGATGGATAATCCTGCTTGTTTTAACGCCTTCCGGGTAGCCGGAACAGGGCCCATTCCCATTATCGACGGATCTACGCCAGCCACCGCCGATGCGATGATTTTTGCTTTCGGCTTTAAGCCTAATTCGTTAGCTGTCTCCATTTCAGTCAAGAGAAGCGCCGCTGCGCCGTCGTTAATACCGGATGAATTGCCGGCCGTAACGGTACCTCCTTCTTTAAAGGCGGGCTTCAGACGGGATAGCTGTTCCAATGTCGTGTTCGGGCGGGGGTGTTCATCCATATCGACAACCGTCACATCTCCTTTGCGCCCTTTTATTTCTACCGGGACGATTTCCACAGAGAATTTTCCTTCCGCGTTTGCCCTTGCATACTTCTGCTGGCTGTTGTAGGCAAACTCGTCCTGCGCTGCCCGCGAGATTCCATACTGCTCAGCCACGTTTTCCGCCGTTTCTCCTAAAGAGATCGGTGGATACATTGCTGCCAAACCAGGATTTACAAGTCTCCAGCCAAGCGTTGTATCAAAAAGCTGCTGGTTTCCTCTTTGATAAGTGGTCGTAGGTTTCATCATAACAAGCGGAGCACGAGTCATGCTCTCTGTACCGCCTGCAAGATAAATTTCGCCCCTGCCTGCAAGGATCGCATTGGCAGACTGATTCACCGCTTCAAGTCCCGAACCGCACAGCCGATTCACCGTCACACCTGGAATTTGCACAGGCAAGCCGGCCAATAATAGCGACATGCGGGCCACGTTACGATTATCTTCTCCAGCTTGATTCGCACAGCCAAAGATAACGTCCTCAATCCGCTCCGGATCCAACGAATTTCGTTCCAGCAATTTACGTATAACAAGGGCCCCCAGATCATCCGGGCGCACATCCTTCAGTGCCCCGCCATGACGGCCAATCGGCGTTCTTACCGCATCAATAATTACCGGTGTTTTCATCGTATGTTTTCCTTTCTCCTATTATAGCGCTTCGACGAGCGTGGCAAGCCCCTGTCCGCCGCCAATGCAAAGAGACACAACGCCATAACGAAGCTGGCGGCGGCGCAGTTCATAGAGAATGGTGCCAAGCAGGCGGGCTCCGCTGCACCCGAGAGGATGACCAAGAGCAATAGCGCCTCCGTTTACATTCGTTTTTTCCATGGGAAGGCCAAGTTCCCGCATACATGCCAGCGATTGGGAAGCAAACGCCTCATTCAGTTCAAAAAGATCAATATCCTCAACGGTCATGCCCACATCCGCGAGCAGCTTGCGAATCGCCACAACCGGCCCGATTCCCATCAACCGCGGATCGACGCCGCCGACGGCAAAATGAACGATTCTTCCCAGCGGTGCCGCCTGCGCTTGCTTCATTCTTTCCTCAGACAAGAGAAGCACAGCAGCCGCACCATCGTTGATCCCGGATGAGTTCCCCGCTGTAACGGTCCCATTCTTGCGGAAGGCGGGCTTTAGTTTTCCTAATGTGTCAAGCGTTGCGTCACGGCGCGGGTGTTCATCCTGATCAAATACCTTTGTCTCGCCTTTTTTGCCGGGAATAAGCACCGGAATAATTTCTTCCCGGAAAAGGCCGCCATCGATGGCTTGAATAGCCCGCCGTTGGCTCTCTAAAGCAAAGCGATCCTGATCGTCCCGGCTAATCCCGAATTTCTCCGCGACGTTTTCCGCCGTATCTCCCATCGTCAAATCCCCATACAGGGACACAGGGGCCGAGCGCGGTCCTCCGAAAGATTCCATTAAGGTTTGCGAACCCCGCTGGTACGGCTGTGCAAACTTCTCCATGATATACGGAGAACGGGTGAGATTTTCCACGCCTCCTGCTACCACGGATTCCGCGTGGCCTGCTTGAATGCTCTGGGCGCCGAGATTAATCGCTTCCAATCCTGAGGCACATACCCGGTTAACGGTGAGCCCGGGCACAGATTCCGGGAAACCCGCCTTCAGCAGCCCTACTCGGGCAATATTTATGAAAGGACCTGCTGAAATAACGTTGCCCATGATGACGCTATCAATCTGGTCCTTGGACACTTCCGCCCGATCCGCTACACCCTGCATCACGGCTGCAGACAGATCATCAATCGGTACATCCTTTAAGCTGCCGCCCAGCTTACCGATGGCCGTCCGGACACTTGCTACAACATAAACTTCTCTCTTTTGCTCCATCATTTTACTCCCGCCTCTTGTGCGGTATACGTGTAAAACCCCTGCCCTGTACGTTCTCCCAGCCGCTTCGCCAGCACCATCTTGCGAAGCAGCGGGGCAGGGCGGTAGCGTTCTTCGCCAAGATTTTGATACATCCCTCTTATAATGGAAAATACTTCATCCAATCCGATGCGATCCGCCCATTCCAGCGGGCCGTACGGATAGTTCGTTCCCTTCTTCATCGCAACATCAATATCTTCAGGGGTTGCCGTTCCTTCCATCACGGCGAATACCGCTTCGTTGATAATTAATGAAAGGATACGCGGAAAGACCAATCCCACTTCATCCTCTACAAGGGCCATTTCCTTCCCAAGCGTTTGAAACAGTGCAGCCACTGTCTCCATTGCCGCCGGCCCGGTTTGCAACGCTGGAGCCATTTCAATTAATTGACGTTCGCACAGCGGGACGAGCGTGCCAAAGCCGCATACCCGTTCGGGGAAATCTGCCCACGAGGCGATTTCCGTTGCCGTTATTGCCAAAGAGGTAGAGGTAATCGGCACTTGCGGGGGCAGCAGTTGATCCAGCTTTTGAATAATTGATTTCTTTTCATCGAGGTCGAGATTGCTTACTTCAATTGCCAGGTCCACCGGATGATGACCCTCTTCAAGTTCATCGACCGTGATAACAGAATAACCGTGTTGAACCAGCAGTTGCTTCAACTCACCGAACAGAGGGCTTTGACCGGCCAGCACAACGGCTTTACTCGCTGTATTCATAAAAACCCTCCCCTGTTTTCCGGCCGAGCGATCCTGCCTGCACCATTCGCTGTTGGATTCGGCTTGGTTTAAACCGGCCCTCGTGGAAGAAATTCGTATAGACCGATTCTGTTGTTGCGTAATTAATGTCGATGCCAATCATGTCCTGCAGTTCGAACGGTCCCATTTTAAAACCGCCGGCTTTCTTCATAATGTCATCGATTTGTTCTACGGTACTAATGCGGTCACCGAGTATACGTAAAGCTTCATTATAATAAGGGCGTGCGACACGATTGACGATAAATCCGGGCGAGTCACTGACCAGAACAGGCGTTTTGCCTAAATCCTTAGCGAATTGATAAGCCCTTTCCACGTTTTCTACACTTGATTTTTTTCCCTTAATGATCTCAATGAGCGGCATAACGGGAGCCGGATTAAAGAAATGAAAGCCGAGAATTCGCTCCTGATGCTTTAATCCTCCGGCAATTTCTGTAATAGAGATAGACGATGTGTTGGATAAAAGCAGTGCATCCTCACGAAGCGTATCCGCAAGGGTAGAAAAAATCGTTTTTTTTAAGTCGAGCCGTTCCGGAACCGCCTCGATCGCGATGTCGCAATCACGAAGAGACTTAAGTTTGGTTTCCGCTGTGACTCGTCCCGTGATTTCTTCCTTCTGCTGTTCAGTGATTCTGCCTTTTTGTATATCTCTATTTAATATCGACGCAATGTAACTTTGTGCCCGTTCCAATGCATCGGGGTTAGCATCCACTAAAGAGACGCGGTGTCCGGATCGAGCGCAGACAAGCGTAATGCCTGCTCCCATCGTACCTGCGCCAATGACTCCTACCTGATAAGGCGTCATATGATGGACCCTCCTTTATTTACCTGTGAAAACAGGCTTTCTTTTTTCAAAGAATGCTTGCACGCCTTCTTTATGGTCCGCCGTAGCTCCGGCGATTTCCTGGGCAAACGCTTCATATTCCAGCGTTTCTTCCAGGCTCATATCAAATCCTTTGTACACGACCCGCTTGATGAGCCCGATTCCTTTTGTCGGCAAACTGGCTAATCTAGCCGCATAGTCTTGTACTTCCTGCTCGAAATTTTCTGCGGAACAAATCTTGTTCACCAATCCAATTCGATAGGCTTCTTCGACTGATACCTTATCGCCTGTAAAGGCCAGTTCAAGAGCCCTTCCGATTCCTACAATCCTCGGCAGATAATAACAGCCACCGGAATCAGGCACCAGCCCGATGTTTATAAATACGTTGGCAAAGGAAGCCTTTTCTGATGCAAGGCGAATGTCACAGGCTAAAGCCAGGCTCATTCCTGCTCCCGCTGCTACACCGTTTACAGCTGCGATGATCGGTTTTTCTATTTTCTGCAGCTGCATAATCAGGGGATTGTAGCGTTCCCTAAGAAAAGATCCGAAATCAACATCTTTTCCCTGCACTTCAGCCAGGTCCTGACCCGCGTTAAACGCTTTACCCGCACCAGTAATGACAAGGCAGCGAACCTCCGCATCTTTTTCCGCTTTCTTCAGCGCATCCAAAAATTCGCGATGCATTTGCTCAGTAAAAGCGTTGAATTTGTCCGGACGATTCATCGTCACTTTGGCTACGCCGTCTTCCTTCTCAACAAGAATGGTTTCATATCCGTACATTGCCTCTCCCCCTAGCGACCCGTAAATTTGGCCTTACGCTTTTCGATAAAAGCCTTCATCCCTTCGGACTTATCTTCGCTCGCAAATAGCAAATAAAAGGCGTTTCGTTCATAGTCCATTCCTTCATCCAGCGGAACATCCAGCGCCTTGCCCACCGTTTTTTTAATCAGACGTACCGCAATAGGCGGCTGCTCCGCAATTTTCTTCGCAAGTTTTAAAGCCTCTTCGAAGTATAATTCAACCGGAACAACCCGGTTGATTAAACCGAAGTCAAGCGCTTCTTGCGCAGTAATTGACTCACCGGTCAAAAGCATTTCCATCGCCTTTACTTTCCCAACCACCTTCGTTAAGCGCTGCGTTCCACCGGCACCCGGCATTACGCCAAGCTTAATTTCAGGCTGGCCAATCCGGGTTGTCTCGGAAGCGACGATGATGTCGCAATTCATCATCAGCTCACATCCGCCGCCAAGCACGAATCCGCTTACCGCTGCAACGATTGGCTTGTTAATCTTTGCGATTCGATCCCAGACAGAGAATTGATCTTTCAGCAGCATCGAAACCGTTGCTTCGTCGGCCATTTCCGCAATATCTGCACCGGCGGCAAATGCTTTATCATTTCCCGTCAAAAGAATGGCCCGGATGGAGTCGTCCCCGTCCATCCGCTCCAGCTCTGCCACAAGTTCGTCGATGATCTTAAGATTTAAGGCATTCAAGACGTGGGGCCGGTTGAGCTGAATGATGCCCACGTCGCCGTCCTTTGAAGCCAGAATGTGTTCGTACGTCATCGTTATCCCCCCAGCCATGCTTTCTATATGAGAACGTTATTGCGCTTATCTACGATACGAATCGCTTTCCCTTCACTGCGTCCAATCATATTCGGCTTACCCACGCGCAGTATGACGGATACCCCCAGCGCATTCTTCATTTCATGGCTGATCGCTTTTACCAGCTTCGCCACTTCGCTGCTGCTTTCCAGTTCACCCACCTGCGCCAGGAAGTCCTGCTTCACTTCACAATGCACTTCAAAACGATCCAGCGCCCCGTCCCGTTCAATGACGACCTGGTAATGAGGGGCGAGCTCTTTAAATCCAAGCAGAACGGATTCAATCTCTGTAGGGAAGACATTGACTCCCCGAATAATGAGCATATCATCGACCCGGCCTTTGATGCGGGACATTCGCATGGTTGTGCGGCCGCACTTACACTTCTCAGGATTGAGGGAAGCGATATCACCTGTACGATAGCGGATGACAGGGAAGGCCTCCTTTGTTAGAGAGGTAAAGACCAACTCCCCCTCCTGCCCGTATGGGAGCACTTCCCCAGTCTTCGGATCGATGATTTCCGGATAGAAGTGATCTTCTGCAATATGGAGGCCATCCTGCACTTCGTGACATTCAATGGAAACCCCGGGTCCCATAACCTCACTCAGGCCGTAAATATCTACTGCTTTAATATTGAGTGATTCCTCCAACTGAACCCGCATCTCTTCCGACCATGGTTCAGCGCCAAAAATTCCGTACTGCAGACTTGTTTTTCGCGGATCAAGCCCCATCCGCTCCATCTCTTCCGAAATATTCAGAATATAAGACGGCGTACCGGCAATTCCGCGTGGCTGGAAATCCTCAATCAGCGTAATCTGGCGCGGCGTATTCCCACCTGAGATGGGAACGGCAACCGCCCCTAAATATTCAATTCCGTAATGCAAACCAAGTCCGCCGGTAAACAGTCCGTATCCATAGGCGTTATGAAAAATATCGCCGGGCAGGCCGCCCGCACAACAAATAGCCCTGGCTACGATTTCGGACCAATTTTCAATGTCTTTTTTCGTATACCCTACAACTGTTGGCTTCCCCTTCGTTCCGGACGAACCGTGGATCCGTACAATTTCATGCTGTGTAGCTGCAAAGAGGCCAAAAGGATAATTTTCCCGTAAATCGGTCTTTTTCATAAAAGGCAGTTTCTCAATATCTTCTAGCGACTGAATATCTTCAGGCTTAATCCCTGCGTGATCAAAAGCTTCCTTATGAAAAGGAACTTTCTCATATACTCGTTTCACCGTCTCTTGAAGCCGCGCAAGCTGAAGTTTACCCATCTGTTCCCGTGACAACGTTTCCATTTCAGAATTGAATATCATAGCTATCCTCCTACACACAGACTCTTATTATATTACGTGTTTGGCTACTCACCGCGGAAAACCGGTTTTCTTTTTTCTCTAAACGCTTCGAGGGCTTCTACACGATCCTTTGTCGGAATAATGACTTCGTAAGCTTTGGCTTCAATATCCAGCCCTGTTTGCAGATCGACCCCGATTCCTTTATCAATCGCATATTTCGCCTGGTTGACAGCCAGAGGAGCATTCTGCAAAATTTCCTCAGCTAAGGAATAAGCCCGCCGGTGAAGTTCCTGTAAATTATCAGTCACGCCATTTAAAATCCCTTTTTCCCACGCTTCCTCAGCTGAAATTTTCCGCGCCGTAAGAATAAGCTCTTTCGCCTGTGAAGGGCCGATTAAGCGGGTTAACCGCTGGGTTCCACCGGCTCCTGGAATGATACCCAGGCTCACCTCCGTGAGGCCCATTTTGGCGTCACGGACAGCAAAGCGAAAATCACATGCTAGCGCTAGTTCAAATCCGCCGCCAAATGCATAGCCGTTAATTGCGGCAATCGTAGGCTGTGGAATTCTTTCTAATGCCGTGAACACATCCCTGATTTTTCTCACATTGCGCCGCACCTGCTGCTCTGTAAGCGTGCGTCTTTCTTTCAGGTCTGCCCCTGCACTGAATGCACGTCCTTCAGCTGTGACGATAACAGCCCGAATGTTTTTTGGGTCCTGCCGGATTTCTTCAATAATCTCCTGCAAACGGACAAGCGTCTCATAATTAAACGCATTCAGTTCGTTTGGCCGATTCAGGGTAATCGTCGCCATATGATTTTCACATGTAAACAAAACCGTTTCCCGGTCCATACCTAACGTCCTTTCCTCATCATACTTTATCGATCCGTGCTGATCCGCGCATACGTTCCTGTCGCTACGGCTACCAGCGTACCGTCTACCGTCCTTACTTTTGCTTCCATGATAATCATCCGTTTGCCTCTTTTGATTACACTCGATTCAGCAATCAGCCGCTCTCCTCTTGCCGGTGCCAGATAGTTAATCTTGCTCTCCACGGTTACACACTGCTGCACCCCGTTAACATGGGGTGCGGCTGCATAGCCCATGACCACGTCGGCTAACGTACTCGTAACCCCGCCATGTACGACTCCTTCGATGCTGTTGTATAACTCTGGCCTGATTTTGAGACTGGCTTTGCATCCGTTTTCATTTAACTCATCAATTTCTATACCTAAGTAATGATTAAATCTATTTTTCGATCCATCGATCATGATCGCTCCACTCCAAACAAAAGAAAATGGCAGAAGGCCTACTTTCCAAAGCATCCAGCACGGTAAGCTTAACGCGTAAAACTTTACTCTTTCGGCACTGGAATAAAATATTCGTTTTTTCGATAGGCTAATGCATCCAGAATCGCCACAGTCTCCTTTTCACTCTCCACACGTATGCGGTACCATGCCGTACGGTGGTTCCTTTTTTCCTCGACAGCCGTTGCTCTGAGAAGAGAACCTCCAAAGCTTGCAGCAAGAAACCCAATATTCATAGAAAGTGCGACCGACGTTTTTCCATAGGAATTGGAGGCAACAGCAAAAACCGTATCGGCAAGTGCAAAAATAACGGCTCCATGGGTAGTAGAGTGGGCATTGAGCATCGTTGGCTTCACTTCTAACTCCGCGGCGGCCGTGCCTGCCCCGACTTCGGTTATCCGAATACCTAAGAATTGGGCAAACGGGTCGCGTTCTAATTTTTCAACAATTTCTTTATAATAAGTAGCATGGAGTTCTTGATCCGTTTGTGTTCGCATGAGGACCACCTACAATACTTCCGCAAAATGCATGGATACGAGCTTGCCGGCAAAGCCCATTAAGTCTTTTCCAGCCGCTTTTCCTTCCGGAGATGACAACGCTTGCAAAATAGCTTCTTTGCTTTCAAAGAACATTTCAGCAATCAGGTGCAGATCGCTTTCTCCCATCGGAGTGCCTACTACTTTATTGACTTCTAATTTAATAAGGCCAGGCATTTTTTCAGCAAGAGGCCCATGCACATTAAAATAGTGCTGGTCGAATTCCTCAATATTTTCCGGTTTACGGTAGATCGCGATTAATTTATGCATTTTCATCCTCCTCTTTATAACTTTCCTATATGACGGTTTACTTATATGACGTTATTATAACGTATTTAATATTTTAAGTATATTAATAATGATAAATCTTCGTCAAGATTTATTTTTTAGAATTAATTAGCCGCTGAACAAAAAAAATAAGAAACACTCGCGGGGCATTGCCTCTTGTTATTCCCCCACACAGGAATCAAACAGCCGCTTTGTGGCACGGTGGACGCTCCACAGGGAAAAAGCAACGTTTGACTCATACTTCGCGAGTATTTCTTCGCTTACAAATAGATTAAAGGCCAAACGATACAAATTTTATTTCTAAAAATTCTTCTAGCGCGTAGCGACCGCCTTCCCGTCCGATTCCGCTTTCTTTGAATCCCCCAAATGGCGCCTGGGTTTGTGTCGGCGAGCCGTCGTTTATACCTACAATGCCGTATTCAAGTGCTTCTGACATCCTGAAGCAACGGCTGTTGTTTTGTGTGTAGACATATGCTGCCAGTCCATAATCTGTATCATTCGCCAACTCTACAACTTCGGCCTCTTCTTTAAATGTAAGAATCGGAACAACAGGCCCGAAAGTTTCTTCCGTATAAATCTTCATATCAGGCGTTACATCCGTAATTACAGTTGGCTCACAGTAGAAGCCTTTGCTATATTCGCCATCTGTCAGACGGTTTCCGCCGTATACAATATTCCCGCCTCTTTCCCGCGCATCGTCGATATGATCCAACACTTTGTTTAAACCGTTTTCATTCACCAATGGCCCGATTTCTGTATCCATGTTTCTTCCGTCGCCGACCTTCGCTTTTGTCAACCTCTCAACCAGCTTGTTTGTAAATTCCTCTACGACAGACTCATGAACGTACAATCTATTTGTGCAAATACACATCTGTCCGGAATTAAAGAATTTACTTTCAAATAAACCCGTCACTGCAGCATCAAGATCCGCATCGTCAAAAACAATGAATGGCGCATGGCCGCCTAATTCAAGGCTCACTCGTTTTACTGTTTTCGCTGCGCCCTCCATTAATAGCTTCCCTACACGTGTAGAACCGGTGAAAGCAATCTTGCGCACTTTTTTATTGTCTGTAAACTCTTTGCCAATGGATTCCGGATTTCCAATGACAAGATTGACAACGCCTTTCGGGAATCCTGCCTGTTCAATTAATTCAAACAAACGAATGGCGCTAAGCGGAGTTCCTTCCGCCGGTTTTAACACAACCGTACATCCGGCTGCCAATGCAGGAGCAATTTTACGCGCTACCATATTCACAGGAAAATTCCATGGAGTAATCGCGGCAACAACTCCTACAGGGTGTTTCGTTACCATAATACGTTTATTCGGAATAGTGGAAGGCACAGTCTCTCCATAAACTCGTTTCGCCTCTTCTGCATACCACATAAAGTTATCCGCAGCCCCAAGTACTTCACCTTTCGCCTCACGGAGGGGTTTTCCCATTTCGGCACAGATAATGCCAGCCAATTCATCGCGATGAGTACGAACCAGTTCATAGAGATTATTTAAGTATTTGGATCTTTCTCTTGCCGTTGCCTGAGCCCAGCTTTTAAACGCTGCATCTGCTGCAGCGATCGCTTTTGCCGCATCACGGCTATCACCAAAACTAACGCTTCCTACCGATTCACCTGTTGCCGGATTGATGACTTCTTGTGTTTCTCCGCTTTCTGCCTCTATCCATTCACCATTGATATACATTTTTTTGCTATCTGTCATATCGTATAATTCTCCTCCAGTTGTAAAGGAAATTTTACTCATTCGTCTGTTAATGTCCTGCTGTCTCCTACACCGGTTTAATCGCTTCGAATGGATTTTTGCATTTGTTGCAGTAGAAAATACTGCGGCATGCTGTTGGCCCGAATAGGTTATCTAGCACCACGCGGGGTGAACTGCAATACGGACATTCAACCTCCCAGACGCCTTCCTGCTTTGATTCAAGCGGCGGGGGGGCGATGCCGAACTCTTTTAACTTTTCTCTTCCTTCCGCCGTAATCCGATCAGAAGTCCAGATAGGATTTTTTACAAGAATGACGTTCACTTCATCAATCTCTTCGATGGTGGATACCGACGTAATCACATCATTTTCCATCATGTGGAGCGCAGGACAGCCGACATATGTCGGAAGCAGCTTTACGGTCACTTTGCCACCATCTACTTCCACACCGTCAATCATTCCCATCTCAACCAAGCTAACAGAAGTGATTTCCGGATCAGTCACCTCTTGTAATTTATCCCATACCTTTTGTTCAAGAAAAATGCAAGCTTCTTGCATCGCCGTCCCCTCCCTTTACCAATTAGCCTGCGGAGCGAGTTTATACACTTCGCTTAAGTGGTTGATAGCATCCACAAATTCCGTAGAATGCAGTCCGTCCCTTCCGGTTGCCTCCAATGATGCAGGCTCACCCGGCCAGAGTAAACTATAGTTTTCGAGTTTTTCTTTCATTACGCTCATAAATGTTTCCCGCAATGTTTCTCCAGGTGGCGTAAGGCCAAATCGGACAAATTCTTCAGCCTTCGGTCCCAAATCAAACAAGGAGTTTACATCTTCCCACGTTTTCTTAATCGCTGCATTTAAACGTCTTTGCGCTTCATCCGTACTGTGGGCCAATTGATCAATCCAGATTTCCCAGTGATAGAGGTGGTAGAACTGCTCTCTTTTGATCTTTTTCGCTGTATCTGCAAGCGGGATATAGGAACACTGCTCCAGAGCGTCAAGTCGGACTTTTTTGAACACTTCATACGTATAATTACGGATAATTGCGTATCCCCAGTCGTAGTCCGGATTCTCCATATAATGCCCCTCACCGTTTACACGTTCAGTAAGCGTTGCATTCTTATATTCCTCTGGCTCCCTTAAATGGGCAAGGTTATCTGCTTTTCCTACCCCAAGTTCTTCCAGCATTTGATAATATATTGCGGAGTGGCCCATAGTATCCTGTGTAATTGAAGAAAAGGCAACGTCTTCTTCAATATGGGGGCATAAACCGAGCCATTCAGAACCACGGTGGCTCATTAACAAATCGTCATCGGCCAGTTGGCAGATAAGCTCAACAAGTGCTTCATGGAACTGCTGATCCTGCTTCGCTTCTTCCGGTGTGTTGTATTTTTTCGTCATTGTCAATCCCTCCTCCGCTATATAGGTTAGTTAGATGAATTTTTTGCTGCGAGTTCTCTCCATCTCGCAGGAATGTATCCATAATAAGACGGTTGGCGATAATCCTTGTTATCAACCCGTAGAAGTGTCTGCCGTTTTTCTGGTGATAGAAAATGAATATTCTCTCTTTTAACGACAAAGATATTAGATGGAATGTCTTCTCTGCGCATAAAGTTTTCCTGTGCCATACTTAAAGCGATTTCAGGAGTTGGAGCCAGAAGACTAAATTGGCTCTCGAATTTCGATGTAAGGTCCTTTTGGCTGAACACTTCATACACATCGTAGTCTTGCACGTTGTTGTTATTCATCGTTTACACCCCGCTTTCGTTAACTGCTTTTTGCTTGTGAAGCAAAGCTTCTCTAACCCAGGCGTTATTTTCAAACCCTATTCTCCGTAATTTCAGGCGGTTCTGTGAACGCGGTCCCTGGTTCTTTCCAATCACATTTTTCAAATAATTGTAGTCCGGGTGGGTATATACCCATTGCTCTTTCTCCTTATCGTAATAAATGTTATCATCCGGAACTTTAAGTCCAAGCGCCCTAATTTGCGGGACGTATTTGTCAATGAATTCCTGTCTTAATTCTTCGTTTGTTTTGCTTCTAATTCTATAGCGCATATTTACTGTTTGATTGCTCTGAATTTCCCCGTTTTCCGGTGGCCCAAAGAACATCATCAACGCAGGCCACCAGCGATTAAGCGCGTCCTGCATCATTTCACGCTGGAGTTCTGTACCATCCCCAAGAGCAATGACCATATCTTCGCCGTGATAGGCATGAAAGCGTTCTTCAAGAATGATTCTCTTAAGTGCGCGCGCATACGGAGCGTAGGAAGTATGCGCCAGCATTTTTTGTGTAACGATAGCGGCTCCATCGACGAGCCATCCAATGAGTGCGGCATCGGCCCAACTTGGCGTTGGCATATGGAATACATTATGAAATTTCAAGCGTCCGGCATAAAGATCCTGCAGTATGTCTTCCCTCGTTTTTCCTAGAGGCTTCATCAAGTCTTCGGCAACACGGAGCAGCAACTGCCCATGTCCGACTTCATCTTGTACCTTGGCCATTAACGAAAGCTTTCTTTTTAGTGTCGGTGTTCTCGGAACCCACTCTTTCTCCGGGAACGCCCCCATGATCTCACTTATACCGTGCATAGCAATAAGCTTAATTAATTGCTTCCGGTAGTCCTCAGGCATCCAATCATCCGCTTCAATCTTTTCCCCCCGTTCGATACGATTCACGAATTCTTCTAATTTCTTAGTCTCACCTTTTTCATAAAGAGCGGATTGGTTTATCATGCGCAAACCCCCTATAAATTTATATTACGTTTTTATAACGTTATACTAACATATCGTTATATATATAACAATCATAAAAAAGTAAATTTTCTGTTATCATTTGCACCAAGATTCGTAACCCAATCTTGCACTAAGCGAACAGCTTCATCCATGAAGAGTTTCTGTCCGATGCTCACATTCATTCCCCGGCGTCTCGCTTCCTCTGCGGTGATCCCTACACCTGCGATCTGCGGATCGGAGAAAATGACATACGGAACAAACGTTGAATCTACCGCACTTGGCAACCCCTCTATCACCTCAGCGGCTACCGCACCCTGCTTGGCGGCGCGATGGGCTAAAGCCGGGCCAGACGTGATATCCCCGTCCGGCATTCAGCATCAATAGAGATGTATCCCTGCTCATCCACATTCACGCCAATCTCTTCAAGACCGATTCCACGGGCGTTGGGTAAGCGGCACGATGCTCTGCTTCCATTCCTGCCACACAGGAAGGTCGAACGCAGCCTCTCCCTTAGGAAGGCGGACCCCCATCCTGTTGATATCGGCGACATTGTAATACTGGTTAGCCGCATGAATGAGAGCTTCCGAAGGAATACACCCGCGGTTCAGGCATACGCCGCCAAGCCGGCCCTTTTCAACCAGGACAACGGATTTCCCCAGGTGCTTGAAAAGCTGGAACATTTGTCGAATCAATTCCAACGGCTTAGTTTAACCTCTGCCGGTGTAAACCAGATTCTTAAGCTGCTTTCTTCAAGCATCCACACACAGGTCTTTTATTAACGGATGGATAAGCAGCAATTAATGGATGGCTCCGAAGTAAAACATAAGCACCCGAAAAAAGTAAAAGAGTTTATTCACCAGAGAGTAAAAGAGATAGGGGAAAAAGAGCCGAATGGTGAGGCCTATTTCTACGAATGGGAGGAAAAAAACTGATTTTAAAAACGGTGGGTACGAGTGCGGCCTATTTAGCCTGCGTTGCGCTACTTAACAGGGATCCTGTTAATCAGTTTCAACTGTTGGCGCTTGACTCTGCTGTTCTTTCCATTTCGCAGCTCCTCCTACGGGAACGTTATCAAAAGGAAAGAAAATTTCATTTCGAAAACTTATGGCTCCTGGGAGCCCTGATTAAATACGACAAAAATAAAGGCAGCCAGCTGCTGCAAACCCTGCGTGTCTATTTAGAATGTGAGGTTTCCCGTCTTGTTGATAAACTCACGCTGACTGCAAAGATGCGAGCTTAATGGATAATGGGAAAGCTAATGCAAGTAAAATTACAATCAGACCAACGACTCCGGACCAGCCAAACTGAGTCCAGAATACGCCTCCTACTGTTCCGGCGACGCTCGACCCAAGGTAATAAAAAAACAAATAAAGAGAAGAAGCCTGAGCTTTTTCTGTTTTTGCCCGTCTGCCCACCCAGCTGCTGGCGATGGAATGGGAGCCGAAAAATCCAAAGGTGAAGACCGCAATACCGGCTATTTTTATCACCAGGTTATCGCCAAGTGTCAAAACAGCTCCCGCCAGCATAATGCTGAGTCCGATCCACAGCCCTTTGCGCCTCCCAATTCGATCGGCCAGCCGTCCCATCCAGGTGGAACTAAACGTTCCGGTTACATACACAATAAAAATCCAGCCGACAATCGTTTGACTGAGTCCATACGGCGGCTCGATCAATTGATAGCCGATGTAGTTATACAGTGTGACGAAACTCCCCATAACAATAAAAGAAATGCCATATAAACATAAAAGCCCCGGGTCTTTTAAGTGGTGCAGCATAGAGAATACTAAATTTTTTAGCCTCAGCGGACGCGGGGTAAAATGGGTCGAGGGAGGAAGGTTTCTCCAGAACCATGCACTCAGCAAAAGGCTGATTATTCCTATACTTCCCATGGCGACCCGCCAAGAGAAAAAATCCGTGATCGAGCCGGTCAGAATCCGCCCGGCCATGCCTCCAATTGAATTACCGCTAATATAAAGCCCCATCGCAATTCCCAGGCTGGTGGGGTCTACTTCCTCACCCAAATAAGCCATGGCAATGGCAGGCAATCCTGCAAGAACGATCCCCTGAGCTACCCGGAAACCAAGCAAGGACATAAAAGTAGGACTGAATGCTGTCAGAATAACAAACAGTGAAGAAATCAGTAATGAAACCGCCATAATCGGTTTCCGCCCCCATGCCTCAGAGAGCGACCCGATAATAAGCATGGAAATAGCCAGGGCCGCAGTTGTCACCGAAAGCGACAAACTCCCTACGGTCGGCGATACGTGGAACTCTTTGGAAAACACCGGCATTAATGGCTGAACATCATAAAGAATCGCAAACGTGACAAATCCTCCGGCAAACAACGAAATATTTGCCTTCCGAAATGCAGGGGTCCCCTGCCGCAAATAACTCACACCTACTCACACCTAACCCTTCTTTTTCTTTAGAGAGCACTCCCCCTTTTTTATGTTACCGTTCTCTACCGGGAAACTCAACCGAAATGCCCGGAAAATACAAGCCTGCCTTCGACTCTGATTTTCTTACTAGTTACCTTGCAGCAAACCAGCCAATCGACTCCGGCTTATCTTTGATGTTCGTGTGTTTAATTTCGAGATAGGCTTCCAACCCATGAATGCCCAGTTCGCGGCCAATCCCGCTTTGCTTATACCCTCCCCACGGGGCATCCACATAAGGAGTATGGTAGGAATTGATCCAAATCATTCCCGCACGGAGGCGGCGCGCGACTCTTTCTGCCCGTTCCCTATCCTCCGACAAAACACCGGCTGCCAGCCCGAATGCCGTTCCGTTGGCAAGCCTGATGGCTTCCGCTTCATCTTCAAACTTCTGGATGACAAGAATCGGACCGAAAATTTCCTCCTGCGCAATCCTCATGTCGAGAGTCACGTCGGTAAACGCAGTGGGAAGGAAATAATAACCTTCTTCATGCCCGGGCGCCCGTTTCCCACCACATAGAAGACGTGCTCCTTCCTTCAAACCGATGGCAACATATTGTTCTGTTCGCTCCAGCTGTTGTTTTGAAATCAGCGGGCCCATCTCAGTCTCTGCGACCAGCCCGTTTCCAATGGTGATTTGTTGCGCCCGTTCAGCGAACCTTCTCGTGAATTCATCATACAGGGGTGCATGCACAATAGCACGGGAACCTGCCACGCAAACTTGTCCTTGATTGAAATACATCGCATATAACGCGGTATCCACCGCTGTTTCCACATCAACATCCTCAAAAATAACAAGCGGTGATTTTCCGCCAAGCTCAAGCGAGATGTTTTTCATATTGCCGGCAGCGGCCCGCATGACGGATCGGCCCGTTTTGGTTCCGCCTGTAAAAGCGATTTTGTCGACGAGCGGACTTTCGGCTAACACGCTGCCCACATGGTTGCCGTCACCAAGCAAGAGATTAACGACCCCCGGCGGGAAACCAACCTGATCGATCAGCGAGAACAGCTTAATCGCCGTCAGCGGTGTCAATTCTGACGGCTTAAACACACACGTATTACCTGCCGCCAAGGCCGGGGCCAGTTTCCATGCAGCCATCAGCAGGGGGAAATTCCATGGGACGATTTGCGCACAAACCCCTACAGGTTCACGGGTAATCACACTTGTTGTTCCGTCCTCCCGCGAAATCGTTTCTACGGTTATTTTTTTGCAGGCAAGGTCGGCGAAATACCGAAAAGCGGCCACCGCATCAGCGACGTCCAGTTCGCTTTCACGCAGGGGTTTTCCTGTATTTAGCGTCTCAAGCCGGGCGAATTCGTCCGCGGATGCTTCCAGCAAATCAGCAAGCTTTCGCAGATAATCCCTTCTTTTTTCAACCGGGGTTTCAGGCCATTCCCCGGAATCAAACGCCCGCCTGGCCGCCTTGATGGCCGCTTCGGCATCCTCTATGACTCCATCTCCCACCATACCCATGACTTCTTCAGTTGCCGGATTAAGAATGGAGCGTATTTTTGTGCTCGCCCCATTCGTCCATCGGCCATCGATATACATTTTATGAATTACAGTCATATTTACTCGTTCTCCCTAATGAATTGAATAGCGACTGAACGTACCGATGCACCATCGTCGCTGCGGGTGTAAAAGACTGAACTGGATCCCCGCGATACACCTGTGTATGACTATCTACGGTTTGCGACAAATCAATAATTTTCTGTATGGCTGGCATGGACGAGAGCCTCTTCTTTCTTTTTCTTCTGCATAGCCAGGAGTGTAATGAACTCAAAGATGACATTGGACGCGATATTGGCCGTAACCTGTCCATGGTCAAACGATGGGAGAACTTCCACCAGGTCGAAAGCGACAAAATTCAGGCCTTCTAAGCCGCGCACAAGCTGGAGAGCCTCTGTGCTGGTTGCGCCCGCCACTTCAGGCGTACCGGTCCCCGGCGCAAAAGACGGGTCAAGAAAGTCGATATCAAACGACAAGAACAGCGGCCCATCTCCCGCACGCCTGCGAATTCGTTCAATCACCGTCGGGATTCCCATGGCCTGCACTTCGCTCATCGGAACAACATCAAACCCCATCTGCCGCGCATCGTCAAGATCTGCCGGTTCATACAATCCCCCCCTCATCCCTACCTGGATGCAGCGGTTCATGTCCAGCAGCCCTTCTTCGTACGCCCGGCGGAACGATGTGCCATGGTTATATTTTTGGTTAAAGTAGGAGTCCCACGTATCGCTGTGAGCGTCAAAGTGGACCAGCCCAACCGGGCCGTATTTTTTTGCAACCGCACGCAATTCCGCAAGCGTAATCGAATGGTCACCTCCGATCGTAATAGGGACAACGCCTTTCTCAAGAACCGGTGCCAGCCCCTCTTCGATTTTCTTATAGGATTCTTCGATAAAACCGGGAACTACCGGGAAATCCCCATAGTCTACACCAGAAAGATAATCATACACGTTGATTTTCTGTTCAGGATTATAGGGCCGCAGCAAAATAGAAAAATCACGAACAGCACCCGGGCCGAAGCGTGCCCCTACCCGAAAGGAAGCCCCCGTATCAAACGGAGCACCCGCGATTACGAAGTCCACGTTGTCCGTCGTCTGTACATAAGGCAATCGCATAAAAGTCCGAACCCCGCAAAAGCGTGGAGATTCGAATGAATTGGCCGGCTGGTATTTTTTCGTCATGAGTAATCCTCCATTCTGTTTTTCTATAGCTCTTGAATACCCTTTTACTAAGCAATTTTTATGCCATATAGAAAATAAGTGTTCAAGCGTCCTGGATCACTTGACAAACGTAGTAAACCCTGTAAGCTAGCGCCAAACCGCTGGCGATGACCTTAGTTGCACTTATGCAGATGAGAAAAAGGCTGTTTTATTCAAAACTGAATAAAACAGCCGCTTACTCATTCAAACTTGAATTGCCTTTGTATTTTTGCAGGCGCCGCACGACAGAAGGCTGGCTAATACCGAGTAAGTCCGCCATTTGTTGGGTGGTCCGGCATTGTTCGTACGCTTTCAGTATAACTTTTGCTTCCACCTCTTCCAGGATATCCTTTAACTTTCTCTGCGGGTGAATTTCCACATCCAAATCTGTTTCATCCCGATCATGTAGCTGCAGGATATCAGGCAGTTGAAATTTTGTAATAACACTCCCGTCCGTTGTCACGACGAGCCGTTCTATCAAATTTTCCAGTTCCCGCACATTCCCCGGCCAGGAGTATTCCAGTAAAGAACGGGTCGCCGATTCATCTATCCGCTTCTCCATATCGTATTTCTCCGTAAACTTCTGGAGAAACACCTGAATCAGAGGCAAAACATCTTCTTTTCGCTGTCGCAAGGGAGGGATCAGGATAGGGACCACGTTTAATCGAAAATATAAATCCTCGCGAAACTTCCCCTGTCTTACCATTTCCTCCAGATTCTTATTCGTCGCGGCAATTAACCTAAAATTTACCTTTTTCATTTTTGTCGCACCCACGGGTGTAAATTCCTTTTCCTGAATTACTTTTAACAGTTTCGCTTGAAGGGACAAAGGCATCTCGCCAATCTCATCAAGAAATAGCGTCCCTTCATCGGATAACTCGATAATGCCAGGCTTGCCCGATTTATTTGCACCTGTGAAGGAACCCGCTTCATACCCGAATAATTCAGACTCCAGCAGCCCCTCAGGAATCGCGCCGCAGTTCACCTCAATAAAAGGACCGTTCTTTCGTTCACTTTTCCGATGAATGGCGTGGGCAATGACATTCTTCCCTACGCCGGATTCCCCTAATAAAAGCACCGTCGCATCCACTTTGGATACACGCTGCACGAGTTCCATCACCCGCTTCATGCCGGGGCTCGCCGAAATTACACCATCGATGCGCGTCTCTTTATCCCGCAATTCTTCCAGTTCCGTTTCGTATCGCCTGATCTGTTCCGTCAGCCGTTCGTAATTCTCTTTGAGCGACATAATTTCCGTCATATCATGGGAATAACTGATAACACGGACGATTTTTCCTGACCCGTCATATACCGGATAAGCGGTAGCCATCACAAACTTGCCTGTCTTTGTATGTTGAATAATCTGCTGCTTCTTTTTTTCCTTTAAAACCTTCTTCGTAACAGACGGAGAGAAAATCGCCCTTTTTTCAAGGTCAAACACATTACTCCCGATTAAATCTTCAGGTGGAATGCCATATATTTCATGGCAGTTGGCACTCACACGCAGAACTTTTCCTTCACCGTCCGTGACTACAATATTATCTTTCGACGTATGAATAATTGCATTTAGTTCCATCATCACTTCGTCCAATTGCTTTTGTTCATCAGTCTTACCCATACCGTCAGCCCCTTAGCCCACTCTTGTTTCTATTATACATGAGAAACCTTCGCCTGCATAAATTCATGCAACGCCAGAAGCTATGCTTTCCTATACGCCAAAAAAGGAACACACCTGCTATACAGGTGTGTTGATGTGGCCGGTTGACGATACATAAAGATCCGGCCGGCGTTCGTTAAGCATCGTGTAAAAGAATTGGCGGTGCTGTTTTGTCAGATTCGGGTCAATTTCCGCATAAATATACCCTTCATCTTCGCCTATCGCTTCCAGTTCGCTGCCTGTTGCATCATATATCCGGCTGTGCCCGAAAAATTCCACATTCTCATTCTTTCCGGTATGATTGCACGTTATAAGCGGCACCGTGTTGTCGAGCGCCCTCGCCATGCTAAACTGGAGATACGGCCTTTCGTAAGGCTTTTCCCATGCAGCCGGACATATAAGCAAATCCACTCCCTGGAGAGCGCACGTACGTGCAGCTTCGGGAAAGGCCATATCCCAGCAAATTAATACCCCGACCGTCCCAAGGTCTGTCTTGACTACAGAAAAGCGGTCCCCCGGCTGATAACAGGGAGTTTCAAATTCTGTTAGATGAACTTTGCGATAGGTGTGAACGAGGGAACCATCCGGTCCAATCATCCAGACTGTATTATACGGTTTATCACCGGATGGATTACGTTCAAGCCCACCATACACCAAATAGATTCCATGTTTCTTTGCTTCGGCGGCAAGAATGTGAAACGTTTCCCCTTCAACCGGCTCCGCCAGGGGATGCATATGCAATCCACAATCGTAACCGGTGACCGACAGTTCAGGAAAGACAACAAGATTGCAATCCGGGTGTTTGATAACAATGGTTTCAATCCAATCTGTGATCCTTCTGCGATTCGCCTGCTTATCGCCCACTATGCTAGAGAGCTGAACGGCTGCTGCGTTGATTTTCATTCCAGTCATCACTCCTGTTCGGCCACAGCATCTGCTTTATCCACATAAATGGAAACTCCTGAAATTTTCATCAGCACAATATAGAGAACACTTGTAAGCAAGAACGTAAGAATCGTAGCTCCTGTTACGAGCGGGTGAACATACGTAAAGTAATAAGCGAAAACCGCTCCTATAATATAGGCAACGTACGCCATATAATTGATGCCGCCCGAATACCAGTATACCTTCTTTTCACCCGAGATGATTTCTTCCGCATCATACGTCGATTTCTTTAACAGATAATAATCAACAAGCAGAACGGCAACAACGGGGATAAATAAGGTTCCTACCATCAACAGAAAATTCTGGAAATGATTGAGGAGCCAATCCTTCAGCAAAGCCCCTGCTGTACAGAGTATCCCCATAATCAAGGTTGGCAAAAAATACTTACTTTTCGGAAAAATAGCTAGATACGACATACTCGCACTGTATAGAGCCATAACATTGGTTGATAAAACTGAAAGGAAGATGACAATCCCGGCTACAAAACCGAGCATCGGATTAATGGAACCAATTAACTCTGTCGGGTCATACGTTTGTGTCATATGACCGAGCAGAGAAAAACCTGACACCGTTGCACCGAGTCCCATAGCCACAACGGTGGCCACCGTATAACCGACCAAAGTTCCCCACATTCCCGTCCGCTCGGAAGCACAATTGCGGTTGTAATCTGCTGACGAGGACATCCAGGAGAAGGCCGTTGCAATGACAATATCAAACGCAACCATCGTGGTTACCGCCGGATGGGCGCTAGTCTGCATCGTTAACAATTTTGATACATGAAAGTGAGTAAACATATAACCGAATACAACAACAGAAAGGATTAACATCAAGGATGCGACAATATTTTCCGCCTTTTCGATCGCCCTGTGCCCATAGATGGTGATAAGTACGACAAATACTTCCGTCACAATGACAAACAGATCGATATTGCTGTATCCTGTAACGAATTGTACAGCATGATCCAGACTTAACCCTGCCATATACGCCTGTACCCAACTCCAGCCAATCAGCACAATCGTATTCACCGCGGAAGGAAGCGCAGCTCCCCGATGCCCGAAAGCTCCCCTTGTTAATATCATCGTGGGCAATCCGGTTCGTGTCCCGATGTTTCCCGACAGCAGGAGCGGAATTCCACCTATCAGCGAGCCGATTAAAACAATCCACATAGCCGTCGTAAACTTCAGGTCGGGAACGAGCATCATTCCCGTAAAGACGGTCGTAACAACCACGTTGGCACCGACCCACAGTGAAAAAGTAGAAAAGAACTTCATGGAACGCTCAGACTTCGGCACCGGACGAACACTATCGTGCCCAAATTCATTAGCCATTTTATATCCCCCTTATCCATTTGTTTCGTAATGCCTGATTATTTTGCAATTTTCATGCCATTTTAATTTATCAGGATAATGAAAAGGATTATAGAAAAGGCGCATAAAAATACTTCAAAAATGAATACGATTATTCATTTTTGAAGTATAAAAAAGGACGCTCGATTATATATTTATGAGTGTGGTCTTGCTGGGGCTGTTAACCAATAGTGAATTGTTCAGGATAAAAGGTTCACCGTCGGAAGGAAGGGGGGTAGATTGATTCGTACTCAGATTCGTATACGAACTTCCCGAGATGGTAATAACCGTTCCATCATCTTTCACCAAAAGTTTTTCCGGTTTAACAGGCGTATTCAGGTCGGTTACTTTGGTCGACGTACCTGTCGTACCTTCCTGATACTTGTAAACCGCTGAAACCATTCCGGAATCGTCTAGTGTTCCGTAATATAGCACGTCATTAACAGTCCGCAGCAGTACGGCGTTCTTCTTGATGCGGCGGGTCCCCTGATCGTCACGGATGTGCAGATAAGGAATCCCGTTTTTCACATCCTGGAAGAATAGCTCATTTTTAGTTGTAGACATTTCAATATTGTCAATATAGTAACTGCTTATATCTTCGGATCTAAAGTCGCCGCTTGTCCCAACATGGTATAACTGGGTACCCCATTTGTTTCCCACTAAAATATAGATATCATTTGTGTAGGGGCTGAATACAATCTTTTTAAAGGTATAGCTGGAGCGATCCGGTTCGAATTCTTTAATAGTCCGGACATTTTGTGAAGAGAGCATGACTGTTTTTAACGTCAGCTTTTTCCCGGATCCATTATCTACCGTACTTCCAATAAGCAACCCGTTATTCTCAATCCATGTCACATACGAAATCGGCCCTTCTCCCGGCAAATTCAACACTTCATTATTTGCCTGAAGGTCCTTCACATGCAAGGTGTTTGCTTCATCGACATAGGCCACCATCTGCCGGTTCGCGGAAAGCGCAATACAGTTCGCTGTTCCTTCAAATAAGGTGACGTTCTTCTCCTTCGTTCCGGAAAAAATCTTCCCTCCCAATGCAGGGGAAACGGGAACGACACCATTCGTCTGGCCGATAAGGCGGTTATAGTAGGTGAAAACAGATATTTGAAAAATCGTTACAATCAATATAAACCAAAAGACTTTTTTCAATGGAAAGCCTCCTTATTCCGGCATAACAATAAATGCAGTCGCTACTTTTCTTTCCCCTAATACATCGGTTGGCTCGTTCACCAATTTTCCGTTATAAACCATAGTCGAAGACGAGCCACCGTCCAAATTAATAGCGGTAATCGCTCCATACTGCAGCATCAAATCCTGGACATCGCGCAGAGATGCTCCAAGATTTTGCGGACCGTGGATCATTCGGCCATCAGTGACAATAAATATAATGGTTCCATCTTCCTTCTGGCCAATGGCTGTTCGAGGGGCATATCCCCGGCCACCGCTGCTTTGAAGCATACCGACCCCGTCTTTAACGAGAATCGGATCAAAAGACAGCGCTTCGTCTACACCAAATTCCTGCAGTTTTTTAATCGAATAATTACCCGAAATCAAATCACCGTTGCGGGTGATTCCAATGACGTTACCGTCTCCACCTTGAACAATAACCTGTCCATTATGGATGGTAGTACCCTGCGGGTTGCCGCCCGTTCCGTGCCAGCCTACGTCTTGAAAAGACCCTCCGTTAATGCCGGCTACCGCATGGTTTTCCCGGACCATTTCACTTACGGTTTCTCCTACTTTCCCCATTTGGCTTGTTACAGCCACCTTCACCCTCTTCGGATCACGGATTAACATGATTTTTGCCGAAAAGGTTTTTCCCTGGTAATCTTCCACTTGAATCGTATTATCCGTAATATTTTTATAGTCTTTCAGTTTAGTCGGATCCAGGGGAGTGGTCGGCACGGGTGTAGTTCCGTAAGCTGTGTTCGTATATTGCTGAATCTCTTTGTTAGATACCGTATTCAGCGAAAAAAGCCCTAACCATAATTGGGGATGGTGAGAACTAACAATTGACTCTATTGCATAATCTTTCAGGCTCTGAAAAGGCCCTTTAAAAATTAATAGTGAGCTTGAAATATATATATATCCAAGAGCAAGAAAGGCACTAAACAGTCTTCTTTTAAATGTCTTTTTCGGTTTTTTAACCGTTCTTTTGGGGACCGAGTTATTGGTAATATTCGTTGCTCGAGCCAAATAAAATTCCTCCTTGGTATCCGCTTTCCTCTTCCTGATAGGAGCGTACAAATACTCCGCTATACATTTTAACAGAATTCGAGTATATTTGACATCAAAAAACCCCTTTTCATTGTGGAAAGGGGTGATATTTTTTCCTGATTTAAAATTTTTTCATATCGGAAAAAGGGAAAAACGTGTATTCTGCTTTGCCGCAAATTTTATCTTTATCGACAAACGGTGTAGGCCACAGGTGAGAATCATCGCTGTTATTCCTGTTATCACCAAGGAAGAAGAACTTTCCTTGCGGCACGGTTACCGGCCCATACTCATAGTCCATTGGTTCACTTATATACGGTTCGTCCACTTTTTTGCCGTTTCGATAGAGGGCGTGATTTTTAATTTCAATGGTATCTCCGCCTTTACCGATTAAACGTTTGATAAACCGCTCGTTTTCATGCCCTTTTAACGGCGGATAAAAAACAACAACATCCCCGTCTTTTAATTGATCGGGTTTAATCATTTTATTCACAGCCAAATAGTCGTTCAGTTGTATGGTCGGCAGCATCGATCCCGTAGGAACCGTTACAGCTTCCGCAATGTACGTCCTAAATACAAAATTTAAGACAACAGCAAGCACTATAATAAACGCCCATTCTTTTATAACCTTACCCATTCTTTCATTCCTTTCTATATGTGAACACTTATACAGACAGAAAGCGATTCACAGATCGGATAAGTCCATACACTCATGCTACAGTAAAATTAATTATTAAACAACCCGCCTTTTTTCCTGAACTTTTAGAAGAAAGTACATTGTGTTCCTTCACCCCAATATGGTAATTTAATGGGAGATAGTTTATTTATAAACTTTTATATAGTTGAGTAGAGTAAAGAGAGACCAGTTATGAGTGAGAAATCATGTCAGGGCACTTCCGGCTACGTCTTTGTTTGCCCTTATCTGTTTTATTCTTATCTTTATCGGTGTTGTCATAACTTCTCCGATCTATGGAACCATTATAAGCCTTGCTACAATGCTGCTGATTGCAGTTAGCTACAAAATCACCCAGTAACGTTAAGTGAATTTTCAGTCGCCATTTAGAATATTCTCAGGTCGATCATTTATAATAAAATAGATTGTCATCACTCCTACAGTGTGAGGGGTAACAATAGCGGCAGTTGCCTGCGTTTTTTACAAACACAAATCTATTCGTGTTACATGAAGCAGAGGTGATCGAAATGCGGCAGACCAAGGAAATTAAAATACTAATCGTAGACGATGAACCAAATATCGTTCAGTTTTTGGAATTTGGGCTGCAAAATGAGGGATTTCAAGTACTTACCGCCCATGACGGTGTAACCGCAGTGAATTTGGCCAAGCAGTTTCATCCGCATGTCGTGGTACTTGATGTAATGATGCCAGGCATGGACGGGTTTGAAGTATGCCGCATGTTGAAAAAAGTGGAGAATACCTCTGTTATTATGTTAACGGCTAGAGACGAAGTGGAAGACCGGGTCAAAGGGTTAGAACTCGGCGCCGACGATTATATGATAAAACCGTTTAGCTTTGAGGAACTGTTGGCCCGCATACACGCCAGGTTGCGAAACCAGTTTCCCCAATTATTAAGTGAAGTGGCAATCGGGCCTTTTCGCATTGATGATGGACGCATGGAAATTCGCTACAATAACAGTGTACTTGAACTTTCTCCAACCGAATATGAGTTGCTCAAATTCCTCGTCATCAATCACGGGCTTGTGCTCAGCAAGTCAACCATTTTGGATCGGGTATGGGGATACGATTTTGGTGGGGAAAAAAATATTGTAGAAGTGTATATCCGATCGTTAAGGGATAAACTCAATGACTCGGAACATCAATTAATTCGCACCATCCGCGGTGCAGGTTATCGGGTCGACTTTTTATGAAAAATGTTATACGAGATCGCCTGCGGCGTTTCTTTATGCCCCATTCTCTACGCTTACAGCTGTTATTTCGTTCTTTCTTCATTCTGTCCGTCCTCCTGCTGCTTGTCGGCATTTTTCAGTATGTCCTGATGCGTCACTTTTTGTACGTGAATAAAGCGGACAGCATGAGGAATCAAATGCGCTCTATTCCATATCCGGTATGGGAACAGATCGGGGAAAATTGGAAGATCGTAAGCCTGCCTTCGCTCTTTCCTTTATACAATCCCGCTTCAACAGCCGCATTTGTCGATACGGACGGCAATGTGTATGATCTGTTCGAAAACCTGGACCATCCGCCAGTCCCGCGGCTGCCTGCGCAAACGTATGAGGACGTGTTAAACCAGGACGGGAAAAGCCTGAACTACAACATCGTAAAAGATGCCAGCGGAGAAAGCCAGTTAGTCGTGCTGCAGCCCATAGGAATACACGGAGCGCCATTGGGTATTGTGCAGCTAAGCACACTTGTCAGACCGTTGCAGGATGTACTTGTCCGGGAGCTGGTAACCTACGTATCTCTTTCGCTGGCTGCGCTGATAGTTGGCCTCTTCGCATTTTTGCCCACTTTGCAGCGAACGCTGATCCCGTTATCACATATCGTGGATACCGTAGAACAAATTAATGCCGGGAATTTAGATGAGCGGCTGCCAACCGATCAAGGGCAAATCGAAATCGACCGCCTGTCCACTTCCTTTAATGGCATGTTGGAAAGACTTGAATCCTCTTTTACAGCCGAAAAAGAGGCGAAGGAACGAATGCGCCAGTTTATTGCCGATGCTTCACACGAGCTTCGCACACCTTTAACATCTATACACGGTTTTTTGGAAGTACTACTGCGGGGTGCAGCCGACAATCCGGATCAGCTTAGAAAAGCGCTCAACAGCATGTATGGCGAATCGGAACGTCTGAATAAGCTGGTTGGCGACCTTCTGTTTTTGGCCCGGGTAGACCGGGCACCGTCCTTTCAGATGAAGGAAGGGCGATTGGACCTTGTCGTTCATGAAATGGAATCGCAGCTCCTACTGCTGGCAGGAGAAAGACGTGTTCACTTTTCCATAGCTCCCGGCGCCACGTCTGTGTTCGATGAGGACCGGATTAAGCAGGTCATCCTAAACCTGTTTCACAATGCCGTGCAGCACACCGATCCGAAAGAAGGGGAAATTCACCTCTCTTTACAATTGGCTTCTGATGGGATCATCTTGTCTCTTCAGGATAATGGATTCGGGATTCCCGAAGAGCATTTGCCTCATTTATTCGAGCGTTTCTATCGAATAGATTCATCCCGTGCGAGAAAAAATGGCGGGTCGGGATTGGGGCTCGCTATCACGAAATCGATTATCGACATCCACGGCGGCTCGATTCGTGTCGAAAGCAAACAAGGTTCAGGAACCATATTTAACGTCTGGTTACCTTCTGTTAAATCTGATCCTGATAGTGATACAGGTGATGATATTGCTTGAACCCCTTTTATTGCACCTAAAATCAAAAACAACTTTTACATATAAAGCCGATGTATATTTCGAACTAAATCTTAACCCAAACCACATCGTACATCGGGAATTTACACGCATCGACGACTAACGATGGTAACGATGAATATAGACCGTTTCCTTACAATGAAAAGGGCGGTCTGTTTTCTTTAGTGGATAAAAAAGGTTTATTTTTCATAAAAAAGCCAATACTAGTGATAGTTTCATAGTTTTAATAGGAGTGATGTAAAAATGAAAAATAACCAGGGTTTTGAAGTCAGCGATTATTATATACGAAGATACGGAAAACCCGCGAATGACAATGAAGCTATTGAATTGCTGGCTGATATTTTTAAAGAACTGATGGATTCTCAAACGGTGACGATGGAGATTAAAGACGGAATTGCAGATTACTATCACATTTTACTTAATCGGGATGTGCCGGCTTTTGAATGGATGGTTGAAGCGTTTCATGTGACGTCAAAAAAAGACAGCCATAAACGAAACTTTCCTTATGTGTGCGGTATGCTGCGCCAGTGGCTGAAACACGGATACGGGCATATTCCCTCGCAGGAAGAAGAAGATATAATCAATTATTTTGAGGAAGTCTCCGGCGAAGAGACAACCATGGAAGCCAGGTGGCTGATTAAGAAATATATGGCGACATACGGGGCGATAAAAGTTACCCGCATGATAGGAAGCTTACATAAAAGTAACGATGTCTCCTACATCATGGCTTTGGTTTTAGGTGAACTACTGCAAATTAAATTTGGTGATACCATGCCTAATAAAACCTCTTCCACGGGGGCAACCGGCAAGAACGGTGATAATTCCATCTATATTAAAATGAGAGTAAACAAATGATCAAGAAAACTCGTGAGCAGACTGCGCTCACGAGTTTTCTTGATTTGAGAAAGGAAAGAAGTCTATACTTTAGCCGCATGCTCTATCCCTGTTTTTTTCATTTTTTTCTTATACATATCCCGGGAAATATTTAATACGATCCCAATGCTTGTCATATACAGCAATAAAGACGTGCCCCCGTAACTTATAAAAGGGAGCGGGACACCGGTGATGGGAATCAGCCCCTCCGTACCGCCAATATTGATAAACGCCTGAATAAATGTCATGCTGACGATCCCGATCCCTACAAGCTTTGCAAATGTGTCGTCCACCCGCAGTGCAATCACTAGCACCCTCCACAGGAAAAATAAATACACCAGCAGAAATAATGTAATGCCGATAAATCCAAGCTCTTCTCCAATGATGGCAAAAATAAAATCTGTTTGCACTTCAGGAAGATACAGGTATTTTTCTATACTTTTCCCGAGACCCATGCCTCCAATTCCGCCGTCCGCCAGCGCGAAATATGAATGGACCAGTTGGTATCCATTTCCAAGGCCATTAAAGCCGTCGTTCCAAGGATTGCTGAAATTGATAATCCGTTCCCAGCGGTACGGAGATATGACTGTATAAATCACACTAAATACGGCAACCGGGACAACCATGTAGGCCAGATGCTTCAAATTTGCTCCACCGCTGTAAATGACCGTGCCGGCAGTAATGATAAAAATTCCCGCCATCCCAAAAGCGGGTTGTAAAGCAATCGCAATAAAAAACAGCGCCACCACAGCCATAGCTGGCAGCAACCCTCTTTTAAACTCACGAAATCGTTCGCCTTTTTTAGCGATCATTCCCGAGAGATAAATGACAATAGCCAATTTGGCCAGTTCCGCCGGTTCGAGTGAAACAGGGCCGAAATCCAGCCAGCTGCGTGCCCCCTTATGTACGGATCCGATGCCGGGAATTAACGTGGCAAATAAAATAAAAAAGGTCACGATCATAATGATAAAAAAATTTTTCTTATAAAATCTATAGGGGATATTCATCACGAGAATCATACTAATCAACCCCAAAATCCCCCATATGCACTGCCTCTGCATGTAATAAGCGGAGTTGTTGTTGTGAATATAAGCAAAAATAGAACTCGCGCTGTAGACCATGACAACACCGAAACCTACCAAAAGTATCGTCAGACTAAAAAGCAAAAAATCGGGCCGTCCTCTCACATTCATACATCCCTTTTTTCAATTCATTTGGGATTATTTTAAATGACAGGAATTAAAATTTAATGAAAGAAAGAAGAAAAGGCCTAGTCTCTTACCCAGCAAGCCGCAACTTCCTGCAAGCTGGAAAACACGTTTTCCAGTTCTTCCGCGCTTAAGGGGTGACTAAAATAGTATCCCTGTATTTCATCGCAATGATTCTCCTGTAAAAATACCGCCTGGCTCTTCGTTTCCACCCCTTCAGCGGTTACTTTTAATTGCATGTTGAGCGCCATCGTAATAATGGCCGTTACGATCGCTGCATTGTTTGGATTGGCTGTTATATCCCGGATAAAGGAACGATCAATTTTCAGACGATCAATTGGTAGCTTTTGCAAATAGTTTAATGAACTGTATCCGGTTCCGAAATCATCAACGCTGATTTTTACCCCCAGTTTCCTTAATTCAAAGAGAACTTTAACGATGTTATTAATATCTATCGTCATGCTCTCCGTGATCTCCAATTCGAGTAAAGCCGGATCCAGCTCCGTCTCCCTTAATATCTCTTCGACTGTTTGAACAAGATGCGATTTCAGAAACTGGCGCGTTGAGAGATTAACGGCAACAGGAAACGCCGGGAAGCCTGCCCGTATCCAGGCCTTGCTTTGCCGGCATGCGGTTCGGAGCACGAATTCACCGATAGGAACGATAAGCCCTGTTTCTTCCGCAAGCGGGATAAACTCTCCAGGAAGTACAAGTCCGCGTTCAGGGTGATTCCAACGGACAAGCGCTTCCAAGCCGGAAATTTGACCATTCTGCACATTAATCTTCGGTTGATAGTACACGATAAATTCATTGCGTTCAAGCGCTTTGCGCAAGTCGTTCTCCAGAATCATCTGTTCAAATGAAGGGTCGTTATGAACAGGATTGTATATCGTGTAGTTGTTTTTCCCCTGATCCTTAACCCTGTACATGGCTGTATCCGCCCGCTTAATCAACGTCTCCGCGTCTTCTCCGTCTGCGGGGTAAAAAGCGATACCAATGCTTGCGTTTACCGCCAGTTCATACCCTTCCAGAATCCATGGTTGATTAAAGCAACGCAAAATTTCTTCTGCAGTATCAATCGCTTCCTTTGCATCCGAGATTGCGGGAAGGAGTATAGTGAATTCATCCCCTCCCATTCTTGAAATCATAGCTTTTTCCTGCAGGCACGATGTGAGCACCCCCGCTACATGTTTGAGGACAAGATCGCCAAACTCATGACCAAGTGAATCATTAATTGACTTAAAGCGGTCTAAATCCAAAAAGAGTACCGCGAGCTGCTGCTCCGGGTGTTCTTTTGCCCGTTTCAGAACTTCAACCAAACGTTCTTTAAATAAGCGGTAATTCGGCAGACCGGTTAAATAATCATAGTAAGCAGACCGCTGGAGAGATTCAAGTGCCGTGGCTCTGTCCAGAACAATCGCGATCTGGTTCGTAAAAGCCATGACCTCTGTGCGTTTTTTGTCATCATAAAAATCAATGTGACAGCTGCCAAGATTTAAGGTGCCAATTACTCTACTGCCTGTAATTAAAGGGAGTATCAACGTGGAACGTACGCCTTCACTTACCAAAACATGTTCCCGCGGGAAGAGCTCAGCAGACATCATGCTATTGCGAATAAATGGCATTTTATTCTTAATAACCATGCTTATTGGCGTATCTGCTAAAGCAATCGTTGTTTTTTCTATCGTTCCATTGCCAGTCAATATGTATAGATAGACAAAATCATTCTCGAACTCATTATAAAGTGCAAGGGAAAGCTTATCGGTCGGGATAAATTGCGCGATTTGAGAAAGAATCGCACCTATGACCTCCCTGCGGTTGAAATCGTTCTCTATTACCGTACGTGAGATTTCCCTCATCGTCTCCAACATTTTTACTTTTTCCGACAGCTTCTGTGTCGCCCGCGTTATCTCTTCCATCAAAATATTTTCATGGCTGGCAATTGTTTCGGCCATCTGATTAAAAGAAACGGATAATTCATGAATTTCTGTCGTGCCTTTCTCAAGAACTACAATATTTCGTTCTCCCTTTATCATTTGCCTTGTTGCATCAATTAAATTTTTCAAGGGCGCACTTAATCTCCGGCTGGCGAAATAGGACAGCAGGGCCGCGAGCAGAGAAGTAACGACAGAAACAATCAGGGTATAAATAAAAAGTGTTGTTCGCTGCTGCTTAAGCGTATCCGTACGCAGCGCTATCTCGATTTGTCCTACCCTTTTTTGAAAATAGAGAATGGGAACTTTCTCAACAAGAAAAGGATTGGTTGTGATTGTTTCACCTTTCTGGTTTACAACCGTTCCGGCCGTATCCCGGACAATGACGTATTGAACATTTGGCTGGTCGAGAAGCGAATACACAAGCGGGCTGATCTGGTCATAATTTCCCTTCATCATATCAAGACCGATGGCAGAACTTAGGAAATTCGCGGCAGTTATGCCTTCGTTTCGCAAAAAGCCCTCAAGATGTCTCGATTCCATCCATAAATAAAGCCCGCCCAGCAATATGACACCTGTAACGATTAATGTGTTAATCGCTATCCATAAGCGAAAGGCGAAATGGTTAGACCATTTCATTTTTGCCTTACCTCCTCTAAACAGCGCAGCCACCGCTCGTAATGCTTTTCCTGCTCGGCACGGCCATATTTGTCAGTGATTTTGTTCCACTCAGCTACAGTGGAGCGAAGAGCTTGTTCCGGGCTTAATTTATGAATGAGGGCAAGCCCAATATTACGGTCCAAAACCTGCATATATTCCCATCCACCCGGAATCATTAGATCCGCATTCGTATTCAAAAGGCTTTGTTTAACGGTAGCCAGAAAATCCCGGTTAATTTCCGCACTGGGAAAGGCCCCTTTTCCCTGGATGGTAAAATGGCTTTGGCGGTATGGATCATTGATGGTGTCGAGAGAAGTAACAGCCTGTTTGCTTATTTCAGGAGAGGTAAGGTACTGAATAATCTGCCAGGCCTTGTCCGGCTGCTTCGATTGGCTTGAAATGGCGAGTACGCGCCCGATCCATACACCGCCCCGCGGCGATCCTGGATTTTCACCGGGAACCAGCGTCCAGCCAACTTTGCCTTCAATTTGTGACCCCCAATGCGCTTTATCAAATGAAAAACGGGACGTATCGCTCCACTGGACCACCATGGCTGTTTTGCCATGCAGAAATGCGTTATTAAGATCAATCCAGTCGTACATAGCCTCTGGCGGCGTTGCCCCGCTATCCTTAAGGTTTATCCAGTCTTTCAGCGCCTGAACGCCCTTCGGCTGGTCGATTAATGGGTTCATTTTTTCATCAAAATACCTGCCCCCCATCGATAAATACCGTTCAGCAAACCAAATGTATCGTTTAGCATCTCCGCCAAAAGAAGCCGTTCCGTATATATCGATTTTCCCGTCACCATCCAAATCGCGCGTTAAAAACCGGGCTATCCGGTCGTATTCTTTCCATGTCCGGGGAGGACGAAGATCCTGGCCGTATTTTTGCCGGTATTCATCTTTAAACCGGTCGAATATATCTTTTCGGTAGAATAATAAATGCGCATCTCCGTCATAGACCATACCGTAATCGTGATTGGCATAATTCATGTAAAGTTTGCGGTAGATGGGCATCACATCATTAAGCGTCGGATCGTGAGCGGTGAAGCGATCGAGCGGAAGCAGCATGTTGCGCTCAACATATTGAGGAATTTTCGCAGGAAAAAGCACGTAGATATCATAGCTATCATGGCTGGCAAACAGAAAATCCTCAAGATTATCGCTTAATCGCTGAGGATAGTGGTATTCGAGCCGAACACCGAATTTCTTTTGGATAGAAGGCTCCTGAATCCGAAAGGCAGCAAGAGCCTGCTCAGAGTCTCCAATTACTTTGATAACAGGCAGGGATCCCCGGTTCATTTCTTTTATCTGAGTTGATTGGCTTGTACTGCATCCTGTTAGAAAAAAAACCGATACCAGAATCCCTGAAATCCATTTACGGGGGTACATTCTCCTCACTCCTGTTCTGGCATCTACTACTTTTTATCTATATTTTCAGTTTAATTATATATGATTCGGACCATTTTAGGCATTTTTAACATGTTTAAAAAATGAATTTTTTAGGGTTAATTGTCGAATCACATTTACATGAATCTCCTTTAGTAAGAAAGTAAGTTTTCCAAGATTAATTAACTGCTCTCTATCCAATTCCATCTGCACTCCCGTCGCAATCGAGAGAACAGCAACCTGTAAAGCATGTAAATAAGTTTCGCGAACCGTTTGATCGTCCACCAGAGAGTTAAAAACTTCCTCAATATGCAGCATCAATTCCGGACAAACTTTTACCTCACCTGTAACTCTGCTAACAGTGAGGTTTCTCACATATCAGTAGGTCTTATGTTATAAAAAGATTCCTGAAATGTTGATTATAAGTAAAATGAACGCTAACTAATAGTATAATTTTACTATATATTTTAATTAGACTCAATGAAATGGTTTGAGTTTTCGCAACGCGATTATACTAATCACTTATGTTTACTTATAAATACTTACAAATGATTGTCAACATCTTGCTTTTTACTTATAATAATCATAAAGACTTACCGCAAACAGAGCGGAGGTGAAGCAAAATAAATGTACCAGGAAGAACGGCTGCTTGCGATTTTACAGCATATAAAACAACATCACCGGGTAAGTGTTCAGGAGATTTGTCATTTGTTTGGCGTCTCCCGCGATACAGCCCGGCGTGACATTGTAAAACTGGAAGAACAGGGCGCGATTGTGCGAACCCGCGGAGGCGCGATACTGCCCACTCTTACAAAGGAAATCAACAATTATAAAGAACGCTTGCTGTTCGAATCGACAGGAAAGCGAGCAATCGGAAGAACCGCTGCTTCCTTGATAAAAAACGGTGATTACATCATTATGGATGCATCTACGACGGTACAATTCGCAGCGGAATACTTCTGCTCAGAAAATAATGTTGTTGTCACCAATTCAATTGACATCGCCGGAATTCTCACGAGTAAAAAACAGGTGTCCATCCATTTGCTCGGGGGCAAACTGAATAGTGAACACCGCCATGTATGCGGTGCACAGACGATTGCGATGTTAGCCGATTATCAAGTCGATAAGTTGTTCCTCGGAGCCTGCGGGATTACTGCCGAGGGCCTTTCTTACCCTCATGAAGAGGATGGGAATGTAAAGAGAGAAATGATTAAACGGGCCGACCAGGTCATCGTTCTAGCCGATCACTCAAAATTCGGCAAAAAATTATTTTACCGCGTTGCCAGTCTTGACGATATCGATCTGATCATCACGGACCGGGAACCCGATGGAGACATTGCTGACATCTTACATCAACATGAAATTGAAATGATGGTAGTACCGGGAGAACATACAAATATGGAAAGGGGCAGCGGGAGATGGAATTAATTGCATTGGATATGGATGGAACGCTACTCACCAGCCGGGGGGAAATTAGCAAGGAAAACGCTCACGCTATTAAAGAAGTGCAACAAAAAGGAATTAAAGTCGTCATTGCAACGGGAAGATCCTTGGATAGCGCAAAAATAAGGCTCGAACAGGCTGAATTGATATGTCCAATCATTAGCGTGAACGGGGCGGCCATTTTTTTAGAAGATGGAACAAAAGTGGATAGTACTCCTTTGAGTTTGAACACCGTTCACGAGATTCTTACGATCCTGCATGAAAAATATATATACTGTGAAATCTATACAAACTATGGTACATACACGACCGATGATGTGAAGCAAAAATTAATGGTAGAAGTGGATTATGTTAAAAGTATTAATTCCGAACAAAACGCAAACCAACTATTGAATGCTGTTGAGAAGCAAAATCAGCAGGCTCTGCTTCATTTTGTTAAAAGTTTTGATGAGGTATTATCCAGGGAAGACCTTGAAATCTATAAAATTTTAACTTTTTCTCTGGATGAAAAAAAATTAACGGAGATACGTTCCAAATTAACAGGCATGAGCGATTTGTTTATTAGCTCTTCGGCCTACCACAATATTGAAATCACGAATACAGAAGCCCACAAAGGAAATGCATTGCGTAAGATAGCCGATTATTATCACATTCCCCTGAAGAAAACGATGGCAATCGGGGATAACATGAATGACTTAACCATGCTGCAAACAGCCGGGATCGGTGTGGCCATGGGAAATGCCGTCGATGAAATAAAAAACATTTGCCGCTTCACGACTAAAATAAACGACGAGCACGGCGTGCAATACGCGATTGAACATTTTACCGGTCGTTAATCTTGTTGTTTAATCTTTACCTGCTGGCGTGACAGTTGATATTCAGGCTGGCGTGACAGGGATGTAGATTGAAGCCCTTTCCTAAACAGGAAGGGGCCTCATCTACGGTTTACTTTAAAAAGTCGATAAAATATCAAGCTTTACAATTAGGGCCATTAATACCTGAATTAAGAGCCGGATATTGGCCGCAATGTCTAGATTTGTTGCCGTTACACTAACGCCGCGTGAATTTGCGATATACGTCTTTTGATGACTGATTTGTTTCATTTGCGTTTTCTGGAGAAGCTCCTGTATGATTTGTGCCCCTCTTTCACTGCTTGCAATTGAAACACTTACAATAGCGGTAATTGCAACCTGCAGTGCTGCCTGAAGATTTACTGCCGCTTGTGTATCTGTAGTCGTTACTGTTATATCACAAGAGTCTTTAATAATAATAGCTTCCTCGGATTTTTGCAGGGTATCGGCGAGTGCGATAGCTTTCTGTTCAATTGCAGCGTTGGCATGTTCCAACGGATGAACACCACTTTTATCTAATGCACGAATCCTTTTAGATTCGTTTCGGTGGTGCCTGCCCGATTTTCTTACTTTTTTAGACATTTATTATCTATCTCCTTTTCAGCTTATAAGTGTACAATTTTCGCTTTTGTATAGACAGTTCTCTACGCAATCGTACCTTGCCTTATTAAAGAAAACTTGGCTAGCGCCAAACCGAAGGCGCAGATGATAGCCTTAGTTGCACTTATGCGTATAGGAAAGTTATACTTTCCTATCTTGAAATAACTTTATTTCATCATCTGTTGGTGTTGCGTTAGCGGCATGGATGTCTATACGCATAAAAAGAAAGTAGCCGTGACGCGGTTCGTCTACGGCTGCTTTCTTTTTATCATTGCTTCTCTGAACTGGCATCTAACTCAACCAACCGGGTATTATGTGCATGCAAAAACTCGTCCACCTGTTTTTTCAGGTTTTCAACCAATGTTATTATTTCTTGCTTTTGTTCTTCCGAGAGATTGGTTTTTTTATCCGGTGTAATTTCATATTTATTTAATACGTCTGAAACTAATATTTTGGCTATATCGAATGTAATATCATCCAACTGTTTCATACTATTCGAATCGCTCAAAACTCATTCCTCCTTTTTAATTCTATATATGAAAAAATAACCATCACGGTTACTTGGAAAAAGAAAAAAAAAGGGGCTGTCCTAAAAAGGGCCCAGCTGCCTGCTGATTAGCTTCCTGGAACGCTTGCTGCTCGCTCTCGCTTTTATACCGGTTGTATATTTGTTCAAGATTGTCCATTTGTATCACCCTCCTACCCTTTTATGCATTCTTCCAAATGCAATTTTATTCATTCGGCACACCGTGGATCTTGAGTTAAGAGAGCACAACTTAACGAGATAATTTGTATACGCGCGATTCGTACGGACGAAGGAGAAACTCTTTTATATCCTGATTTACATCGACCGTGTAATTGCTTATTAGCAGCTCTTTCGAATGAAATTGAATGTCTGGCGGCAGCGTAAAGACCGTTTCTTGCTGATAGAAATTATTAAGGACCAAAAGCTCTTCCTTTCCTAATTTTCTTGTATAGGCGAATATTGAATCATGGTCTTCTAAAATCAGATCATAGGAGCCATACACAATAATTTCATGCCGCTTACGAAGTTCAATTAACTTTTTATAATGGTAAAACACAGAGTTTGCATCCTCTAAAGCCCGGGCCACATTAATTTCTTTATAATTAGGATTGGCCCGAATCCACGGCGTTCCTGTTGTAAAACCTGCATGCGGCCCGCTGGTCCACTGCATCGGAGTTCTGCCATTATCACGGCTTTTTGCATAAATTGATTCCATTACTTCTTTTGGATTCAAGCCTTGTTTGTCCACTCTATCCCTGTAAATATTTGACGTTTCAATATCTTTATATTCCTCAATCGTTTCAAAACGTACATTTGTCATTCCAATTTCTTCACCCTGATAAATGTATGGGGTTCCCTGCATCATATGGAGCAGTGTAGCGAGCATTTTTGCCGATTCAGTCCGATATTCCTTATCGTTTCCAAACCTTGAAACAATTCGCGGCTGGTCATGATTGTTCCAGTATAAGCTGTTCCATCCTTGTTCCCCCAGGCTTTTTTGCCATTTTGTCAGGTTTTCTTTTAAATCATGCAGGTCGAGAGGTTTTAGATCCCACTTTCTTTTCCCTGGTTGTTTGTCTAAGCTCATATGTTCAAACTGGAATACCATATTTAATTCATGGCGTTCTTCGGCAGTATACAACCGGGCCTGCTCCGGGGTCACTCCGGGGCATTCCCCTACGGTTAAAATGTCGTACGCTGACAAAACTTCCCGATTCATTTCTTGAAGAAAATCATGAACCCGTTCCCCATTTGGGTGATATTCTTTATTATGGATGTTTCCATTCTTGAAATCTTCATAGGAAGAGAGAAATTCTTTTTTAGAAATCATGTTGATCACATCCATCCGGAAACCATCAACACCTTTATCCAGCCAAAATCTAATCATGTCATAAATTTCTCGGCGAACTGAGGGATTCTCCCAGTTTAAATCCGGCTGTTTTTTGGAAAACATGTGAAGATAGTATTCTCCCGTCGCGTTATCATACTGCCAGGAAGAGCCGCCGAATGAGGCAGTCCAATCCGTCGGCTCTTTTCCGTCTACACCCGGACGCCATATATAATAGTCACGATACGGACTGCCTTTTGACTTGCGGGATTCAACAAACCATGGATGCTCATCCGATGTGTGGTTAACGACTAAATCCATCACCAATTTTATCCCTCGTTTATGCATCTCTTCAAGCATGTGTTCCCAATCCTGCATGGTACCAAATTCATCCATTATGTCCCGGTAATCGCTAATATCGTACCCGTTATCATCATTGGGTGATTTGTAGACAGGAGATAACCATACAACGTCTATCCCAAGCTTTTTTAAATAATCCAGCCTGGAAATAATCCCTTGAATATCCCCGATTCCATCCCCGTTGCTATCCATAAAGCTTCTTGGGTAAATTTGATATACGACACTCTCTTTCCACCACGCTTTTTTCATTCTAAACACCTTCCTTGTGTAAAGCTTTACATTTTATTGCCTTTTGCGAAGAGGATTTTCATCCACCTGCAAAAGTTGAAATTGCTGCCGCCTTTACTGCGGAGAAAAAATATTGCCTATCATCCGTCCATCCGATGGTTTTACGCGTGCAACACTTTCCCTTAAATGAATCGTATAAGGAATCAAGTGCTTTTCAAATTTCAACTCATTTGATTCGATTTGCTTCAATAAAATTTCAGCGCCCACTTTTCCCAGATCAGTATAAGAATAATGGACGCCGGATAGTTTCAGGCGTAAAGCTTTCGCTAATACGGTATCATCCAGTCCCAGAACAGAAATTTCATCGGGTACGTTCACACCGTGATCCTGTAAACAGTTTATCGCCCCTATTGCCATCCCATCATTAACCGCAACAACGGCGGTTAGTTCCTTCTTTTCAGAAAGGAGCGATTCCATTTTCCAGTAACCATCCTCGATGGTGTAATCTCCATTTTTTATAAGGGCTTCCTCAACTTCCAATCCGCTTTCCAGAAGTGCGTGTACAAACCCCTGCTGTCTTTCGATAGCGTTTGTCGCATTAACAGGTCCTCCGATAAAGGCAAATTTTGAATGGCCAAGTTCGAATAACCGTTTGGTCGCTTCCTTAGCAAACCTATAGTTATCAAATGCAACATAAGGAATTTTTTCTTGGCTGGTTTTTTGCAACAGCACAACGACCGGGATGGGCAGTTTTTTAATGATTTTACTATGCTCTTTTTTAAACTCCCGTGTCGCAAATAAAATGCCTTCCACACGTTTCGAACGAAAGATTTCAAAATGTTTCATTTCGCTTTCAAAGCTGCCGTTTGAACAGGAAATGAGCAGATTAAAATCATGCTGTTGAAGCACATCGTTTACCCCATTGATCGTACGTGGCAGGCCTTCCCCTATCATACTGTGAACAATCATCCCAACTAGATGCGTTTTCTTTTCCGCCAGTTCCCTGGCAAGTACATTAGGCCGGTATCCCGTTTCTTCAATGATCTTTTCTATTTTCTTACGCGTACTCTCTTTCACCGGCCCGGAGTTGTTGAACACCCGTGAGACGGTCGCTATCGACACACCGCATTTTCTCGCAACTTCCTTTATGTTAATGTCTTTTTTCATTAATGCCTCCTAAGTAACTGAAATAACTAGGAACATTATACACAAGCCTACAAACGAAGGGGGGTGACTAATAATCCCATTTCATTGCTTTGAAGCGGGCCTCCCCGCCGATAGCAAAGAATTGAATCTTCCTGCTTTCTGGTTTGGAAAATATCCTGCCTGTAAACACTTCTTCCCCATCGTTGACAAAAATCTCTACTGATGATGAATCAACAAAAATGTGAAACTTTATTTTTTCCGCTTCCAGCCGGCATTTTCTTACCGTTCCATATTCCGCCGCCACTGGTTCTCCCGAATCGCTCCGGTCAAAAACCACCTTTTTATTGAGCCAATCAAACTTTATGATTGTTTTTTCTTTTTCTCCTACCCGCAGGTGTATGCCAAACTCATCCGCATCCTTATTATGAAACTCACATATCAATTCATACACCGCACCTTCGAACCCATTAAATGCTTGGATTTCATTATTGAGCGTTTCTTCCATCTCTTGTTTTTGTGTACGCAATGTTTGCAACTCCGGGATCGGCTGTTGAATTAATTTATTATTTTTGATTGACAGTTCTCTGGGCAGTGTTAAACAATGCGCCCAGCCATTTACACTAGTCGGAGTCTCAATATCAGGCAATCCCATCCATCCGACCAAAAGGCGCCGTCCGTTCGGGTCCAGCATCGTTTGCGGCGCATAAAAATCAAACCCCCTGTCCAATTCAATAAATTCACCGTGAATAAAACACCGGGTTTCAAGGTTTATCTTTTCGCCCATCAGGTAACCGGATTGGTAAATATTTTGATAAAAATCACCTTCCGGCTGCAATCCCTGCGGAGAAAACATAAGAATCCCGTTGTTTTCCAATTCAAAGTAATCGGGGCATTCCCACATGAATCCAAAGGTTTGTAAACCGGTTTCAATTTCACCCACGAACTCCCAGTGAGTGAGGTCAGGAGATCGGTACAGTACAGCACACCCGGTTTTATTCACACGCTGAGCGCCAATTACGGCATAGAATGTATCCCCTTGTTTCCACAGCTTCGGGTCGCGAAAATGATCCGTATACCCTGCGGGAACACTTCGGATGACAGGCTCCGCAAATTTTGCAATCTTACCTTGTCTGTCCATCACCGCCATACACTGATATGGATGTCTTATCCAGTTCTCATCCCGCGTATTGCCGGTATAGAACAGATAAAGCTTTCCGTTATATTCCAGAGCACTACCTGAATACACACCGTGGCTTTCAAAATACTCTTTCGGTTCAATTCCTATTCTACCATTATCCCAATGGACCAGGTCCTTTGATTTCATATGATACCAGTATTTCAATCCATGAACCGGACCTAGCGGGAACCACTGGTAAAACAAATGATATTCACCATTAAAATAAGAAAATCCATTTGGATCATTTAATAATCCTGTCTCCGGTTGAATATGAAATGTCTGCCGCCACAAACAGTTAGCCACCCGCATTTTTAATGCATCCAGTTCTTCACGGGCAACATCTTCAATGCGCCGATAACGTTGTTCATTTGTCCATTCCATTTCGTTTACCCTCACTATCAAGAAAATAGGTGAAAAGAAAACCTGTCCGCTCTTTGTTTACTATTTAAAAAATACAGGAGAATCCTGGGATTTTCCTGTATTGCTCCGTTATCCAACTTCTAATCCGCTATCTTCACCTGCATTTTTCCGTTTTTCATATCTTCTGGACAAAATAATCGTAAATCCGAATGCAACGACAAAAGAAATGACCATACCGATAATATAATACAGCATACAATCAGGGCGAATCGAAATAATTCCCGGCAACCCGGCTGCACCCATGGCAACGGCCTTTACTTTAAAAAACGTACAGTAGGCGGATGCTACAGCAGAACCAACAATCGCACCGATAAACGGATATTTGAGCTTTAAATTAACCCCAAACATAGCAGGCTCCGTAATGCCAAGCAGGGCAGAGATCCCCGACGCTGAAGCAATACTCTTCATTTTGGCGTTTTTTGTAATTAACAGTACTGCCAATGTGGCTGCACCTTGGGCTACGTTAGACATTGCGGCTGTTGGGAAAATAAACGAGCCACCTGTTTTCGGAATATTGGCCAATAATTGCGTCTCCACTGCAATAAAGCTATTATGCATCCCGGTAATAACAATCGGTGCATAGAATAGCCCAAATATACCTCCGCCGATAAATCCGGTTGTGTTATAGAGCCAAACAAGGCCGTCTGTCAACAAATTACCTGCTGAACGTGTGATAGGACCCACAATTGTAAATGTCAAAACACCTGTAATGAAAATGGATAATAAAGGAGTTACTAAGTTATCTAACCAGGATGGGACGACCTTCCTGAGTGCCTGTTCTATTTTCGCCAGAATGTAGGATGATACGAGAACAGGCAGTACGGTTCCCTGATATCCAACCTTTTCGATGTTAAATCCAAAGATATGCCATGCCGGAACATTCCCTTTTACCAGTGCTGCACCATAACTATACCCATTTAACAAGTCGGGGTGAACCATTAACATACCAAGGGCAGCCCCTAAAAACGCATTGCCGCCAAATCGCTTCGTCGCGGAAAAACCAATCAAAATCGGCAAAAATACGAAGGCGGCATTGGCAAACGTGTTTATCATTGCAGCCAAGTCCGCAATATTCGGGTACGCTTGAATTAATGATTTACCTTTTACAAAAAAATTCTGAGCCGTAAACAGGTTATTAATCCCCATTAATAAACCACCGGCAACAATCGCCGGAATGATCGGCACAAAAATATCGGACAGCGTTTTCACAAACTGCTGCAGAAGGTTTAACTTTTTTGCTCCGGCTCTCTTCACATCAGCGGTCGACATTTCTGTCATCCCGGTGAGATCAGCGAACTCCTTATATACTTGATTTACCGTTCCTGAGCCTATGATAATCTGAAATTGTCCTGCGGTTGAGAATGTCCCCTTAACAGCATCCATGCTGTCTAATTTCGCCTGGTCAACTTGCCCTTCATCTTTTAAGGCAAGGCGCAGCCGTGTAGCACAGTGCGCCGCAGCCGCAACATTCTCACTGCCGCCAACCGCGTCCAAAACTTCCTGGGCCACTTTTTTGTAATCCATATGATTTATCCTCCCTTTTGTAAAGCTTTACATTATGCATTAAAAAAATAAGAGCGTTACGTGTAAGCCATTACAATTTGTGAAACAAAAGCCTTTGTAAAGCTTTACATTTTTCTTAATAATAAATACTCTTTAAATATAATAAATTTTAGCCTTCCGGTCAATAAAAATTGAGGACTCCCCCATCCGACATGTGGCGTTTTTCGCCTCAGCTTTCTGACGTTGAGAAAATCCTATGCTTCGTATATCATTGGATGTTATTTAAGTTTCTTTCTTTTTTCATTTTGCCGCTTTAAAAGCTGGTCCATAATAATCGCTCGGCTGCAGCACCTTCGTAATAAACCATCCTTCTTTACCGTTTACAGGCAGTTTTTCAACAACAAATTGTTCCGTGCCTGTTCCGCTGTCACCCCCGGATGTTACTTCAGGGTAGATAATCGTGTATTGTACGGCTGTTTCGCTTAATTTCTTCTCTTCTTTTACTGTAATGGGGCCAACCCATGGGCTTGATCCGCCGGTCACCCAGTTTCTTTCGCGCAGATTCTCTCTAACCTGATCGCGCAATTCCGGGGATAGGGCGGCATATTCGAGAGCTCCGCTGCGAGCCTGCTCTCCGCGCCCCCACAGTTTCATCGCTATAAGAGAAGTGAAAAAAACAAGCATGAATCCGCATAATTCACTATTATGCATAGTATTCATGCTTATTTCTCTGCTTATTCAGAGGTATATTCGATAATATAGCATATTTTATACAAGATATACCCTTAGCATTCCCCTTCCATACAACAGGTGTCTGAAACATTGGGAATGGTAGGATTTTGTAAGTTTAAAAACATTCTTGTTAACAACACTATACGTTTTTGATAGCCTCATCATTAAACTCTTTTGAACTATTGTGAAACAGTTTTGCCAACATGTAATACAACAGGGCCCCAACGATGGCGGATGAGGTAAAACTTAAATCTATGCCCCCAACAGCATGTACGAGCGGGCCAGTGTAAACGCTGGTGCCTGTGAACAACAATCCTACAATGACACCAATAATCCAAGAAACCATTGCGTAAATGTTAAACCCACCAGAGTACCAATAGCTACTTGACTGCGAACTGATGTGTAGATCTAAAGGCTCATATCGTCCCTTCACTAAAAAGTGGCCGACAAGATTGATCGCTAACCATGGTGACACGCCAACGATGATAATAATAACGAACGCATCTATAAGGTCTACCATATTGGACACATATACGCCCATAAGCACTAATATAAACCCGATAACGGCCATTATTACTGTGGTCGTAACCCGTTTAAGCGTCCACCCTATCGTTTCGAGAGAAAGCCCGGCACTGTATAAACACAAGCTTCCGTTTGGCAGACTTCCAAATATCCCGGCAACCATAAGTGGTGCAGCCCACCAGATAGGAGACCCATCGATGATGCCCTCAACAAAGGGAGTCGATAGATCTTTCACCGTTGACATCATATATGCTGCAGGTACCATAGCTAACCAGCAACCCACAAACATTCCTAGAGACGTCGCCCAAGTTAGCTTTGTCGAACTATTGTGATTAGGAACATACCTGCTATAATCTCCAATAAACGGTGCATAAGAAATGGGAACGGATGCGGCTGTGATCATGGCGAGAACCCACGTAGGCCAAAAGCTTTCTAATAGGTATTTGCCCCCTTCATAACTCGCGTTAAAGTGTGAACCAAATATAAACAAAGATAAAATGACAATGGTTCCAACAAACCAAGTTCCTATTTTTTCAAACAAAACCACCAATTTATGGCCAATGATAGCCACTGTGGCGGTTACTGCGCTGATGATGATGCACCCTATCAGTAAAGTGCCGTTTCCTTGTGACCATCCAAACAACCTGTGACCACCCGAAACGAAGGCTTGAGCACCAGTCCAAACCATTAAGCCGTAAAATCCTAACGCTATGACGATGTCAAGAATCGATCCGATCACACGACCTTTAACTCCAAAGTGCGCTCCACTAGCGAGCGCTCCATTGGTACCTGTTCTCTGTGACAAAATAGCCAATGGCCCAATAACCAATGAACCAATCGCAAGCCCCACGGTTAATGCCCAGAAGGCAGCCCACCATCCAAGCCCAAACACAATGGGCAGCGAACCGATGGCCATAATTCCATAAGCAAACTGCGAACCGCACAATACATAAAACACATTTGATGCTTTAGAATTCCGCTCATTCTCCGGAATCATATCAACACCCCGTGTTTCAATCGGGGAATGCTCTTTAAGATAACCCATTTTGTCACTCAACATATACCCCTCCATTTAATGGTTGTTTTACTTATTTGTAATTCGCGCAATCCCTGCATAGAAGTTTCAACACATTTACAATAGGGCTATTTTTTACCATGCACTTCGTAATGCTGTGATGTAACGGGTTTCATCTCGTCGATGACAATATCTCCGTCTTTAACAATCAACGTGTCGTCGAGATATAATGTACAATTTTTCATAGGTAAATCAAGATGGCAAGGGGTATCGTTGCTTCCTCCTAATTCGGAATTGGGACCCAACGAGAATAGGACATTTCCATAAAACGCTCGCCCATCCATTCCGAATACCTGATTGTCAAACGCCAAACTATGCCATTGCGCTCGCTCATTAAGTCCCCAACCAATATGTGATATCGCATAAGCACGAGGATCTTTAAAGCTGTCCATATATTCCTTCATCAGCATGGCGTCAAATCCACCTTCTATCTTCGTGACATACCCATTGTTTATCGTTAAATGTATTGGCTCCTGTACATACCGATTAAAGGGGAACAAAATATCTCCTTTATCCATAACGACGATCCCCTCGACTCCGCCATCGTTGGAAGATGTTGCAGAAAAACAGCTTGGTAAATGGTCCCATTTTCCTGGTTCATCGGCAAAACCATATTCGATAAGGATTGGATATTGTCCCAACTGGTATCTGACGTCCGTACCCGACTGATTGGTGAATCTTAGTTCCTTAGCGTTTCTTAACAACTCTGTTGCATAAAGCACCCTTTGCTTATCGCTTTCTTTTGGAAACATTCTTTTGATAACATCGAATGGTTCGACTACCATCAATATTCTTACGCCTTCGTTTTGGAGCTCCAACTGTTCTTTTGAAAATAAAAGGAGAACTAAGTCAATGACCAGATCTGCCTTTTTCAAGCATTCCACAGCTACTCGATTATCTGTTAAAGGAGTGATACCGAATGAGCCTGTATGGCCTCTGTTGGCAGATGGTAGTTTCAATTCAAAAGCATTTGCACCAATTTGGGAAGCAGCGTTTAAAAATGCTTTTGCATAATCTGCCCTAATCTCTCCAGAAGTTAAAACTGCCATAGTTTCTGTCGGCTTTAATTTGCATAACTCAAGTTCATCTTTAAATAAAGCAACCATTTCATCAAACTCAGCGTTCAATATACACACCTCTTTCAATTTGATAGATTTATTGATTTATAGTTTTTTCAATAAAAGAAACAATAAAATTAGCAGTTTGTTCAGGATCATCCTTATATACCATGTGTCCCACACCTTTGATCCTTTCCACCTTCATTTGGGGATTGAGCCTCTTTAACACCTCTAATTCATTATCACGAATCGTATCTCCAAACTCGGCAGCCAAAAGCAATGCAGGCGCAGAAAGCATTCTTATGAACACTTGGAAAGGCTCCCTTAAGAGTGATTCATATGATTGAATGATGGCTTGTAAACTATTATTTCGATATTCTTCAGCTCTTTCGGCCACTTGTTCTTCCGTGAAAGAAGGAAAAAAACTCCGGAATAATTCCATATCACCCTGGTCAACAGCCTCCTTTTGTTTTATAAACATAGACAACGGGTTTGGGTATATCTCTCTTTGTCCTGGGCCATTAATTGGAGGGTCAATTAATACCATACCGGAGATTAGAGATGAATAGCGACTACCGAAAGCGGCGGCAATTCTGGCTCCCATGGAATGACCCACCAAAACCGGCGGAACTGGATTATCTACTAATGCGTTAACTACATTCAGCAAGTCCTCTGTATAGTCTTTTAACAAGTAACCTTCTTTAGGCGAATCGGACAGCCCCCTGCCCCTTATATCCATTGACAGCGAATAATACTTTTCCGGCATAAGATTTAGGACTTTTATAAATGAATAGCTGTAACTCGTGATGCCATGCAAGAAGATAACCGGAATGCCGCTTTCATTCCCTTTGGTAATAAGATGAATTTTGGCGTTTACACCCTTCACGAATAAGTGTTCAAAATATTCAATTTTATTCACTTCTTATTCCTCCTTTCGACACATATTTTATCTAAAAATATACCGCTAGTTATGACAACGTCAGTGAATTTCATCGGCCTCTACAAGAATCTTTTATTATGCCAGAGGAAGTCCAATCGATTTACGGATTTGGTTCATGAAAGGCGTTCTATCATATTCGTGATAGAGGCGCTCACGAAGCAGCGGTGCGGGCAACGCGTTCACGTTTTCGAACAGACCTACACGACCTGCATGGGAATCGGTCGTAATATCCCAAATAAAGTTCATTAACAGGTTCTTCTGCTTGGATGTTAATCCGCGACCAAATAACAGTTCCTCTAATTTTCCACCAATATACGGATGTTCATAATCTTTTTCCGAGAACCTCATGACCAGCCCCTGTCCACACAGCTCCTGGAGGTGATGAATCATTTGCGGATAATGTACAATTCCATAGAGTCGCCCTGCTGTAAGCATATTGACATCCGGCCACATGACTCCATCTTCGGTCAGTTTAGCTAATTCCTCAGAAGCTAGCACATACGCTCTCAGCGTTTGAGCATACTGGATGACTTCCGATACGATGGAACGCACTCCTGGGATTTTTCCTGTTCCCAGCGCCTCGACAATGAGTTGGGCAGCCCCCACATACATTTCAGCCTTGGTAGCCAAACGCGAAAGAACGTGCCAATGCACCCCTAATACTACACTGCCATATAACTCATTGAGTTCCGGAACCCCGTAGTTAAAAATTCTCCATTTTTCCACAAAAACGTTATCAAAAATCAAGAAGGAATCCATTTCTTCCCCGCGTGATTTTACCGGGTGATCGTAGGAACTGGCAGAATCCACAGATACCGTTTCGCGGCATACAATATGGACGCCCGGCGCATTGATGGGAACAGCTAACCACAAAGATTCTTCCGGTAACAGACCGGGGCGCATCAAGTTAGAGAGTATCATTTCATTTCCTTGGGAAGAAACAGAACCCACCGCCTTCGCTCCGCTAATATAAATCCCTTCTTCCGTTTCTTTCACCACCCTCAACAGGGCTGGCGTTGAGTCTCCCCCTTTCATTTTGCTCCCTAATTCCACATCGAACAAACGAGCACCCGCTGCGGCGGCTTTGGAGCGGTCATTTTGAGGATCTACCAACACCTCCGGTCCCATCAGATTGTTTTTTTGCGCATAGTCGATATAGTGAAGAACATTCTCCGCATATTCCGGCCTTTTTTTGCGGAACTGGGAGAGGTACGCGGCCATCCCTACAGGCACAAGGGGAGCAAGATCAAATGGGCGGCCAAACACTCCAAAAGTTTCCTGAGCGACGTAATCGATGAGTTCCCGGCGGCTTTTAAGATCTTCTTTCGTCCTTGGAATCATCCAGGCTTTACTTACACGTTCACCTAACTCCGGGTTCAGATACGTAAGTCTATCCTGCATTTCCGGATCATGCTGGGCATCAAAAATTTTAGCCATGATATTGATGCCACCGCTGGTAGCCGGGTGAGCTGTCACATCCGGAATGAGTTCACCCTTGTAATACACAGCACGACCATCACGAAGGCTTTCTTTGTACATCTCACCTGTTTTCAAATATTTCGATAATACCTGGGTCTTTTCCATTCTTTCTCCTCCTTTAATACGATAGAAAATTCTTTCCATAAGCAAAGAGTAAAACATTAAAACTTCACCAAATCCACCAAATCAACCAAACTTACCAAACCTTCCATGACCTTATTCTATCTTGTGCCTTTTATTTTGTCAATATAGAACGTTTTAAATTTGCTGAATAATTTAAAAAGAAGAAAACCGTGATTATCTTAACGATAATTCACGGTTTCTTATACGCTTAATCCAGCTGCTCTATCGGCGGTTTCATGCCTTTTAATACCTTCTCCAGATTCATTACATCTGCGTATCTCGCGTTTAGGTCTATTAATGTCGAGTTCTGCAAGGTTTGATTACGATCTCCTACAGCTTCTTTAGGAATGATTACTCTGTAACCCCTTTGGAGGGCATCTACCGCGGTCGCTCTTATACTTCCACTGGTTGTAGCACCAGCCAATATTACAGTATCTATCTGGCGTTTTTTCAGAAAATCATCTACTTCACGATTATATACGTCAGTGATATGTACTGTAGGATTAATCATATCGTAAGAATGATCACTAAGGGCTGGATGAATGTTGACCCACGTACTTTGACGATCTAAAATTTGAAGTGATGGGAATTTTTGGCACCATAACCTAGATACCTCATTAGTTGAGTCGTATATTGTTATACTAAAGATAATCGGTATGTTATGTGAAACTGCTTCTTCTATAAGTTGTTTTGTTGCAGAAATTTGATTTTCAATCTTAATGGATAATTGAGAATGTGGTTCAGTAAAAGCTATCGTTAAATCACGAATGAGAAGCGCCGGTTTTTTACCAAACCCAATTTGTCCCGAAAATCCTTGTTCAGAGTAAAGTTGTTGTAACTCATCTAGAATATATCTTCTTTGTCCTCCAGGAGTATATAAAACCTTTAAACCATAGCCTTCAATCATTCCATTCTTCTCTAACCGGCGCAATGTACTGGGTGAAACTCCCAGTCGCTTTGCAGCTTCAGATATATTTAAAAGATTCTCATACATATTAATTCCTCTTTTCACAGAACTCAGTTTAAATGTTCAAACAACTTGTTAAAGTTACAAAAAGTATATAAACCTCTTGAAAATACCATTATTATATCATAACAAGAGTGTTGATTAACCGGTTTTAGCACACTGTTTCCATATAAATTTGAAAGAATTGTTGCTTATTTATGTTACAACCACACAAAAAAAATAAGCATGCACCCGCATAGTTTCACTATCCTATGCCTTGTGTTCATGCTTACCTTCATTCTTGTTCTCTGCCTATTCACAGACGTATTCGGTTTTTTCAAATGGATGGTGTATAACTATTATCTCCTCGCCGAAAACCAGCGCTCTGGATAATTCGTGCAGATTACTATCCGTTCATCCATTGATGCGATCTCCCGCATATATTTTGGATCATCAATCGTCCATGCCACAAATTCGACTCCCCGGTTAAGTAATGGTCTTACAAATTCCTCCGTTAAATATTCATATCCCATGGATAATACGGATGCCTTCGTATAATCAAGCACCTCATCAACCAATACAGGGAACCCGTAGATTAAATTTCCTGTTTTTATATCAGGCGCTATTTTTGCAAATGTATGAATCGTTTCATGGTTAAAACTTGTAATCATGATATCGGATACCATTTCATATCGACGGACTAATTCCGCTACTTTTATTTCTATGCCAGGATACCAATCGCCTGCACGTTTGATTTCAATATCTAATTTTACCTTTCCCATGGTTTCTCGCAGAACCTCTTCTAAAGTAGGAACCATTTCTCCGGCATAAGCAGAATTGAACCAAGATCCCGCATCAAGTTTTTTAAGTTCCTCCAGAGTGAGAGCCCCAACTCTTCCTGTACCATTGGTAGTGCGGTCAACCGTATAATCGTGGATAACGACCGGTATACCATCTTTGCTCATTTGAACATCGATTTCAATCATTGAAATGTCAGGTTCATTAGCAGCCATTTTGATCGCAGCTAATGTGTTTTCGGGTGCCCGACTCGACCATCCGCGGTGGGCTGCACATAAATTCTTTAACATTGTTTTCTCCTCGTAAAGAAAGTTTCCGCTTTATTCTGTGTGAAAAACAGGAGACTGCTTACGCTGCCAGCAGTCTCCCCTACTAAAATGATTATTTCTGCAGCAGTTGATTAGCTTTATCTGCAGCTGCCTTCAGCGCATCCGCCGGAGTAGCCTGACCTAAGATTGCTCGCTGGATTTCATTCATAATAACTTCCTGCAGTTCTTTATATCCAGGGGATGCTGGACGAGGTTGCGCATATTTTAATTGATCTACAGCCACCTTAAATTGCGGATGCTCGGTAAAGAATTTCTTCATTTCCGGGCTGTCGATAGCAGATTTACGCACAGGCATATACCCTGTATTCTCGGTCACTTTAATGGTTTGTTCCTTGTCCGTCATATACTTAATAAATTTCCATGCCGCATCTTTCTTTTGTGACTTCGCCAGCATAACCAGGTTGGCTCCCCCGGCAGCTACTCCATAATTTGCTTTTTTCGGCAAAAACGCAGTTCCCACTCTGAATTTCGCCTGATCAAGAAGCATATTTAAACTGCCCGTTGAGTCAAATATCATGGCTGCTTTACCGTTCACAAAATCATTGTCAGCGGCTTCCCACGCGTCATATTTGGCACCCGGAGGCATTTTCATGCTCCCCTCGTCCATCATGCCTTTCCAGAATGTAATCGGTTCAATCGCCTGCGGTGAATTAAAGAGGGCTTGTTTTCCGTCTTCGCTTAAAATTTTACCGCCATTTTCGAACACCATTGCTTCATAAAACCAGATATCAATTGGAGTTGAGAATCCCCATTCCTGCCCTTTTTTAGACAGCTTTTCGGAATAGGATTTTAATTCATCCCATGTTTTCGGCCCGTTTTCATCTAAGCCGGCCGCTTTTAATTTATCTTTATTTATATAAAGGAGAGGTGTCGAGCGGTTGAACGGAATTCCGTAGAATTTCCCCTTCCAGTAAGAATTACCAAGAAGTCCGGGTACGAAATCATTTTTATCTGTGCCGTTTTTGCCTGTTACATAGGGGGTTAGATCTTCCAAAGCTCCACTGTTAGCAAACGACGCCATAGAGGCCACCTCGATTTGCGTTACATCCGGTTGATTTCCAGCAGCAATCGCAGACAGTACTTTTGCGTGGTTATCATAATAGTTGCCCTGGAAAGTGGCATTAACCTTCACTTCGTTTTGAGAATGGTTAAAATCATCCACCATTTTCTTTACGGCTTCCCCATTTTTCCCGCTCATAGCATACCAGAAATCGATAGTTGTAGGCCCGTTTGAACTTGCCTGCTTGTCTGCTGAAGCACTGGGTTGGCTGGCTGAAGATCCGCACCCGGTTAAGATAGAACCTAATAAAAAAACGGAAGAGAGTACAGAAATAATACCTTTTTTCACGAAAGATACCCCCGAAAATTATTTATTTTACACCTGAGTAGACAAATGCCTTTATAATTTGACGTTGAGCAATGAAAAATGCCAGCAAAATAGGAACGACTAAAATCATATTCCCCGCCATTACAATATTCCAGGCTACACCCCCTTCAGATGCTTTTAACCTTGCGATTCCTACCGGCAGCGTCCGTACGGTATCCTGATTTGTCATTACTAACGTCCAGAAGTAGTCATTCCAGTGATAAATAAAGCTGAACAATCCAAACGTTACAAGAACAGGACGTGCCATCGGAACCATGATCCTCCACAGAATTCTCCACTCACTTGCCTGGTCCAGCCGCGCCGCTTCCAGAACTTCTTCAGGCACTTGCATAAAGGATTGGCGTAACATAAAGATTCCAAAAGCGCTCGCAGCATAAGGTAAAATAAGTGGAACATACGTATTAATAAATCCCCATCCGCTCATTTGTATAAAAACAGGCAAGAACGTAACTTGGGGCGGGATCATAAGCGCAATGAGCGTTAATCCAAATAAAATTTTTGAGCCCTTAAACCGAAACCTCGCAAAAGCATAAGCTGCAGGAATTCCTGTAACCAACTGCAAAATCAGAATGCCAAAAGTGACAAAAATACTATTCATGAAATAGGTCATAAACGGGCCAGCTTGCCATGCTTGGACAAAATTTTCCCAATGGAATATGTGTGGGATCCATTTCGGCGGAAATACCGTTGTCTCATCCAAACTCTTCACCGAAGTTAAGACCATCCATATAAAAGGGAAGAGAAAGATTAAAGCAACCATTGCAAAACCGACCCATTCTATACCCTTCAACGATAATCGAAGTATGCTCATCTTTTTCACCTCCCGAATTTAGCGGTAATGGACTCGTTTGGACAAAAATTTAAAGTGAAACAGCGTGACAATCGCTACCAAAAGAAGCAGTACAACACCTGCAGCCGAGGCATATCCGATTTTAAAGAAATCAAACCCATATTGATAAATGTAGTACACTAACATATTGGTGCTATTAACAGGGCCACCCTGTGTCATGATCTGTACATTATCAAACACTTGAAATGAGTTAATGGTATTGATAATAAGGAGAAAGAACAGCGTCGGAGATAGCATCGGAATGGTAATCCGTGTAAGCTTCTTCCACCAGGATGCCCGGTCAATTTGGGCAGCTTCATAAATTTCTTTCGGTATGCTTTGTAAACCCGCAATAAAAATGAGCGTATTATATCCGATATGCTTCCATACGTTCACCAATACGAGAGAATAGAGAGCTGAACCGGTATCAGCCAGCCATTTTGAAGGCGGCAGCCCTACTAAAGAGAAAAGCCAGTTCAACAACCCGTATTGCGGATCCATCAACCACATCCAGAGAAGGGAAATAGAAACCAATGATATAATATAAGGACTAAAGATAGCCCCCTGTATAAACCGGTAAATCCACTCTTTTCGATTCAACCAAATGGCACAGAGCAGGGAAAGAACGATTGAGATTACAACGGTTAAAATTGTATAAACAATCGTATTGGACAACACTTGCCAAAACTCCGGATTAAAAAACAAGTCTTTGTAATTTTGTAACCCGACAAAATTTTTTGTAGGGCTAATTAAATCCCAGGATGTAAAACTAAGATAAATCATGTAAAATATAGGGTAGATAAAGAATAGCAGGAATACGATAATCGCTGGTGAGGTAAAGAGATAAGGGAGCCATCGCCTCATCATCTTACCCCCTCCCTTAACCGAACTTCATTTTCATCAAAACTATGAAGAGAATCAAATGGCACTTCTACTTGAACACGGGTTCCATTTATCACTTGCTCCTCCTCATGGGATTTGACTGCAAATCGTCCGATGGAAGAATTAATATAATACAGGGTTTCAGATCCTAACATCTCTCTGGCTACAATGGTTCCCTGAATATAACAAGACTCTTTACTTGAGCTTGTCTCGTCACCGTAATGCAGCTTCATACTTTCCGGACGGATTCCTATTTTTGTTGTACGATTCACGCCGATGCCTAATTGATCGGCTGAGAAGATATTCATTGGCGGACTTCCAATGAATTGCGCCACAAATATATTGGCCGGTTTATGGTAAACATCCATAGGGGTAGCCGCCTGTTGAATATTCCCTTTATTCATGATGACAATTTGATCACCCAGGGACATCGCTTCCACCTGGTCATGAGTAACATAGATAAAAGTAGTCTTTAGTTTTTGATGCAGTTCCATTAATTCAAAACGCATTTGCTGACGCAGCTGCGCATCCAGGTTGGATAACGGTTCATCCATAAGAAACACTTTTGGTTTTTTTACCATGGCTCGCGCCAGTGCCACCCTTTGACGTTGCCCCCCGGACAATTCAGATGGTTTTCTGGATAAGTAGTCTGTTAGGCCAACCGTTTCAGCCATTTCTCTAACCATTTCTTCTCGTTCTGCTCTTGGAACCTTACGATTTTTCAAACCAAATTCAATATTTTCTTTGACCGTCATAGTAGGATACAAAGCATAATTCTGAAATACCATGGCAATATCCCGTTTACCCGGGTCTACCTGGTTAACCTTTTGACCATCTATGCGTATTTCCCCGCTGCTTGGATGTTCCAGCCCCGCAATCATCCGCAAGGTGGTTGATTTTCCACATCCTGACGGACCAACCAACACCGTAAAAGAACCAGAAGGAATCGTTAAATTAATCTGCGGGATAACGTCTTTTCCATTAAAAGTTTTCTTAATATCTTTTAAAACCACTTGAGACATGACGATCCACCTCATTTCTTCCATGTAAATCTTTTAAGAACGCAACAAACTCTATTTGATATTGCCTTAAATATAGGCTCTGCTGCAGGCTTTCCTTTCTTCACATCTTCAATACAGATAACTACCTGAAGTAAATCATGAATACCCGCAAGAGCCACTCCCATTTCAGCCAGTTGACGTTCTTTATTTGTCACAATCCCCATTTGATATCCCAGGTTGTGGAGTATAGTAAGTCCTTCTTTAACAAAAGGATAGGGTTTGACAAGTTGATCATGATTTTTTTTAACCTGTTCGATGTAGTCTCTGATCATACCTAGGACATACCCTGATTCAAATCAACTCCCCATAAGTCCGGATTTCCTGTCGATATGGCAATGGCGCCGTGTTTTAATGGTTCTCTCATCTCTTCGGCTGTTGATATGAGTCCACCTGTGATAATGGGAATGTCCGTTAACGCTCTAACTTTTTCAATCATTGTTGGGATGATTCCCGGCATCAGTTCGATCGCATCCGGCTGCACGGTTTCGCATGTTTCAATCCCATGCTGCAAAGCATCTGAATCGACCAGGAAAACACGTTGAATCGTCCGTAAGCCTAACTTCTTTGCTTGTTTAATGGTTGAACTCTTCGTGCTAATAATGCCTGTCGGTTTTACATAGGAAGCAATGAATTCAAGACCTTCCCGATCAACCTGAAGCCCTCCGATTTTCTCCAGGTGGAGAAAAACAAACAATCTGTTTGAAATGAATAAATCTACATATCGTTTAATGATTCCTATATTTCCAGTGAGTAAAAATACACCACTCACATTGCTTTCAATTGCCTTTTCTAAATGCTTATTAGATTTAACTGATGCAATTTTCCTGTGCGTTCTAATCTGTTGATATAATTCCTGTTGATTCACAGAAAATTCCACTCCTTCTATATGAGAAAAAATAAAGAACCTATAGTAACAGTAAAGCTGTTAAAAATTGTAAGCAACTTTAGCTGTACTATGGGTTCTCCAAATTCTCCGCCCGAAAATTTATCTACTTGTCACCTATTATATTAGTCTGGTTTTATTAAGAGAGTTTATGAAAATTATAAAAGAAGTTAGCGTTATATTAAGTAATTGTAAAACTTCTCATTCGTATTTTTTCAAAACGATCACCGCGTTGTGCCCCTCGAAAGCAGAAGTTGAAGCGGCTGATGGAAAAAAGGGAGACCCTGTCGGAAACATCAGGGCAGCTCAAAAATGGAGCTAGTCGGCAGGAAATATGTCTCCCTTTTTTCCATAGGAATATTTTTGTTCGTTGCTAAGTTCAACCGTAAACCATTAAACAACTGCAGGTAATTTCACTTCACAACCGGTTTTTCCTTCCTCATGTCCTATTCCTTCACCGCACCTGCAGTAACACCGGAGACAATACTTCGTTGAAAAAACAGTACGAGAATGATAATCGGAACCGTTACAATAATGGCGGCAGCTGATATTTCGCCCCACGGCATCGTATACTGCCCCTGGAACAATGCAATCCCAACCGGCACAGTTTTCATGCTTTCTTTCGTGTTAATCGTGAGTGCGAATAAGAATTCATTCCACGCAGCGATAAAGACAAGAATGGCGGTCGTAAACGTTCCCGGCAGGGCAAGCGGAAGAATGACTCTGCCGAATGTCTGAAGAATAGAGGCCCCATCCATCTTGGCTGCTTCCTCCATATCGTAAGGAATCTGCCGAAAAAACGTCGTCAAGTTCCAAATCGCCAGCGGCAGGGCAAATGTTGTGTAAGGAATAATTAACCCTAAATAACTATTCGTTAACCCAATGGACTGCAAAAACATGAAAATAGGCGAAATCGTCGCGATTTGCGGAAACATTGAGACCGCAAGCACAAGCCCAAGAATAACGAAACGACGAATAATGTGCAAGGCCAATGAAGTTGGGATTGATTAAAGAAACTTCTAATCCGTGAAGCAGGCCAAGGAGTTCGTGTTGATTTTTCAAACTATGCTTGCCGGATATGTTAACAAGGCTGAACTCAAGGTTCTTTATTTCACTTTTGATTTGCCCGGCTTTGACTGCGCTAATCTCCGCATATTTTACATTGTCCGGAATGACCTGGTATTCGCTCAGCATTTTTTCAACCAGCGGATACCGTGCAGCCACCTGGCTTTCGCTGTTTATTTCGTTTTTAAGCTTCTCTGCCTTTTGTTGAACAGTCTGCAGTTCCTGCCGCACCCCGGGATTTGCACTTTCTCTTTCCTTCTGTAAATCATTAAGTACGTATGGAATCGTATCTACATATTGCTCCATATCAATCCCGTAGGAACGATGAATGGCTGCTTTTGCCGGGTCGTTTAACCGGATATCATACAAGCTAATCCAAAAAGAACGAACAACCGGCCAGATTGCGATTACTAAAATAATGATAAGGGCCGGCAGAACAAATAAGTATCCCATCTGTTTTTCGGTCAGGCTGCTTCCTGAGTTCTTTTTCACCATGTTCACCCGCTTTCCATTATCCTTTCATTGCTTCTTTCATCTTAATTTCCATATTCTTTACCGATTGTTTCGGTGTTTGCTCACCGGCGAGCGCCTTCGATACTTCAATCTGAATGATGTCAGAAATCTTCGGATAGATGGGCGATACGGGACGCGGAACGGCAGCTTTAATACCCTGGACAAAGTTTTTGTTACCAAAAAGCTCGTTCTTCTTTATTGCTGCGTCATTGTACAGCGGCAAATACGTGGGTGCAGAACCTCCGTAGAGGGCCGTGATTTTCTGGCCTTCAGCCCCGGTCATAAACTTGACAAACTCCCACGCTTCCTGGGGATGTTTCGAATATTTGTTAATTCCTATCAGCCATCCGCCCAGTGCGGCTGCCGAGCCGGCATCGCCCGCAGGCAGCGGAGCTACGCCAACTTTTCCGCTAATCTTCGACTGTGCCGGATCTTGGGCCAGTTCGTACTGGTACGGCCAGTTTCGGATGAGCGGAGATTGCCCCTCAATGAAAGCGGTATGGGATTCAAGTTCGGTAAACGTCTTAATGTTGCTTGGCACATATTCGGATTGAACGATCTGGATCATCTTTTTCAATCCTTTTACCGTGTTTGGGCTATTGATGACAACATCACCTTTTTCGTCAATCACTTTGCCGCCGTAAGCATTTACGAATTCAATAAAGTTGCAGACAACCCCTTCATACTGTTTGGCCTGCATCAGATACCCGAATTTTGTCCCTTTCTCGCCCTTTGTTTTTTCGGCCATCGCAATGAGTTCATCCCATGTCTTCGGCGGCTGCTTCACAATATCTTTTCGGTAAAACAGAAGCCCCGTATCGATAAACTTAGGCATAGCCCATTGTTTTCCGTTATAATTTCCAGCGTCTACCGCACCTTGGATATAGTTGTTCATATTGATATGGTCGCGTTCAATAAAGCGGTTTAACGGCCAGATATAACCTGCCTGTGCAAATTCGGCCGGCCAGACAACATCCAGGTCGAACACATCGATTTCCGAAGATTTTGCGCTAAACATAGTGACATATTGGTCATGGCTTTGTCCGACATCAGCCGGCATTTCACGAGACTCGATCTGAATGTTCGGATGTCTGGCTTCAAACGCCGCAATCAGCTTCCTCGTACCTGGCGTTACATCTTTCCCCCGTGCATAGACAAGTTTCACTTTCTCATTCGGTTTTGCCTGCTGTGCGTTTGAAATCTGATTCTGACCTGTGCCGCAGGCAGCCAGAGAACCAGCAAGACTAAAAGCGACAGCCAAGCGTAATCCTTTTTTCCATATTTTCATTGTGAAACACTCCCCTCTTTCCGAGGAACGATTTAATTAAGCCGATAAACCAAAGCCTCATAGGGCTGTAAAATTAATGAGTGAATGGTTTCAGAGCGGTCTGTCTGATAGTTTCTAATCATTACTTGTGCTGTCGCATTGGAAAGCGAATCCGGCAGTTCAAACGGCACAGTTTCCCTGGTGAAATTCAGGATAACAAGAATGGTCTCATTTTCAAACGTTCGCGTATACGCATACACTTTTTCATTTTCTTCCGCAATCAAATCATACGTTCCGTATATAAGCGCCGGATTTTGTTTGCGCAGCGCAATCAACCTTTTATAGTAATGGAGAATGGAATCCGGATCCTGCAGCTGCTGCTGCACATTAATCTGACCATAATTGGGATTCACCTTGATCCATGGCGTGCCGCTGCTGAATCCCGCGTTCTGTGTGGCATCCCACTGCATCGGTGTGCGGGCGTTATCCCGGCCTTTTGAATAGATAGATTCCATCACATCGTGTCCGGCTTTACCTTCTTTAAGTGCTTCCCGGTAGTAGTTCAAGATTTCAACGTCCTTATAGTCGTCAATCGAGGAAAAACGAACGTTCGTCATACCGATTTCCTGCCCCTGATAAATATAAGGAGTTCCCTGAAGCATCATGAAGAATGTGGCCAGCATCTTGGCTGATTCCTTATGGTATTTGTGGTCATCGCCGAATCTGGATACAGAGCGGGGCTGATCGTGGTTTTCCAGATACAGCGAGTTCCACCCTTTTCCTTCGAGTCCTTTCTGCCATCTGGTTATCACTTTTTTTAAATCGCGGAGCCGCCAGAGCTTGAGATCCCACTTTCCGCCCGGGCCGCTGTCGATCTCCATAAGCTCGAACTGGAACACCATATTGAATTTTCCGGTCATTTCATTTACGTACTCTAAGGCATCTTCAGGAGAAACACCCGGGGTTTCACCAACCGTCATAGCTTCGTATTTGGAAAGCGCCTCGTCCTTCATCTCCTGCAGGAAGTCATGAATGCCCGGCCGGTTTAAATGATGTTCCAATGCAGGAACATAAGGTTTTCCTTCGGGATTTGCCGCGTCAGGCAGCCCCGCTGTTTTTTTAATATGGGTAATGGCGTCGATCCGGAAGCCATCAATGCCTTTCGCCAGCCACCACTTCATCACATTATAGATTTCATGGCGCACAATTGGATTTTCCCAGTTTAAATCCGGCTGCCTGGCAGAGAACAAATGCATGTAATATTCACCGGTCGTTTCATCGTATTTCCAGGCTGGACCGCTGAAAATGGATTCCCAGTTATTTGGTTCCTTCCCGTTTTTGCCGGGACGCCAAATATACCAATCCCGCTTCGGGCTGTCTTTCGAGGAACGCGATTCGATAAACCATGGATGTTCATCTGACGTATGGTTGGGCACGAGATCCATAATCAGCTTCATTCCACGTGCGTGCACGTCAGCAAGCAGTTGTTCCCAGTCCGACATCGTGCCGAATTCATCCATAATTTCCTGATAGTCACTAATATCGTAGCCATTATCATCGTTGGGAGATTGATAGACCGGCGAAAGCCAGATAACATCAATCCCGAGGCTTTTTAAATAATCGAGCTTTGATATAATTCCTTGCAGGTCGCCGATCCCGTCCCCGTTGCTGTCCATAAAGCTGCGGGGGTATATCTGATAGACAACGCTTTCTTTCCACCAGTATTTATTCACGATCATCCACCATCCTTATCTGCTAAATAAAAAATCACGAAACACAAATTTATAAAATACAAGTAACAAGGTTTTCTTTGCGAAGCTGAATTAGTTTTTCCATTTTCTCGCGATACATATTGAGCGTTTCAATGTCACGATAATCCTCGATTGAAGTAAATCGAACATTGGTCATCCCAATTTCTTCGCCCTGGTAGTTGAAAAACCATATTCAGCTCGTTGCAATTCTCACCCGTGTACTTAATTGCCTGTTCCGGACAAACGCCGGGCATTTCCCCTACCGTCATGATATCGTACCTGGATAGTACTTCCCTGTTCATCTCCTGCAGGAACTTGTGAATTCGCGGGCCGTTTGCGATATACGGAAATGGAGACCCATATGTTTTGCCTTCCGGTAGTGGAGCGTCCGGAAAACCTTCTACCTTGGAAATGAAGAGAATAAATGCAAATGGTATTCACCTGTCGTTTCATCATACTGCCAGGCGGAACCGCTAAAAAACGACTCCCAGTTATTCGGTTCTCTCCCCTCTTTTCCAGGGCGCCAGATATAGTAGTCGCGATACCGGTTATCCTTTGATGCTCTCGATTCCATAAACCAGGCATGTTCATCAGAACTATGATTCACCACAAGGTCCATGATGATTTTAAGCCCTCGCTGGTGAACTTATGATGGTGTAAGAAACACTTAAACGTAAACGTTTACGTTGAGTTCAAAAAATATTATGTTATATCTTTGACGGTTTCCCGTTCAACCACGGTGTAGGGCATAATAAGATTTTTTGCACGGCTCGGGTCTTCCATCATAGTGAGCAGCATCTGCGCTGCCTCTTTCCCCATCTCGTGCAGCGGCTGTGATACGGTCGTCAGCGGGGGAATCGCCATTTCAGCAATCTGAGTATTATCGTATCCAATAACCGATAATTCATCAGGAACGTGCACCCCGTGTTTATGGGCCGCCAGAAGGGCCCCGACCGCCATTTCATCGCTCGCAGCAAACACTGCCGTTATATTGGGGGCCTGCTCCCACAGCTGTTCCATGCCGGACAGTCCGCTTCGATACCCGAAATCCCCGTAAACAATATACGGTTCTCTTACAGGAATGTCATAATCCGTGAGTGCCTGCATATATCCCTCGACCCGCGGCCTTCCGGCAATCATGTCATCCTTTGTCCCGGCAATCATGCCAATATGCCGGTGCCCTTTTTCTATCAGAAACGTTGTGGCACTGTAGGCGGCTTTACTATCATCCACTTTTATGTAAGGCAAATCATACGGATGGGGTAAGGTAGCAACAAGAACGACAGGAATCTGCATCGCCATAAGCGCCCGGTACGGTTCCTCCTGCAAGGCACCGCTTACAAAAATAATGCCGTCTACCTGTTTTTCTCTTAACACCTGCAAGTACTTCATGATTCGTTTTCCATTTGAGTCTGTATTGCATACGATAACACTATGGTTCAAACGATTGGCTGTATACTCAATGCCATTTAGAAGTTTCGAAGAGAACATACTCGACACATCGGGAAATAAAACACCGATCGTCTGTGTACGTTTATTAATTAACCCGCGCGCGATCGCATTTGGCTGATAACCCATCTCTTCAATGACATTCATTACTTTTGTCTTTGTCTCCTCCGAGTACCCGGGTAAATTGTTTAAAATGCGGGATACTGTGGCAATCGAGACATTCGCTGCTTTTGCTACATCCTTTATGGTTGGTTTCATGTATACCTCACTGCTAACGAAAACGTTTACGTTGAGTTTAGTATAGCAATGCACTGGAAAAATAGCAATCAAAAAGTTTGGGGGCTGGTTGCGGCATGAGTCGGACACAACGAAAGCAGCTTTCCTGGATCAAATCAGGTAGCTGCTTTTGTTTTCCTTTTATTACAAGTTTCTCAACGATTGAGAGATATCCTTTCTCGAATAGTTAATCATTCCAAGTATAACTACTATCATAAAGGCAATGCCTGTCACTATTAAGATTACTAAGTATCCCCAAGGAATGTTTAAAAATTCAGGCGGTGGATCAAACACACCTTCCAGCACTTTTACTAATATTTGAGCTATCAACATCCCAAACCCTAATCCAATTACTCCTCCAACGGTTAAAATAAGCAATCCCTCACTCCAGAGAAAGGCACCTAATTGATTGCGTTTGGCGCCAATTGCAGTCAAAATGGAATAAATCCTTCTGCGTTCATTCATGCCCAATGCCAGAACTAATCCTGTTGCACCTGCAATGAATAGGATGGAAAACACGAGTTCCAGCCTTGTTAAGCCATGCAAGTTAACGGACGTCAAACTCGTACTTATCGTTTTTTGTGTTGAATTAATTTCCGTAACCTTCACACCCGGTAAATTAACAACCACTTTTTTAGCCTGTGACGCAAGCTTCTCCGGAGAGATATTGGTGTGCATTAATATTGTTTCATATGCGTTCACACCAGTTTTCTCAGCTATATAACCAGCATTCGCTACTAAAAAAGAATCCTTCGGGGCTGTTGGGAATTCACGGACGATTCCAACAAAGTGAAATGGAATCACATGATATTGATGGTCTTTACCCTGTAAACGAAGATTTATTTGATCTCCTGGCTGTAATTGATAATCTGTCGCGGTTTCTGCTGATACAAAAATTCCATCTTTTTGTTGGGATAACTTAGATAAAGATGCCCTTGCATCCCCGTTTTCGAAATAAGCATTTGAAATATGTGTTGCTTGGCCAATATGCTGTGCGTCTATTCCAAATAAATCCTGCAAATCATTCCCAACATACGCAAAACGATGCTGCATTGGTTGAATGTCTACGACTCCGTTTAATTTACTTAATTCCTGAAGCTTGCTCGCTGGATTTGCTGCAGTTGAACCTGATACTGTTACATCCGCTCCATTAGTTAACTGTGCATCCACTAATCCTTGTGCATTGTAAGAAGTATTAAATACAGCTGTTGAAGTAGCAAAAGAAAAGGATAAGGAAACTAAAATAATTCCTCGCACTAATAGCTTTCTCTGTCTACTAAAAGAGCTGGATACTACATGAGATAAATTGTGGGCGACTGGTCGAAAAATCTTTGACAAGATATTCTTTCCCTTATCTAACGCAATGGATAGCAGTCTCATAAAGAGAAGAGTGCCACCCAGCCATAGACAAAACGGTGCAATAAATGCCTCATAATGAACAGAAGTTTGAGCTACTCCTTCGGGTGCCAGTACGAGTTTATAGCCTGTATTTGCGGAATTCACAAAGGATACAGCAGAGATAACCAAAAGGATAATATCTAAATAGATACGTCTCCATAGCGGTTTTCTTTTCCTCCCAATGATTGCTTTTGCAGAATCGACTGTTGAATATCTGGCATCTTTCCATGCTGGCAATAAAACTGAGAAGATAGAAAGAAAAAATCCAGATATGGCGGCCAAAGAAACCCAGATGATAGTGGAAGTATTAAAAATCAAGCTTGCACCTGTAATAAATTTGGAAGCAAAAACAGACAGAAGTAATCCCGCTATCACTCCAAATATTCCAACCAACAGAGCTTCTACCGTGGCGAAATTCAATACTTGCGCTATAGAAGCTCCACGTGTTCGAAGAAGTGCCTGTTGTTCACGCCTTAACTGTGATCCAGAAGCAGCGATTGAAACCGTAAGTAATGCAGCTAAAATAGCACCGGGAAGACCTAAGAATAAAAATAGAATTCTTGCATATAAACTATCTTCCCTTACTCCACCTAACCTTGCAGCAAGATTGTTCCCTACTATTCCACTGCCTGACATCAAGGCCTCTACATGGTTGGCCAATTGCTGGACATATACATAAGCCGAACTTGGGTCATGCGGCAGCTGATGAGAGATGTTTAAGTGAAGCTCCGTTTTCACAGAATCCGGGTGTCCACTCATTTGTGCATCAAAAATTTGATGCCACTTTGAACTTGGCAATAATAGAACATTATCCGGTGGTGCCTGTGGCGCCGCATTTGCAGGTACGCCCACTGCCTGAAAAAGTGAATCGGCATTAGGGAGATCAACAACACCGTCAATCTTTACTTTTACTGGTGGCAATCCGACGCGCTTAATAGTCACTTGATCGCCAACGGAAACGTGTAAATTTGCTGCCGTTTGTTGTGCTATTAACACGCCGTCCGTTGAACCCAGTAAATATCGGATTTGTGAAGGAAAAAGGCGGGCGTACTGTTGTGAAACTCCAACTACCTGTCCTGCACCAGTTGTCTGTGTTGTCCCAGCCGCTGTAGCAGAAAAACCTGTGGTATCTGCATAAACAACCTCTGACAGAGAATGGTATGAGGTCGTATCCTGAACGGCTTTAATAACCTTCTGTCGGTCTGAAGGATGGGAAAGTAAAATTTGCCAATCAACGGGTACATCTTTCACCGCTCTTGCCGTCATAATGGAATCGCTTGCTGAGATAAAGGCACCCAAGGATGCTAATAGAGCCACTGTCAATGCGACTCCTACTATTGCCCCCCACATTCGGACACTGTTACGTAACAATAATCCCTTTATCCATATTAAATAATTCAAATGTCTTCCTCCTCCAGTCTGCCTCGATGCATGTGCCATTTCGAATCAAATCGTTTAGCAACCTCACTATCATGTGTAGCGACAACGATAGCTGCTCCGCTTTCATTTATATTTGATAAAAGAGTATCCATCATAAAATTTGCTGTTGGATGGTCGAGTTGTCCCGTTGGCTCATCTGCCAGTATTAGTTTTGGTTTACCCGCCAACGCTCTTGCGACAGCTACTCTTTGTGCTTGTCCTCCTGACAGTTCCTCGGGCAATTTATTGGCAAGGCGATGCATTTCCAATCGTTCCAAAGCATTCATCGCTTCAGCTCTTGCCTTATTTGCCTCTACATTGTTTAACAAAAGCGGGATTTCCACATTTTCTATAACTGAGAGTGGCGCTAGTAAACTAGGCATTTGAAAAATAAAACTTATATGGACAGGCCGAAGAACGTTTCTTTCTCCTAAAAGTGGCCACGTAATCGAACCTTTCGTAGGTATTTCAAGCCCCCCTAAAATTTGCAGAAGTGTCGACTTTCCACTACCCGATGGGCCAACCAGTGCAATTTTATCTCCAGGTTTGATTTTACAAGTAGCCGATTCAAGTGCGACCACATCAGTTTGTCCATTTCTATATGAACAGCCAATATTTGTTGCATCCACAAGTAATTGCTGGGAAATCACCATCACTCTACAATCCTTCCATCATTTAAATGTACGATTCGATCTGCACGGCTACCTAACATACTACTATGTGTGGCAATCAGTACAGCACCGCCTTTTGTCCGCTGCTGGTCAAATAAATCTAAAATACGCTTTTCAGTTTCCTCATCCACTTCTCCAGTTGGTTCGTCTGCCAGCAAGATTGAAGGTTCCTTTGATAATGCGACAGCTAATCCAACACGTGCTGCTTCTCCACCTGACAATTGAGAGGGATATGCCTTTTTCCGATGACTGAGTCCCACCATATCGATTAATTGATTTAAGTGTTCCTTATTATACTTGTTTGCCAGCCTCATCTGGAGCAATATATTTCCCTCAACAGTAAGATGATTTAACAAATTTCCTGATTGTTTCAAAATACCTATATGCTTTGCCCGCATTGCTGCACGCTCTGTTTCCGGCCGACGGGTTATTCGCTGCCCGTGCAACTCCACGTAACCCCCATCCGGTTCATCCAAACCAACAAGGCATGACAATAGTGTTGATTTTCCACTACCTGATGGTCCCATCAACGCAACCATTTCCCCCGATTTGATCTCAATGCTTACACCCTTTAACGCAAGTGTTTCATCTTCTTCTGAATGATAAAATTTATAAATATCATTCGCACGCAGGACCGTCATTTTATTTCCACCTCCAGCTCTCGGATATTTTTTTCCATTGATCAACGTTGTCTGAACCCAGTGGCGCCCACACAGTAAGGGAGCCTATCTTTCCATTTTTGTTGAAATAGAAGGTTTCATTTTCTAATCGAATTTGTTTGTTAGTTACAGGATTTGGGTCAGAGTTCGAATTATATTTCACTACTACGGATTTTCCACCAGGTAGAGTAACCTCTTTTATTTCGACTATTTTAATTGCGCGGCCATTCGCGATCAAATCTTTTACCTGATTATTCTTAATATTATCTAATGTGAAAGGCCTGGCATCTGTGCCAATCGTTGTTTTTACTCCGTCAAACTTATCTACAAAACGAGCATCAGCCCCGTTTTCTGTTCTGGACCAGCCCTCAGGTACTGCAATAGAATAACCACCCTGATTAGAGGTATAATTTACGAATGCCTGCGAATCAGGAATATCACCTACAGGATTTTTTTCTGGTGGTAGAGGTTTTTCATTACTTTTCACTGGATTCTCCTGATTGGTTGCTTTTTCGGATTTTGGCGAACCCCCATTATCCGATGATGATGTTGTGCTTGACTGGTTAGAATTAGTAGTCGACACCTGGTTTGTATGCGTACTATTATCGGTACTAGAGGTGGTTGAAAGCTGCTTACTTCCGCAACCTGCTAATAGAAAAATTAAAATTAGTGCCAGGGCTGTTATTCCCATCTTCATTTTCATCTTCATTTCCTCCCTATATGTTTATTCTAATTACAAACTTGATTATGGATTTTTCATATAAAAAAACGGTAGTATGAATATGAAAAAACAATGAAAATTAAAAAAGAGATTTTCATAATAGTAAATAGATAGAAACGTCTGCATTTAAACTAAAAAACACAGTGCCATTTTAGACACTATGTTTTTTAGGAATACATTATATTTGCTGCATATAAAAAGATTACCAGTTTCATTTTCTAGGTAACTTGATTACAACCTCGGTGCCAATTCCTTCTTTTGATAAAACATGAATAGCACCTCCATGCTGAATAACAATGGATTTCGCAATAGATAGGCCGAGTCCTGTTCCTCCGGTTTTGCGCGCACGGGATTTATCTACTCGATAAAACCTGTCGAAAATAAGATCTATCTCTTCTTCTGGTATACCAATTCCATAATCTTTTACTTTAATAAACGTTTGTTCAGGATTTTGATTCAAATGAATTTCCACAGCTTGTTTGCTGTATTTAAGAGAATTATCTACTAAAATAAGCAGCAGTTGTTTTATTTTTAAGGAGTCTCCAACTATAAACATTGGATTCGAGATAGAAATTATTTTTATTGACCGATGATACAATTTCCTTAGTAATTTTCCGACATTTTCACATAAACCAACGAGGTCAAACTCCTGTATTGTAAGGTTATCTTCCTTTTCCGACGAAGCTAAATCTAACAATTGTTGAGTTATCTTTTTCATGTGAAGCGCTTCTTCATGAATAGACGTAATGGCTTCTTTTTGAATTTCAGCGTCGTTCATTCCCCATCTTTTTAACATGTTCGCATAACTTTCTATAATGGTTAATGGCGTTTTCAATTCATGGGAGGCATCGGAAACAAACTGCCGCTGCTTCATAAAATCCGTCTCTAACCGTTCAATCATATGATTAAATGTAGAAATTACCTGATATATTTCATCTTTCGGCTTATCTTCCACTGGAATTTTCTTGAATGTTAAACTTGTATCAATTTCTTTCATCGTATGAATCATGTTAGAAAGTGGGCGTAACATCATCCTGGACAGCAACATCCCACTAACAATAGTAAGAAGAACAGCACCTAACGAAGAAAAAAGCAAAACAGAAATGAGCGTATTTATATTCCCTTCTAAGGAAACAAGCTTCTCCCCCATTTCTAACGTTCCTATAACAGTCCCTTCTACTCGTATCGGGGAACGTACGATAAGGATTTTATGTCCATTAACAGAATATAAATCCGAGTTAGATGCTTGCGTTAATTTTTGCTTAATTTTTATAGCATCTGGATCATCTGTGATTTGATTAACGATGTTAAAATCTTTATCTACTACCCGAATCATGGAATTGTCCGGTAAGAATTTTTGAAGGACATTTTCTTTATGTTGTGTCAGTAAATCACTTACACTTACATTCTCTACAATATTATCTGCCTTGGAAAAGAGCATCTCTTTTTCATTTGCTGTCGTTATTTTTATAAATAAAAAATAGATAATAAAATTAACAAGTAGTAGAATACAAATAACCCAAATAGAAGTGAACAGAGATATTTTAAATTTAAAACTCATTGTTCACTCTCCCGAATACAGTAACCAACACCACGAATCGTTTGTATATAATGAGTGTTAAACTTATAGTCTATTTTTTTTCGCAAATATCGAATATAGACATCTACTACATTTGTTTCGCCAATATAATTAAAACCCCATACGTGATTAATGATTTGCTCCCTATCTAAAACCATATTCTTGTTTTTCATTAAAAAAATAAGCAAATCAAACTCTTTAGGAGTAAGATCAATTTTCACACCTTCACGTTCCACTTCTCTAGTCAACGTATGAACTACGAGCGAGTCGTTTCTCATAATAGGAGGGTATGTTTCTTTTATACCTTCATTAACAAGTAGGCGATTCCGGATACAAGCACGAATTCTCGCTAACAATTCTTCAATATCAAATGGCTTCGTAATATAATCATTTGCTCCTTGGTCTAACCCACTTACCTTATCTGGAATGGTATCTCTTGCCGTTAAAAAAATAACCGGAGTCAAGGAATCAATCTTACGTAATCTTCTTAATACCTCCGTGCCACTAAGCTCTGGAAGCATGATATCCAGTAAAATTAAATCCCAAGATTGCTCAAGTGCTAAATCCAAACCTTTTCTCCCCGTATTGGCCTTTTCTACATAATATCCTTCATAGCTTAATTCCAACTGCAACAATCTGCTTATTTTCTCTTCATCTTCAACAATTAGGATGCGTTCACTCATTTTTTCACCTTCCAACAATAAAAAATTCCCTCAAGTTGGAGTAAAAGACCGTTGTAACAAACGGGCTTTTTAGCACTGTCAACCATAAAGGAATAATATCATACTTTTTTGGGACCAGCCTTATGTCTTGACACTTTCTGAGTTTTCAAGTTATCCAAAGCAGATACAAAATTCGGGAATATTTATTTATATGGCGATATCTTTAATAATTCAGTAATCGTAACGAGCCGGTATCCTTCTCTACGTAATGTCTCAATCACGACCGGGAGAGCTCTTACAGTATCTTCCAAACTTTCACCTCGTCCCCCCGCACTATGCTGTAAAACAATTGCACCCGGCCTAATATTGTACAGAATGTTATGCGCTACTTGTCTGGCAGTGAGTCCATCCCAATCAAGGCTGTCCACGTCCCAGTATATAATCCTATAATTTAGTTTGATGGCTTCTCTGATGATTTCTTCGTTTAGTGCGCCATAAGGCGGCCGTAAAAAACGCGTTCTTACTCCAATAATTCGATGGATTTCATCTTCACATCTCTTAATTTGGTTGATGACCTCTTTTATTGGGATTTTGGTTAAATTAGGGTGATCCCAGCTATGATTGCCAATGATATGTTTTTCCTGAAACATCCGCCTTAAGACCTGAGGATTTGCTGCAGCCCTCTTACCTACACACATAAAGGTAGCTTTAACATTATGCTTCCTCAGGACGTCCAAAACGAGCGGCGTCCAAGTATCGTCAGGACCATCGTCGAAAGTTAAAGCTATTTCCTTTCTAGGTGGACCATTAAGGATTACTTCACCGGGGAACAAGCTGGACCAGTCAATATGGTGGGTATGAGGCGGACGTTCAGAGGCTCTTTCCGGCCCATCATTTAACGGAATCTGTTGTAGGGGCAGTTCAGATGTTAAAAGTTTTCCATATCATATTCTAAATTTGTTATCTTACTTCCATTACATTATGATTTATATAGTATTGATTCTACTCCATATAGGTGATTGCTGTGCATGTTTTATTTTTCGCTCCCTATTTTAACCAGCCCAGAGGAAACTCAACAACGATTAAACGACTTGTTCATTTTCTACAGCAGCAAAATATCAGTACATCTGTTATTCCTTACTTAGAGGATGATCATTGGCATTATCCCGATGCCGATATTTTCCATATTTTACACGCTACCCGATTTATACAGTGGGCAAAAGAAAACCGCATCATCTTAAATCGTCCTTATCTTGTTACGATGGGGGGGACGGATATTAATATTGATTTACAGGCAAGCATGGATGATGAAATGTTTTCCTTCTTAAATAATGCAGCTTATATTACCGTTTTTACAGAGGATGCAAAGGAGAAGGTAAAAAAATTATTCCCAAAATGGATGGATAAAACTTTTGTTATCCCTCAGGGTATTTGGCTGCCCTGGAGTATATCAGCAAGAAAAGAAGAAATGGTCCCCCGTATTCTTCTCCCTGCCGGTTTACGTCCGGTCAAAGATGTTTTGCATGTTCTTCCGGCACTTGATGAGCTAATTCATAAGTATCCTAACATGAATTTTATTATTCTTGGTGCAAATTTGGATGAGGATGTCTATAAGCAGGTACAAAGAAAGACAGAGCAGCGTCATTGGATGAAGTATGCCGGCGTTGTTCCTTATGAGGTTATGAAATTATGGTACGAACAAGCCGACATTGTGATTAACACTTCGATATCTGAAGGTCAGTCACTTGCGATTATGGAAGCAATGGCGATGGGCCGACCTGTTATCGCACGAAAAAATGAAGCCAATATACAGTTAATTCGCCATGAACAAACAGGTTGGCTTTATGAAACAATGAATGGGTTTACAGAGGCCGTTCATTCAATTGTGAAAAACGTCTCCTTACGGGAGAAGGTTGTTAAGCAAGCAAAGGAATGGATTGCTGAACACAGTTCACCGGCGAAGGAGGCCCTTGCTTATATAACCCTGTATAAACAATTGTGAAACTGGATATTTTGTTTTCGTATACCCCAAAACGTGCACGAACATTCAATTCAATAAGAGTTTTTCCAAGACGAATGAGGAATTGATGCAAAAGATAGCACACAAGAAATTGTGACAATAAGCAGACCTTTTGTTACATAACAAAGGTCTGCTTTCTTGTATGTATTATTCACCCAAATCCACGTTGTGATACACTTGTCGAACATCTTCTAAATCTTCTAGCGCATCAATCAATTTTTCAAATTGTGCTTGTGCGTCTTCTGGAAGTGTTACATCATTTTGCGCTAGCATTGTTAGTTCTGCAACTGTAAATTCAGTTATTCCAGCATTCTTCAATGCTTCTTGCACTGCATGGAACTGGTCAGGTTCGGCATAAACGATAACCGCTTCATCTTCTTCTAAAATGTCACGTGCGTCTACATCTGCTTCCATTAATATTTCAAGCACTTCATCTGCTGTTTTACCTTCAAGACCGATGACAGCCGTTGCATCAAACATATAGGCTACAGATCCAGTTACTCCCATGTTACCGCCGTTTTTACTAAATGCAGCACGCACATCGGATGCAGTACGGTTCACGTTATTTGTCAGTGCATCTACGATTACCATTGATCCATTTGGTCCGAAGCCTTCATAACGAAGTTCGTCATAGCTTTCTTCTGAACCGCCTTTCGCTTTTTCAATCGCACGGTCAATAATCGCTTTCGGTACACTGTACGTTTTTGCACGCTCAAGTACGACTTTTAAAGCCCGATTTGATTCTGGGTCAGGTTCACCCTGCTTTGCTGCTACATAAATTTCTTTTCCAAATTTTGCAAATATACGACTCGTATTTGCATCTTTTGACGCTTTTTTTTCCTTAATATTGTTCCACTTACGGCCCATATGTTCCACTCTCTTTCAACTTCACAAAAATTATTAATTATGAAATATGCTGCTTCTTCAACACTTGTCAGAATACCTGTAAGGCGTTACCATTTCATATTACTGACAAACAATGCTAATTGAAGACGATTCATTCATTAGATTATATTATACCTTAATTGCATACTTAGTTACGAGTTTAATCACATAACAAAAAGCAATCCTTCTTAATGAAGAATCGCCCCCGATCGTTAAAAAGGAAGTTTTTTTACCTTTTGGCCCGTACCTAAAATAAAAAAGATCGAATAAAAAAGTCGATCTCTTTGTTTATAGACATTTTAAAATGGATTATTACCGCGAGTATTTTGAAGCATATGCTTCTTGCCGCAACGGCAAACTTTTGGTTCAATTCTCAAACAAAATTAGGTACTCCACTATGTATTTGGTGGAGGCGGTGGGAATCGAACCCACGTCCGAAGACTCCGACACATAAGCTTCTCCGAGCGCAGTCACCTGTGGTTATTTCGCCTATCTGGCTGCCAGGTAACCCACTACCTGATAGGCTAGTCTGATTAATCTCTTCCCTTAGCTCCAGACGGAAGCCTTAGGCGTAGTCCACTAAAGGGTGAGTCCTATTCCCGCCACATGGACGATGGAGAGAGAGGACCGCTACTGCTTATTAGGCAGCTAAAGCGAAGTTGTTTTGTTCTTTAGCGTTTATATTTACGCTTGCGTTGTTTACGGAATCGCAACCCACCGGCTCGCTACTCATGCTCGAACCATCCCCGTCGAATCCAGAACGCCCCCGTATAATAAGGGTCGCTCCTGGGAAAAAGAGCAATTGCAACTTATGAAGTTGTATATAAAGTATATCACACAATGATATATAGTGCAACTTACGTATAATGGTATATGCCACTACATGAACCATGTTTTATTCGGATCATTTTATCTATTCCGCTCCCGCAGCGCGCGTTGAATTTCCCGTTGCGCATCCTTCTGCTTCAATGTTTCGCGCTTATCATAATTTTTCTTACCCTTGGCAAGACCGATTTCCACTTTGCAGAATCCACCTTTTAAATACAGCCGGAGAGGAATTAAAGAATAGCCGCTTACTTTTGTATGTCCGATCAGTTTATTAATCTCACTGCGGTGCATCAGCAGCTTGCGGGTACGGAGCGGTTCATGATTGTAGCGGTTTCCCTGCTCATAAGGGCTCACATGCATATTGTAAAGGTAGGCCTCCCCATCCCGAATCCTGGCGAAGCTGTCTTTGAGGTTTGCCCGCCCTGCCCGAATCGATTTAATTTCTGTTCCCGTCAGGACGATGCCCGCTTCATATGTCTCCTCGATAAAGTAGTCATGCCTTGCTTTTTTGTTTTGGGCGACCACCTTGATTGCGTCTTTACTCATAACCTTCTCCTTCAATCCAACGTATTATTCATATTACCACAGATTGGCCAGACAAAAAAGGCACGGCGATTGCGTGCCATCGATATCAAAAAAAATGTTGCAGTCGGTCGGTTTGGGACTCGGGTCTTCTCCACCAAAAAAGTAACGACCTGTGATCTGCTGATTTAATTATAATTAGCAGGTCACAGGCCGAAACATTTTCATTCAATTTCATTACCAAAGGGAAACGGAAGGGGACGAGTCCTTACTAAGAATCCCTAGATTATTTCCGTTTGTTTCGATTACTTCTTTATACCAATAAAAGCTTTTCTTCTTTATACGACGAAGATCTTTCAAGTCAAATTCATCGCGATTAACATAGATGAAGCCGTAACGTTTGCTGATTCCTTGGTGTGTGCTCACGAGGTCAATCGCTGACCAAGGGCAATAACCAATCAGATTAACGCCATCTGTAATGGCTAGTTGGCATTGTTCAATATGTTTTCTTAGGTAATTTATTCGATAATCGTCGTTAATGACATCCCCTTCTTCTAATTTGTCAAAAGCACCTAAACCATTTTCCGTTACAAGTAATGGTAGATTATAGCGTTCATATATTTCACGTAATGTAATACGGAAACCTACCGGATCAATTTCCCAACCAAACTCTGTTGTCTCTAGATATTTATTGGAGTGACCTTTATAAACCCCCGGCTCCCCAATCTGAAGATGTTCGTCTCCTGTACTATGAACATCAGCCGCATCGTTTTTACTTTGCTCCACGGTTAATGTGTTGTAATAATTAAATGCAATTAAGTCCGGCTTCGCACTCGCTAAAACGTCCATATCTCCTTCTTCTATCCGAGGCGTATAACTTTTCTCTTCAAAATAGCTCCACACGACACTATTGTAGCGCCCAAAACATGCCATATCTAAATAGAGCCAGTTACGAATCGAATTGAAATTCTGAGCAGCTAGAACATCTTCTGGTTTACAACTTGCTGGATACACGTATTGAATATTGGGTGCTGGGCCGATTTTCGCATGGGGTAACATTTTATGGCACAAATTCATTGCTTTTGCTTGGGCTAATAACATGTGATGATTTTGTTGATAAAGTTCTTTTTCTGGATTTTCCATATCCGGATCAACGGAACCAATAGCTTTCCCGTGGAGTATGAGCGTATTTTGTTCGTTAATTGTTAACCAGTATTTCACACGATCTCCAAAATGTTCAAATAATGTTTTCGCATAGTTTTCAAAAGCATCAATAGTTTCTCGATTCGACCATCCGCCTTTTTCTTCTAACGCATAAGGTAAGTCGAAATGATACATGGTGACAACAGGTTCAATGCCTTTAGCAACCAATTCATTAATCAGATGATTATAAAATTCAATGCCTTTTGGGTTCACTTCGCCTGTTCCATTTGGATAAATGCGTGTCCAAGCAATGGAGAAACGATAGGCTTTGAATCCCATTTCAGCCATTAAAGCAACATCCTCTTTATAATGGTGATAATGGTCACTTGCTACTTTAAAATCCGTTACCTCTTCCGGGTGTTTTCCCAAGTCCATTACAGAAGGTCCTTTACCATCCTCATTCCAAGCACCTTCTACTTGATAAGCGGATGTAGAAGCTCCCCATAAAAAGTCCTGTGGAAATGGTGTTAACTTTTGGTGTTTCATTGATTTCACTCCTTCATAGATTAAGATACCTGCTTTGATTCGATAACCTGTCCCTAAGGGGCTGCTCCAAATAATGGACAGCCCCTTTTTATTTCGATAATGGTTGTTGTTCTTACTTTTTCTTCTTTTTCTTTACCGATTTCGGAACGCCCGACTTTTTCTTCTTTTTCTTCTCGATCGCTTCCATCCAGAATGGATTATCCTTACCGGAAGCGGGTTTTCCTGGTTTTACCTTTTGCTTCTTGCGCTCCGGACCCTTTACGGCAATAATGCGGGGCTTTCGCTTGTCTCGATCGCCACTCGCATTCTTTGTCTTTTTCAGACCCACCACTTCAAAATCAATTGTATGCTCGTCCACATTCACATTTACGACTTTGACGCGGATCTCATCCCCAATGCGAAACACCCTGCCTGTACGTTTGCCAACCAGAGCATACTGTTTTTCGTGAAAATCATAGTAATCATCCGTCAGGTAGCTGATATGCACCATGCCTTCAATCGTATTGGGGAGTTCAATAAACATCCCAAACGACGCCACACTGCTGACAATCCCGTCAAATTCCTGATCCATATGCTGCAGCATATACTCTGCCTTTTTGAGGTCATCGGTTTCACGTTCCGCATCTACGGCATTGCGCTCCCGTTCAGAACTATGTTCAGCCACTTCCGGCATTTTCGTCTGCCACTCCTCGATTCGTTCGGGAGTAAATCCACCGGGTTTTAACGATTCACGAATCATCCGGTGGACGATGAGATCCGGATACCGGCGAATGGGCGAAGTAAAATGCGTGTAATATTCAGTAGATAATCCAAAGTGGCCTTTATTTTCCGCTTCATATTTCGCCTGCTTCATTGATCGGAGCATGACTTTTGAAATGACGATTTCTTCAGGTGTTCCTTTGGCTTCTTCTAACAACGTCTGCAGCGCCCGCGGGTGAATGCTGTTCGCTTTGCCCCGTACAAAATACCCGAAATTGGTGACAAATTCGAGGAATGTCTGTAAGCGGTCACTATCCGGGTTCTCGTGAACACGATAGATAAACGGAACCCTCATCCAGTGAAAATGCTCAGCCACTGTTTCATTTGCGGCAAGCATGAATTCTTCGATAATTTGCTCGGCAATCGTACGCTCGCGCATTTTCACTTCCGTTGGTTTTCCTTCTTTATCAACAAGAATTTTTGCTTCTCCGAAATCGAAGTCAATCGCTCCGCGCTCCATTCGCTTATGGCGGAGAATCAACGCAAGTTCCTTCATCAAGATAAAATGGTCGACTAAATTGCCGTACCTTTCAATTAACGCCTGGTCGTTTTCCTCCAAAATCCTATAGACGTCGGAATACGTCATTCGCTCATTCGTGCGAATCACACTCGCATAAATCTCATGGCGGACTACTGCTCCTTCCTTATCCATTTCCATATCACATGTTAGCGTAAGGCGATCCACCTTTGGATTCAGGCTGCAAATCCCGTTTGACAGACGGTGCGGGAGCATCGGAATCACACGGTCAACCAGGTAGACACTTGTTCCGCGATTGAACGCTTCTCTATCAAGTTGAGAGTCTTCTTTTACATAATAGCTAACATCGGCAATATGGACACCCAGGAGGTAATTTCCGTTCTCAAGCATCTCAATGGAAACCGCATCATCGAGGTCCTTCGCATCCGCTCCGTCTATCGTGACCATGATGCGGTTTCGCAAATCACGCCGGCCCTGAATTTCTTCTTCGCTAATGGATTCGGGCACCGCTTCCGCTTCCCTCATAACGTCATCAGGAAACGATTCAGGCAGCTGATACTTGCGGATAATGGACAAAATATCAACGCCGGGGTCATTTTTATGGCCAAGGATTTCCACAACTCTTCCTTCAGGATTTCCGCGCCCGGTTTCCGGAAACTTCACAATTTCCACAACTACTTTATGTCCATCCACCGCCCCCAGCGATTCACCTTTAGGAATAAAAATATCCTTAGATATGCGCTTATCATCCGTTACGACAAAACCGTAATGCTTCTCATCCTGATATGTACCAACTATCTGCTGGTTGCCGCGCTGAACAATCCGTACGATATCCCCTTCCAGGCGGGGACCATGTCTGTTCGGATTCAACCGAGCCAGCACAATATCGCCATTTAATGCACCATTCATGTCGTTCGCGTGAATATAGATGTCAGGCATTCCCTTCTCTTCAGGAATGACAAAGCCAAATCCCTTCGGATGACCCTGCAGCTTCCCGCGGATTAAATTCATTTTCTCGGGGACACCATATCTGTTGGTACGCGTTCGGATGACCTTCCCATCGCTTTCAAGCTGGTTTAACAATGTAACGAATTCTTTAAAAGAGCCGGCCGAATCCACGCCAAACACTTCTTCTAATTCACCTACCGTCATTGGACGATACGCTTGTTCTCTCATAAAAGTCAGAATTCTTTCGTCGTTAGGCATACTTATCCTCCTTTACACAAACATTAGCCATCTTCTATTTTTTCTCCGGAATCACGCGGGAAATAAATGCATGTACGTCCCGAAAAACCTGTTCCCGTTCTCGATCCAGGGTGAGAATATGGCCTGAGTTCCCGTAATATTTCAGTTCTTTATAGTCTGCACCAATCTGAGAATAAATATAACGTGCACTGGCGGGTTCTATCGTTTCATCATGTTGAGACTGCAGCACAAGTACAGGGGTTTTCACCAAGCCTATTTCTTTCTTTACAACCCGAATTAATTCCCAGAGACTGGCGACACAGACGAGAGGGAATCGCTCATACGGAAACATCTCTTTCTCAATGTGCACTTCTTTTTTGTCTCCCCGCGGGATAAACGGTCTAAGATAGTGTACATATTTAGCCCATTTAATGCGCTTATCCCGCACTTCGATGGGCGTGTTGAGCGAAATAAGAGCATCCACCGGCCTATGGAGGGTTAACCGTAGCGCAAGCAATCCTCCCATCGATAAACCGGCAGCAAACACTCGCTTACATCCAAACGAGGCAAGCCGATCATACCCCTGCAGAACGCTCTTCCACCAATCCTGCCAGCGTGTTTGTTTCATTTCCTCGGGCACGGTTCCATGTCCGGCCAGCAGCGGCGCATGAACGGTATAACCTTGATTCTGAAAAAAACGGCCCATTGGTTGCATTTCTGCTGTACTCCCGGTAAATCCGTGAATGAGCAGCATGCCCGTTTGCGCTCCTTCATAAAAAAAGGATTCCGGCGAACGCGGTTTAATTTTCATGCCCCGACTCCCCTTTCTCTTCCCCTTTACCCGTTAAGAAGCGGTCGATTAACATAAGTAAACGTTTTTGGTCACGGTCGTGGCATATAATGTGCTTTGATTCGGGCAGGATATGCAGCTCCTTTTCCCTGGATTGAATGGTATCGTAGATATACTGCGCACTGCGCGGCTCTACCAGATTATCTTGGCCCCCCTGAATGATTAACGTTGGTACCGTTATGTGAGAAAAGTCGTTTTTGAGCACTTTAATCAGATGGCGAAAATGAATAATGGACCTGGGAGGAGTTGCTGTGGCCTTACTTAAATATCGCCGGAAAAGCTCCCTGCTTTCCGCTGCATAAGTAAAATTGCTCTTAATAAGGGAAGCCACATCTTTAAAAAGCTGTTGGGGATTAATGTAAAAAACGCTTGCGTTGAGCAGAACAAGCTTGGCAACCGGATATTTTACAGCAAGATGGGCCGCAATCATCCCGCCCATCGAAAATCCGATAAGATACACCTTATCACAGGTTGAAAGCATATCTTTTAACGGGATCTCTGCGGATTTAATCCAGTCCTGCCATGTTACCTGTCTCATCGAGGCCGGAGGATTGTCGTGTCCGGCTAAAACCGGCATTTCAATGCGCCATCCGCGACCGGCAAAATGAGCCGCGACCGGTTCAACTTCATAAGGACTTCCCGTAAACCCATGTATTAGCAGACATCCAATCATCGTAATCGTCCCTTTCTGAAACTGGTCCTGTGCTAATGTAACCTGCCGGCTAAATAAAAACAGCAAGCCTGATGTACTTGCTGTTTCATTACCCTTTTGCCGTGCGTATAAGTATGAGATTGTCTGGTTAGGTACGGGAAAAATAAGCGACTACAATCGTAAGGACTAGAAAACATACGGCGAGAATTACTGTCACTCTATTTAAAACGGCGTCAATTCCGCGCGCTTTCGCTTTTCCCATAATTTGTTCAGCACCACCGGCGATGGCTCCTGAAAGGCCTGCACTTTTACCGGATTGGAGTAAGACAACGAGAATAAGTGCGATTGATACAATCACAAGTAGAATGTTTAAAGCAACTACCATTTTTGTTCCTCCTCTTTTCGGAGCTAGACACTTTTTGCTCCAAATTACTGTACCATAAAAGGGGCCTTTCCTCAAGTTTATTCCTTACCCTTTACCCGACATTCCTGACAAATTCCGTGCAGAACTACTTCTGTTTCAAACGGCGCAAATTGATTCTCGGTAGGTTGGCTAACGTGAACGGTTATATCCCCGCGGTCAATATCCACCAGTTTTTCACAATTTACGCAATGAAAATGGTGGTGGGGGTTTTCACTTATTTCAAAGCGGGAGCGCTCGTCCTGATAATACTCCCGTACAACATCAAGGTCTTTTAACGATTTGAGCGTATTATAGACCGTCGTGAAAGAAAGGGTAGGGAACTCGGGCCGCATAAACTGGTAAATCTCTTCAGCCGTTGGATGGTCAAGACGCATAAGCACGTTAATAATCGCCAAGCGCTGTACCGTAACGCGACCCCCTCTTTCCTTAATCCGCTGAATAACCGTATCAATAATACCTGGATTCATCGGGCTCCTCCTTTCTCATTCCAGTAATTATAATATACTATTTATTAAAAATCATTACAAACAAATCCAGGAAATAAAACAAAAAAGGTGGCACCCTCTTTACAGGGTTACCACCTTTTTTTCGACGTTGTATAAACCGCAAACCGTATTATTTATTTTTCAGGTTATAGAATGCATCTCTTCCGGCGAAACGGCTGATGTATGCCAATTCGTCTTCAATGCGGAGGAGTTGGTTGTATTTCGCCACGCGGTCCGTACGGGAAGGTGCTCCTGTTTTGATTTGGCCTGCATTCGTTGCTACTGCAATATCAGCAATCGTGCTGTCTTCCGTTTCACCGGAACGGTGGGAGATAATCGCTGTATACCCGGCGCGCTTCGCCATTTCAATCGCATCAAACGTTTCAGTAAGCGTACCAATCTGGTTGACCTTGATCAGAATAGCGTTAGCCGTACCCTGCTCAATTCCCTGCCAGAGGCGGTTTGTGTTCGTTACGAACAGGTCATCGCCGACAAGCTGAACTTTATCACCAATGCGCTCGGTGAGTTTGTTCCAGCCGTCCCAATCGTCTTCTGCCAGACCGTCTTCAATGGAAATAATCGGATACTTGTTGACGAGCATTTCGTAGTAATCAATCATTTCTCCCGTCGTTTTTGTTACGCCTTCACCGGCAAGCTCGTATTTTCCATCTTTGTAGATTTCGCTGGAGGCAATGTCAAGAGCAAGCTTTACATCCTCACCCGGCTTATATCCTGCTTTTTCAATTGCGGTAATAATCGTTTGCAGGGCTTCTTCATTAGAAGAAAGATTCGGTGCAAACCCCCCCTCATCCCCAACAGCCGTGTTTAAGCCTTTTTCCTTCAATACCGATTTCAGGCTGTGGAATATTTCAGCACCCATGCGCAGCGCGTGAGCAAAGTTATCTGCACCCACAGGCATTACCATGAATTCCTGAATGTCGACGTTATTATCCGCGTGTGCGCCGCCGTTGAGGATGTTCATCATCGGAACCGGAAGGGTTTTCGCGTTGAATCCTCCAAGGTAGGCGTATAACGGGATATCCAGGTAATCGGCAGCAGCCCGTGCAACGGCCATGGAGACACCCAGAATAGCATTGGCGCCGAGTTTCCCTTTGTTTTCGGTTCCGTCAAGCTCAATCATCATCTGGTCAATCCCGATCTGGTCCAGTGCATCGTATCCAGTGATTTCCGGCGCAATAATGTTATTTACATTATCAACTGCCTTAAGTACACCTTTTCCCAGATAGCGTGTTTTTTCCCCGTCGCGAAGTTCGACCGCTTCGTGGACACCGGTAGAGGCGCCGGATGGAACAATAGCCCGGCCTTTCGCACCGGATTCTAAATACACTTCAACTTCTACCGTTGGATTTCCGCGGGAATCAAGGACCTCGCGTGCGTATACATCAGCAATAATTGACATAGCGCTACTTCATCTCCTTATTTTATGTATTGTAGGGCAGAAAAAAGGTAGGACTTTCCTCTCTCATGCTGCCTTGTACCACTTGGCCATACAGTTCATTAAAAAAGTGGGGTTCCTGTCATTTCTTTAGGTTGTTCAACTCCCAGCAATTTTAAAATCGTGGGCGCAATATCCGCCAGAATACCGCCTTCACGCAGATGTACACCTTTCTTCGTCAAAATAAACGGAACCGGGTTAGTCGTATGGGATGTCACAGGATTCCCATGCTCATCAAGAATAATATCGGCATTTCCGTGATCCGCGGTAATCATCGCCACACCACCTTTCGCCACGATAGCCTCCGTTACTTTACCGACGCATTCATCCGTTACTTCGACCGCTTTAATGGTAGGCGCCATCTTTCCGGAGTGGCCAACCATATCGCAGTTAGCGAAATTAAGGATAATGACATCGGGCGTATCCTGTTCGATTTCCTTAAGAAGCGCATCCGTTACTTCATAAATGCTCATTTCAGGCTTTAAATCATAGGTAGCAACTTTCGGCGAGTTGATCAGGATTCGTTTTTCTCCGTCAAATTCTTCTTCTCTGCCGCCGCTGAAGAAGAACGTAACATGCGGATACTTCTCGGTTTCGGCAATGCGAAGCTGTTTCAGGTGGTGCTGGGCAAGTACTTCACCGAGCGTATTATCCAGATTGGTCGGCTGGTATGCCACATAGCCATCCACAGATTCACTAAACTTCGTCAGGCAGACAAAGAACAAATCGCGTGGAAACTTGTCGCCCCGGTCAAACCCCCGGAAGTCTTCATTTGTAAACACCTGTGAAAGCTGGATCGCACGATCAGGACGGAAGTTAAAGAAAATGACGCTGTCGTGGTCTTTCACAGTCGCGACGGGCATTCCATCTTCGTGAGTAATAACCGTAGGCATGACAAATTCGTCGTAGACGCTCTTCTCATACGATTCACGGATCGCTTTAACCGGGTCACTGTAGTGCGGCCCTTCGGCGTACACCATGGCTCGGTAGGATTTTTCCGTACGCTCCCACCGTTTATCACGATCCATCGCATAATAACGGCCCTGTACTGTGGCGATTTGTCCAACGCCGATTTCCTTAATTTTTTCCTGGAGCTGCTCAATAAACTTGACAGCACTGTCAGGTTCTACATCCCGACCATCGAGAAAGGCATGAATGTAAACCTGCGTTACGTTCTGGCGTTTGGCCAGTTCCAGCAGTGCAAATAAATGGTCAATATGGCTATGGACACCGCCGTTGGATACGAGACCATATAAGTGCAAAGCGGAGTCATGTTCTTTCACATTGTTAATAGCATGGAGAAACGTTTCGTTCTCAAAGAATCTGCCTTCCCTAATTTCTTTCGTTACGCGAGTAAGTGACTGATACACAACACGGCCTGCTCCTAAATTAAGATGGCCCACTTCTGAATTTCCCATCTGTCCGTCGGGGAGGCCTACAGATTCTCCGCTGGCACCGAGCCTTGTGTTTGGGTATTCCTTCATATAGCGGTCATAATTCGGCTTATTGGCCTGATTCACAGCATTGCCGTAATCTTCTTCCCGCAGTCCGAAACCATCCATAATAATTAATGCAACAGGTTTGGGTCGGTTCATGATGTTTTGCCTCCTACTACAGCTTCCACCAATTTTAAGAATGATTCAGGAGCCAAGCTTGCTCCGCCGACGAGCGCGCCGTCAATATCTGTTTCAGACATATACGATGCGATATTCTCCGGCTTAACCGAACCGCCATATTGAATGCGAACCTGGTCAGCCACCTGCTGGTCAAACGCGCCGGCAACCGCAGTCCGGATGAAAGAAATAACATCCTGCGCATCCTGGGCAGACGATGATTTACCGGTTCCAATCGCCCAAATCGGTTCGTATGCGATGATAAGTTTTGCTGCTTGCACGGAAGTCAGGCCTTCAACCGCAGCCAGCACCTGCTTGCGGACAAAGTCTTTCGTTTGGCCCGCTTCACGCTGGGTTAAATCTTCGCCTACGCAAACGATTGGCGCCAGATTGTGGGCGAACGCGGCTTTTACTTTTTTATTGACCGTCTCATCCGTCTCCGCAAAATACTGCCTGCGCTCCGAGTGACCGATAATGACATACTGCACGCCAAGGGATTCCAGCATTACCGGACTTACTTCGCCGGTGTATGCACCGGACTCCTCCCAGTGCATATTTTGCGCACCGATCCCCACAGGAACATTTTTCAATTCATCGACAAGTGCAGGCAAAGCAATAAACGGAGCGCAAATGACCGTATCCACTTGGGATTTATCCGCATGAAGTCCGCTTACCTTGTGTGCAAACTCCTTCGCTTCGTCTACTGTTTTATACATTTTCCAGTTTCCCGCAACAATGGGTATACGTTTCACTATTTTCTCACTCCTTATCTGCTAATACGGCAACACCGGGAAGTTCTTTCCCTTCCATAAATTCCAGAGAAGCCCCGCCGCCGGTGGAAATATGGCTCATCGCCTCGGCAACACCGGCTTTTTCGACCGCAGCGACCGAATCACCGCCGCCAATAATGGTTGTCCCTTTCACTTCTTTTAGTGCTTGGGCAATTTCATTCGTTCCTTTAGCAAAAGCATCCATTTCAAACACGCCCATCGGACCGTTCCAAATCACCGTTTTGGATGTAACGATAGCTGCTCTGTACCGTTCAACGGTTTTCGGGCCGATATCCAATGCCTGCCATCCCTCAGGTATCGCATTTACATCCACGACTTTCGTGTCGGCATCGTTAGAGAATGCGTCCGCTACCACCACGTCAACCGGAATGAGGAAAGTAACCCCTTTGTTTTTTGCCTTCTCCATAAACGATTTCGCAAGGTCTACCTTTTCTTCTTCTAAAAGCGAGTTTCCAACGTCGTAGCCTTCCGCTTTTATAAACGTATTGGAAAGGCCTCCGCCTACAATTAACGTATCGACTTTCTCCAGTAAATTCTCGATGACACCAATTTTATCTTTAACTTTGGCTCCCCCGATAATGGCCGTAAACGGACGTTCGGGGTTGGACAAAGCTTTTCCCATAAATTCAATCTCTTTTTCCATCAGGAAACCGGCTACACTTTCTACATACTGTGCAATACCGGCGGTCGATGCATGGGCCCGATGTGCGGTTCCGAACGCATCATTCACAAACAAATCAGCCAATGATGCAAATTGTTTGGAAAGTTCTTCGTCATTTTTTTCTTCGCCAGGATGGAAGCGGACATTCTCCAGCAGCAGCGCATCACCGTCAGCCAGCTTATTGACTGCATCGCGAACGTTGTCACTATACACCTCATCCAACTTAATAACATCCCGCCCGATTAATTTTGCCAGCCGGTCCGCAACAGCGTTTAAACGCATTTCCTCCACAACTTTTCCCTTTGGACGCCCGAGATGGCTTGCCATGATAATACGGGCTCCATGCTCCATCAGGTACTGAATGGTTGGAAGTGCGGCGCGAATGCGTGTATCGTCTGTAATCCGGCCGTTTTCCATCGGGACGTTGAAATCGAAACGGCAAAATACACGTTTTCCTTTTACGTCTACATCACGAATTGACTTTTTGTTCATGAAAAGCCCTCCTTAAATAAAGCGAAAAGAGGAGAGAACAAGCTGTGTTTTCTCCCCCTCCATGACTTTATTTATTTTATAGTTTATAGACCTTTTTTTGCAACAAAATTAACCAAATCGACTACGCGATTAGAATAGCCCCACTCGTTATCGTACCAGGAAACAACTTTTGCCATATTGCCTTCGATGACCATTGTAGAGAGCGCATCAATTGTAGAAGAACTAGGATCTCCATTGTAATCTTTAGATACAAGAGGTTCTTCAGAGTACGAAAGAATACCTTTGAGCGGACCGTTTGCAGCTTCTTTCAATGCTGCATTGATTTCTTCAACGGTTGTGTCTTTTTCCAATTCAGCAACTAAGTCAACCACAGATACATTGGGGGTTGGTACGCGCATGGCAAACCCGTTTAATTTTCCTTTAAGTTCAGGCAATACAAGAGCTACGGCTTTAGCGGCGCCCGTTGTAGTTGGGATGATGGATTCAGCAGCCGCACGCGCACGACGCAAGTCTTTGTGCGGAAGGTCAAGGATTTGCTGGTCATTTGTGTAAGAGTGGACAGTTGTCATCAGTCCGCGCTTAATGCCAAACTTGTCATTCAATACTTTAGCAAATGGAGCCAGGCAGTTTGTTGTACAAGACGCGTTGGAGATTACACTGTGCTTAGCAGGGTCATACATGTTTTCATTAACACCGAGTACGATGGTAATGTCTTCGTTTTTAGCCGGTGCGGAGATAATGACTTTTTTCGCCCCTGCTTCAAGGTGTTTTGCTGCATCTTCGCGGTTTGTAAAACGGCCTGTTGATTCAACGACGATGTCAACGCCCCATTCCTTCCAAGGAAGTTTGGCCGGATCGCGCTCAGCCGATACTTTGACTTCATTATTGTTGACCACAATGCTGTTCTCACCGACACGAACGTCCGCTTTTAACGTTCCATGAACGGAATCGTACTTCAAGAGGTGAGCAAGGGTAGCAGCATCTGTCAAATCGTTTATACCGACAATTTCAATTTCCGGATTGTTCAGTGCTACACGAAATACGTTACGTCCAATTCTACCAAATCCATTAATCGCAACTTTAACCATTTTTATTTCCTCCTTTTATTATTAAACGTTCTTAGCGCAGCCGTTCTTCATCAAGCTTTACACCATCCACCAATAATTCACGCATAGCGGCCTCATCCGTCACAAGAACGTAATTATGCCTCTGCTGAATATAAGATAGAATGGCTTCCGCTTTACTTTTTCCTCCGGCGACGGCAAGAACAGTATCTAACTTTTCTACATTCTCCATCTGCATGCCCATCGTACTCATGCGGTAAACAAGCTCACCGATCCGATTGAAATAATATCCAAATACTTCGGAGACAGCATTTCGCTCCTTTAGTATGTGAATGATTTCCTCTTTCAAACCACGGCGGCGCGACATTTCTTCCGCTTCACCAATGCCGTGCATCAGAATACGTGCATTCTCAATTAAATCAAGCACATCAGAGATGGTGGGGTCTCGTTTCACATTGCGCCGGACTTCTTCCTCCATGACGTCCGGTATATGTAAAAGGCGGTAAGAAGCGTTCAATTCACGCGCCATTCGGGCAGCAATGGTATTCGCCTGGATATCCACTTCTTCACCAAGCGCTCCCCGGGCAGGCACCACTTTAACTCCCCGAATGCCGCTGAGAGGATGCAGATGATTAGCCACCCCTGCCATAGTGGTTCCGCCTGTTACCGCAACAATGGAGTCATCGGTTAAAAGGCCCATAAGTTCAATTGCAGCGTGACGTGCCAAATCATCCTTTACCCATTCACTTTCATCCGCATTGCCCGGGACAATCACAACACGGCGAATTTGCAAACGCTTGGCCATTTCCCTTTCAAGAAATCCAATGCCCCCTATTTCCTTCCAAAACGGATGGAATTCCTCAAGCATCTGATCTCCGTCAGGTGTTACATACATGCCGGCACGATTGTAATCAATCAGTTGCTGTTCCCGTAAAAAATCAACTTCACGTCGTATAACCCGTTCTGTACTTTGGAGCACATCGGCCAGCATTCTTCGTCCGACCGGCTGAAGCAGCCGGATCTGACGCAAAATCCTGTACCGCTTCTCCAGCATATCAATGGCTTCAGGCGAGATTCGTTGGAGTAAAGAAATCCATGTAAAATCAGGCAATCGTCATCACCTTTTCACAAGGGACTCGTAATGTCCCTATGTGTTATTTTTTGTCCCAGTAGGGTGTTAAAAAAAACCTGTTACTAAACAGGAATTTATTTCCCACGTTTATATTATCAAAAATCATCATTTTATTCAACTCGTTGTTCCAACTTTCGCTCGTTTACCCGTGCTTCTAACTCCCTGCGCAGCCACAATTCCGCCATTTTTGAAACAAACACTTTGTCTCCATCAATATGGACGACAGGGATCAACAAATGATATTCCTTTTGGATGGCTTCATCCCGCGTAATATCGAACATCTCAAGTTGGATAGGAAAATCCTTCGCTACTTTTTCTACCTTCTCCTTCACCTGTTCACACAGGGAACAGCCTGGACGGGTATAGATTGTGATATGAAACGGTTTTTGCTTCGGGAGCATGTGATGTTACCTCCGTCGTCTTTTGCTTTCTGTATTTCTCCAACGTTATTTTCTCCTGCAGCGTTGAGTTAGCCAAACGTAAAACCTAAAGGTAGTGGGCAATAGAATCGTTCCATTCCATTGCAGACACCAGCTCGTGTGTTTACGTTTCGGTTACTCAGGCGATTCAGATCCAAAAGGTGATAAACAATGAAATTGCGATGAATGCTAAAGAAAACGTTCCTAGATGCACCGAAATCCGTTTATTTTTACTTTTTTCCCGCAGATCAGTGCTCCTCTGGAGTTTGAGGACGCTTTTAGGCCCGACTGTCTCCCTCTTCGAACTACCCCGGATGTTTCGGGCCGGTCCCCAAGCGGAAGATGATCACGGACAGTGGCGCTTCCGCGCAAGGGAAAACTCCGCAAAAATAGAACGAATTCGATGTATCTGCTAAAAACGTTTCCTCTTAGAAGACGCCGCAATACCTAGTTCCTCTCTATATTTTGCAATCGTGCGGCGAGATATTTCAATCCCTTCCTTCACAAGAGTATCCATAATCTTTTGGTCGGAAAGCGGTTTTTTCTTGTCCTCCGCATCAATCATTTCTTTTAATTTTTTCTTCACTGTGAGCACGGAAGCGGATTCTCCATCCGAGCGTCCTAACCCAGTCGTAAAAAAATACTTTAATTCAAATAATCCACGCGGTGTTTGAACGTATTTATTGCTGGTGGCACGGCTGATCGTCGATTCATGCAGCTCGACCTTCTCTGCAATATCCCGCAGTGTCATCGGCTTAAGACCTGTTACACCTTGTTCGAAAAAATCTTTCTGTTGATCAACAATCGCCTGGGTGACTTTATAAAGTGTGATACGGCGCTGTTCCATACTTTTTATCAGCCACATGGCCGAGTTTAACTTATCCTGAATATAGCGCTGGGCGGAATCGGCCTGACTTTCCTGCAGCATCTGTTTATAAAAACGGTTAATCGTTAAATTCGGGGTCATCCCTTCGTTAACCAGTACAATATAATCATTACCCACTTTCTCTACCGTGACATCGGGAACGATATACCGCGGCGTACCACCGCCGAAGCCACTTGCCGGCCGGGGGTTTAACGTGCGTAAATAATCGGCAACTTCCTGAACTTCTTGCAAAGTAACCCCGTATACGCCCGCAATCTTCTGATAGCGTTTCTCCGCAAGATCCTCCAGATGATTTTCAACAATAGTGTAGGCCAGGGTAGAGTAGTAAGGGTCGGCTTGAATTTGTAGCAGCAAGCACTCTACTAAATTTCTCGCTCCCACCCCAACTGGATCGAGACTTTGCAAAACTCCCACCATTGCTCGTATTTCTTCCTCGGTAACGAAAAGAATTTCCGCAGCCTCCTCGTTACTAATCATCAAGAAACCGTTTTCATTTAAATTTCCTATGAGAAACTTCAAAATGCGGTGCTGCAGTTGGCTTATGTTTTTCATCATCGCAATTTGTTCAAGCAAGTGGCTTTCCAGCGTTGTTTCATTCGCACTTACAAAATCGAGCGGGTCATAGTCGCGGTCTGTACGAACACCACGGGAAGCATACGTTTCATCACCCGTCGCCCGAACACGCGCATATTCCTGCCAGTCAATTTCCGGTTTTGCAACTTCTACTTTCTGCGCTGGTTCCACAATGAATTCGCGGTCCTTTTCCGTCAAGTCCAGCACCGGATTTTCGTTGGCCTGCTGGTGGAGAAAATCAAGCAAATCGACAGCAGAGTATTGTAGAATAGTTATCGCCTGGCGCAATTCAGGTGTCATGACCAATTTCAATGTCTGCTGTTGATATAAACCGAACCCCATTTGCAAGTGGCATCACCTTCTATCTTTACTCTTGTTATAGTCCGTAAATTATTTATATGATTAATTATACAACAAATGTGTTATTATTTCTCTAGCAAAAATCCTGCCAATTGCAAAAAAATTAAAAAAAATATATAAGGCGTTGACCTTGGGGCTTTGGGACGCAATATTTCTTTTCTTTTTTGGATAATTCGTCTTAATAACGAGCATTCTTTTTTCTGGAAAATCCATCTTTCTATGACCCCGTTCTTTCCAAGGAGAACCATACTTTTAAAATTGCTTTTCCTTTTTCACCTGTTAGATATTCAAGAAAGACTTTGGCTTCTTCGGTATGGGACTTCATTTTTTGCAAAATCGGAATGGGAATCGTTTTTAATGAGTTTTTTTCTTGGAGGTTATCCATGTCTTTTTTACTTGCAGATAAGAAAATATCCGATGGGGCTCCTTGCTCAATTTGCTGAGCTAGTTTACCTGAACTGCCGAAGTTATATATAAGACTGATTTCCGGGTGCTCATTCTCAAGCGAAGTTTTAAGTTCATTAAGTGCATCCGTTAAACTTGCTGCTGAGACAATAAGTTCTACTTTTTTCGCAGGGGCAGGTTCTTTAGATGATTCAGACGCAGTCTGTTTCGAATGAACAACCGACCAAGATCAATATTAATAGGCAAAGTGTGATAGGATACAGGCTTGCCTTTTTTATCATCCAGACAGCCTCCTGCTGAATTATCTTCACACCATTCGTCTTAAAAGATCCTTTAATTCTACCGCGTCAATCGTACGTTTGGTTTTATTGGCAATCGCACGCACACACTCTACCAGTCTATTGCCTTGATTTCTATCTATTAAAATGCCTTCTTGTGCCAAGAAATAGGCAATCGCACTAAACCCTGAATGCTTCCCTAAGACAAAGCGGTGTTCCGACCCTACTTCCACCGGATCGAAGCTTTGATAAGAGGAACGATTTTTCAGCAGGCCATCCACATGAATACCTGACTCATGAGCATACACCATCGAACCGACGATCGGTTTGGATTCTGACAGCAGCCTTCCCGATGCCTGGCTGACAACTTGTGCAAGCTGAGGAAAATACGTAGTTTCGATATCCACCCGCCCGTGGTACAGATGCCGCCAGGCCATGACCACCTCTTCCAGCGGAGCGTTCCCTGCGCGTTCACCTAACCCTAAGATCGTCGTACTGGCCCATGTTGCACCTGCTGCACAGGCAGATAACGTATTGGCAGTCGCCAAACCAAAATCATTGTGGCAGTGAATCTCCAACTCTATATCTGTTGGACATGATTTTTTTATCGCAGCGATGCGTTCATAGGCTGTAAATGGATGAAGGACAGATACCGTATCAGCATAGCGAAATCGTCGAATCCCATCATCATATAAAACATGGATAAGCCTACTGATATATTCGGTATCCGCACGCGAAGCATCTTCAAACCCGATAGAAACATGTAAATGATATTGCTGCGCATAGGAGACTGCCCGACGGATCCGGGTCACTATCTGTTTTCTGTCCAGTTTTAATTTTGCCTGCATGAGTATATCAGACGTCGGAATAGACAGGTGGACCCAATTAACTCCAGTCTTGCGGGACGCATCAATATCTTCCATCATGGCGCGATTCCAAGTTAATAATTCCAACGGGAGCTCCATATCCACAATGGAACGAATAACCTTCTGTTCTTCTTCTCCCATTGCGGGTATTCCTACTTCTACTTGTTCAATGCCTGCTTCCGCCAGCAAGCTCACAATATATCTTTTTTCATCCGGGGTAAACACAACACCTGCGGCCTGTTCTCCATCCCTTATTGTTGTATCGCATAAATGAATATGGTTCACAAGATACTTCCCCTCTCTGGCAAAATCAGTGACAGTTTGTATCCAGTACGACTTTACATTTCGAACAAGGAGTTATTTGGTGTTGAATAACAAAGCCTTCGCGGTTGTCATGTTTAAAATAATCGACGATGGCATCACTTAAATAATGAAAGGATTCAAAATCTAAATATATCTTTAGATTTTCTTGCGAGAGAACCGCATCCCCAGGCATCCTGGCATGTTCCCAACCGAACTTATATTGCAGTTCACAGCCTTTCCTTCTTGCACAAATGCGTATTCCTAAATCCCCGTCGCTGCTCTGCAATCTAATAATTTCTCCCGCCCTTTCGATGGCTTCTTTCGTAAAACGAATCATCTGCTCTTTTCCTCCCCCGCAAAAAATTGTAACTCTCTTTCCAAGCACCCAACCATATACCCATTATCAAAACAAACGGTATAAACAAGTATATCTTGCAAAAAATACCCATAATCAACAACAACTCCGGTTTGCCCTTGTCTGATAATAATTTCCCCTTTATCGATACCAGGAAATGTTCCATCGTTTCGAATATCTTTTGTCGTCATAACGGTGTCTTCAAGTTCAAATTTATAAATCACAGCTCCCCCTCCTTCTTTGACGTATAAGTGCAACTAAGGCTATCGCCTGCGCTAGTCAAGTTTTCTTTATCATATCAATAGGGATAAACACTGCATTTGATTGATAAAAAACAGGAAATACCTTTTCTTTTAGAGGAGTGGATTGGACAAAATCATCATAGGCTTGGCGGAGTAAATGGCGCTGTTTTTCCCATACAGCTGGGTCTACCGGAATGGCTTTATGTAGTTGTTCTTCTTCCATATACTGTCTAAATCGTTTCAGAATGTGAAGCCGTGAAACACTCACAACTTTATTGTCATAAGGAACCTGATAATAGTGGAAGAAATCCTCTGCATCGTGTAAATCGTTCAATGGGTTATTCACCGGCTACTCCTCCTTTCCTGAACAGCAGTTACAATTGGAATTGCGTTTTATCGAAACCGAATAGGCACTAAAATTCAAGGTGTCAATCCGGTAAAGTTTGTTTGCATAAGGGGTTCCTATCCCTGAAATGAGTTTTATCGATTCAATCGCAGCAAGACATCCGGCAATCCCTGATGTTGCCCCTAAAACCGGGAAGCCGAGTGGTTCCCATGGATGGTTTTGATCAGGATAGATGCATGCCAAACAAGGTGTCTTTCCAGGCACTATAGTGGTTAAGGAAATTTCCATTCCATACATGGCAGCCTCAACCATCGGTTTACCATAATCAACACACAGACGATTTAATTCATAGCGCTCTGGAAAATCGTACCGGGCATCGATCACAATATCAGCCGATTGGACCCAGATTTTAGCGCGTTCATAATGAATTCGCTCAGGATAAGCCTCCACGCACACTTCAGGATTAATTCGTTTTAACGACTCAACAGCACAGTCAATCCGTGTTTCTCCAACTTTACTGTTATCCATTAAAATCTGGCGGTTTAAATCGGGGAGTGAAATTTGACCTTCATGGGCGATGATGAGCTTGCCTATCCCTGCGGCAGCAAGATAAATCGCGGCTGTTCCTCCTAAACCGCCAATTCCGGCAATAAACACTGTAGAATCATTTAACTTGCGCTGCCCTTCTGTTCCGAGCAGCTGCAATTGCCGACTAAAGCGAGCACTTGGTTCGAAGGCAGTTTCCTGTTCCTTTACCCTTACCATCATCTCACTCCCCTTTTGTTTGGATCGTTGATTTATAATGTTTTTATTTCCGGATACTTCTCAAGCATGGTTAGTCCGGTTTTTACATAGGATTCTCCTTTTTTTTCCACCTTATCTATCTGAGTGAAGGAAAATTGTTGGGTTCCCCGAATACCCTTATTGATCAAGATGAGACTGCCGGAGTAGACCAGTGACCGTCCAAATCCTTCATCATTCAGTTCAACCATACTTCCCACAATGCTTCCTGTCATTTGTTCAATCCGTAGAGCAACGGCTTGAAAAAATAGAGAGATTTGAGCTTTTAGTTTTTCACTCATTTGTCCGCACGATATCATCTGCTGCTGTTCTTCTTCCGACAGCAAAAACGTTCTTTTTAGTTTTTGCTCCGGTGTAAACTTACGATACGTACCGAGAGAATCATAAGAATCTATCACTTTGATTAAACAATCCAAGAATGGAGATTTCGAATGATCCAATTTAGGATTCATGCGCCGGTTCCTTCCCCTCATTATTATTCAGTGCTTTTACCAGCCATAATGGCGGCTTCGTTTTCAGCATGGTTAATAAGCGGTCTAACTGTCCAAGAATGGATGCCTCATGCTCTACTTTTACAGGCATAATTTTATTGCGTGTAACACGGGCCGCTGCAGATGCTCCAATCTGGGTAATAAAAATGAGGGTACAGTCCTTAATGGCATTTAACCTTGCATCAATTTTCCCTAACTCATCGTCTGAAAAAGCCTCTTGAACTTGTCTTGTGGCTATCCACGTAAATTTTTCTGTTGTCACCTCATATATGGCAAACGATTCACAATGGCCAAAATGACTGTTAACTAGTTTCCCATCATCTGTTGCAAAGGCTACTCTCATTATTTATAATTCACCCTCTCCACGTATCAATTCGTTTCCGATCTTTATCACCATCTCTGTTGTTCCCCGATAACCGATGCTTGTAAAAAGCGATGCCCCTAAGCGGTCGAATACCGGAAATCCAATAGAAATAAAGTTTGCCTGTTTGCGGGTTGCCCCCTGCCTTCCATGTGAATTACTAATCCATAGATTCGCTCCCTCTGCCAATTCTTCTACATCTTCAAAATCTCCAATCCAAACTTCGTCATCTATCTTATCCAAAATGGGAGTTTTCATGGATGTTACGAGCCCCTGAATCCCTATCCCGAGTTCTTTTAACAAGCACCATATGCTGTAAAGATGATCGGGTTCCAAAGCTGCGACAGCCGAACCTTCTGAAGAGTAAAAATGGGCATCAAGCATAGAATCAAGCAAATTTTCACGCTGCAAAAGATATTTCAAAGGAAATGATTCCATCTTAATCGAATCCAAGAAACGAAAAAATTCATCATTAGCCTGCAACCCTATTAAACTAGGAAAGATCCGGTAAGGAATTCCTGCAAACTCTTTTAATTTTTTCGCCGCCCGCTCCATACTGGAGCCGACTGCTATCGTAAAACCTGCCGTTACCATTTGGAATAAATAATCCAGCGATACCCCTCCGCGGCTGAGCGGGGAAAAACCTGTTAACAAGTGTCCGGATAAAGAAGCTGATAAATCCGGGATCGTAATGACCTCAAACCCAAAAGCTGAAATAATTTCTTTTAACTCCATGACATCGCCGGGTGTTAAATGGGATCCGGGAAGTAAATTAATCCGGTTTCGGACCTTTTTTTTACGCAATCGATCACTCGTCTCCCTGATAACACTCAGTATAATGGCCTCAACAGTTTGACTATAACCCGACTCCAATGAACCCTGAAAATCGGGCAGCGAAACAGGAACGATCAATCGATTCTTGGGTGGTCGGTTTTTTACGTATTCCTTTATCGTTCCTTGTATATCATCGCCGGCAACTTCCGTTAAACTTGTGCTAAATAATGCGACAATATCCGGGTTATGCTTGGCTATAACACGCTCCAACGCTTCTTTTAAACTTCTATCCGCGCCAAAAATTACATTCATTTCCTGTAAGGCGGATGTCTGAATTGCAATCGGTTCACGATAATGGCGGGTCATCAACGATTTAATAAAAGCCGCACATCCTTGAGAGCCATGGATAATCGGGATCGAACGGTAAAAACCTTGTAAAGCAATGGTGCCTCCAAGCGGTTGACTGATTTTTAAGGGATTTATAGAAACGGATTTGTTTTTCTTTTTTACCGTCATAGTTACTGCCATCCTTCACAAGGCCCTTCTCGCTGTACCAATTGCCATACAGGATGCTGGAGAGCATGCACCAGATGTTTGGCAAGCCGTTTCAATCCCGCGTATCCAGCATAAGCAGAATGCCTTTCTTGATTAATATCGAGGAACGGTATCTGTTCTTTAAGTGCTACATACATGTTGCGGCCGCCGGCAACGATGATATCTGCTTTTTTATCCCGCACCGTTCTTAATATTTGACTGGCGCCGCCTTCCTCAATTAAATTCGCCTTATCCCCTACCCGATCGATAATTCTGGAAACATCTTCCTTGGAACTTTTATTGATTCCAACGCCCACAACTTGAATACCTAGCTCCTGTAGGGCGCTGATAACGGACCAGCTTTTTACTCCACCAGTATAAATAACGGCACGCTTGCCTTTCAAAATTTGGCGGTATTGGGTCAGATCCCGATCCAATTGTTCCTCTTCGTCTTTAATTAATTGATTAACGCGTTTCTCCAGTCCATGATCATTGAGCAGGTAAGCAATTTGCCGCAGAGAAACACTGGTCTCGCGTGACCCATAGAAAGAACCTTCAAAATAAGGAATATGGTAACGTTCCTCCATTTTCCTTGCCATGCTGACCAGGGCACGGCCGCACACTACCATATTGACTTTAGCCAGATGAGCCCGGCGAATTTCATGAAATCGTGCATCGCCTGTGATTTTGGATAAGACGCGAATCCCAACCCTATCAAATAACGACTGAATATCCCGGAATTCTCCGGCGATATTATATTCACCAATTACATTAATATCATAGGGAGTCGTCTCAACTGAATCATCCGTACCTATGACATATTGAAGCAGGGCTTCACCAGCAAGCCGATTGCCAAGATTTTTACTTCCCACAAATCCCGGACTGTTGACGGGAATGACAGGAATTCGCCACTTGTCGGATTCACTTTGACAAATTTTATCCAAATCTTCACCTATCAAAGCCGTCACACAGGTTGAATAGACGAAAACAGCGGGAGGATTGAAACGTTGCACCAGTTCACCTATCGCTTGTCGTAATTTATTTTCACCACCGAAAATAATGTCCTGTTCACTTAAATCGGTTGTTAATCCGTATTGGTAAAGGGAGGGGCCTGAAGACAGGCTCCCTCTCCCTTCCCAACTGTTTCCGGCACATGCCAGCGGACCATGAACAAGATGGGCTGCATCGGTAATAGGAACGAGTGTAATTTGCGCACCATCGAAGGAACAGCCACCGGCGGCTTCACCTGGTTTAGGCCTGGGACATCCTTTGTGATCCGGTTTATTATGTTCACATGCTGACTCTTGAAAGGCTTCTACTACTTGACGCTTCACTCTGTCCCTCCCTCCCCCTTGAACAACTATCGAACGATATCGAAACTATGGTCCGGCGCTTCATCATCCAGTTTTTGGAGAATGGTATTGACTAATTGGGTTAAAACATTTAACGTTCCTTGATACCCAATGATTGGATAACGATGAAGGTGGTGGCGGTCAAAAATAGGAAATCCGATTCTAATCAATGGAATGCCCGCATCTTTTGTCACTGTCTTCATAAACGTACTTCCGATTGCGATATCTACCGGATCGGTCATGACTAAGGAACGCATATGCCAGAGGTCTTTGCCGACGTATACTTTGCCTTCAATTCCATACGGGCTGGACGCCAATAATGCTTTGGCTTCTTCTTCAAACTCTTTATCACCGTTGGTACAAACAATATGAATAGGCTCAACTCCAACTTCCAGGCAGAAAGAGATAAGTCCCAATAACAAATCCGGATCACCGGCCATGGCTGCCCTTTTGCCATGCAGATAAGCATGGGAATCGGTCATCGCATCCACGACACGTCCGCGCTCGTCAATTAACGCTTGCGAAACAGGCTTCCCTGTTAACTCACTGATTTTCTTCAACAGTTGATCGGTAGCCCCAATTCCAATAGGTGTTGAAAAAGAAACGGCCGGCTGTTCCCATTTTTCTTCAATATATTTCATGGTCTTTTTCGTAGCATATTTGCCTAAGGAAATCGTCCCTTTGGCTCCTGCCGCCACAGGGACATCTGCCAGTTTTGTTCCGCCATAATAATACTTATACTCGCCGTTTGCCGGAGAATCCAGATTTTCACTATGATCGCCTAAAACGGTGAAATCTACATCCATCAAGTTTAAAATCCGCTTCATTTCCGCAAAGTTTCCGGTATACGTCTCAAAACCCGGGATCAAGTTAATCTTTTCCGTTTTTTCCTTATGTCGCAAATTGCCTTTATCTTCTTCAGATAGATAGCTTAGTATCGACCGCATCATATTGTCGTAGCCGGTAATATGCGAACCAACAAAGCTAGGCGTGTTGGCGAAAGGAACAGGGAAATCTTCACTGATTGCCCCCTCCTGTCTTGCCGTATCGATAAATGCATTCAAATCATCACCGATAACTTCCGCCATGCATGTCGTACTCATCGCAATCATTTCCGGCTTATACATCGTGGTGCTATTCAGCAAGCCTTCAACCAGATTGCGCAATCCGCCAAACACAGCTCCATCTTCTGTCATGGAAGAAGAAACCGCCGGAACAGGCTCCTTGAAATGGCGGGCAAAGTGGCTTCGGAAGTAAGCGACACACCCTTGAGAACCATGGACGAATGGTAAGGTTTTTTCAAATCCCAGCCCCGCCAGCACCGCTCCCAGGGGCTGGCAGGCTTTAGCTGGATTAATCGTTACAGCTTCACGATTAAAGTTTTTTTCCTTGTACTCCTCTGTCTTTAAGTACGCCTCTGTTTCCTCAACTTCCTGCTGGGAGCAAGGAGCTTCAAATTGTTTCTTTTGTTCTGCCTGTTTCACATAATTATCCGATTGAAACAGGGTGTTATGGTCTTTGATTTCAATCTTTTTACTCAAACTCCTCACCTCGCTTAAAATGGGTTTGTGATTAAATTCCAGGTTGGATTATTGATTGCCATATCCATATCACGGGCAAAAATTTTGAATCCGTCAAAACCATGGTAAGGGCCGCTATAATCCCAGGAGTGCATTTGTCTAAATGGAATTCCTTGTTTATGATAGACATACTTTTCTTTCACACCTGCACCCATCAAATCAATATCCAGCTTTGCAGCAAGATATTCCAGATCCAGAGCCGTCGGGTCATCATAGATAACAGTTCCTTCTTTTAAATCCGGAAAAGTACGCTCATAGTCATCTTTGTGGGCAAATTCATAACCGGTACCCACGATTTCCATGCCAAGGTCTTCATAAGCTCCAACTGTATGGCGCGAACGCAATCCTCCGACAAGCAGCATGACCTTTTTCCCTTCAAGACGCGGACGGTACTTTTCGATGATAGGCTCCATTTCAGCTGTATACTTGGCAATAACTTTTTCACAATTTTCTTGAATTTTTCGATCGAAACGCGCCGCAATTGCCCGTAAACTTTCGGTTGTCTTAGTCGGACCAAAGAAATTGTACTCCATCCAGGGGATGCCGTATTTTTGTTCCATCGTTTTGCAAATGTAGTTCATGGAGCGGTAACAGTGAACTAAATTCAATTTTGCCTTGTGGGCAATTCCCAATTCATTTACCGTTCCGTCCCCGGACCACTGGGCAATCACACGCAGTCCCATTTCTTCTAATAAAATACGGGAAGCCCAAGCATCTCCGCCGATATTATAATCGCCAATGATGTTAACATCATAGGGACCTGTTTCAATATCACCAGTGCCCATCACGTAATCACGAAGTGCATCGTTGGCAATATGGTGGCCCAAAGATTGGCTTACTCCACGGAATCCTTCACAGCGGACAGGAACAATTGGAATATCCAGTTCTTTGCTCATTTTCTTCGCTACGGCTTCAATGTCATCCCCAATCAAACCTATTGGGCACTCCGACTGAATCGTAATCCCTTTTGCTAACGGGAACATTTCTTTAATCTCCCGGCAAATTTGTTCCAGCTTTTTATCACCGCCAAACACAATGTTACGTTCCTGGAAATCACTCGTTACCTGCATAGCTACGAAGTTATCGACACCGAGGGTTCCGTTGCTATAGTTACGGCGTGTACCCCAGCTGTACTGACCGCAACCGACCGGACCGTGGCTGATATGCACCATATCTTTAATCGGCCCCCAGACCACACCCTTCGAACCGGCATACGCACATCCACGAACAGTCATGACTCCAGGGCGCGATTTGATATTCGACTTAATTGAGCATTTGCCGGTTTCAATCATTTCCTGATTATTTACTTCAAAATGTTTGGCTCGCAGTTTTCTTGTTTTTTCCGGATAAAGCTCCAGCAATTCTTCGACAACTTTACTGTTTTGCTCTTTTACAGTACTCATATTCGCCCCCCTTATCCCCTTATCTGGCAGAGTTTTCTATCGCTTCTAACTTCTTGATTTGCGTTTCTTCGTCTTCGATAATGCCAAAGTCCATTAATAATTCCTCTAACTCTTCCATCTCGATCGGGGTAGGAATCGTCAACATATCATTGTGCATGATTTTTTCCGCCAGGATTTCATATTCTTTAGCTTGAGGATGTTCCGGAGCATATTGAGCTACGGTCATCTTACGCAATTCAGCGTGCTGAACCACATTGTGGCGAGGCAGGAAATGAATCATCTGTGTATTTAACCGTTTGGCTAATTCCATAATCAACTCATCTTCGCGGTCAGTATTACGACTGTTACAAATTAATCCGCCCAGACGTACACCACCGCTATTGGCATATTTTAAAATCCCGCGGGAAATATTGTTGGCCGCATACATCGCCATCATCTCACCGGAACAAACGATGTAAATTTCCTGTGCCTTATTTTCACGAATCGGCATCGCAAATCCACCGCACACAACGTCACCCAATACGTCATAGGATACGAAATCCAATCCTTCATAGGCTCCTTGCTCTTCCAAGAAATTAATAGAAGTGATAATTCCCCGACCGGCACATCCCACTCCTGGTTCCGGCCCGCCAGATTCCACACATTTAATTCCGCCAAAGCCGGTTGCCAATACATCTTCCAATTCAAGATCTTCTATTGTTCCTCTTTCAGCTGCTAAATGCAATACGGTTTGCTGCGCTTTGGTGTTCAGGATTAAGCGAGTAGAGTCAGCTTTCGGGTCACAACCAACAATCATAATTTTCTGCCCGAATTTTGTAGCCAATTGTGCCAGCGTATTTTGTGAAGTTGTTGATTTACCGATTCCACCTTTACCATAAAAAGCGATTTGACGCATATTCTTCACCCTTTCAAAGTATTTGTTATTTTTTGGAATGAAAACGTTAGTTAACCTTATCTTGACAGTGTTTGGTCTTCTGATGTACTATTAAGGTAATTGTAAAACTTGCCGCTATCTAAAATGGCATCTTCAATTTCACCTTTTTGTATAACAGCAACGATTCCTAGACTTTGAAGATATTCTTTGGGAGTTTCACCAATCCCTGAGCATAGTAACATATGGCAATCTTTAATGGTTTGGGCAATTTCCTGCAGCGTGTCAGATTTAGTCCCATCACCGCAGTTTGCCGTTCCATTACAGTATGCTTGGATTTTACGTATACCGATAAAACGTATGGTTTCATTTTGAATTTCATAGACCATAAATTCTTTAGCATGGCCGAAATGCAGATTCACTTTTCCGTTGCCGCGGGAAGCAACTGCAATTCGAATGGTTTGAGATGAGGGAGAGTTCCTTTTCTTCTTTTCCCTCTCTATCTTCTTTGCATACTTTTCATCCATTTTCTTTTCTAAATTTTGTTGAAATTTTGCCCTCGCTTCCATATCATACTGGAAGTCTGTTGCAAGGATTTTCTCTTTGGTAAACTCGGCGCTGCGATCTTCCCCTAACAAACCAACCGCGTCTGCACGGCATTGGCGACAGTGCCTCATCATTTTCATATTGCCCGAGCATTTATCTTGAAGCTGGTTCAACATGGCTGGGTCCGGATTCTTAACTCCCCATTTTTCAAACATAGTATCCGGAGCAACGATTAAAGGCATAATGTTGTGCAAAAATGCTCCTTTTTGCTTCATCACTTTGGCTACTTCTTCGAGATGCACATCATTCACACCCGGAATCAGCACGGAATTGACTTTGCACAGGATCCCTCGTTTCGTCAGAGCTTCTAATCCTATGATCTGTCTCTCCAGTAAGATTTCTGCTGCATCTATCCCCTTGTAACGTTTTCCTTCAAAATACACCCAGGAATAGATATATTGGGCAACTTTAGGATCAATCGCATTAATCGTAAGGGTAATATGATCAATGTTAAGCTCTTCAATTTGATCGATGAATTCAATCAGACGCAAGCCATTCGTACTTAAACATAATTTAATGTCAGGAGCTTGTTGAGCAATCCCTCTAAAAGTTTCAAATGTCTTTTCCGGATTGGCTAACGGGTCACCCGGTCCAGCAATTCCGACCACTGACATTTGTGGAATTTGACCTGCCACAACTAACACCTTTTTTACCGCTTCTTCCGGTTTAAGAACTTCACTCACAACACCCGGCCGGCTTTCATTCGCACAGTCATACTTGCGGTTGCAATAATTACATTGGATATTACATGCGGGAGCTACAGCAACATGCATACGTGCAAAGTAATGATGGGCTTCTTCGTTATAACAAGGGTGACGGGCAATTTTTTCTTGAATATGCGGTTCTACGGTTCTTCTCTTAATTGAAGAACATCCGGCAGCTACTGATGAACACCCTGCTTGTTTTGGAGTGACCACAAACTCCCTCCCTTCTCATCACTGTCTACTGACTCGATTTTATCACCATTACCAACATGTTAATGTTGATTAGTGAATTTATTCACATACCATGGCATCACCTCCTTACTCAGATTTGGTTTATCATCCCCCCCTCCTTATCTTGTTTAAATAATTTCACTTACATTAACTTTCTGTAAATGTTTAATCTAATAGTACTTAGACCTGCTAAAGGCGTCCAGTTCCTTGTCACATTTTTTTACAGCTTTTTTTCAACTTTTATGATTCAACTTAATTTTTGAGAAAGCAATCCCCTTGGATTAGCCGGTTGATATCTTGTACATACATTTATTTCTCATCGATTCCAGCAACAGCAAGTCCATTGAACCTCTCATGGCTAAAGTCACGAGATTCTTGGGTAGTCCGCTCTACTGAGCAGAATTAGTACATGATGTACCACCAAGCTATCCCCGCAGTTCCTGCGGTTACTGCGATTATGCAGATAGTAGTCTTTTGCCTTCGGCAAGAATATTCAAACTTGCGTTTACATCCCTGTCCCATTCACTATGACAAGAAGGACACTTCCATTGTCGCAAGTTAAGATCTTTAACCTCTTTGTTTTGGTATCCACAACACGAACAGAGCTGAGAGGAAGCAAAGGTTTTGCCTACGGCAACGACAGTACGTCCATACCACTTTGCTTTGTATTCAAGCATCGTTCTGAATTGATACCAGGACACTTC
>NZ_AUMJ01000004.1:0-179491 GCF_000430625.1 Aneurinibacillus terranovensis DSM 18919
ATCTCACCGGTATCAAAAACCCGTCAAAAAGGGAAGAAAAAGAAGAAAAACATAAATCTAAACCAGTCCAAGAAACAGAGCGTCAGCTTTGTTTGTTTAACGTGTCATGAAAAAGAGGAAATTCCTTTAAGTGTTGTAAGGGACTTTGACTTAATGGACGATGGAGATCCAACCACTCCCCCGATGTTTTCATGCGAAAAATGTGGTGGACGAATGTATCCGGAATATTATGAGGGAGTACATGGCATAAAGTACAGACTATCGGATATTCTCTAAACAAAAAAGGACCGGGCGGTTTTTGCCCGGTTTTTCTTATGGAAAAAAAGCTATTGCCTTTGCTTGCGGCTTGGCACTCGCCGGGCAATCCTTTATATACTCCAGGGAAAAAGTAGTTTAATATGGAGGGAGAAATGATTTTACAGAGGAGTTTTGGTTGATATGCACTGGCATTTTATATTGCTTCTTATCCTGACGGCTGCGACATACCAGCTTGGATTTGCCCGCCGGCTTCCGCTGCTTAAAACTGTCATTGTGTACTTTGCTCTGTTGATTGGCACGATCCCGTTAGCCATTCTTGATGCGCTGGGTCTCCCGATGATTCCTGCGCTTTCTGTGGCCATTGTTATCCTGCTTGTCGCCCGCTACCGGGCTAAAATGTCCGGCAGTGAATGGCAGAGAGAACAGTAACCCGTATGATTTGGTTAACTCCTGTTAACTGTGAAACCGGCGTCTGGCGTCTGGGCAAGGAACGGAAGTCATACAGTGAGGATTTTTTAGAGAAAGTAATAAAGAGGATGCGCGTGATTCATCCGCGGCTGCTCCCCTTTGTAAAGGGGAATACACTACCGGATGACCCGGATGAAGCCGGGGACACGTGTGGTGGAGCCGAAGCTTTTGCTTTATCACTTGAAGGTGATATTGTTTTTGATAGGAAGAAGAATAGGAGGGGTGCGGATGCCGATTGAAAACGCTTTGCTTAATTATTTGCAGATTAAAATAGTGGCCGATGCGCGTCCCGACGACACCGCGGCACGAAATACGAGCGATTTCTTTTACTCGATACTTGTCGAAGATCACAAATTGGAGGCGCTGGAGTATACCCGTGATGATACGATGTACCATGTAAGGTATACGGCTGGCGGGAAACAGAAGACCCGGTTTTTGGACCGTCTTGCTGTTGAACAGCTGTTGGCCTCGATTCAAGCTGAACCGCGCTACGGGGAATAAAGATAACGAGCATGCATACTATTCAAATGCCAGGAGGGGTTCTCATGTGGGTACGAAATTATATGACGCGCAACCCTATCGTTGTATATAGGCATCATACCATTCGCGAAGCTGCCTCCCTCTTGCTGGAGAAGCGTATTGACGGGCTGCCTGTTGTCGATGAATCCCATAAACTTATCGGTCTGATAACGAAGTCACACGTGTTTCGGGCGCTTAAAAATCACCTCCCGGAAAAGACACCGGTTGAACAGTTGATGCAGTCGCGACTTGTGACGTTGTATGACGACCAGCAGATTTATGAAGGGTGGGATGAAGAGCTCCAGGCCGGGCGGCTGCCTGTCACAGATCGGGCAGGCAAGCTTGTGGGAATTCTCACCCGGACGGACATACTGCGGGCGTTTGAGGATCAGACACAAAAGACGATCTCACAACTGGACGCCATTTTACAGTCCACGTATCATGGAATCGTCGCTGTTGATCTGAACGGACGATTCCTTTCCATTAATCAGGCGGCGGAGCGCTTGCTTGGGATTGACCAAAAAGAAATCATTCTTAAGCCAATTACCGAACTGGTTTCCGCCGGTCCACTGCTGTCTCTGCTGCTGTCTCCGGAAAAAAAACAGATGGTACGCCTCGATTACCTCGAACGCAAACTGCTGGTTAACCATACCCCGATCGTTACCGATGAAGGAGATAAAATCGGCATGGCCAGCGTCATGCAGGATATAACGGAACTTGAGGTGATTTCTACTGAGTTGAGCGCGGTTCAAAAACTGAACCGTGAACTTGACACAATTATTGAATCCTCTCATGACGGGATCGTTGTAACAGACCAGCATGGTATCATCCGTCATTTTAACCAGGCATTCAGCCGGATGACAGGCGTTCCTGCGGCCGAGGCCATCGGGCAAAAGGAAGAGGAGCTTGAGAAGAGAGGCATCATCTCACAGGCCGTAAGCAAAATGGTTATTCAGCAGCGCAAAAGAGTGAGCGTCATTCAGAATGTCTCAACCGGAAGTGTGCTGCTCTCAACCGGGACGCCTATTATCGACGATAAGACGGGTGAAATTCTGCAGGTTATTATGAATTGCCGCGATTTAAGCCAGCTCAACCGAATGAAAAGGGAGCTTGATGAAGCTAAGGAGCTTTCTGAGCGCTATCATTCGGAACTGGCAGTGCTGAGGGCGCAGCAGATGGGGCTTGATGGCATTATCGCCGAAAGCGAAGAAATGGGCAATATTATTCAGATGTGTATTCGAATTGCCCAGGTGGACACTTCCGTCCTCATTCTTGGTGAATCCGGCGTTGGAAAAGGTGTGCTGGCCAAAATGATTCACCAGCGGAGCTCACGCGCCACTGGACCTTTTATTTCCATTAACTGTGGGGCGATTCCGCCTAATTTGCTGGAGTCTGAGTTGTTTGGTTATGCACCGGGAGCTTTTACGGGTGCTCAGCAAAAAGGTAAACCAGGTTTAATCGAACTTGCGGATCAGGGGACCCTATTTCTCGATGAGATTGGGGAGCTGCCTTTTGACTTGCAGGTTAAATTCCTGTCGGTTCTACAGGAGAAATATGTCACGCGGATAGGAGACGTTAAAGAACGAAGCGTAGACTTCAGGCTGGTGGCGGCAACAAATGCCAACCTTGCGGAAAAAGTCAAACAAGGTACATTTCGAAGAGATTTGTACTACCGGATTAACGTCGTTCCGGTGGAAGTCCCTCCTTTGCGCAAGCGAAAAGAGGACCTGTTTCCGATGATTCAATTCTTTTTGGATAAATTTAATAAAAAACATCATTTACAAAAGCGAATGTCCTATAATGCGTTAGAGCTTATGCAGGATTATTCATGGCCCGGAAATGTCCGTGAATTAGAAAATATAATTGAGCGGTTGCTTGTGACGACATTAGATGAAGTCATTGCGGAACACCATTTGCCTCCATATATTTTGGAAGCGGGCGAAGCATCCGTCCTGGCCCCGGATTTCGACCAGAGAAAGGCTGGAGTAAGCGCTGAATGGGCGCACCACCCGGGTTCCATTGAAACAAAAGAAGAGGAAAAAGCGCGCCTCACCGAGCTGTATACGCGGTACAACAGCACAAGAAAAGTAGCCCGAATTCTTGGAGTTCATCAATCCACCGTGGTGCGGCGGCTAAAAAAATACGGAATTACTGCTCAATAACAAAAATCGAAAATCGATCCAACAGCGATCCGATATCGATGCAATATCGATGCGTTTTCGATGCGTTTTCGATGCAGTAATGATGCATGATGCATATAAAAAACATCTCTTTGAAGCCCGTACTGCTTTATTGGCGGCTTTTTGTTATGTTGGTGGCTCTGAACATCCCTCGAAATTCTGGCACGGTCTTTGCAAGGATAAAGAAGCAGAATAAAGAGAGAACTACCGCAGTGCATGTATATATAAAACAGAAATCATACATGTTATTTTAAAAAGAAAAAAGTTCGTGGTAAGAGTGGAGTCTAACCTAAAATGAGCGGACGTAAGAACGCTGCGGTAGTACATTACCCTTTATTCTCAAAATTAATGTTGTCGTTCACCCGGGTACATTGTAGAATAAGAGTATCCCAGCCCAGCATAAGGGAGGTTTGCTTATGGCAGAAGTTGTAGCACAATCTCTTAACCCAGAATTACTTTCTTTTCTGCAAAAAGAGCGGTTTGTTATGCTTTCTACCATTACCAGCCAAGGGGTGCCTTATGTCAGCGCCGTATCATGGGTGTATGCGCCGAATGCGTCCAGAATTGTGATTGCCGTGGACAGTAAATCGCATATTTTGGAAAATGTTGAGCGGAACAGCCATGTTGTCGTTACGGTTTTCGGCGCTGGTTCTGTGTATTCCGTTTTGGGAACAGGACATATTAAAGTCGCCCGCATGGAGAATATGCCTTTAAAATTATCGTTACTCGAAATTACAATTCATGAAGTACGCGACGTTATGTTTTACGGCTCACGTTTGTCTGTAGAGCCTCAGTATGAAAAGACATACAACGTTTTTGCCGCTGAAAAGCTCGATGCGCTTGTAATGGAAGCGTTAAAAAATGCCTAGTCGTTTGACCGGGCATTTTTTTGTTGTTTTCTTTATTTTGCGTTACATTCTATCAATTTCCATTACCTGCCGTTTTCCGGACGCAGCTGCTTTGAACGTGTGTCTTTCGGCATTTGGGGAACGATCCGGCCTGCGATATCAGCAAGCTCCTCAGCGAATCCAGCCAGCGGACGGCCGCGCCGTATGTCCGCGTTCATTTCTCTTATCCGCTGGACAATGTCGGCATCAGCTGTAACAAGGGCGCGCGCGCCCTGCGGATCATCTTTTAGGGCTTCGGCTACAGAGTACTTAATCGTACCGACACGGGATCTGTCCAGGTCGGCCGGTACATCGATGCCCACGATCGCAATTTTTCCATAGACGATCGCGGTTGCTCTTTTTACATTCGGAATTTTTGTCGCAAGAGAGGCCAGGCGGTTAGCGGTTGTTTGCGGGTCCTGTGGTTTTGGTTGTTGCGGAGCCGTTTGCTGAACTTTCTGGGTTTGGGCTTTTTTTCCGGGAGATGCCCCCTGTGAAGAAGACTTATTTCCCAGATTACACGCTGTCAGTGAGAAAATTAGCAGTAGCAGACAAATCCATTTCAACGTTAACACCATCCTTTTTCGGATATGGGAAAATACACATTTCCCACACATAGAAGTACAACTAATGCCAGCATGAAAGGCAAAAGCACCAGTCATGTTTTGTAAATAGTTTGTCTCAAGGCTGGCGCCATCATACCCAATTCTTTCTTCTAGATTCTTTTTTGTGACATACACTAACAACAAACATTCAACAACGTCATACAGTATAGTAACAGCTATACATACCAGGGGAGGCGAGACATTGAAAAAAATCTATGTCTTAGACACGAATGTATTATTACAGGATCCTCTAGCAATTTTTTCATTTCAGGATAATTACGTTGTAATTCCTGCTATTGTTCTGGAAGAAGTGGATTCGAAGAAAAGATTTATGGACGAGATTGGGCGTAATGCCCGCCATGTGGCCAGATTGCTGGATGGGCTGCGTGATAAAGGGCGCCTTCATGTTGGTGTACTGCTGGATAATGGCGGCGAGCTCAGAGTTGAGCTCAATCATCGTTCTTTTTCACAAATGCAGGATTTATTCCTTGATATGACAAATGACAATAGAATTTTGTCTGTTGCGATAAATTTGCACAGAGAAGAGCAGGCGAAAGAAACTCCGCGGGCTGTCGTGCTTGTAAGCAAGGATGCTCTGATGCGTGTCAAGGCGGATGCACTAGGTCTGCCTGCGGAAGATTTCCTCTCGGACCGTGTGGTTCACGAATTCTCAAACCTATATAAAGGATTTACAACGATAAAGGTGCCTGTGGATGTCATCCATGAATTTTATGGGCGAAACGAACTAATCGTCAGCCAGCACTTTCCCAATCAAGCCTATTTTCCGAACGAGTTTATCATTCTAAAGGATGAATTGGGCAGCTCATCTTCCGCGATCGGCAGGGTAAGCGGAAGCGGGAAGCATATTATTCCTCTGCATTTTGGCGATGAGATGATCTGGGGGGTAAAGCCGCGAAACGCCCAGCAGAAAATGGCGCTGGAGCTTTTGATGAGTAAGGACATATCGCTTGTCACGTTGACAGGTAAGGCGGGAACAGGAAAAACACTTCTATCGCTCGCCGCGGGGCTTATCCAGACCGAGGATGAACATGCCTATAAAAAGCTGCTGGTGGCGCGTCCGATTGTTCCACTGGGCAAAGATATCGGCTATCTCCCCGGGGAGAAAGAAGAGAAACTACGCCCGTGGATGCAGCCCATTTACGATAATCTGGAGTACCTGTTTAATACGAAAAAGTCGGGGGATCTCGGCAAGATACTGGCAGGTCTTGGAAGCATCCAAGTAGAGGCGCTTACTTATATCCGTGGGCGAAGTATTCCGGAACAGTTCATTATTATTGACGAAGCACAGAATTTAACGAAGCACGAAGTGAAAACGATTTTAACCCGGGTTGGCGAGAACAGTAAAATTGTGATGATGGGTGATCCGCAGCAAATTGACCACCCATACCTTGATGAAGTGAACAATGGGTTAACGTACGTAGTAGAATTATTTAAAAATCAAAAGATGGCGGGCCATGTGAATCTGGAAAAAGGCGAACGTTCTTCCCTTGCCCAACTTGCCGCCGATTTATTATAAGCAACAGGCACGTTTTTCGTGCCTGTTTTTCTTTTTCTTTTCATGGTAAAATAAAGAAAACTTGGCTAGTGCTAAGGAGGGTTCTTTTCTTTTGAATATCCATACTTTTCAACTGGGACCGCTTCAGACCAATTGCTACATAATTGCTAACTCTGAAACGAAGGAAGCTCTGATTATTGATGCCGGGATGAGTCCCGGTGAGCTTTTAGACGCGGCCGGACCATACACGGTGAAAGCGGTGCTGTTAACCCATGCACATTTTGACCATATGGGAGGGCTGGAGCAAATACGGAATAAAGTAAAAGCGCCCGTCTATATTCATCCAAATGAGCAGGAATGGTTGGGAAACGCCGATTTAAACGGTTCGTCGAGATGGCCGATGATAGGCGGAGCAATGACCGCTCAACCTGCCGAACATGAACTTCATGACGAGGACGTACTGGAACTCGCCGGCTTTACCATCCGGGTGATGGAAACGCCGGGGCACTCACCGGGAAGCCTTTCTTTTTTAATTGAAGATCATGTGTTCAGCGGGGATGCCCTGTTCAACCGCTCAATCGGGCGTACAGACCTGCCAGGCGGCAATTATGAACAGCTTATCACAAGCATCCACGATAAACTAATGGAATTGCCGGATGAAACTTCTGTGCACCCCGGACATGGGCCCGCAACAACGATTGGTGAAGAAAAATTATACAATCCTTTTGTTTCAGGAATCATGGGATAAAAAAGCAAAGAAAAACGTTGTCACATTTTTTTCACAAACAGGCAAATTAACTACTACATCCAACCTGTAAATATTGATAAAGTGGTGACTAGAAGAATATAGAAATACAGCAGGAATTGAATAAAAAGGAATGGTGAACAATGTTAATGGGCCTATCTCTAGGGACTTGGATGCTGATTACCGTTATGATTGCTTTCTCCGGTTCAGCTATTCTTATGTGGTTCGCTGCCAGAAACAATGGACAATTCGAAGATGTGGAAGGAATCAAGTATCGGATGCTGGAAGATGGAGAGTACGATATTCCGCCCTCACAACTAAAAGAATAGAAGAAGCATACTCCAATCGAGTATACTTTTTTTTCTAAGCAAAAGCGATATTAAATTTGTGACATTTTGCGACATAAAGTGTATGATTAGTAAGAGTACGATTATGAGATAACGCATGGAGTGAATACCAATGAACAGAGGCCATCATGTTAAACCGTTTGCCTGTGAAATGGGGGATTTAGATACGAACTCCAATGGACCCCCTGATAAAAAAAACGATCAGTATGCGCACCATGTTCATTTGCTGCGCGTGCTTAATCAATTAAATAACTCGATTGCGGAAATCAACGATTTAGAACAGGCTTTCCGGGAGATCGTGCGCACAATTAAAAGTGAAATTAATTTTGGTACATGTATTTCCCTGTTTGAAGTGGAAGAGAAAAATTTGCAGGTGTGGATTGATTCGGATCGCCACGAGAGCCGTTACTGCTATGTTCTTCCTGCCGATGCGATTGAGCGCCGCGTATTCGAGGCGGGAAGGGGAGAAATTTTTTATCCGAAACGCAGTTCTCTTAATGTGACGCTGCTGCCCCTGCAGGAATACCCTACCCTTTTAATTTTACCCATTAGTTATAAAAAAAAGGACTTAGGCATTTTGTATGTTTACCACACTCAAGAAATTGAGATTCCGGATTATATTGCCGAGTTTCTTACGCAGATTGCCAACAGAATCGGAATCGCTGTAAGCAATTGGTATCAGCTTCAGGAGTCGCTTTATAAAACGAAAAAATTAAAGGTTCTGCATAAGATTATGTCTGCAGCAACCGATGTTGATACGAGTACGGATGAAGTCATCCAGACCTCGGCGATTGAAATCGCTAAAAGTCTTGATTTTTCCCGTATTATTATCGGGCTTGTTGATGGAAAAAGCGGCTCTATCAGAATCGCCTGTGCAACGGCTGATTATCCGGAAAAATGGGCCGATTCTCTCACTTTAAACTCGCTTGATGATCTGCGGCATGTTGAGGCCTTTCATGCCGGGCGACCGATTGTCATTCATGATGGACAGCGCGACCCGCGCTGTGCGATGGTAGCCGGAGAAATTGGTTTGTACAGCAATGTAACCGTTCCGATTATGTATAAAGATGAGCCTCTTGGTGTGATTTATGCTGACAACTGTGACTATCGCAGATTTCAGGATATTCAGCTGGAATTCCTTATGGTTATTGCGAATCAACTCGGTATGGTGATAACAAACCACCGGCAGTTTGAGTATATCAAAATGCTTGCGATTACGGATGGTTTAACCGGTCTTCATACAAGACAATATTTTAACGAACGCTATAATGAAGAATATTCGTTGTGCGTTCGCCATCATCTTAACGCATGCCTCATTATGATCGATATTGATGACTTTAAAAAAATCAACGATACCTACGGGCATGTCATGGGGGATAAAGTTTTGGTAAGCGTTGCTCACATGCTGAAAAATCAGGTGCGCAGTTGCGATATTGTAGCCAGATACGGCGGAGAGGAACTCATCGTTTTGCTCCCGCAAACAGAGCTGGAATCTGGTCTCTTAATTGCGAACAGAATACGGGAAAGCTTTAACGATTTGCCCTTTGATTTTAAAGTTACAGCCAGCATCGGCGTGGCGGCCTTTCCAGACCACGCGAATGGACCGGAGGATTTCCTTATGGTAGCGGATGATGCCATGTACAGGGCCAAACATGAAGGGAAAAATCAAATTCGTATCGCGAATGGAACCCGGTAAAGCGGGTTTTTTTGTATATGAAGAAAGGGCGAGTGGCCTTTAGAATGTATGCAGATGAAAAAATAGCACCGCTCTCGGGGGAGAGAGCGGTGCTGGGGGGAGGTTTAGAAATTCAGAAATTAAGAACAAAATGGGTTGGGAGTTAACTCCCTGACCTATTGATATGGGATGGTTTAAATATATAATAAAATGATTTATATACTATGTCAATAGTGAAAAGAAGAATTTATGATAATTTTGAAATGCCTTCGCTAACTGCTTAACTTTATCGAGCGTTCTTCTATGACATCCTCTCTCCACTTGAATGGAGAAAGGATGTCATGAGGCGAAAAATCAGGTATAGTATAGAAAAATCAATGTACAGGAAGGGTGGAGGGGCTATGAATCAAGCGCATACGCTCATTAAACAAACGATCCGCCAATCGCAGGCTGGTTATATTCCATTTCGTCAATTTATGGAGTTGGCATTATACTCACCGGGTGGATATTATCAGCAGCAACGCGCGAAAGTAGGTAAGGCAGGCGATTTTTATACGAACGCTTCAGTCCATGCTGTGTTTGGCGCGACCATTGCTGAAGTAATCGCGAAAATGCTGTCTTCCTTAGAGGCCGGGAGTCCCCTGTATGTAGTAGAGATGGGAGGCGGCCCGGGAGAACTGAGCGGACAAATTTTACATAGCTGGCAGCAGAACGGCCTGCCCGTTAGCAAGTTGGAATATATTATGATCGAGACAAGCGGCTACCATAAAAAGCTCCAGCAGGCAAGGCTGGAAGCTTTCGCACAGTGGCTGCCCATTCACTGGTTTGAAAGTATTGCGGAGGCGCGAAAGCACCTGCCCTGCCTTACGGGAGTTTGCTTTTCTAATGAACTTCCTGATGCGTTTCCTGTCCATCTCATAGAACGGAAAAATGGACGGTGGATGGAGGTGTGTGTTACCATCGAAAATGATGCCTTCACGGAAGTAACCACTGAGATTATCAACCCCGAATTACTCGCCTATTGTGAGCGTGAACAAATTCCCGGGATCGAAGGATACAGGACGGAAGTAAATCTGGAAAGTATGAAGTGGATGAAAGAAGTGGCGGACTGGCTTTCCGAAGGATACAATATCATAATTGATTACGGATATACGCGGGAAGAATTATATGCGCCTTCAAGAAGGGGTGGAACGCTCCTCTGTTACCGCGAACACCAAATCAGCGAGGACTTGTATGAGCACGTCGGTGAACAGGATATGACTTCCCACGTTAATTTCTCTGCGCTTATGGAAGCCGGTGAAGAAAAAGGGCTGCGAACCCTGTCTCTGGATTCCCAGGGGGATTTTCTAGTGAAAGCAGGAATTTTGGAGCGTCTCCAGGCTCACGATGGCGGAGACCCCTTCCGCAACGAAGCGGCCAGACGAAACCGTGCGATTCGACAGTTGATTATGCAGGAAGGAATGGGTGGAACGTTTAAGGTGCTTGTTCAGCAGAAATAAAACATACGTGAGATGCGACGAGTCCGGGAAGCACGGGCTGTCCGTGCTTCCCTTCCGTTTGGAGGCGGCCCGAAACATCTGGATGGGTGCGAATTGAATGTTCCGTTTTTATTTTTTGTGGGGTTTCTGGCAGAACATCATTCTTATCTTCTCCCACTCCGATGCCGCTTGCCACAGGAAAAAAGAAACAACAAACAGATTTCGATGCATCTGCGAACGTTTTCTTTTATCTGCTAACCCGGTATTCAATTTGATTCCAGCCAATTTTTTGTTTCTACATACTTTTCCTGCCCGATTGTCTCCATCCTTGAACTACCCGGATGTTTCGGGCAGGTCTCCATTTTTTTGAAACACGGACAGTCCATACTTCTCCGCAAGGGAAGACCTCGCAAAAAATAAAAATGCTCCATTGCATTGCCCGCCATGGCTTGGGTTTACGTTCGTGCATGCTCATACGATGCCGGACAATGTAAGAAGGAGAAGGGTTCAAGGGATCAAAAAAAGGTGCCATGGGCACCTTTTTTCGTTATGTTATCTGTTAGTCTAAATGATGTTGTGGCTATCCCAGGTATGTAGATACATACTGGAGCGTTGACAAAGCACTTTCGTTCACACTCGTAGGATATTTTCCGAAGAATGCGTAGAACATAAAACCTGTAAAAGCAATTAATAAATAGGCCATGAAAAATGTCATATACGCTCTCTCGGAAAGCTCGATAAAGCTCAGTGCCAAAAACATGCCGGTTTGTGCAAAGAATAAAACGGCCATTACCTGAAGATTCCCCCATAATGCCATCAGAGCCGTAACCAGGCAGAAAAAAGCTAAAACGCGGTACATACGTGCCATTTCTGAACGTCCCCTCCTTCGTACTATATATTTATATATATCTAATAAATCTATGATTTATTATAGTTCAGTAGTCTGGACATGTAAACGCAATCGTTTGACTTAAAATTGAACGTTTTATACGGACTATTCCGGGAGCCGAAGCATTGTGTAGTCGCAAGAACGGCAGCCGGCCATGATGGAGTTCTCTTCGAGCAATTGGACGTCCGGGCCAAAATATGATTCAAACATTCCCATAAGTAAAGCATGGTGCATTTGACAAATCGCATCCGGGTTTTTATTGGCTGATTCCTTAAAGGTGCAGTTATGAACTTTAAAACGAAGGGTACGTTCATCCACATATTCGATTTGCGGGTTTAGCCCCTGGGCAACGATAAGCCGTTCGATTGATTCCACGCGATCCTCCATGGACATGCCGGATAGGTCGGTTCGTTCCTTATCCAAGGCCTGTTTAGCCGCTTCCTGGCCAAAACGGCGCCCCATTTTATTTAATCCCTTCTGTCCCGCATCTCCTAATGAAAGAAGTGTATCAATAGCGATCTCGGCCAACAGCTGGTAATCACGGGGTGGAAATTGTAAGCTGACAACCTGGTCGGACAGGGAATACAGGCGGGACGGCCGTCCTCCTTTCCCGGTCTTTTCTGAAGCCGAATCAAGTAAATCAACATCTTCCAACTTTGTTAAGTGGAGGCGTGCCACGTTAGGATGAATGTCGAATTCATCGGCAATCTCTTGCACGGTAACAGGACGATGCTTGGTCACAACGTATTGATAGATTGAAAAACGAGTGGGGTCGGCAAGGACGCTCGTTAATTTCAATGTTTCGTTTTCCATAAAAAACCACCCCTCAATTCTAAATATCTGGTGTTAATTATAGTACAAAAGAGGGAAACGGTAAATGAAACTTTTGTAAACACTATTGACATAGAAATAAGTACAATAATATACTTAAAGCAAAAGAATTCGTTCGCCTACATAAATGAACAAAAATTTGAGGAGATGAACGGGATGAGTTCTCATCTTACATTTTTTACGTACCCGAGTTGTACTTCATGTCGAAAAGCGAAGGCTTTCCTAAAAGAAAACGGGATTGATTATGAGGAGCGCCATTTGTTTAAAAATCCACCGTCTGTTAATGAGCTTTTGGATATTGTAAAAATGACTCATAACGGTATGGATGATATTCTCTCTACTCGGAGCCGCACATTTAAAGAGCTTGGCAAAGATATCGAAGACATGACGGTTTCTGAGCTGCTTGAAATGATCAGTGAAGAACCCCGGTTGCTGCGCCGTCCTATCATTTTTGACGGGGAGAAGCTCATTATCGGGTATAATCATTCGGCTATGAAAGAATTGCTAGCTTAAACGTATATATTAAGTTTTTAAGATAAGCCGACGGGTTTGAACCTGCCGGCTTTTTTCTTTAGTGCTACAATATTTGTGAAAATATTTTTACTGTACATTCATTTTCAATGTAATATATATGTAACCAGCATATAATGCCGTTTACTTGTTTACGTTAGTTTCGCCGGAGGGAGGTAATGTGGGTTGTTTCAGGAGCAACAAAACGAATTAAAGAATATAAACAGGAACAAAAAGGACCTTATGATAAGCAGATTAGCTTCTATCGGCCAAATATCAGCCGGGATTGCTCATGAGGTGAAAAATCCTTTAACATCGGTGAAAGGGTTTCTACAGATGCTAAAAGAGGAAGCACCGCATAGGTATTTAGATATTGCCGCCTCGGAATTAGAACAGGCGCTGTCTACTTTACATAATTTATTACAAGTATCAAAACCTGATCTCGATGATGAACCTTATGTCCGAATTAATCTTTGCTCGGAATTGGAGTCGCTCATTTATTTGTTTCAGGATCAATCGTATCGGATTCAGGTAAAAAAATTTTTTTCAGATACCCATGAATCGATTTTCGGAAAAAGAAGCCAATTAAAAAGGGCTTTTTTCAATGTACTTAAAAACGCTTTTGAAGCTATTCCTGAAACCGGAGTGATTACGCTGGAGCACTATCGTTCCGGCCCTTCTGTTTATATCACGATAAAAGACACGGGAACGGGCATTTCTGAGGAAAAACTTCACATGTTAGGAACCCCATTTTTTACGACAAAAAACGAAGGGACAGGCATGGGGCTAACCCAGGTTTTTTCCACCATTTATCAGCATGGAGGCAAAATTAATGTAGAAAGCAAAGAAGGGATGGGCACCACATTTGTAATTGAGTTTCCTATTAGTGTTCAACAACATAGAGGAGTGATCGATTTGAATCTACAATATGAAGGAACCCCGAATTTTAAGGAGTTTTATTCGTTAAATAAAGATCGCCTGAATAAGCTTATTGAGATGCAAGGCAAAGAAGTCTTTGGGAATTTAGAAGATTTTGATGAATCGTTTGTCCATGAAGCCGCCTACAGTATCGTTGAGGTTATGAATGAAATCAATGAAATCAATGAAATCAATGAACACGCGTTTATAGTACTCGCCAAAAAGCATGGGGAGAATTGGGCCAAGCATGATTTTACCCTTCTTCTAAAACTTGAGTGGTTTCAAATGTTGCGCAAACTATATTGGGATTTTCTTTACAACTACCACAAAAATACAGAATTCAGCATGCAAGATTTTTTTGAATTGGAGAGAAAGATTAATTTTAATTTTGACTCTTATATTAAACATTTCGCTTCCAGTTTTTCAGCTTATAAAAACAAAGTGATTGAATCTCAGCGCGAAGTCATTGAAGATCTGGCAGTGACCGTAATTCCGCTATCAAAATCGATGGCGATACTGCCGATCGTGGGTACGGTTGATACCTACCGGGCGAAAAAAATTCAAGAACATGCTATTTTACGCATTTCCTCTTTAAAGTTAAAAAGAATTATTATTGATTTATCCGGTGTGGCATTCATAGACACAAGCGTAGTCACACATCTGTTTCGTATTGTAGAAGGCATCAGTTTACTTGGGTGTAAAACCGTTCTATGCGGGATTCGTCCCGAAATCGTTAATACGCTTATTGAGTTAGGGATTTCCTTAACGGAAAAGATAGAAACGGTGGGAACTTTACAACAAGCCCTTGAGGAATACAGCCTTACGGGAGAACCGTTACATGAGAAATGATGTATGTGTGTGGTATAATGAGCCGTAAATAGACGGTAAGGGAGATTTAGATGTTGTATGCTGCTGGGACATGGGGGGTAAAACGTTTCGCACTGAGTCCTATCCTCTTTATAAGGCAACCCGGGCGCAGCCGCCCGATGAACTAATCTCACAGTAATATCAAACGATTGAAGGGATAGTGGCATGCCTGCAAGAGGTACCCGCCGGCATCCGAAAAAATTGGATCAGAGATGGACATGCTTCACCTTTCAAGAAGCCTTGCCACCATGAGGCTTATTGGCTAATAACAGGCAAATGTGCGCAGTACATTTGCCTGCCGAAGACGGAAAGAAAATAACCGACCGCGAAGGAGAAGTTCATGAATACGATTTTGCTGGAAAAAAATGCGGGCATTGCACTTGTCACATTGAACCGGCCCGAAGTAAGAAATGCAGTAAGCCTGGAGATGACGGAAGAACTCGATCGTTGTCTTGATCTGCTGGCGTCAGATCCGGAAGTGAAGGTTGTGATTTTTACAGGCGCCGGAGACAAGGCATTCGTATCAGGAGGCGACCTGGAGCAGTTTGGAACGGTCCGAACGAAAGATAAGTCTTACCCTATGCTTATGCGTGTGTCACGCTTGCTGAGCAAGATTGACCGTTTTCCCAAGCCTACCATTGCTATGATCAACGGCGTGGCCATAGGGGGAGGGTGTGAATTTGCGGCCTCCTGCCGCTTTCGGATGGCAAGTGAGGAGGCGCGTTTAGGCTTTGTGCAAATTGGCATGCATATTATTACGGGATGGGGCAGCGGCACCCGGTTAATGGAGAAGATAGGAACCAACAGGGCGTTACAGTTGTTGCTTACGGGAGAGATGATAGATGCGAATCGCGGTCAGGAAATCGGTTTTATTGATAGTGTCCATCCTCACAGCCGGTTAAAAGAAGAGGTTCTTCTCTTTGCCGGGAAGATAGCCGGGCAGCCTCTTTCCGGCATTGAAGCTTATATGAAAATAGCGAAAATGGTGGATGCAAAACTTCCCGTTGAAGTTTGTATCGAAGAGGAAGTTGATATGTGTTCAAACCTGTGGGGTTCGGACGCACATTATGGAATTGTCCAGAAGTTCCTCAATAAAAAGTAAGAAAACATTTATTTACTCCGTTTAAAGGTGATAGCGTGTGGCTATACTATTTTACTAGAAAATCATTCTATGAATTCTAGTAAGTGCATACCATATGGGATAACAGGTAAAATAGCATCGTTAAACGGAGGGATTTAAAATGACAGCAACGCGTCAGGATGCATGGACAGCCGATGATGATTTGCTGCTGGCAGAGGTAACACTGCGCTGCATCCGCGAGGGTAGCACGCAGCTTGCAGCATTTGAGGAAGTAGGACAGCGCCTGGGCCGGACAGCGGCCGCCTGCGGTTTTCGCTGGAACAGCGCGATTCGTAAAAAATATGAAGCGGCGATTCAGATTGCCAAGTCACAGCGCCAACAGCGGAAGAAAATAAAACCAAAAACCATGGAAAGTGTTACGATTGCGATTGAGGACCCGGATTTTACCAGACAAGACGAGAAGGAAGTGGACGTTTTCACCGCTCAATTTCCCTCTACCCGCAACCTGGATCTTGAAGAAGAATTATCTTTTGATGTGGTGATCCGATTCTTGCGCAGCCAGAAAGATGCGCATAAACGTCTGAAATCTTTCGAAAAAGAATTAGCCGACAAAACGCAGGAAATTGAGCTGTTGAAGCAGGAAAATGCAAGAATGAAAGCAGAATTATCCACGATCCAAAATGACTATCAAGTAGTAAATGACGACTATAAAGCTTTGATTCAAATTATGGATCGGGCTAGAAAAATGGCGTTTCTTGTTGATCAAGAAGAAATAGATGACAAGCCTCGTTTTAAAATGGATGCTAACGGCAACCTGGAACGCGTGGATAACCGGTAAAGAAAACCGGTAAAGAAAACAGAGTGGTGTTTTTGTGACCCGAAGACCCCGGCAGACGCATAGCTGCCGGGGTCTTTTGTTGGTTTAAAAGCGAAAAAGAGCGGCTCAAAATTAAAAATTTAAAGACAAAGGAATTTATAGAGCAGCGTAGAAATAAATTAAAGTAGTGTAAAAATAAATATGGATAAAAAACTAGCTTTCTTATACGCGCAAAGGAGGTTAACATGGAAATCAAAACCGTACTCATTGCGAACCGTGGAGAAATCGCACGAAGAGTGATACGAACATGCTGCCAGCTTGGTATCCGTACTGTTGCTGTCTATTCGGAAGCGGACGCTTCTATGCCTTATGTTCATGAAGCGGACAAGGCCGCATTGATTGGGCTTGCCCCCGTGTCACAGAGTTACTTAAATATCGATGCGATTATCAAGGCCGCTAAAGAACATAAGGCGGACGCTATTCATCCGGGGTACGGGCTTCTTTCGGAGAATGCCGGCTTTGCCAGACGCTGTCAGGAAGAAGGGATTATTTTTATCGGACCCGATGCGGCAGTTATGGAAGAAATGGGAGATAAAATACGGGCTCGAAAAAAAATGACGGATGCAGGTGTACCGGTTGTACCCGGATATAACGGGAACATTCCAACGGTAGAGGACGCGTGCAAAATTGCCGGGGAAATCGGGTATCCCGTGATGTTAAAAGCAAGCGCGGGCGGAGGCGGCATCGGCATGCAAATTTGCTATACTGATGAAGATATTGCAAAGGCTTTCCTGTCCGCCAAAAGCCGGGCTAAAGCATATTTTGGCAATGATGATATGTTTATAGAGAAATATATTGAAAATCCGCACCATATTGAGGTGCAAATTGCCGGCGATGTACACGGAACCATCGTTCATCTATACGAAAGAGAGTGCTCCATCCAACGCCGCCATCAGAAAGTGATTGAGGAAAGCCCGTCTCCTTTTTTGGATGCAGCGGTGCGGTTGTCCATTTGCAGCGCGGGAATTAAAGCTGCACAAGCTGTTAACTATACGGGAGTAGGTACCGTTGAATTTATAATGAACGGCGATAAGGAATACTTTTTCCTTGAGATGAATACCAGGCTTCAGGTAGAGCATCCGGTAACGGAAGGGATTACAGGAATCGACCTCGTTGCGCTTCAGTTAGCGATTGCAGAAGGGAAAGCGCTGCCATTTTCGCAGGAGGAAATAGCCGCATGGGGCCACGCGATGGAATTGCGCATTTACGCCGAGGATCCCGTTACGTTTATGCCTTCCCCGGGCAAAGTGACGGATTACCGCGTTCCGCAGGGAGCAGGAATTAGAGTCGATGACGCGATTAAAGCAGGGATAACAATCACACCGTTCTACGACCCGATGATTGGAAAGTTAATCGTGACCGGGGAAACGCGCGAGGACGTTATTAACCGGGCGTCCGCTGCGGTTAAAGAATACAAAGTGGAAGGAATTAAAACGAATCTTTCCATGCTTGGCAATGTGCTTGAAAATCAAAAGTTTAGAGATGGAATTTATACGACCCGGTTTGTGGAAGAAATGAAAAACCGATCAAACGCTTAGAAACGCTTAGAATAGAAAATTATCACGTTACAGGAGGAATACATGATGAAAAAAGTAGTGGCAAGTATGGCTGGGACGGTTATTAACGTGCTGGTTGGTAAAGGCGATAGCGTACAGGCAGGACAGGATGTGGTTATGCTTGAATCGATGAAGATGGAAGTTCCCATTTCAGCGGAAGCAGCAGGCCAAGTCGTATCTCTAAAAGTCGGTGCCGGGGATTTTGTTAATGAAGGGGATGTACTGCTTGAGATTGAATAGGAAGGAGGCGCGGGGATATGGCACAATGGAGGTAAGTCTGTATGAAGTCGGTCCGCGCGACGGCCTGCAAAATGAAAAGGAAATTATCCCCACTTCTCTTAAAACCGAACTGATTGAGCGATTAGTCAGCTCGGGTCTAAAGAAGATAGAAACAACTTCTTTCGTTCATCCAAAATGGATTCCGCAGCTTGCAGATGCATCGGATGTGCTGCACCAGATAAAGCGAAAAAACGGAATTGTTTATAGTGCGCTCGTTCCCAATATGAGAGGGCTGGAGAGGGCGCTTGAATCGGGACTTACCGAAATCGCCGTATTTATGTCTGCAAGTGAAACCCATAACAAAAAAAATATTAATAAGTCGATTGCAGAGACATATCCGGTGCTGCGTGAAGTAGTGGAAGCGGCGCTTGCAAAGAATATAAAGGTGAGAGGGTATGTTTCCACCGCTTTCGGTTGTCCGTATGAAGGAGAGGTTTCTCCTGCTGCCGTTATACAGGTGACGGAAGAGTTGCTCCGGATGGGCGTTTATGAAGTGTCGATTGGCGATACAATCGGCGTCGGTCATCCACGGCAGGTTAAAGAAGCCTTTACTGCGCTTATTGGGCAGTGCGGCGCAGAACGGATCGCCGGCCATTTTCATGATACGAGGGGAATGGGTCTTGCCAATGTGTATGCGGCACTCGAAGCAGGGGTCCGCACGTTTGACAGTTCGATTGGCGGACTGGGCGGCTGTCCGTATGCACCGGGAGCATCCGGAAATATATCAACGGAGGATGTCACCTATATGCTGCATGCGATGGGGATCACAACGGGTGTTAACCTGAACGAACTTGTAAAAACAGGCGAATTTATGGAACAGGTGCTCGGCCGGCCGCTTCCTTCCAAGGTGCTGGCTGCAATGAAATCCAAACAAAAGGGAGGAGAAAACGAAAATGAGTACACCGGATGTTAAAGCAAGCCTGGAGCAGCAGTTGCAGGAGAGAATCGAACACATTCATCAAGGCGGCGCGGGTAAATATCACGAGAAAAATGCGGAGCAAAATAAGCTGTTTGTTCGCGATAGGCTGAGGCTGTTGTTTGATGATGAATTCCAGCTGGAAGACGGAAAATTCGCCAATTTTATGGCGGGAGACCTCCCGGCGGACGGCGTAGTAACAGCAATCGGAAAGGTGAACGGCCAGACGGTATGCGTCATGGCAAACGACTCAACCGTAAAGGCGGGGTCGTGGGGTGCGCGAACCGTTGAAAAAATTATTCGAATTCAGGAAACGGCGGAAAAAATGCGTGTTCCGCTCATTTATCTTGTGGACTCGGCCGGCGCGCGCATTACAGACCAGATTGACATGTTTCCGGGCCGGCGGGGGGCGGGCCGCATTTTTTATAACCAGGTAAAATTGTCGGGCATGATTCCTCAGATATGCGTGCTGTTTGGCCCGTCCGCCGCAGGAGGAGCATATATTCCCGCGTTCTGCGATATTGTCATCATGGTGGAGGGCAACGCGAGCATGTACCTTGGTTCACCGCGGATGGCGGAGATGGTAATTGGCGAAAAAGTTTCGCTGGAGGAAATGGGCGGTGCCCGCATGCACTGCTCGGTTAGCGGATGCGGGGACGTACTGGCGGCTACCGAAGAAGAGGCCATTGAATCGGCCAGAAATTATCTCTCTTATTTCCCCGGTAATTATCAGGAAAAGCCGCCGGTGCGGGAAGCAAAACCAGCCAAAGCGGGGCGTTCTGTCGAAGAAATCATTCCGACGAACCAAAATGCGCCCTTTAATATGTATGAATTGATCGATGCCCTCGTGGATGAAGGTTCCTTCTACGAGATGAAGAAGCTGTTTGCTGCTGAGATCATAACGGGCTTTGCCCGAATGAGCGGCAAGCCGGTCGGGCTCATTGTAAATCAGCCGCGGGTGAAGGGTGGCGTGCTGTTTGTTGATTCGGCAGATAAATCCGCTCGCTTTATTACTTTGTGTGACGCGTTTGGCATACCGCTCATTTTCTTAGCCGATGTTCCAGGATTCATGATCGGGACAAAAGTAGAGAGAGCGGGGATTATCCGTCATGGGGCCAAAATGATTTCAGCGATGTCGCAGGCGACGGTTCCTAAAATTTCAATCATTGTACGCAAGGCGTACGGTGCGGGGCTCTATGCGATGGCCGGCCCGGCTTTTGAACCGGACTGCTGCCTGGCGCTGCCGACTGCCCAAATTGCAGTAATGGGGCCGGAAGCTGCAATAAACGCAGTATACAGCAATAAAATTAACGCGATCGAAGACCCGGAGCAGCGCCAGGCTTTTGTCGTGGAAAAGAGAAAAGAATACCAGGAGGATATCGATATTTATCGTCTGGCTTCTGAGCTCATTGTTGACGGAATCATTCCGGGCAGCGAATTGAGGGATGAGTTAATCGGACGGCTTCAAGTCTATGAGAATAAACAATTGATTTTCAGCCACCGTAAACACCCGGTATATCCGGTGTAACTCCTGTAGGCGTTTTCGATTTCCGACTAATATGTTATGATCAGGATATCGAATTGAACGAAGGAGTACACGTATGATCAATTCCTTTCAGAAGCGAATTCTAGCGGCAGCCAATAAAATTTTTATCGATAAAGGATACCAAAATGCGGATATGCGCTCCATTGCAAAGGAAGCCGGGATTGCCGTCGGAACGATTTACAACTATTATCCGAATAAAGCGGTGCTGTATCAGGATATTCTTAATGAAAAATGGCAGGATTTAAGCTCATCAATCATTGCCATTACGGAGGAACCGATTGAACCCATTGAAAAATTGAGCACGATTACCGGTCTTTTATTTCAATTTATCGGGCAGCAATTGAGTATATGGAATGAAATTGTGGAGGATCCGAACCGCTCGGAAATGTGCAAGGACGAAGGACGCCGCGCTTCTGAGCTTGCCCATCAGCAGTTAAACACTTATATGTGCAAGGTGTTTACGGAGTTAGGCCTTACCGGCGATCTGATGGAACGGCATATTCTGATGTACGAAGCTGCTGTCACGTATCTGGGAAAATACTTTTCGCACGAAATGGAGAAAAATCGCCAGTATATTATGCTGTTGATGGAAAAGATGATGCAGACTTCATGAAGGAACGGGCATACCCCGTTTTCTTTTTTTTTATTTAAAAGCTATACTGTATATAGTAAGTTAGTTACTAAATTTTATTAACTGGCAGTTTCAAGAATAAGAGGGGGAACGTTAGGTGCGCGTTGAACAGTTACAGCTTCCTTTAGCGCAAAAACTATCGCATGATTATGTGCATGATTTTTCTAAAGTCAAATCTTTTTATACATACTCTCCTTACGAGGAGGCAAGCTTTAAAAAACGTCTTGACTGGCTGGCCGGCCACCCGGTAGCCCATCGCACACAGCTCGTGGAAGGGCTGCGGGGCTACAATTTCGAGATCGGAAATGACCATCCGCGTGTAATGGAAAATATCGAGCGGCTGTACGGAAACGATACGTATGTTGTGATTGCCGGGCAGCAGGCGGGGATTCTCACCGGACCGCTTTATACCATATATAAAGCCATGACGATTTTGCAAACGGCGAAGGAACAGGAAAAGAATCTGGGCATTCCTGTCGTTCCCGTATTCTGGATCGCCGGAGAAGACCATGACTTTGATGAAGTGAACCATGTGTATACGCAAATAGGCGGAGAAGCAGAGAAAATAAAACTGAACATGGAACCGGTGGACCGGAAATCGGTTTCCCATTTGGACGTTCCACCTGAAACTTTGCGGAATTTTATTGAAACGTTCTTTAATGGACAAATTCAAACGGAACATACAGCAGAGTTAAAACGGCAATTATTCGGGCTGGCTGAAACGTCCCCAACGTTGACGGACTTCTTTGCGCGAATCATGGCCTGGTTTTTTGGAAACCAGGGCCTTATCCTCGTTGATTCGGCATCCGGTTTTATGCGTGAACTTGAAAAAAAGGGATTTTCCCGCGTTATTCGGTATAATGAAGAAATCAATACATGTATTTTTCAGCAGAGTGAGCGGCTTATAGGGGAAGGCTACCATAAGCAGGTGGAAACGACAACCGATAACGCCCAATTCTTTCTCTACCGTGAGGGAAAACGGATGGGCGTGGAACGTCTGCCGGATGGAACGTTTCAGACACGCGACGGCAAAGAGCGGTATTCACCCAAGCAATTGCTGGCCTTACTGAAAGAGAATCCTCAGCAGTTCAGCGCCAATGTTGTAACGCGTCCCCTGATGCAGGAACTGATTTTTCCTACGCTCGCCTTTGTCGGGGGACCGGGCGAAATTGGCTACTGGGGGATGTACCGGAATTATTTCGAACTTCTTGAACTGGAACTGCCCGTAATTTTGCCGCGCGCCACATTTAGTCTCATCGATAGAACCGTTCAGAAATATATGGATAAGTATAAGCTAACGGTAGAAGATGTATTCTTCTCGCTGGCTGAGAAGAAAGCAGATGCCCTGAAAGCGCGGGACACTCTGGGGATTGACGAAAGATTCGAGCAGGTGAAGAGTGAAATTGAGCACTTGTATAAACCTCTCATGGGAGAGCTTACACAGATTGAGAAGGGGTTAAGCCATCTTGGGGAGAAAAACCTGAAACGGATACTTGACCAGGTAAGCTATTACGAACGAAAGGCGCGTGAATCGTTCGCCAACAGGCATGATGTACTGCTTCGCCAGTTCGGCCTGATCGAAAACAGCCTGTTTCCAATGGACAAACCCCAGGAACGTGTTTACAATATATTTTGTTATCTCAATAAATATGGTATGGATTGGTTTACAGAGTTAATAGGGCATTCTTACAGAGTAAACGGGTATCATACCATTGTATGGATCGATTAATTCCAAGCAGGGAGGATAAAAAATTGAATACAGTGAATCAAAGTATCGTTCGGGACATGAACCTGGCGCCAAACGGACATTTAAAAATTGACTGGGTAAAAGAGCACATGCCGGTGTTAAACCGTATTCGTGAACAGTTTGAGAAAGAACAGCCGTTTAAAGGCTTAAAAGTGGCGATTTCCCTTCACCTGGAAGCGAAAACGGCTTATCTGGCGAAAGTGGTGCAAGCGGGTGGAGCCGAAGTAACCATTACAGGAAGCAACCCGCTCTCTACACAGGATGATGTGGCGGCTGCTCTTGTTGAAGACGGCATTACTGTATTTGCCAAATACAATCCGGATCCGCAGGAATACAAGGAACATCTTATCAAAACGCTTGAAACAAAACCTGACCTTATCATCGATGATGGAGGAGATCTTGTAACGATCCTCCACTCGGAAAGACCCGACCTTGCCAGGCAAGTGCGCGGTGGCTGTGAGGAGACAACGACAGGGGTTCTTCGCAATCGGGCGCTTGAAAAATCCGGGAATTTAACGTTCCCGATGATTGCGGTGAATGATGCGTATTGTAAATACCTGTTCGACAACCGATACGGCACAGGGCAATCCGTATGGGATGGCATCAACCGTACGACAAACCTTGTCGTCGCCGGTAAAACGGTCGTTGTTGTCGGATATGGCTGGTGTGGCCGCGGGGTGGCTCTCCGTGCGAAAGGGCTCGGTGCCAAAGTTATCGTTACCGAAATCGACGGCATTAAAGCGATTGAAGCGTATATGGACGGGTTTGAAGTGATGCCGATGATTGAAGCGGCAAAACACGGGGATTATTTTGTAACAGTGACAGGAAACCGCGATGTCATCCGCGGCGAACATATGGCTGTCATGAAAGACGGGGCCATTCTGTCTAATGCCGGCCACTTCGATATCGAAATTAACAAACCTGAACTGGAGGAACTTTCAACGTCGAAGCGGACCGTCCGCAAAGACATTGAAGAATTTGTCAGAAAAGACGGGCGCAAAATTTATCTGCTCGCTGAAGGACGGCTGGTGAATTTGGCGGCAGGGGACGGCCATCCGGCTGAAATCATGGATATGACGTTTGCGCTGCAGGCTGTTTCTCTTGCATATATCAATGAAAAGTACAAAGAGATTGGCAAGAAAGTTTTAAATGTACCTTATGAACTAGACGATAAGGTAGCGCGTTTGAAACTGGAAGCGCTCGGTATAGGGATAGACACATTGACGGAGGAACAGCAGGCATACTTAAACAGTTGGAAAGAAGAATAGGAGATTTTCAGGAGTGTCGAATGGGCATTAGTGCCCATTCGACATTTTTTTTAATCATGATTATTTTCTTCTTCGCAAAAAATCCTATTTTTTATTGAAGGATTTTTTTTTATAATCTAGAATAACCTAAACGTGGTGGAAAGTGGGGCAAAGTGGAGGCCAGGGGTAGAATGGTGGGGTGAAGCGAAATGTTTATGGGGGAATACCAGCATACTATCGATGAAAAAGGCCGCTTAACCATTCCCGCCCGATTTCGTGAAGAGCTTTCCGAGAAATTTGTAGTCACCCGTGGACTGGATAACTGTCTCTTTGTCTATCCGTATGAAGAGTGGAAAACGCTGGAGCGCAAATTAACATCGCTTCCGTTTACACGCTCCGACGTCAGGGCCTTTACACGGCTTCTCTTTTCCGGTGCCACTGAATGTGTGCTTGATAAGCAGGGAAGAGTAAATATACCCGCAACCCTGCGCAAACACGCCCGCTTGGAGAAGGAATGCATTGTGGTGGGGGTTTCAAGCCGTGTGGAGATATGGAGCGAAGAAGTATGGGAGACATACTGCGCTCAGTCCGGCGATTCTTTCAATGAAATTGCCGAGAAAATTGTCGATTTTGATCTATAGGTATTTTTAGTGGGAGGAAGAACGATGTTCCATCACATCACTGTATTGCATCAAGAAGCGGTAGATGGGTTAGCGATTAAGCCTGAAGGGATCTATGTTGACTGCACGCTCGGCGGAGCCGGTCACAGTTCATTAATTGCTTCCAAACTAACGGGAGGTGGACGTTTAATTTCGATCGACCAGGACGAGGTGGCTCTGGAGGCGGCGAAAGAAAAACTTGCTCCTTATATGAATGTTGTCACACTTGTGAAAAGTAATTTTCGACATATTAAACAAGTGTTGGAGAATTTACATATTGTAAAAGTTAATGGCGTTTTGTTCGATTTAGGTGTATCCTCGCCGCAGCTTGATGAAGCGGAACGCGGCTTCAGTTATAATGCAGATGCGCGGCTCGATATGCGAATGGACCAGGAACAGCCGCTGAGTGCATACGAGGTTATAAATGAGTGGCCGGAAGAAAAGATAGCCAACGTCATTTTTACTTATGGGGAAGAGAAATTTTCCCGCCGCATCGCGAGGCAAATTGTGAAACAGCGTGAAAGTGAGCCGATTCAAACGACAGGCGAACTGGTTGACGTAATTAAAAAAGCGATTCCGGCTGCTGCCAGAAGGACAGGTCCCCATCCGGCAAAGCGGACATTCCAGGCGATACGCATTGCGGTCAACGATGAATTAAACGCGTTTCAGGAGGCGTTAGAAGATAGTATAGCCCTGCTGGCACCGGGGGGAAGAGTTAGTGTGATTACATTCCACTCGCTTGAAGACCGGATTTGCAAGCAGACGTACCAGGACTACAGCCGCGGGTGTACATGCCCGCCCGATTTTCCAAAGTGTGTGTGCGGGAATCAGCCTATGATAAAAATTATAACGAGAAAACCGATGATGCCAGGTGAAAACGAACTTGCAGAAAACCCGAGAGCTCGGTCAGCAAAGCTTCGCATTGCTGAAAAGCTGCCATCGGACAGGGAGGGATAAGGTTTGAAATCATACAACCAAGGGAATCTTGCAACCAGCATCCAACAAAATCCAAAACGCAAACAGAAAATATCACAGAAGAAACGGGTGACTGTTCGTTACGGGATCAGCGGCGCGGAGAAATTGACGTACTTTTTTTCTATCCTGTTCCTGGTGGCACTATGTTTGCTGATAACTGCGCGTTATGCTCAAATTTCAAGCTATAATTTCCAAATGATAAAAATGCAAAAAGAGATAAAAACGCTCACGGAAGCAACGGGAGAACTAAGGGTACAAATTGATACATTGAGTCGGCCTGAACGAATTCAGCAGATTGCGGAAAAAATGGGATTGACAAGCAACGACAGTACCGTCCGTGTGGTCAAATAGAATCCCTCGTTTGTAGGAGGAAATAAGAGATGTTAAAGAAACGAATTGTCTGGCGCACGTTATTTTTGGGAGCGGGGTTTACGCTTCTCTTTTTTTTGCTTATTTTGCGTTCCTATTGGATTCAATCGGTCGATAGGCAATTTTACCTTGTGAAGGCAAAGGCTACTTGGGAGAGAAGTGACGCGATTATTCCGAAGCGCGGGGAAATACTGGATCGAAACGGGAAAGTGCTGGCTTACACTGCGAAAGCCTATACGGTGTTGGCCCGCTTGAAGCCCTATTCTAACGATAGCAAGAATGATCGCTACGTAAAGGATCCGGATGGAACAGCTGCAAAACTGGCGCCCATCCTTAACGTAACGAAACAATCTCTGCTGACAAGGCTTACGGATACGACACACGCTCAGGTTGAACTTCGGCCCGGTGGGTGGAAGATTTCAAAAGATGTAGCGGATAAAATTGAACAGCTTAAGCTGCCGGGAATCACGTTATATCCTGATTCCAAGCGCTATTATCCATTCGGTGAAGTCGCTTCGCATATTCTCGGCTATACAAATCTTGACGGCCAGCCGATGATGGGAATTGAAAAGGCGGAGGATAATATTCTAAAGGGCGAAAAAGGCAGCTTTACCATGAAAATCGATAAAAACGGAAACCAGCTGCCAGATGGTGTAGAATCGTATAAATCGGCTGTTGATGGAAAGGATGTCGTGCTTACCATCGACCAGCAGATTCAAAGCTATCTGGAAGAAGCATTGGATAACATCACGGCTCAATATAAGAGCACAGGCGGGATAACTGCTATCGTGGAAAATCCGCAAACCGGAGAGATTCTCGCCATGAGCAGTCGTCCTACCTACAACCCGAATTCGTACTGGAACGGCACAGGTGGGTTTAGCGATCTGGCGATAAATAAAAACTATGAACCCGGATCGACCTTTAAAATTGTGACGCTGTCGGCGGCGATTCAAGAAGGATTGTTTAATGCAAATGATACGTATATGTCAGGGACGTATGACAAAATAAAGGGAAGCGCACCGATTAAAGACCATAACGATGGCGCCGGTTGGGGGCGTATTACGTTTAGGGAAGGGGTCAAGCGCTCCAGTAACGTAGCGTTTGTCATTCTTGGTTATGAACGACTACAGAAACAAAGATTGTTCTCTTATATCCGCAAATTTGGCTTTGGCGCACAGACGGGAATTGAACTGCCAGGTGAAGAAAACGGAATTCTGAACTTTTCCCATCCGTACCCGCGCGATGTCGCATCGATGACGTTTGGGCAGGCGATCGATGTAACAGCGATGCAGATGGTCGCCGCGGGGGGAACGGTGGCAAACGGCGGAAATTTAATGCAGCCCTATTTGATTAAAGGAACACGTGACCCGAATACCGGTCAAATGATCAGCACCAAACAACCCCATGTCGTACGACGGGTCGTATCTGAGGATACCGCTAAGCAGGTGCGTGATCTCTTAGGTGCTGTCGTTAACGAAAAAAATGGTACGGGACAGGCCTATGCGATTCCTGGCTATGAGGTGGCGGGGAAAACCGGAACGGCACAAGTTATGGGGAAAGGAGGATATATGCCTGGCCAATATATTATCTCTTTTCTCGGGTTCGCACCGAAAGACAACCCCAAACTGTTAATGTATATCATGGTCGATCGTCCGCAGGTTGACAATCAGGAAACGGCAGCTAAATCCATTACCGCACCGGTCTTTAAATCCGTGATGGAGAAAAGCCTGCAGTATTTGAAAGAGACACCGGATGCGACGAGCGGCAAAACGATTACAGTAACAGACAATAAAGATGCAACGGTAACCATGCCACCGACGGTAGGGGAAAAGGTAGAGGATGTGAAAAAATCGCTGGGAGTGAGCGGCTTAACGATCGAAACACTTGGAAATGGTCCGACCGTTGTCGGGCAATATCCGAAAGAAGGGGAAGAGCTTTCAAAGGGTGATAAAGTCTATTTGCTTACCTCGAAAGGGGCAGTTAAAATACCTGATTTAACCGGGAAAACACTGCGGGATGTAATGGAAATTTCCAGCCTAATCGGCGTTACGGTTTCGGGTGTGCAAGGAGAAGGGTACGTTGTTTCGCAAAATCCTGCGCCTGGCGTGACGATCAGGCAGGGGGATAGCCTGGCGATTGTGCTGGCCCCTAAATCACAGGTGCCTCCCTCTTCTTCGCCGGCAGATACGAATGCACCTGCTGCACAACCGCAGCCGTCTGTAAAGAAAACCGGTAAAACGAGCAACCCGCAGGTGAATCAAACAAACTAAAGAAAGCCTGTTCTATCTCTTTCCTTGTGCGAATAGGGTTACATTGAGAATACTTTCGCATAAGGGGGAGACTGGAACTTGCGTGTATCAGGAGTCACGGTTAGACGCCGTATTTTCATCGCATTATTGATCGGTGTATTTTTATTTGCCCTTCTCATCGCCCGCCTTGGCTATGTTCAGATATGGAAAGGTAATACTCTGAGCGAAAAAGCGCAGAAATTGTGGAGCCGGGATATGCCTTTCGAAGCAAAGCGGGGCCGCATTTATGACCGGAACGGGACTGCTCTGGCTTATAACATAAGCGTCCCGTCTATTATGGGGATTCCTGTCCAGATTAAGGATCCGGCTGGCACCGCGAAAAAGCTGGCTCCTGTTCTAAAGGTCAGTGAACAGGATATCTATAAAGCCATTACAAAGCGTACTTCGTTAGTACGCGTACCGGGCGGGCGCAGAGTTTCCCAGGCAGTCGCGGACCAGGTACTCGCCCTGAATTTGCCTGGAATCCATGTGGTGGAAGACTCCCGGCGTTTTTATCCGCGGGGTGCGTTTGCTTCCCATATTCTCGGTTTTACCGGAGTGGACAATCAGGGTCTGACTGGCGTAGAAAAAGTGTATGATAAGAAACTGATGGGAACCGACGGCCATATTTCATTTTATACGAATGCCAAAGGCGAGATGATGCCCGGATTAAGTGAAGAATTTACACCACCGAAAGACGGACTTGATTTACACCTTACGATTGATGCCAACATTCAAACCATTCTCGAACGTGAACTTGACCAGGCGATGACTGTTTATCAGCCGGAAGATATTATTTCCATCGCCGTATCGCCAAAAACGGGTGAAGTTCTCGGAATGGCCAGCCGGCCTACGTATGACCCGGGACATTACAAAGACTATCCGTTTGAAACACTAAACCGGAACCTGCCTATTTGGAAAACGTACGAGCCCGGCTCTACATTCAAGATTATTACGCTGGCTGCAGCTCTGCAGGAGGGGAAGGTTAATCTCGATAAAGATACGTTTGACGATCCCGGTTATATAAACGTAGCCGGTGCCATTCTCAAGTGCTGGAAGCGCGGCGGCCACGGGCACCAGACGTTTCTCCAGGGCGTTGAGAATTCCTGCAACCCGGGATTTGTCATTCTCGGGCAGCGGGTGGGCAAGGAGCGCCTCTTTCACTATATTCGCCAATTTGGATTTGGCCAAAAAACAGGTATTGACCTAATGGGTGAAGAAAATGGATTGCTCTTCAATTTAAAAAGAGTAGGGCCTGTCGAACTGGCAACGACATCGTTCGGACAGGGTGTTTCCGTGACACCGATCCAGCAGGTGATGGCCGTATCCGCTGCGATAAATGGCGGAAACCTGATGAAGCCCTATCTTGCGAAATCGTGGATCGATCCGGAAACAGGCAAAACGGTCGAGGTGAACCAGCCAAAATTGGTTCGCCGCGTCATTTCTCCCCAGACATCGGCCGAGGTGCGGCGGGCGCTTGAGAGTGTTGTCGCCAATGGTTCGGGCAGGAATGCTTACATCGACGGCTACCGGGTCGGCGGAAAAACGGGGACTGCGCAGGTGGTGGAGAACGGCGTTTACTCCAGCAGCAAGCATATCGTATCGTTTATCGGGTTTGCACCGGCGGATGATCCGCAAATTATCGTTTATACAGCCGTTAACAATCCAAAAGGCATCCAGTTCGGGGGCGTTGTGGCTGCACCTATTGTCCGAAATATTTTGGAATCTGCGCTGCCATATCTGAAAGTTCCGAAGCGCACGGGCCAAATGGTAAAAAAATATCAGTATCCGGATAAAAAAGTCCTGCAAGTTCCTAATTTTGTAGGTCTGGACCGTAAAGAAATGGGAAATAGTGAGTACACTTTCCCACTGGACGTTGCCGGAAAGGGAGATAAAGTCATATACCAGTCACCGCAGCCGGGAGAACGGGTGGAGGAAGGAACAAAAATCCGCGTCTATCTGGGTGACAAATAAGGCAAAGAGCATTAAAATGAATGCGGGTGTTTATTCTATATAAGTAAGAGGCGGGAATGCCTGCCTCGTTACGGGAAGAAGGGAGAATCTACATGCAGCTAGATGCGTTGCTCGCATTTCTAATAAATTCCCGCTGCGTTGGAAATGCAAATATTGAAATCACCGGACTACAAATAGACTCCCGGAAAATAGAGCCCGGCAATTTATTTATTTGTTTGCCGGGTTTTGCCGTAGACGGTCATGATTATGCGGAGCAGGCGGTAGCGGCAGGTGCAAGCGCCGTTGTCGCCGAGCGCGGCATCAGCGTGAACGCCACGACTGTTTATGTCCCGGATACAAGAAGGGCGATGGCGATCCTTGCCGATCGTTTTTACGGACAGCCTACACACCGGATGAAGGTAATCGGTGTTACCGGGACCAACGGAAAAACGACAACGACACACCTTATCCAGAAAGTGTTGAATGATGCCGGTCATCCTGCCGGAATTATCGGAACGATTGAAATGCGAATGGGACAGGAAGGAAAGCCGGTAAAAAATACGACACCCGAAGCGGTGGATCTGCAGCAGGCGTTTCATTGGATGGCAGAACAGGGAGCGGAGTACGCGGCCATTGAGGTATCCTCCCACGCACTCGATATGGGAAGAGTGCGCGGAGTCCGCTTTACAACCGCCGTTTTTACAAACCTGACGCAGGATCATCTCGATTACCACGTCACGATGGAAAAATATCGCGATGCAAAAGGACTGCTATTTTCTCAGCTTGGCAATGAATATGATAAGGACCAAATGAAATACGCCGTGCTAAACAGCGATGATGAAGCGAGTGACACATACGCACGCATCACTTCAGCACAGGTGATTACATACGGGATTTCCTCCCGGGCGGACGTTATGGCGCGCAATATCTCCATATCACCGTCCGGGACCAGTTTCACCTTGGATACGTTTGCCGGTAGCGTTCCGCTTCATTTAAAGATGATCGGCAACTTTAACGTGTACAATGCCCTTGCCGCAGCGGCGGCCTGCCTGGCGGAAGGAATCTCTCTCGAACAGATTAAGCGAAGCTTAGAAGAAATGGAAGGCGTCCGCGGGCGTTTTGAGCGGGTTGACGGGGGACAGGAGTATACTGTCATCGTCGACTACGCGCATACGCCTGATAGCCTGGAAAGTGTGTTACAGACCGTCCGTGATTTTGCGAAGCGGGACGTATATTGTATCGTTGGCTGTGGTGGAGATCGCGACCGGACAAAACGGCCGATTATGGCGCGGGTAGCTGCGGCTTACGCCGACCTGGCTGTGCTGACTTCAGACAATCCGCGCTCAGAAGACCCGGAAGCGATCCTGGCAGATATGATGGCCGGGCTTGCGGATGTACCTGACCGGAAATATGTAACGATGGTGGACCGCAGGGAAGCGATCCGGTACGCCATCGGGCAGGCAAAGCCCGGAGACGTTATTATCATAGCGGGCAAAGGCCATGAAACGTATCAGATTATTAAAGACCGCGTACTTCACTTCGATGATAAAGAAGAGGCCATGCTCGCGATTAACGAAAGAGAAAAGTAGGGTGAGATAGAAAGGAGGCAGGGGAATGTTGGTCAGAATTTTATTCTTTTCCATTGCCGCGGCTTTTCTCATTGCTGTCGTGTTAGCACCTCTCTTCATCCCCATTCTTAGGCGCTTGAAGTTTGGCCAGGCAATTCGGGAAGAAGGTCCGAAAGGTCACCAGAAAAAAGCCGGGACACCGACAATGGGCGGAATCATTATTTTGCTCGCGCTTACGTTTACCGTAGTCAAATTTGCCAATCAGTCGGTGGAAGTATTCTTATTATTGTTTATTACGCTTGGGTACGGTCTTATCGGATTTTTAGACGATTTCATTAAAATCATGCGCAAGCGCAATTTAGGCCTTACAGCCAAACAAAAGCTCATCGGCCAATTGCTGATTGGCGGTATATTTTATTACGTGTATATCAGGAGCGGATTTCCTACAACGATTTCCATTCCAGGTACGAGAATTGGAATTGACCTCGGATTGATGTACCTGCCGCTTGTCATTATTATGACACTTGGTTCCTCGAACGCTGTCAACCTCACCGATGGCCTCGACGGGCTGCTGGCGGGTACGAGCGCCATTGCATTTAGCGCGTATGCCGTGATCGCCTGGGTGAACAGCCAGATGGACATTGCCATCTTCTCGGCGGCGATTGTCGGTGCGGTGTTAGGTTTTCTGGTGTTTAATGCCCATCCGGCGAAGGTATTTATGGGGGATACCGGGTCGCTTGCCCTTGGGGGTGCTCTGGCGGGTATCGCAATCCTCACGAAAACGGAAATTCTGCTTGTTATTATCGGCGGTGTATTTGTTGTCGAGACACTGTCCGTTATTATCCAGGTACTGTCTTTCAAAACACGAAAAAAACGGGTATTTCGCATGAGCCCGATTCACCACCACTACGAGCTTGGCGGCTGGTCCGAATGGCGGGTTGTTGTTACGTTCTGGCTGGCGGGATTGGTGTGTGCGGGTCTTGGGGTATATATTGAGGTGTTAAACTAATGTCCATAGAAAAAGGTAAAAAATATAGCGGAAAAAAAATAGTGATTCTTGGCCTGGCCAAAAGCGGCGCGGCTGTCGCAAAGCTTGTGCAGCGGTGCGGGGCAGAGGTCATTGTCAACGATAAAAAGAGCCGGGAAGAATCACCGGAAGCGGCGGAACTTGAAAAATTGGGTATTACGGTGATTTGCGGAGAACACCCGGAAGATTTGATCAATCAAACGATTGACCTCGTTATTAAAAATCCGGGAATTCCTTACTCAATTTTACCGGTTGAAAAGGCGATATCCCTTGGCATTCCGGTCGTGACGGAAATCGAAATAGCATATGAACTGTCCGATGCCCCGATTATTGGCATCACAGGGTCCAATGGAAAAACGACGACAACAACACTTGTCGGAGAGATTTTACATAATGGCGGCCTTTCCCCGGTTGTCGCGGGCAATATCGGTACGGTACTCAGCGAACAGGCAGTTTCTGTAAAATCTGACCAAATCCTTGTCGCTGAATTAAGCAGCTTCCAGTTAAAAGGAACCCGTGCGTTTCATCCGGCGATAGCCTGCCTTTTGAATGTATATGACGCCCATCTTGACTACCATAAAACGAAAGAAGACTATATACATAGCAAAATGAAGTTGTTTGCCAATCAGTGTCCGGAAGACGTTGCCGTGCTTAATTATGACAATAATGTATGCCGCATGGCTTCCAGGCAGATAAAATCCACGCTTCTCTGGTTCAGCCTCGGCGAGCCTGTTGAGCAGGGAAGTTATATCGACAACGGTTTTGTAATGTGGAAACGCCCTGAGGCCGGTTCACTCGCCGAACGTATGGCTCATACGCCTCTGATCGAGAAAATCATAGCGGTGGATGACATTGCACTGCCGGGGTCGCATAACCTGGAAAATGTGCTGGCATCCGTATGTATTGCGAAAGCCGCAGGAGTGGATGCAGAGAAAATCGCCGGTATACTCCGGACATTTACAGGGGTCGAGCACCGTCTTGAATTCGTGACGGAGGTGGAAGGCGTTAAATATTACAATGACTCAAAAGCGACGAACCCGGAGGCGGCCACCCGCGCGCTGCGCGCATTTTCGGCGCCAATTGTGCTGATTGCCGGGGGGCTTGACCGGGGCATTGACTTTAAAGAACTCGTTCCTGTTTTTTCGGAAAGGGTAAAGGGAATCATCGTATATGGTCAAACGGCGGAAAAATTATCCGCGCGAGCCCGTGAAGCAGGGATTAATAATATCAAGTGCGTCGATACTGTTACTGATGCGGTTGCGGCTGCTCACCTCATGGCTCAAGCAGGAGATATTGTTCTTTTGTCGCCGGCATGTGCAAGCTGGGACATGTACAAATCGTTTGAAGAGCGGGGAAGCATGTTTAAGCAATCTGTGCATAAGCTTAAAACAAGCCGGTAGTTCGTCCGCTTTGTCCTTGTTTTCTTTATCAGGTGATCACGGCGGAACCGGTTAATCCAGTTACGGTAGAGGTGTTCTCCTTGACAAAGACCCGTTCAACTCCTGATGTTATGATCATTGTTGTAACATTTATTCTATTAGCGGTTGGCGTCGTGATGGTTTATAGTTCCAGCGCCGTTGTCGCGGCACAGAAAGGCGACCCTTTCTTTTTCACCAAACGGCAGATGATTTTTGCCGGTCTGGGAATTATTACTATGTTTATAACGATGAACGTTGATTACTGGGTTTGGAAAAGATGGGCAAAGTCAGGGCTTATCATTTGCTTTGTTCTGCTTGTTGTGGTTTTGCTTATCGGACGGGAAGTCAACGGTGCGAAGAGCTGGCTCGGGGTCGGAGCTTTCGGCATTCAGCCGGCTGAGTTTACGAAGCTGGCCATGGCCGTTTTTCTTGCCAAGTGGCTTTCCGATAATCAAAAAGAAATCGTTTCTTTTACAAAAGGGCTCGTTCCGACTCTTGGCATCATCTGCCTTGCTTTCGGCATGATCATGCTGCAGCCGGATTTAGGAACGGGCACGGTGCTGCTTGGAACATCAGTGTTAATGATTTTTATTGCCGGGGCGAGAATGCAGCATCTCCTTGGACTGGGGTTGCTCGGAATTATCGGTTTTGCAGGCCTTATCCTGGCCGCCCCTTACCGAATGCAGCGAATTACCGCTTTTATCGACCCATGGCAGGATCCGCTAGGCAAAGGCTATCAGTTGATTCAGTCCCTCTATGCGATAGGTCCCGGAGGAATTATGGGGCTGGGGATCGGGATGAGCCGACAGAAATTCCTTTATCTTCCCGAACCTTATAATGATTTTATTTTTTCGATTCTTGCCGAAGAGCTGGGTCTGATCGGCGGTACAACTGTGCTTTTACTGTTCCTGCTTTTGCTTTGGCGGGGTATGAGGGTGGCTGTTACGGCACCCGATTTATTCGGCAGTTTGCTTGCCGCAGGCATTGTTGGAATGGTTGCAATTCAGGTGGTCATTAACGTAGGAGTTGTAACCGGGTTGTTTCCGGTGACCGGCATTACGCTCCCGTTTTTAAGCTATGGTGGCTCCTCTCTCACCTTAATGCTAACAGGAATCGGTGTTCTGCTTAACATTTCCCGCTATTCAAGAGCATAGCGGGAAATTTGCAGTTAAGAAGACTATGATTGGAGTGGTGGTAGATAGATGAAGATGGTAATCAGCGGGGGAGGAACCGGAGGGCATATTTATCCTGCGCTCGCTCTTGTGAAAGAAGTCATGAGCCGGGAACCCGATTCAAAGGTTTTGTACATCGGGACACAGGAAGGATTAGAGGCAGACCTTGTTCCAAAGGAAGGGATCCCTTTTCAGTCGGTTTATATTACCGGCTTTAAACGGAGCCTTTCCTTTGATAATGTAAAAACGATCTGGCGATTTATTAAGGCAACCCGCCGCGCTAAACAGTTGATTCGCGATTTTAATCCGGACGTCGTCGTCGGGACGGGCGGCTATGTTTGCGGCCCGGTTGTCTATGCTGCTCACTCGATAGGAATCCCGACTCTTATCCATGAACAAAACGTGATTCCCGGCTTAACCAATAAATTTTTATCCCGATATTCGAACTGCATTGCTGCCAGTTTCTCGGGTTCGTCTTCCTATTTTCCAAAAGAGAAAACGGTGGTAACGGGTAATCCGCGGGCTACAGAGGTAGCTCAGGCGGATGGCAGCAGAGGCCGTCAATCATTAGATTTGCCGACGGGCAAAAAATATATTCTCATTGTCGGCGGCAGCCGGGGGGCGAGGGCCATTAATGAAGCGGTAGCAGACATGATTCCGATGATGGCTGAACATCCGGACTACTTTTTTATCTATGTGACGGGCGAGATCCATTATGAGAAAGTCATAGAGGACATCCGCGCGTCAAAACCTGCCAATCTGCTGGTGCGGCCGTTTATTTATAACATGCCTGAAGTGCTGGCGGGGATCGATTTAATTGTCAATCGGGCGGGAGCTTCGTTTTTGGCTGAAATCACGTCGCTCGGCCTGCCTTCCATTTTGATCCCTTCCCCTTATGTAACGAACAATCACCAGGAAAAGAACGCGCGCTGGTTGGAAAGCCAGGGTGCAACTCGGGTGATTCTTGAATCTGAGCTGTCCGGCAGCAAACTGCTGTCTTCGATTGACGCAATCCTGCGGGACAGCGGTACGGAACGGCACATGCGCGAAGCATCCAAATCACTTGGCCTTCCTCATGCGGCCACACTTGTTTATAATCAATTAAAATCAATTGCGAAGGGTTAAATGTAACACTGTAGCGTTTAAGGGCATACGTTATTCTAGGCACGTGACCCATTGGCTTCAGTGTGAGGCATTCGAAAAGGAGGTTCTCGCTTGCAGAAACTGACCAAAGAGCTGATCGAGGCGAATATCGGAACAGTACTTACAAATGAACCGCTCGCTAACCATACAACCTGGAAAATTGGCGGTCCGGCGGATATCCTGATAGAACCTACAGATAAAGTGGCGCTTTCCCGCAGTATGAAAATCGTTCATAAGTATCAGGTACCGTGGCAAGTGCTTGGCAGAGGTTCCAATGTGCTTGTGCGCGATGGAGGAATACGCGGTGTAGTGTATAAGCTGGCAAACGGATTCAGTCATCTGTCTTTTCAAGATGATGAGGTGTACGCGGGTGCAGGTTATTCATTTATCCGATTGGCGGTGATGGCAGGGAAAGAAGGGCTAACGGGCCTTGAATTCGCCGGCGGTATTCCAGGTACTGTTGGAGGGGCTGTCTATATGAATGCCGGGGCGCATGGATCCGATGTATCACGTATTCTGAAATATGCTGAAGTGTTGCTTGACAATGGAGAGGTGATGCAGATGACACCTGAGTCTCTGGCCTTTAGTTATCGGACGTCTGTGCTTCAAAAAACAAGGGGAATTGTTACAGAAGCCGTGTTTAAGCTTGCACATGGGGATCGAAAGGAAATTGCGCGCCAAATGGCTACGCATAAAGATCGCAGACGCCTTACGCAGCCCTTAACGATGCCGTGCGCCGGAAGTGTGTTTCGCAATCCACCGGGGGATCATGCGGGCCGCTTAATTGAAAGTTCGGGACTAAAAGGCTTTACTTTGGGGGGGGCTCAAGTATCGGAAAAACATGCCAATTTCATCGTCAACCGCGGCAATGCTACCGCACAGGACGTCCTTAACCTGATGGAACACGTCATGGATGTCGTGGAAGAAAAGTTTCACGTGAGGCTTGTTCCGGAAGTACTGGTGGTGGGCGAGGGGTAAACGGAGGTGAAAAGTTGGATACATTCGCAATCAAAGGTGGTGTTCCTCTATACGGCGGGCTGCGCGTGCAAGGAGCCAAAAACGCGGCGCTGCCGATTCTTGCCGCAACGATACTAGCGGGAGGGAGCTATACCATCTATGATGTACCCCATCTCTTAGATATTAAAGTTATGCTCGAAATTCTATCTACGCTCGGGGCAACGTATGTTCATAAAGATTCAACGGTCCATGTGGACACAACAAATCTCACATCCGCCTATATACCACACGAACTAATGGGCCAGATGCGTTCATCGATTTTTCTGATGGGACCGCTGCTCGGACGCTGTGGTGAAATTGTATTGTCACGGCCGGGTGGGTGTGCGATAGGTGAGAGAAGAATTAATCTCCACTTTAAGGGATTAGAAGCACTTGGAGCGACCATTGTAGAGGAAGAAGGCTTTATTCATTGCAAGGCTGATAAATTAAAGGGCAACGCTGTTTTTTTAGATTATCCAAGCGTGGGAGCAACTGAGAATATAATGATGGCAGCGGTTCGCGCAGAAGGAGAAACCATTATTTACAACGCGGCTCGGGAGCCTGAAATTGTTGACCTGCAGAATTTCCTGAACCAGCTCGGTGCCCGGGTCCGCGGGGCCGGATCGGATACGATTGTCGTCAGCGGAACCAAACACCTTCATTCGATTGATTACAAGGTCATTCCTGATCGGATCGTAGCGGGAACCCTCTTGCTGGCTTCCGCGATTACGAAAGGTGAAATCGAATTGCACAATGTGAATCCGCAGCACATGATTTCACTTCTTGATATTACCGGGCAATGCGGTGTTGAAATCGAATATGCCCATGATATAATGAAAGTAAAGTCGAAGAAAGATTTTAAGGCAATTAATCGGATTGTTACAGCTCCCTATCCCGGTTTTCCTACAGATATGCAGGCTCAGACTATGGCATTCCTGTCTGTTGCTCAGGGCTGCAGCATTATAAAAGAGACTGTCTTTGAGGGAAGATTCAGGCATGTCACCGAGCTCAACCGTTTGGGAGCGGACATTTATGTGGATTTAAACACTGCGTTTATCCGTGGAGTACCAAGGCTGTCGGGCGCGACCGTGGAAGCAACGGATTTACGGGCGGGTGCGGCATTGATTATTGCCGCTCTGGCTGCCGAAGGAGAAACGAGGGTAACGGAAGCATACCATATAGATCGCGGATATGACACGATTGAAAAACAATTTTCCTGCCTGGGGGCTCGAATTACACGGATGGAAAACGACTCTTTTCATTCAACAGGTATATGATTTACATGGAGCGGCATATCTAGCGTATGCCGCTTTTCTAAGTTTTTGAAGGGTAATCCGGAGGATAACGGTATGGCACAAATAGAAAAAATCCCGCATTTACGTGAGGAAAAGCGAAAAAAAAATACAAATCGGGCACTGCTGACTCTGCTGTTTTTATTTTTTATCGTAATGCTGCTCATTCTCTTTTTTCGCTCGTCGATCAGCAAATTGCAGGAAATCACCGTGACGGGAAACCAATATGTGACCAAAGAAGAAGTTATTAAAAATTCGGGGCTTGCCTATCAGATGCAGTTCCTATTTATTGATAAAGAAAAAGTGGCCAAGTCGATTCTTGCTGCGCTGCCGGCCATAGAAAAGGTAGACGTAAGCAAACAGTTCCCGGGAAAAGTAGAACTGCTTGTAAAGGAACGCCGACAGGTGGCTCTTATTATGGAGAAGGATGGTCATTTATATCCGATTACCGATAACGGGGTTGAATTGAAAGGCCGTCAAATCTTTGCGGAAATGGGTGACAAGCCAATCGTTCGATCCTGGGATCAACCTGCGCTTCTGCCTCAGCTTGCAGAAGAACTGACAAAAGTAAATCCAGCCGTCGACCAGCTTATATCGGAAATTCGTCTCGCTTCGCAAAAAGACGAGATGGGGCGCCTCGTGCTCTACATGAAAGACGGATATGAGGTACATACGACCCTCCAGAACTTTTCGCAATATATGGAATGGTATCCTTCCTTTGTAGAAAGTTTAAAAAAGGAAGGAAAAACAGAAGGAATTATTAATCTATCAGAGGTGAAATATTTTGAACCCTACCCACAGCAGCCCGCACAGCCGCATGGAAAGCCGCAGCAACAAAGTGACAACCAAGCTAAAAGTCCGTAGGATTCACGTGTATTTTACCCTGGTGCTTCTCGTTTTTGGATTTATTGTTGCGTATTCGTTTCAATTTACGAGAAATGAATTGAAAGATTCATCTGTCAGCGTGGATAATGAATGGGACAAGAAGGTGGCTTTAAATGAGAGGATTATCCATGAAAAGGAAAAGAATGCGGAACTCGCGGACAGGCTGGAGAAGATAAGAGAACAAGTTAACAAAAAAGAAAAAGACTTATCGGCACGGCAGCTTGTTTCTCAACAAACGGTACGCCAATTGGATACGCTGCGGATGCGGGCCGGATTGGTGCCCGTTATAGGCCCGGGTGTGACGGTTACGCTTGCTGACAGCAAAAATGCCCGCACCATGACAGACGTCGCCAACGGAATTGTCCATGACAAGAACATCCGCGATGTAGTTAATGAATTGTTCGCGGCCGGAGCGGAAGGCGTTTCGGTAAACGACCAGAGACTCGTAACGAATTCTACCGTTCGCTGCGTGGGACCCACGATTATCGTGAACGACACCAAGCTGGCGCCGCCATTTGTCGTACGGGCGATTGGCAATAAAGATACGCTGATGACCGCTCTGGAAATGCCCGGCGGTGTCATTGATGTATTAAAACAGAGAACGGTTGATGTACAGGTCGTCAAATCGGATAAAATTGAACTTCCCGGTTTTATAGGCGAAACGAAAGACGCATCCTCCGCCGGAAATCCCGGGTAGAAAGGGGTAAACTCATGAAAAATAATCGGCAGGTCCCATTCATAATCACAATAATTAGTATTATCATTGGGTTCATGTTAGCCATTCAGTATCAGTCTAATAATACTACCCACGCTGCGGAAAATCAGGATGTGACCCAGTTGCGTCAGGGTCTGCAGAAAGAAATGGAACAGCACCAAAAGCTGTTGGGTGATATTGATAAATATGACCACTTACTCTATGAATATGATGCATCGATGAGTGAGGGTGATAGTTTAAAAGTTATTCAGGATGAACTGGATCGCATTAAAAAGGACAGTGGATTTTCGGAGATGAAAGGCCCGGGAATTGAGGCTTCCATCGATGAGGGGTCTGTCCGCACAGGCAATAACGACGGAATCCAGTCGCCGGTAAATGACGAGGATTTGCTCGATCTCTCAAGCATGCTGTTCTCAAACGGTGCGAAGGCAATATCCATTAATGGCCACCGTATCATCAACACCACCTCAATCCGCCTTGTAGGAGAGACGATTCAAATTGATACGCACCCGATTAGTATGCCCTATGTCGTTAAGGCGATTGGGGAGCCGCAAAGCCTTGAAGCTGCTTTAAAACTTCCTCTTGCAGACGGAGCGTCAATGGAAGATTGGTTCCAATTTTTAAATAAACGTTTTACTGTGAAAAAAATGGACGATGAGATTGTTCCGGCCTATGATGGGGAAATGAACGTACACTATATGAAGCCGGTCGAAAAAGGAGCATCGTAAGGTTATGTGGCTACCTATATTAGGTTTAATTATCGGGGTCGTACTTGGCTTATCCTTTGAGTTTCAAGTCCCTGAGGAATACCGTAATTATCTTTCTATTGCTGTGCTGGCTGCGCTTGACACCGTTTTTGGGGGAATTCGGGCGTATTTGCAAAATTTCTTCGATATCAAGGTGTTTATGTCAGGCTTTTTCTTCAATACATTGCTCGCAGCGGGTCTGGCTTTTCTCGGCGTATACATGGGAATCGATTTGTATCTTGCCGCTATTTTCGCGTTTGGTGTGAGGCTTTTTAACAACATTGCCGTCATCCGCCGCATCCTCATCGGTCGCTGGTTTGGGGATAAAGAAGACGATACAATATTGTAACACATTGAACTAAAAAATTTATTGCTGAAAAAAAGGGAAACCACATGTTGTGTGGAAATAGAAATGATAGAATACCTGTGCAGTTGCACAGTGTTTGAGGGAGGTGCCAGAAATTGAACAACAACGATTATATTATCAGCCTAGATATCGGTACATCCAAGGTTAGAGTAATCATTGGAGAAATCAATGGGGGAACCATTAATATTTTAGGTGTTGGGATCTCCGACTCGCATGGGATTAAAAAAGGTGCGATTGTAGATATTGATGAAACCGTTCAAGCCATTAGAGATGCAGTTAGCCAGGCAGAAAGAATGGTAGATATATCGATTAGCCAGGTGATTGTAGGAATATCTGGTAACCATATTCAATTGCAGCCGAGCCGGGGTGTTGTTGCCGTATCGAGTGAAAATCGTGAAATTGGCGATGACGATATTGAGCGGGTAATGAAAGCAGCCCAAGTAGTAGCGATACCTCCTGAGCGAGAAATTATTGACGTTGTTCCCATTCAATTTATTGTTGACGGCCTCGGCGAGATTAGTGATCCACGAGGGATGATAGGCGTGCGTCTTGAAATGGATGGGACGATTATAACGGGTTCTAAAACCGTCATACATAATCTTGTACGATGTATAGAACGAGCCGGTTTGTCCATTGCCGGAATGTTTCTCATGCCGCTGGCAGCCAGTGAAATTGCTCTTACGAAGGATGAAAAGAATCTAGGTGTAGTGCTGCTCGATATCGGTGCAGGGTCTACAACGGTTTCCGTCTTTGAAATGGGCACGCTCAGTGCGTTTTCCGTTCTCCCTATTGGCGGTGACTATATTACAAACGATATCGCGATCGGTTTTCGAACTACTTCCGAGGTGGCCAAGCAGGTCAAGACGAAGCATGGATGCGCGCTTGTTGATGATGCCAGTGAAGATGAACGCTTTAAAGTGAAGCGAATCGGCAGTGATGTTGAAAAGGAATTTTCTCAGGTTGATTTGGCAAATGTTATTGAGCCGCGGGCAGCGGAGATTTTTAACCTCGTAGAAGACGAATTACTGACACTTGGTTATGACACAAATATACCGAACGGGTTTGTGTTAACGGGGGGAGTTGCGAATATCCCGGGTTTGTTAGAGCTTGGGCGTGAGGAGTTGCGTGCTCCTGTGCGGATTGCCCTTCCCGACTATATTGGTGTTAGAGATCCTTCCTATACAACCGGAGTGGGATTAATTAAGTATGCGTCAAAGTACATGCAGCAGTCTTCACACCAGCTAGAAGCGAAAGCAGGTCCGGCGAAAAGTGTAAGAAAACAAGCGCCGGTGAAAGCAGCCCCGAAAGAACCGAAAGAAAATGGTGGAATGTTTGACAAAGTGAAGAACTGGTTCAGTGAGTTCATTTAGTACTGTTTGCATGATAAGTGAGGGGGACTTTAATACATGTTGGATTTTGATTTAGAAATGGACACGCTTGCGCAGATAAAAGTGATTGGTGTGGGAGGCGGTGGAAGCAACGCCGTGAATCGCATGATCGAAGGTGGGATTCAAGGCGTTGAATTCATCGCTGTTAATACTGATTATCAGGCGCTTAATCTTTCGAGAGCACAGCATAAATTACAAATTGGCGGTAAATTGACGCGCGGACTCGGAGCGGGTGCCAATCCGGAAGTCGGAAAGAAGGCTGCAGAAGAAAGCAGAGAGCAGATTGAAAATGCTCTGCGCGGTGCGGATATGGTTTTTGTGACAGCCGGAATGGGAGGCGGCACCGGAACAGGCGCTGCCCCTGTCATAGCGGAAATTGCGAAGGAAATCGGAGCGCTCACCGTTGGAGTCGTAACCCGCCCGTTCACGTTCGAAGGAAGAAAGCGAGCGCTCCAGGCGGAAAACGGAATTTCTTCCCTTAAAGAAAAGGTGGATACGCTCATTGTTATCCCGAATGACCGTTTACTGGAGATTGTGGACAAAAATACCCCGATGCTTGAGGCGTTCCGCGAAGCGGACAATGTGCTGCGCCAGGGAGTTCAGGGGATTTCCGACCTGATTGCCGTGCCTGGACTTATCAATCTGGACTTTGCGGATGTAAAAACCATAATGACCGAGAGAGGTTCCGCCCTCATGGGAATCGGAATTTCGACAGGGGAGAATAGAGCCTCAGAAGCTGCGAAGAGGGCGATCTGTAGCCCGCTGCTTGAAACTTCAATCGACGGGGCGCGCGGTGTGCTAATGAACATCACGGGCGGAGCAAACTTAAGTCTGTATGAAGTGAATGAAGCCGCAGATATTGTAGCATCGGCAGCCGATGCGGAAGTAAATATGATATTCGGTGCCGTTATTAATGAGAATTTGAAGGATGAAATTGTAGTCACCGTTATTGCGACGGGTTTTGAAGATGCGCAGCAGCAGGTGAACCGTCGCCCGCAGCTCCAACATGCAGGTTCAAAAAATGTACCAAGGCAGCAACCGCAGCAGCCGGTACCGCCGGATGATGTGCCTCGTATCGATCCCCGTCCCACTGTAACGGGAAGCAGCGAAAATAACCCTGATTTGTATAATCTCGATATTCCAACATTCCTGCGCAACCGTCGCCGCAAAAAGTAAATCATGCACAACATAAAAGCCAGTATCTTTAAACCAAGATGCTGGCTTTTATGTTGTGTCATGGCCGACGTAAAATCTCACTCGCAGACCTCCTGATGTTTCGGGCCGCCTTTAAGCGGAAGAATCAATTAAATTGGTTTATTCTCCGTGGTTTAGCTTTGCTTTATCCGCAGCGCCTTCTATTTGGCTGTGGTCCAAAGCAGCTTACGTTTGGGGTGCGGAAGCAGCAACCTATGCAGCCGTTATCATGCAAGCAATTGGTGTCATTCTGCCAGTTATGATTCCGAATGTCCTTTGCGCATTGATCGGCTCTATTTTATTTGGCGGAACCTTTATGGGAATTACTACGCTTTCTCTTTCTATCGGAAGACAATGCGCTCCAGAACGTGGAAGCAAAATTATTGGGAATATGACCGCGATGTTCAGTATCGGCCAAATTATTGGACCGATCGGGGGAGGGGCGTTAGCTGCTGTGCAGCATTCGTATTCTACTGCGCTGCTGCTTTCAGGAGGTTTGTTGGTTGTAGCGGTGGTAATGCTTTGGTTCAGCAATACTCGGTCCCAAAAATGATTGGTCCCAAAATAAAAAGGGTTATTCTTTTTACGATTGTTTATAAAAAGAATAACCTTTTTCATTTTGGAGGTAGCGCTCATTCTAAGGTTGATCGGCATGTGGCACTACCCCGTTATGAAAAACCAATAATCTAGATTAGTGGATAACTCTGAACATAACGCGGGTTAAAGTAATATGGTGGTCTAGGCCCTATTTTTGGCATTGGCCAGGTGTGATCAGAGTCATATAACATCACTACTTTTTCCTCTGAATAGTTCTGTAACAAAAGCATTACTTCTGGGTTAAATTCGAACTGCAAAAGGGTAGCCTCCTTAACATTTTTTTCAACACTTTACTTTATTCAAACCTCTTCAATATGGAGCCAGTACCGATTAGCGTATGAAAAGTGACACAACGCTTTGCAAATTTACATTCCTAAAATGGTTTTGCAGATTTAACCTTCTCTTTTTGGAAGCAGGCACTGCGGTAGCCTTTCAAACATAAGGTAAAAAGAAATTTATTTCTCCAGGAGGTTTACCATGAAACAAAACTATAAAATGCATCAGATGGATCAAATGTATCAAGCGTATCAATTAGACCAAATTCAGCAAATGCAACAAATGTTTGAAGCCCAAATAGCTCAACCATATCCGCTATACCCTAATTATGGGAAAATAACACGTTACAAGGAAATCCCGATTAATTTACCAGAACAACGTCAGCTCCGCCATCCCGGTGTGGAAGGACTAATGGTACCCCGGCCGATTATTGAAAATCCAAACTATAGAGGAAGCGGGAAATTAGTAGGAAAAGTTGCACTCATTACAGGCGGTGACAGCGGTATTGGGGCAGCTGTAGCGATTGCATTCGCTAAAGAAGGCGCTGATGTGGCCATTGCTTTTTTAGATGAGTATGAGGATGCAAATCGAACAAAAATGAGAATCGAACAACTCGGACAATGTTGTTTATTGATGCCGGGTGATTTGCGAGACAAGGGGCAATGCGTTGCGATTGTCGAACAGACATTGCAGACGTTCGGACGCCTCGATATTCTCTGTAACAACGTTGGTATCCAATTTCAACAATTAAGCTTGCTTGACATAACTGATGAACAATTCGACGATACATTTAAGGTAAACATATACTCTCATTTTTACACAACCAGAGCTGCGCTTCCTTATTTAAAGCCGGGCAGTTCCATCATTGGTACTTCCTCCGTGGTGACATATATAGGCGAGAAACAAATGATTGATTACACAGCCACAAAGGGCGCTATTGTAGGTTGGACACGTGCCCTGGCCAAAAACGTGGTAGATAAAGGCATCCGGGTCAATGCCGTCGCTCCGGGCCGAATCTGGACTCCGCTCATTGCGGCAAGTTTCTCCTCAGACCAAATCGCTGTATACGGAGCCTTTAATCCAATGGAACGGGTGGCTCAGCCATTTGAACTCGCGCCAACATTCGTCTACCTGGCTTCTGATGATTCACGCTTTGTTACTGGTCAAGTGCTTCACGTTGACGGCGGAGAATCCACACATTCATAACATAATGTTATTATACTTTTCTTGCTTCACAGTTCAACATGACAACCGAGAAGTCCCGAAATGTAAAAAAAGACCGAGTAAATATACTTCGGTCTTTTCGCTTTCGATACATCACGCGAAGTTTGTCTAAAAATATTCACATAAATTGTCTTTATTTTTCATACGATTTAGAGATCATGCTTTATCTTTATGTGTGATAATGGAAACGCGAGGGTATGAAGGGAGGCCTGTATGGAATGTGACGATCTACGCAGATGTTATTTTCGCCGTTAATCTATTGATTGACTATATGCTGCTTGCTGCCACGGCCTATATCCGCAGGGTACCCTATAAAAAATGGCGTATGGTGGCCTCTTCTACCTGCGGCGCTATGTATACAATTTTTATTTTTTTTCCGCCCTTATCATTCGCTTATACGATTCTCGCGAAATTTATTTTTTCATGCATGATGATCTGGCTGGTGTTCGGGCGAATCCGGGTGTGGGGATTTGTTCAATTGCTCGTTACCTTTTACTTCATTTCTTTTTTTATCGGGGGTGGCCTTTTTGCCCTTCATTTCTTTTTACAGGGGAAAAGCCAACTGGTTAATGAAATTATCGTGACTCATAGCGGATCCGCATCATCTGTAGCAGCCCCGACATTTCTTTTACTGGTCATCGGATTTCCTGCCATGTGGTGGTTGACAAAAAAGGGATATCGCTCAGTGGAAGCGTCCAGGCAGAAAGATGTGCAGTATGTTGAATTTACCGTCGAAATAAATGAATATACGTTTTCCTGCACGGGATTTATTGATACGGGCAATCAGCTGCATGACCCGCTATCACGTACACCCGTCAGTATTGTGGAGCTTTCCGTTCTGGAAAGTATACTGCCAGCGCAGGTAACTGCGGCGGTTAAGGCAGATGATTTATCTGCCTTCGATTTATCAATGGTTGATGAAGGTTGGCTGCCGCGTATGAGGCTCATTCCGTACCGTACCGTTTCGGCTCAGATGAGATTCTTGCTGGCCATACGTCCAGACCAGGTTATCGTGAAGACAGGGGAAGAGACATATCATACAAAAATGTTTATTGGCCTGCGAACAGGTTCACTAGCATCAGATGGAAGCTATCAGGCGGTCGTTCACCCGAAAGCGCTGATACACAAAAAAGCTTCGTGAAAAATAAACAGGGCCATTGGAGGGAAAACATGATAGTAAAACTAAAACTGACGTTCATGGTAATGTGGTATAAGTTCATGATGAAGATGGGTGTAAAGGCGGAAGAAATTCATTATATTGGAGGGAGTGAAGCTTTACCCCCGCCGTTAAACAGGGAAGAGGAAGAATTCCTGCTTGGCAAACTGCACACAGGTGATGCAGCTGTACGGGCAATGCTGATTGAGCGCAATCTCCGTCTCGTTGTGTATATAGCCCGAAAATTCGAAAACACAGGAATCAATATTGAGGATCTTGTGAGCATAGGAACGATCGGCTTAATTAAAGCGGTCAACACCTTTGACCCGGAGAAAAAAATCAAGCTTGCTACATATGCGTCCCGCTGCATTGAAAATGAAATTCTGATGTTTCTCCGGCGAAATAGCAAGGTAAAATCAGAAGTATCGTTTGATGAACCATTGAACATCGATTGGGACGGAAATGAATTGCTTTTATCCGACGTGCTTGGCACAGAAAACGATATTATTTATCGCGACCTTGAAGAGCAGGTCGATAAGAAGCTGCTGTATAAAGCGCTTGAAAAACTTGCCGACCGGGAGCGCGTAATTATGGAAATGCGCTTTGGCTTGAACGGGGAAGAAGAAAAGACGCAAAAAGACGTGGCAGATCTGCTTGGAATTTCGCAGTCGTATATCTCACGGCTTGAGAAGCGGATTATCAAGCGCCTGCAGAAGGAATTTAATAAAATGCTGTAATGTATCTATTGTCTGATGATTCTAAAGGGATTGACTGGAAGCTCCGCTGCATAATTTTCCCCTCCCAGGAGATACTTATCTGTAACGCTGGCTCCTTCAGGAGGGAAAGAAGTGACACGTAATAAGGTAGAAATCTGCGGAGTAGACACATCCAAATTACCCGTGTTAACCAATGCAAAGATGCGGGAGCTATTTGTTAAATTGCAAAGTGGGACATACGCAGCAAGAGAACAATTGGTAAACGGCAACCTGCGGCTGGTATTAAGCGTAATCCAGCGATTTAATAACCGCGGGGAATATGTGGACGATTTGTTCCAGGTTGGCTGTATCGGGCTGATGAAAGCCATTGACAACTTTGATTTAAGTCAGAATGTGAAGTTTTCTACGTATGCCGTTCCCATGATTATTGGAGAGATACGGCGGTATTTACGGGACAATAATCCAATCCGGGTGTCCCGCTCCTTGCGCGATATCGCGTACAAGGCATTGCAGGTTCGTGATTCATTAACGAATAAGAATTCACGCGAACCAACCATTTTTGAGATTTCCGAAGCGCTCAATGTGCCAAAGGAAGATGTCGTGTTCGCACTGGACGCCATTCAAGATCCGGTCTCCCTTTTTGAGCCGATTTACCAGGACGGCGGTGATCCTATTTTTGTTATGGATCAAATTAGTGATGACAGGCATAAAGACAGCCAGTGGACTGAAGAAATAGCGTTGAAGCAGGCGATGTACCGCCTCACTGATCGGGAAAAATTAATATTATCGATGCGATTTTTTGAAGGAAAAACACAGATGGAAGTTGCCGAGGAAATCGGGATTTCCCAGGCTCAGGTTTCACGTCTGGAAAAAGCAGCCATCGTACAAATGCAAAAATATGTGCAGTAAAGAAAACTTGGCTAGCGCCAAGCCACAGGCGCAGGCGATAGCCTTAATAGCACTTATGTGTGTAGGAAAGTATAACTTTCCTACACGCTAAGAAAAAACGGGTGTGAAAAAACGCGCTGGAGCCTTTTCTCACCCGTTTTTTTACTGATGAATTTATCACTTTCTCTTACTTGCCCATATATTGATTAAAAATGGCGTCATACTTACCGTTTTGCTTGACGGCAGTCAGACCTTTGTTAAGCTTGTTTAACAATTCGGTATTGCCTTTCTTGACGGCGATGCCGTACGTCTCCGGTTTTACAGAAGGGTCTTCCACAATTTTTACCTGTTTTAAATTTAGCTGATTCACAAATTTTTTAATAACGGCATTATCAGCAATAACGGCTTGAATGCGCCCGTTTTGTAGATCATCGATCGCTCCGGCAATCTCTTCATAAGCTTTGAGCCCGGCATACCCTTTGCCAAACGTATCTTCCACAAGGCTGGCCCCCGTTGTGCCGGATTGCACACCGATTAATTTTCCTTTTAAATCTGTGACTTTTTTAACGGAAGCGGCAGGGCCATTTTCTTTAACAAGAATCACCTGTTTAGCGGTAAAGTAAGGACTTGTAAAGTCAAACGATTTTTTTCGGTCATTTGTAACCGTAATACCGGCGATACCAATTTGAACCGAACCGTCTTTTAACCCGCTCATCATGCCGTCCCAGCCGGTGTTTTTTAGTTCAACGTGAATATGTTGGGATGCGGCAATTGCTTTAATCAGATCCATATCAAAACCAACAGGGTCACCTGTTGGCGACAAAGATTCGAACGGGGGGAAAGATGCATCGGTGCCGACTACCAGAGTATCCGCTTTGCTTGAGGACGCATCACCTGCGCTGCCAGCCGTGTTTTTTGCTCCGCCACAACCGGCAATTGTCAAAAGCAGTATAGCTATGAGTAAAAAGAGAGATATTTTTTTCATTTAAATCTTCCTCCTTAATTTAAGAGCAAACTATTAAATGTTTACATATAAAATTACTTGAATAAGTATACAGCGGTGTTTTTTGATTGACAAGCGGATTTTTTCTAAAATACTTTTAGGACATTTCTTAAAATTTATACATATACTAAGGGTAAGGCGGGCTAAAAAAGCGGGGTGTGAAGGGTGATTAAAATATCCGAATTCCAAACGAAGGATGTTGTTAATATACAGGATGGAAAAAAACTCGGGCAAATCTCTGACTTGGAAATCAATTTAAAAGTTGGCCGGATTGAAGGGATTGTTGTACCTGGAAAAGGGAACGGAAAGTTCTTTGGGCTGTTCGGCGGAGGAGAAGAGATTGTCATCCCCTGGCGTAATATCGTAAAAATCGGTACTGATGTGATCCTGGTGCGTCTCGATGAAACACTCGTTCAACTGAGGCCGGAGAAGGAAGGATAAGCGTTTGGCAGGCACGGAGAGGGCGGCAGTTTTTCTTTCCTTATAGATATGATAATGGTAAGATGCTAATAAGGAGGAGAGAGATGGAGCCGTTTACGTTACAAAAGGAAAGTTTGCACTTATCCCGCTGGGAGTCTGTGTGGCCTGAACTGACAGCCGGATTCTCGACTCGCCATCACGGGATAAGCGCCGGAGAATACGCAAGTTTAAATTGCGGGCTTCATGTAGGAGACCGTGCTGAAGACGTAATAGAGAACCGGAGAAGATTGGTCGAGTCCAATGGTTTTCTTTTTTCCTCATGGACGTGTGCCGACCAGGTACACGGGAACTGTGTAGTACAAGTTACGGAGCGTGAAGCCGGGGCCGGACGGGAGGCGCTGGAAGACACCATTACCGGCACGGACGGATTGGTAACGGATTGCCGCAATATTTTTCTTGCCGCCTTTTACGCGGATTGTGTCCCGTTGTTTTTTTATGCGCCGGCTCACCATGTGATCGGGGTGGCCCATGCAGGCTGGAAAGGAACCGCCGCAAACATAGCGCACAATATGGTAGGCGAAATGAAACGGATCTGGGGAATCTCAGCATCGGAGATTTATGCGGCGATTGGACCGTCCATCGGGCCCTGTTGTTATGAAGTAAACGATGTCGTTGCCGATAAAATTAAGGATATATTGGGAGAAAAAGCACAAAGTGTGCTTCAGCCTGTAAAAACGGATAAGTATATGCTAAATTTACAGGAAACCAATCGAATTTTGCTTCTTGAAGCAGGAATTTCAAATTCCCGCATCGAATTGAGTCAACTATGTACAAGTTGTCGCACCGATTTGTTCTTTTCCCATCGGAAAGAAGCAGGAAAAACAGGGCGCATGACAGCGTTTATCGCGTTGAAAGAGGGGTAAAAATACGTTGTCATATATTGATGAAAATTTTCAACTGGTTCAGGAAAATATAAAAAAAGCGTGTGAAAAAGTGCAGCGTTCACCTGACGTGCAGATTGTAGCGGTCACAAAATACGTGTCGCTGGAAACAACCCGGCTGGCGCTGGCTGCGGGAATTCAGCACCTCGGAGAAAGCAAGAGCCAGGATGCCATCGCTAAATGGAAGGCGCTTGGGGATCAGGCTGTCTGGCATTTTATCGGACACTTACAAACGAATAAAGTGCGGGATATTATTGGTAAATTCACGTATGTTCATTCGCTTGACCGCTATTCTTTAGCTGCTGAGCTGAGCAAGCGCGGCCAACAAATACAAGCTGTAACCCGGTGTTTTGTCCAGGTTAATATATCGGGGGAAGAGTCCAAACATGGGATAAAACCGGGGGACGCCGCTTCTTTTATTCGGGAAATCAACCATATGCCGGCTATCGAATTGGTTGGCTTGATGACGATGGCGCCTTATGTGTCGGACGCCGAGGAAACACGCTGGATTTTTCGTTCGCTGCGCGAACTTCGTGATGAGCTTCGACAAGAATTTCCGCAGATTCCTTTGACTCATTTAAGTATGGGAATGTCTAATGATTATCAGGTAGCTGTGGAAGAAGGAGCTACCTTCATTCGGCTGGGTTCCACACTTGTCGGTGATGAGCGAAACTAAATTCTGTGAAAAAGGAGAACGGGTAAAATGGGCGTAGTTACAAGGATCAAAGATTTTTTCGGGATCGGCAGTGACGAATATGTCGAAGAAATTATCGAAGAACATTACGAAGAAGAACCGGAAGAGTCGTATATCCGGCCCCGGAAAGGCAAACAGGATAATGTAGTGAGCCTGCATGCATTGAAGGAGCAAAATCCGCGTGTGATGTTAATCGAGCCGAAGTCTTACGATGAGGTCCAGGACATCGCCGACCATATTCGTTCAAGGCGTGCGGTCGTGGTCAATCTCCAGCGCGTGACACCCGAGCAGGCTAAAAGAATCGTTGACTTTTTGAGCGGAACCGTCTACGCGTTAAGCGGAGCTATGCAGAAAATCGGCTATGGGACCTTCCTTTGTGTGCCTGAGCATATGGAACTCCAAGGCCATATTACGGAATTAATGTACGAGGATAAAGGCTTATGAAAACCGAGGTGAAGAGATGGCACAATTCATTGGGTTGATCCAAATTTTGTTTGAAATATACAGCTATATGATTATTATTTATATTCTAATGTCCTGGGTTCCTCAGGTGCGTCAGACGTCTATCGGACAAATACTGGGACGTCTGGTTGAGCCTTACCTGTCGATATTCCGCAGAATCATTCCACCGCTTGGCATGATTGACATTTCGCCGATTCTTGCCTTTTTCGCCTTGCGATTTGCTGAGAACGGCCTGATTACTGTTATTTCGTATATTTATGGAATGGCTGGATAGCGATGAGTTTGTTTGATCATTTTAGGCAGGAAGAGCGCCCCTTTGTCGAACGTGTCCTGGAATGGACGGAGAGAGTGCGGAATCGGTACGAGCGTATTCAAACCGATTTTTTAGATCCGCGCCAGGCTTTTATCGTCCAATCATTGGCAGGCCGCGAAGCAGGGGTTTTTTTCATGCATTTTGGCGGATATGCGGAAGCTGAACGAACGAGAGGCATGCTTTACCCTGAATATATGGAGCCAACGGAAGAAGACGTTGGACTTGCGCTGCTGAACGTCACAGGCAGCAACCGGTTGCTGCCCCTGGAACATCGAGATTATCTTGGTTCGCTCCTCGGATTGGGCATTAAACGCGAGAAATTCGGGGATATTCTTGTTCACCCACAGTGCGGCCAGCTTATCGTTGCCGCAGAGATTGCGGATTATGTGCGGCTCCATATGCACCAGGTGCACCGCGTCAATGTTGTCGTTGAAAACATTCCACTCTGCGAAATTCAGGTTCCGGCTCAATCGTTTCGCCGCCTTTCTTTTACGGTCCAATCGCCCCGACTGGATGCGATAGTCAGCGATGTATACCGCATTTCCCGGGCGAAGGTGTTGTCACCCATCCGGAACGGGCGCGTGAAAGTCAATTGGCGGGAAGTGAGCGACCCATCTCTGTATCTCGCCGAAGGGGATGTTGTATCCTTTAAAGGGTTTGGCCGCTTTAAAGTGACCCTGCTGGGAGGGGAGACGAAAAAAGGCCGGGTCAGGCTTGAAGTTAGTGTGTACGATTGAACAATTTAAATGACTGGGGCGGCAGGAAATATGTTATCTTTTGTCGAACAATACTTCTTTAAAGAAAACTTGGGCTAGTCAGCCGCACGCAGGCACGGGCAGCCTTAGAAAACGGGAGGTGCATTTCGGTGTCCCTTACACCACTTGATATTCATAATAAAGAATTCAGCCGTTCATTCCGTGGATATGATGAGGATGACGTGAACGAATTTCTGGATCAGATTATTAAAGAATTCGATTTGCTGTTAAAGGAAAAGCGGGAACTGGAAGAACGTATAGCCGAGCGAGATAAGAAAATTGCTTCCTTTGAAAATATTGAAGACACGCTGAAAAAGGCGATGTTCGTAGCACAGGGGACGGCAGATGAAATGAAAAGCAATGCCCGTAAAGAGGCAGAGTTGATCATAAAAGAAGCCGAAAAAAATGCGGATCGCCTCATTAATGAAGCGCTCGCCAAATCACGCAAGTACGTGCGCGAAGTGGAAGAGTTAAAAAAACGTGCCGCGGTCTACCGTACCCGGTTCCGCTCCATGCTGGAAGCACAGCTTGAAATGCTGGACAATGGAGATTGGGAAAATTTCGAACGCCTCGAAGAAGGTTTTGCGACGAGTGTAGAAGATTAAAATACATAAGTAAAGGTATAAAAGATTGACGGTTCGTTAAAAATTGTTTTATACTTTTTGAGATACGAAAGATTTAAGGGATACGATATATACGTAGCCTTCTCGTCCCGTTTGGGTAGGGGAGGCTATTTTCTCATTTTATAACATCTGTAGGAGATGAAGGACACATGGACTATGGTAAGACATTAAACCTGCCAAAAACGGAATTCCCCATGCGGGGAAACCTGCCGAAGCGCGAGCCGGATATCCAAAAATGGTGGGATGAAACCGATATTTACTCGAAAGTCCAGGAGCGTACAAAGGGCCGCGAGAAATTCATTCTTCATGACGGGCCGCCGTATGCGAATGGCGATATTCATATCGGCCACGCTTTAAACAAAGTACTGAAAGATTTTATCGTGCGCTATAAATCGATGGCAGGCTTTGATGCACCTTATGTTCCCGGCTGGGATACACATGGGTTGCCGATTGAGCATGCGATTATTAAAAATGAAAAAATTGACCGCCATAAAGTCGGCGTTGTGGAATTCCGTGAACGCTGCAAAGAATATGCCCTTACGTTTGTAGAAAAACAAAAAGGCCAATTTAAACGGCTGGGTGTCCGCGGTGACTGGAATGACCCTTATATTACTTTAAAGCCGGAATATGAAGCCCGCCAGATTCAAATCTTCGGCGAAATGGCGAAAAAGGGTTATATCTACAAAGGCTTAAAAGCCGTCTACTGGTCTCCTTCTTCGGAAACGGCACTGGCGGAAGCCGAGATTGAGTACAAAGATAAGAAATCCGCATCGATTTATGTGGCGTTCCCCGTAGTGGACGGGATCGGGAAGCTAAACAAAGGGGATAAAGTGGTGATCTGGACGACCACCCCGTGGACCATTCCTGCTAACCTCGCCATTGCGATTCACCCTGAATTCGAGTATTCCCTCGTGCAGGTAGGCGACAGCAAATTTTTAGTTGCCTCCGGTTTATTAGAAAGTGTGGCCAAAGAAATTGGCTGGTCGGACTATCATGTAGTCTCGACGTTTAAAGGCGGGGACCTTGAAGGTGTCGTCTGCCGCCACCCGTTCTATGATCGCCCGTCTCCGCTGCTGCTTGGCGAGCATGTAACGTTGGATGCCGGTACAGGTTGTGTGCATACCGCTCCCGGACACGGAGAAGAAGACTTTAACCTCGGCCAGAAATACGGCCTTGATGTGCTGTGCCCTGTTGATGAAAAAGGGATGATGACCAAAGAGGCGCCCGGGTTTGAAGGGGTGTTTTACGATAAAGCTAACAAGCTTATTACGGAAAAGCTGGAGGAAGCAGGAGCCCTACTTCATCTCGGCTTTATCACCCACTCCTATCCGCATGACTGGCGATCCAAACAGCCGGTTATCTACCGTGCAACCGAGCAGTGGTTTGCCTCGATTGACGGGTTCCGTGAACAAATGCTTGAAGCGATTAAAGATGTGAAATGGGTACCGCAGTGGGGCGAACAGCGTCTTCATAACATGATAGCCGATCGCGGTGACTGGTGCATTTCCCGCCAGCGGGTGTGGGGGGTGCCGATCCCGATTTTCTACTGCCGCGATTGCAACGAGCCGCTGATTAATGATGCCACGATTGGGAAGGTATCGGACATTTTCCAGCGGGAAGGATCTTCCGCCTGGTTTGCCAAAGAGGTGGATGAACTGCTTCCTGAAGGCAGCATATGCCCGAAATGCGGCGGCAAAGAGTTCCGCAAAGAAACCGATATTATGGACGTATGGTTTGACTCCGGTTCAAGCCATGCAGCTGTTCTTCGTCAGCGGGAACAACTGGCTTGGCCGGCAGACCTTTACTTAGAAGGTTCGGACCAATACCGCGGGTGGTTTAACTCGTCGCTTTCAACGGGAGTGGCTGTATACGGCCAAGCGCCGTATAAAAGCGTATTAAGCCATGGCTTCACCCTTGACGGGGAAGGACGGAAAATGTCCAAGTCGATCGGAAATGTGGTCGTTCCGAAGGATATTATGGATAAATTGGGTGCAGACATTCTGCGCCTGTGGGTAGCTTCCGTTGATTACCAGTCCGATGTCCGCATTTCCGATAACATCCTGACACAAATTGCCGAAGTTTACCGTAAAATTCGCAACACGTTCCGCTTCCTGCTCGGAAATCTGGAAGGATTCGATCCGGCAGCGGACCAGGTACCGTTCGAACAGTTGGAGGAACTCGACCGCTACATGATGATTAAAATGCAGCACGTTATCGATAAAGTGCGTAAAGCGTATAACGAATACCAGTTTCATACCGTCTATCATACGATTCATAACTTCTGTACGATCGATTTAAGCTCGTTCTATCTTGATATTTCAAAAGACCGGTTGTATGCGGATGCCACGAAATCGGCGGCCCGCCGTTCCGCACAGACGGTTATGTACACGATTCTTAGCGATCTGGTTCGTCTCGTGTCGCCGATCGTTCCGCATACTGCGGATGAAGTATGGCAGTATGTGCCGGGCAGGCAGGCGGAAAGCGTGCAGCTGGTGGATATGCCTGAGTCCAAGCAGGATTATTTCAACGCCGGTTTGGAAGCAAAGTGGGATGCTCTCGTCGAGATTCGCGATGAGGTATTGAAAGCACTCGAAGAGGCGCGCCGCGAAAAAGTCATCGGGCAATCGCTAGCGGCTGCACTGGATCTATATCCGACGAAAGAAACAGAGGCAACCTTGCAGAACTGCGATAATCTTGAAGAGTTGTTTATTGTTTCCCATGTCACCATGCATACACCATCTGAACAGGCGCCTGCGGACGCCGTGCAGTTGGAAGGGCTGGCAGTGAAGGTTACTCCTGCGGAAGGGGAAAAATGTGAACGCTGCTGGATTATTACCCTGGAGGTAGGGAAAGATAAAGAACACCCAACCCTTTGTTCACGCTGTGCAAGTGTCATTAAAGAAGAAGTAAAAGCGTAAACAGGAGAGATAAGCCATTGATCTATTATCTAATTGCTTTCATTGTGTTTATGCTCGACCGGTTCACGAAATGGCTGATCGTCCACGATATGACGTTCGGCCAATCCATTCCGCTGTGGCCCGGCGTGTTTCAGATCACTTCGCATCGTAACAGGGGAGCTGCGTTTGGCATTTTGCAAAACCAGCGGACATTCTTCCTCATAATTACGATTGTAGTTATTGTGGGGATTGCATGGTATTTGCGAAAGGTCAGCCGTACCAGCCCGGTGATAGCCTGGGCGCTAGCTTTCATCCTCGGCGGGGCGGCAGGAAATTTCTATGACCGCCTGATCACCGGGGAAGTGGTAGACTTTTTCGATTTTACATTGATTCATTTTCCAATTTTTAATGTGGCGGACTCCTCGATTGTGGTAGGTGTGTGTTTGTTCATTATTGACGCCCTCCGCGAGATAAGCCGGGACGGACGGATGAAAAAATATGAACAATGAAAATGAACAGTGGGAACGATATGACTGGGTGGTCGAGAGCCAGGATGCCGGGGAACGGGTTGATAAATTCCTTGCTGCGGTTCAGGAAGATTACTCGCGCAGCCAACTGCAGGGCTGGTTAAAGGAAAACCTCGTGTCGGTCAATGGAAAGCCTGCGAAAGGAAATTATCGCCTCCAGGAGGATGATGAAATTGTCCTTACCGTTCCTCCGCCTAAGGATTTGAATATTGCGGCGGAGCCGATGAACCTTGACGTTGTTTACGAGGACAGCGATGTAATTGTCGTCAATAAGCCGAGAGGCCTCGTGGTTCACCCTGCTCCCGGTCACTATTCCGGCACGTTGGTGAATGGACTGCTTTACCATTGTAAAGACTTGTCCGGCATTAATGGCGTGCTGCGCCCCGGGATCGTCCATCGGATTGACAAAGATACGTCCGGCCTGATTATGGCGGCTAAAAACGATAAAGCGCATGAATCGCTGGCTGCCCAGCTTAAAGATCATACGGTGACCCGCCGCTATGTAGCGCTCGTTCATGGGGTTATTGCGCATGAAAAAGGCACGATTGATGCGCCAATTGGGCGGGACCCGAAAAACCGGCAGCAGATGGCGGTTGTGTTCGAGAACAGTAAACCCGCTGTCTCTCATTTTGCCGTGCTTGAACGATTCCGGGATTATACGCTGGTGGAATTGAAGCTGGAGACAGGCCGCACCCACCAAATCCGCGTTCACATGAAGTACATTAACCACCCGCTTGTCGGCGATCCGAAATACGGACCGAAAAGCGATTTTTCGATTGAAGGGCAGGCGCTGCACGCCAGAGACCTGGGATTTATCCACCCGGGGACAGGCGAATATATGGAATTTACCGCACCGCTTCCCAATGATATGACAACTATCATCAAGCATTTGCGATTGCTTGGTTAATATTATAATTGACATTCTTTGTTTTACGTGACATAATTCTTTTGACTACAAAGCAACCTTTAATGCAGTCCAGAGAGGCTGGCAAGGTAACCGGATACCGTTCATACGGCAGGGGAGAGGGCTTGTGCAATGCCTGCATTCTGCTAATTGAACAGGGAAAGCTTCCTGCCTCGGGCAGGAAGCTTTTTTGCGTACACCCATACGGTTCTTTTACAGAAAGGAGAATGAGATGAACCAGACCGACATGTGGAAGGAAAAAAACATTCTACTTGATGAAGCAGCGATGCGAAGGGCCTTAACCCGGATTGCACACGAAATCATCGAGCGGAATAAAGGAATCGAGAATTGTGTGCTGGTCGGCATTCGGACGCGCGGCATTTACATTGCCAAGCGCCTGGCCGAGCGTATTTTGCAAATCGAGGGACAGACGACTCCTGTAGGTGAACTGGACATTACCCTGTACCGTGACGATTTAACCCACAAACAGGCTGAACCTCTCATACAGGGGAGCAGCGTTCCGGATACGATTACCGATAAAAAAGTGATTCTTGTAGATGATGTACTCTATACGGGGCGGACGGTTCGGGCAGCGCTCGACGCCTTAATGGACATCGGGCGGCCGCAAAGTATCCAACTGGCGGTTCTTGTTGACAGAGGACACCGGGAGCTTCCCATTCGCCCGGACTATGTAGGGAAAAACGTCCCGACATCCAGGGATGAAATGATTGTCGTTGAACTGAAAGAAGTCGATGATAAAGAAAGTGTTTCGATTTATGTGCGAACAGATGAACAATAACCTTTAAATCGGTCCGGGAGACTGGAAAGGATGGAGAAGAAATGAAACAAGAATTGATAAAAAAGGATTTTATTGATGTGCATGAAACACCTGCCTTGCAGAGAATATTTCCGCTAAGCCTGCAGCACCTGTTCGCCATGTTTGGCTCTACCGTACTGGTGCCGCTGCTCACCCACCTTGACGTATCGGTGGCACTTCTGACAAGCGGAATTGGTACGCTGCTGTTCGTGCTCATTACGAAAGGAAAGCTGCCAAACTACCTGGGCTCTTCCTTCGCTTTTATCGGTCCGATTCTTACGGTAAGCGCAAGCCAGGGCAAAGGGACGGCAATGGTTGGGTGTTTTCTCGCTGGCCTCATATACTTACTCGTGGCTTTTATCGTAAAGCTTGCCGGTGTTAACTGGCTGAATCGTCTCCTGCCCCCCGTGGTCATTGCCTCGATCATAATGGTTATTGGATTAAGCCTTTCCGGAACCGCCGTAGGCTGGGCCTTAAATGACCCGTTGAGCAATCCCGCTAAACCCGCGTATTCACTTGGGGCCGTTGAGGTAGCGTTCGTGACGCTGGCCATGACCGTTGTGGCGACGATTTTTTTCCGCGGTTTCTTATCCGTCATTCCGATTTTGACAGGGATGGTGGTTGGGTATGCTTATACGGCGCTGCGCTATCCGCAGTGGATTGATTTAGCAAGCGTGGCGAACGCACCGTGGTTTATTACACCACAGGAATGGGCACAAAAACACTTTATTACAGGGGAAGTTTTTACCGCGTTTCACTCACCGGCCGCCTGGGTGGCTGCCCTTATCATCGCGCCGGTTGCCCTCGTCACCCTTGCTGAACACATTGGCCACCTGCTCGTGACAGCGAATGTGATGAACCGCGACTTAATGCGCGACCCGGGTCTGCACCGTTCATTGATGGGTGATGGTGTTGCCGTCATCATCGCGTCTCTGCTCGGCGGACCGCCAAGCACCACCTATGGAGAAAACATCGGGGTTCTTGCGATTACCAGGATCTACAGTCGCGTGATTATCATTGGCGCGGCCTGCCTGGCCATCCTCTTCGCTTTCATTGGAAAAATCGGTGCGTTCTTAATGACGATTCCAAAGCCGGTTTTAGGCGGGGTTACCATTGTCCTTTTCGGTATTATCGCCGCCCAGGGTATGAGAATGTATGTGGAACACAAAATCGACTTTGCCGAGAAGCGGAATATGGTCATTTCGGCTATCGTACTGGTAACCGGAATCGGAGGATTCAAAATGGATTTTTACCAGATTACATTCAGCAGTTTTATACACAATCTAACGATTGACAATATTGCGATGGCTACCTTCCTGGGTGTTATTTTGCATGCGATTCTGCCCGGGAAAGAAGTTGCCTTTGGCCAGACCGCAAATGAGCAGTTAAATAAAAAGATATCGTAATCCTTTAAAAACAGTCCCGTGAGGCTGGTAAGGATGCCATGATTTCAAGTAATACAGGGGGGCGGTTGCACCCGTCGTTTCCGGCGGGGCTGGCGCAAATAACCGGCCTTCCTGTTTACTGAAGAAGAGGCTTCTTACTGCCTGCGGGCGTAAGAAGCCTTTTTATCGCGTATAAGAAAACATAAACTTTCTTATACGCATAAGCGCAACTAAGGCCATTGCCAGCGCCTTCGGCTTGGCGCTAGCCAAGTTTTCTTTACTGTTAAGGAAAGTATATGTTGCTTTACAGTGTTAAAGCAACATATACTTTCCTTCCATTGGTCACCTGAGAAAAACTCGCGGGAGTGTGCCGAACGTTGCTTTTTCAATGTGGAGCGTGTGGCCGGAAGGTCGATCAGACCGACAATTGTCTCCATCATTGAGGTACCCGGATGTTTTGTCGGTCCGACCTTCCGGTCACTAAGCGGCCGTTTCGCTTCCCTGCAGAAAAAGGACGAGCGGCAACGCCCGCGAGTTTTTCTCATATTGACGTAAGCCCGAGTTATTCTAAAAAATTGCAGGAACTGAGGAGGAAAATAGAATGGGAATTCTTTTGCAGAATGGCCTCGTGCTCATAAACGGAGAAAAGGTAAAACGCGACATTCTAATTGAGGGCAAAACGATTGCAAAAATCGCCGAAAAAATAGAAGAAGAAGGCCATCAACCAATCGATGTGACCGATCAATTGGTTGTCCCGGGGTTTATTGATATGCATGTCCATTTACGCGAGCCGGGTTTCGAGGCAAAAGAAACTATTGCAACGGGTACAGCAGCCGCGGCGCGCGGCGGATTTACGACGGTAGCCTGCATGCCAAATACGCGGCCCGTCATTGATACACCTGAAACGGTTTCACGTATTCTCAGCAAAGCACAAGAAGAAGGATGCGTAAGGGTGCTTCCGATGGGGGCCATTACCGTACGGGAACTTGGCGAAGAATTAACCGATATGCAGGCGCTTAAAGAAGCCGGAATCGTTGCCGTATCTGACGATGGTGTGGGCGTCCAGAGCAGCAGGATGATGAAAGAGGCCATGCTACGGGCCGCTTCGCTTGACCTGCCGGTGGTTGCCCACTGTGAGGATGACAGCCTGGCTGAAGGCGGCTGTGTGCATGAAGGAATTTTTAGTGAAAAACATGGATTGAAGGGGATTCCTTCCGAAGCGGAGTCGATCCAGGTGGGTCGTGATATCCTGCTGGCGGAGGCAACAGGGGCCCATTACCACGTATGCCATATCAGTACGGCAGAATCCGTCCGGCTCGTACGGGAGGCGAAACAGCGGGGCGCGCGGGTGAGCGCGGAAGTTTGCCCGCATCATTTGCTGCTGTGCGACGAAGATATCCCGGGAGCTGACCCGAATTATAAAATGAATCCGCCTCTGCGATCCAGACGGGATCGGGAGGCGCTGATTGAAGGGTTGAAAGACGGTTCCATCGATATCATTGTGACAGACCATGCGCCTCACACAGCGGAAGAAAAAGCGCGCGGCATGCAGTTGGCTCCCTTCGGCATAGTCGGGCTGGAAACCGCATTCCCGCTTCTCTATACGAAGCTGGTGGAAACCGGGGCATTCACCTTACAGGAAATTGTGGACCGGATGACCCGCATCCCTGCCGAGCTGTTTCATCTTCCGTGGGGTCGGATAGAAGAAGGAGCAGATGCCGATATTGCCGTACTTGATTTAGCGGGCGAACAGGCCGTAAATCCCGAACAATTCTTGAGTAAGGGGAAGAATACGCCGTTTGCCGGCTGGAAGCTGAAAGGATGGACAACATTGACAATCTGCGATGGCAGCATCATCTGGCAAAGTGAACAACAGGGGAAAGGGGACATCGAATAATGGGAACAAAAGCGCGTCTGATTCTGGAGGACGGAACGGTCTTTGCGGGAAAATCTTTTGGAGCAACCGGAGAATCGCTAGGTGAGGTCGTATTTAATACCGGAATCACCGGCTACCAGGAAGTGCTCTCAGACCCATCCTACTGTGGGCAAATCGTAACGATGACCTACCCGTTAATCGGCAATTACGGCATTAACCGCGACGATTTTGAATCGATTCGCCCGTTTGTTTCGGGATTTGTTGTGCGTGAATACTGCGAATACGCGAGCAACTGGCGCAGCGTGCAATCGATCGATTCTGTTTTAAAAGAGTACGGAATCCCTGGCATATCGGAAGTAGATACACGGAAGTTAACACGAATCATTCGCAAGCACGGAACATTGAAAGGAATTCTTACAACGGCAGACGGTTCCGTTGAGTCGCTGATTAAAAAGGTAAAGGTTCCATTCATGACCGACCAGGTATCCCGGGTATCAACGAAAAGTATGTTCGCCGTACCCGGACACGGCCCGCGCATCGTGCTGGTCGACTTCGGCGCGAAATACGGCATTTTGCGCGAACTGAACAGGCGCAATTGCGATGTGGTAGTCGTCCCCTATAATGTTTCGGCGGACGAAATTCGCCGGATTCGTCCGGACGGGATTGTTCTGTCTAACGGCCCGGGAGACCCGAAAGACGTTCCGGAAGCGATTTGTATGATCAAAGAAATCCTCGGTGAATACCCGCTGTTCGGTATCTGCCTCGGCCACCAGCTGTTTGCGCTCGCGTGCGGCGCGGATACCGCCAAGCTTACATTTGGACATCGTGGCGGCAACCACCCGGTGAAGGAAGTTGAAACCGGACGAACCTACATTACATCGCAAAACCATGGCTACACGGTAACGAACGACTCCATCGCAGGCACAGACCTTGGAATCAGCCATATCGCTCTCAATGACGGAACGATTGAAGGGCTTATCCATAAAAAATATCCGGCGTTTTCGGTTCAATATCACCCGGAGGCCGCACCCGGACCGTTTGATTCCGGCTATTTATTCGACCGATTCTTAGAGCAAATCGCTCGTTCAAAGGAGGACGCAAACCATGCCACGACTCGATAAGTTAAAAAAAATCCTTGTCATCGGCTCCGGACCGATTGTGATTGGCCAGGCCGCTGAATTTGATTACGCAGGAACTCAGGCGTGTGAAGCGCTGAAAGAAGAAGGGTTCGAAGTAATTCTGGTCAACAGCAATCCGGCAACGATCATGACCGACACCAATATGGCCGACCGGGTCTACATTGAGCCGCTGACGCTTGATTTTGTCACCCGTATTATCCGAAAAGAAAAGCCGGATGGGCTGCTGGCAACGCTCGGCGGCCAGACAGGTTTGAATCTGGCGATGGAACTGGACGAAGCGGGGGTGCTTAAAGAAGAGAATGTCATTCTTCTTGGCACAGACCTGGAGGCGATTAAGAAAGCGGAAGACCGTGAATTGTTCCGTACTCTGATGCAGAAAATTAACGAGCCGGTACCGCCGAGCGACATTGTTCATACCGTTGAGCAGGCTCTTGCGTTTGCCGGACGGATCGGGTATCCGATTATCGTTCGCCCCGCCTACACTCTTGGCGGGACAGGCGGCGGGATTGCTGACACGGAAGAGGAGCTGCGCGAAATTGTCTCCAGCGGACTTAAATATAGCCCGATTTCCCAGTGTCTGGTTGAAAAAAGTATCGCCGGTTTTAAGGAGATTGAGTATGAAGTGATGCGGGATGCCAGCGACAATTGTATCGTTGTCTGCAATATGGAAAACATTGACCCGGTCGGCATTCATACCGGCGACAGTATCGTGGTAGCACCAAGCCAGACGCTGTCCGACCGCGAATATCAAATGCTGCGAACCGCCTCCTTAAAAATTATCAGGGAGTTAAATATAAAAGGCGGCTGTAACGTTCAGCTTGCGCTCGACCCGCACAGCTTCCAGTACTACGTCATCGAAGTCAACCCGCGGGTGAGCCGCTCTTCCGCCCTCGCTTCGAAAGCAACCGGCTACCCGATTGCAAAAATGGCGGCGAAAATCGCGGTCGGCTACACGCTTGATGAATTAAAAAATCCGGTTACACGTCAGACATATGCTTGCTTCGAGCCAACGCTCGACTATATCGTGACGAAAATCCCGCGCTGGCCGTTCGATAAGTTCATCTCTGCCAACCGCAAGCTCGGGACTCAGATGAAAGCGACCGGCGAAGTGATGGCAATCGGGAGGACGTTTGAAGAATCGATTCACAAAGCAGTCCGCTCCCTGGAAGTCGGCCTGCACAGCCTGGAGCTGCCCGAAGCGAAAGAACTAAGTGATGAACAGCTTGCACACCGCTTACGTAAAGCGGATGATGAGCGCCTGTTCCTTCTCGCGGAAGCGTTGCGCCGCGGCATCACCATTCAGGAAATTCACGAGATAACGAAAATTGACGTATTCTTTCTTGCCAAATTTGAGAAAATCATCACCTTTGAACGCACACTGCACGAAGCAGCCGGCATGGGCAGGTTCGACGGTGACATACTCAGGCAGGCGAAGCGCATGGGCTTCACGGATGAGCGAATCGCGGATCTGACGGGCATCCCGGTCGATCGCATCCATTCGATGCGACGTGAGGCGAACATTGTGCCTGTGTATAAAATGGTCGATACGTGTGCCGCGGAATTTGAAGCCGCGACCCCATATTATTACTCGACATACGAAGAGGAAGATGAGCGGGCAGAAACGGACAAACCGCGCGTGATTGTCCTCGGCTCCGGCCCGATTCGCATCGGCCAGGGAATCGAGTTTGATTATTCTACGGTTCACGCCGTATGGGCGCTGAAAGAAATGGGATATGAAGCCGTTATTATTAACAATAACCCTGAAACGGTTTCGACCGACTTCAACACGTCTGACCGGCTGTATTTTGAACCGCTCTATCTGGAAGATGTGCTTCACATTATTGAAAAAGAAAAACCGGCCGGCGTGATTGTCCAATTCGGCGGGCAAACAGCGATTAATCTTGCCAGCGGCCTTGAGCAGGCGGGAGTTAACATCCTTGGCACATCTCTTGAAAATATTGACGCTGCAGAGGACAGGGAAAAATTCGAACAGCTGCTGCGTACACTGGGCATCGCGCAGCCGCCGGGAAAAACCGTGACGTCGGTTGAGGAAGCGGTAGACGCGGCAGCAGGTCTTGGCTATCCGGCACTTGTCCGCCCGTCTTATGTGCTTGGCGGCCGGGCAATGGAAATTGTCTATAACGAACAGGAACTCCTTACGTACATGAAGGAAGCGGTAAAAATAAACCCTGCTCACCCGGTGCTTATCGATACGTATTTGATGGGAACCGAGGTCGAGGTCGATGCCATTAGCGACGGCCAAAATGTGTTGATTCCCGGGATTATGGAGCACATTGAACGGGCGGGTGTGCATTCCGGCGATTCGATTGCCGTCTATCCTTCGCAGAATATCCCGCAGGCGCTCAAGGATGAACTCATCGAAATGACAACAAATATTGCCCGGGGGCTCGCTATCAAAGGGCTGTTAAACATCCAGTTCGTGATTCACAAAGGTAAGCCGTACGTGCTTGAGGTCAACCCCCGCTCGTCGCGCACCGTTCCTTTCTTAAGCAAAATCACAAACTTGCCAATGGCCAATATCGCAACGAAAGTAATACTTGGGTCATCTTTACCTGAACTCGGGTATACGCCGGGCTATCATCCGGAATCGGATCATGTATCTGTAAAGGTGCCGGTCTTCTCCTTTGCCAAACTGCGCCGTGTGGACACAACGTTAGGGCCCGAAATGAAGTCAACCGGTGAAGTCATGGGTCGTGATAAAACACTGGCAAAAGCGTTATACAAAGGGCTGTTGGCCTCCGGTATGAACATCCCGACGCACGGGTCGCTGCTTGTGACCATCGCCGATAAGGACAAAGAGGAAGCGCGGGAAATTATCAAAGGGTTTAGCGACCTTGGCTTCAAGTTATTGGCGACGGACGGGACAGGGGCTTATCTGGAAAAAGAGGGGCTGTCCGTCGGCCGTGTCCGCAAAGTACACGAAGCGTCCCCTAATCTGCTGGATGTGATTCGCACAGGTGAAGCAAATATCGTTATCAATACGTTGACGAAAGGGAAAACTCCGGAGCGTGACGGATTCCGGATTCGCCGGGAAGCAGTGGAAAATGGCGTCATCTGCTTCACTTCACTCGATACGGCGCGCGCGCTGCTCAAAGTGCTTGAGGCGATTACCTTTACGGCACAGGCACTGCCGCAGGCGGGGGAGAAGCGGAAAGAGGAGTTGATTGTTCGTGGGTAACCGTTTGTTTCCGGATAACGTGCTGACCGTTGTTTCTAACCAGCCAATTGCTGAGGGGATTTTTCGCATGGAGGTTCAGGGGACACAGGCGGGCCGGATGAACCGGCCCGGGCAGTTTGTCCATGTGAGATGCGGTTCGGGAATTGACCCGCTGCTGCGCCGTCCTATCAGTATTTGTGACGTAAACGAAGAGGAACAAGTGCTTACCATGATCTACCGGGTGGAAGGCCATGGCACGCAGGTACTGAGCCAGTATGTGCCGGGACAACAGGTGGACGTTATCGGCCCGCTCGGCCAGGGATTTCCGGTGGACAGCCGCCGGGCCGGGGAGCATGCTCTGCTCATTGGCGGCGGCGTGGGCGTTCCTCCTCTTTATTATCTGGGAAAACAATTGAGAAAGCGCGGGGTGAACGTCACGTTTGTTATCGGATTTGCCGCGGCAGCACAGGTCTTTTTAAAGGATGAACTTGCGGAAGTTGGCACCGTACACGTAACAACGGTCGACGGAAGCATGGGCGTCAAAGGATTTGTCACTGACGTGCTCCGTGAAGATTATAACCTTGACGACAGAGATTGGGATGTGCTTTACTCATGCGGTCCGCTTCCCATGCTGCGCGCCCTGCAGCAGAAATATGAGCGGTCAGGCAAAGAGGGCTATATTTCGCTGGAGCAGCGGATGGGCTGCGGCATCGGGGCATGCCTTGCCTGCGTATGTCCCGCACAAGAAGCAGGAAAAGGGAAAAAGTACCGTAAAATTTGTTCGGACGGTCCGGTCTTTCCGTTCGGGGAGGTGAAGCTGTCATGACGGTATCGGCGTCAAACCGGCTGGCTGTGTCCATTGCCGGCATTGATATGAAGAATCCGATTATGCCTGCGTCCGGGTGCTTCGGTTTCGGCCGCGAGTACGCAGCGTTTTATGATTTGAATTTGCTTGGCGCGATTGCAGTGAAAGCGACGACGGTTGAAGAGCGGGAGGGAAATCCAACTCCCCGCGTAGCGGAAACTCCAGGCGGCATGCTGAATGCGATTGGCCTGCAGAATCCCGGTCTTGATTACGTAATGGACGAAGAACTCGTCTGGCTCGAACGCTATGACAAGCTGCCGGTCATTGTCAATGTGGCTGGCACAACGGCCGACGATTATATTGCGGTTGCCAGGCGGGTCAGCCAGGCAAAGAACGTTGCCGGGATTGAGCTGAATATCTCCTGCCCTAACGTAAAGTGCGGCGGCATTACGTTTGGGACCGATCCGGTTATCGCAGCAGAGTTGACGGCGGAAGTGAAGAAAGTCAGCCGCGCTCCTGTCTTCGTTAAGCTTTCCCCAAATGTCACCGATGTAGTGGCCATTGCAAGGGCGGTAGAGGAAGCGGGGGCGGACGGGCTCAGCATGATTAATACGCTGCTCGGTATGCGAATTGACCTGAGGACGAGGCGCCCTGTTTTAGCGAACGGGTCAGGCGGGCTGTCCGGCCCGGCGATTAAACCGGTGGCCATCCGTATGATATACGAAGTGAGCCAGCGGGTTGGCATTCCGATTATCGGAATGGGCGGCATTCAATCCGCGAATGATGTGATTGAGTTCTTTATGGCCGGTGCATCGGCTGTAGCCGTCGGCACGGCCAATTTTGTCGACCCGCTCGTCTGCCCGAAAATCGCGGCGGAACTCGAACAAAAACTTGACCAGTACGGGGTAGACTCGATTTCCGAACTGACCGGAGCGGGGTGGAAGCGATGAACCGGTTTACTTTTTCTCCTGACGATATCGCTTCACGCATTATGGTGGCGCTGGATTTTCCTCATGTGAAAGAGGCGGAAACATGCATCGGTTTGCTGGCCGGTACCGGGGTTTATGTGAAGGTGGGCATGCAGCTCTACTATGCGGCAGGGCCGGAATACGTAACCCGGCTGAAGCAGGAAGGCTATGCTGTTTTTCTCGATCTAAAAGTCCATGATATTCCGAACACCGCGCGCGGAGCGATGCAAAGCATGGCTTCCCTTGGCGTGGACATGGTGAACCTTCATGTGGCCGGCGGGCGCAAAATGATGGAAGCCGCCCGTGAAGGTGTGGAGAAGGGAACACCGGCAGGAACCAGACGACCGCTGCTTATAGGCGTTACACAGCTGACGAGTACGGACCGGGCTGCGATGAATAATGAAATTGGCATCGCCGGTTCTATTGAAGATTGTGTGGCCCGTTATGCCCGGCTGGCACAGAAAGCGGGGTTAGACGGGGTTGTTGCATCCCCGAAGGAGGTGCCGCTTATTAAGGATGTTTGCGGGCCGGATTTTCTCACCGTAACGCCTGGCATACGGCCGCGTGGAAGTGACATAGGGGACCAGCACCGGGTGACAACACCGGAGGATGCCTTTAGCCTTGGTTCGGATTACGTTGTGATTGGGCGGGCGATTACGCAGGCACCCGACCCGAGAAAAGCGCTGGATGATATTATACAACGGATAAGGAGTGCAGAGTAAACATGGAAACAGCGAAACAAATTGCCGGGAAGCTTTTAGAGATTGATGCCGTGGCTTTGAGGCCTGATGAACCCTTCACGTGGACATCCGGAATTAAAAGCCCGATTTACTGCGATAACCGGCTTACCATGTCCTATCCCGAGGTGCGCCGCATGATTTGTCAGGCATTCGCCGCGCGAATCCGCGAGACGTTCCCGGATACAGAAGTAATCGCAGGCACTGCCACCGCCGGGATCCCGCATGCCGCATGGCTTGCAGAGGAACTGAACCTGCCAATGATTTATGTGCGCTCTAAGCCAAAAGGCCATGGAAAGGAAAATCAAATCGAAGGCAAGCTCGTTAAGGATGCCAAAACGATCGTAATTGAAGATTTAATCTCGACAGGCGGAAGCTCGATTGAAGCCGCCCAGGCGGTGCAGAAGGCAGGCGGCATCGTGCAAAGCGTGTTAGCAATTTTCTCCTACCAGTTTCCGCAGGCGGCGGAAGCCTTTGCGGCAGCGGGCATTCCGTTTGAGACATTAAGCCATTACACCGCACTTCTACAGGTAGCCGAGGCGAGAGGCACCATCCGCCCCGACCAGCTTGATGCCCTTGCCCGGTGGAAAGAAAACCCCGCAGATTACTGGAAGTAAATTTACTTCTGAAAAAACTTTCGCACAACGACTCCCCGCAATGAAAAAAGTGGACCGCTAGCGCAGTCCGCTTTTTTGTTGTTCAGTATAAGCGGGGACGATTCGGTAGTGGGAAAGGAACCGGTAGGCCCGCTGTGCAGCACGCGGTAAATATTGAATTTCGTTCATATCAATTCCTTTTAACCAGAACAAAGTCAGGGCGTATGCGGACATACTAAAAACAGCAATAAGCCCTGACTCTATTCCGTAGAAAAGAAAATCGGGGACGTGAATGGCGGGCCTGATTTTAAGACCCAGTTTTACTAATAGGCCGCCGATCGCGACAAGCAGGAAGGAGGCGGCGATAAATGCGCGCCATCTTTCCCCGAGTATCGTTAGCGGTGCGTATCGGTGAATCGCACGAATATTAAGCACCATCACAATCACAAAGCAAAGCGTGGTAGACAGGATAATTCCATAGATGCCGAATAAGGGAGCGAAAATATAATTCCCAATCCATTTCACAACCACGCCGATGGCCACATAAAACATCGGCAGGTCACTGCGTCCGAGACCCATCAAAATCCCATTCGATGTCATCATCATATTCTGAAAAATGGTACCGAAGCAAAGAGCCGCAATAATATACGAGCCTTGGACAAAGATATCGCTCGTATTGTGGTATAAAAATCCGTTTATTGGCAGAGCCGCCACCGTTAAATACAGCGCTGCAGGCACACCCGTCAACAGTGCCAATCGCAGAGCCAACGAGCTCATGCGCTGTACTTCCCCTTTGTCTCGTCTTGAGTGGGCAGCGGAAACCACCGGAATAATCGACACGCTTAACGCTGTGGCGAGAATAATAGGCAGGCCGGCAAGAGGCTGAGCACTTCCTGACAGAATCCCGTTGAGGACCATCGCTTTATTATACTCATGAAGCTGGTCGGTGAAGAACCGCTGGGGAACCATTGCAATCCCGTTCTTGTATTTCAAAAATCCAAGATTCTTTTGATTCACCACCACTTTCTGGTTCACTGCCAGCCAGACGTTTGTTTTTCCCCACACGACATGCACGTTTTGTCCCGTTTTATCCCATGTGATCGTCGCCCCCAGCGGTTTTCCTACACTTTCCAAGGGAACCATTGTCACGTTGTGGTCCAGCGACGGAGCGACAGGAAGTTCCACACTTTTTCCGGCTATCATCGCCGTTTTATTGTTTAATGTAAACGAAACGCGCTCATTGACGGGCGTTAAAAGGCGGAGGCCTGTCGATGAATCGATAAAATAGAGGGCGGGAACGGCAAGGGACGTAAGGGTAATCGGAATCGATAGTTTAAGCAGCCTTCCATATATCTCCCGGTAAGTAAGAATCGTGTATTTTTTTTGTAAGGCCAGCTGTTTCTTCTGTTTTGGACGGTGATTTTTATAGAAGTAGATCATCACGGCAAGAGCGGCTACGCTTCCGGTGAACGCGCCAAACGACGCCCCTGCGACTGCGACATCCTTGTTGTAACCTAGGTATAATAAAATCAGTGGAAACAAAACCGCGGTTATTACGCGAAAAACCTGTTCATTGATCTGGGACAGTCCTGTTGGGTGCATCAGCTGCTGACCCTGAAAATAACCGCGCATGATTGCAATTAACGGAAATAACACCAGGGCCGGAGCAATCGCTTTGATAGCCAGTTCGGACTGTGGTGCCAGCGTGTAATCCGCATAATAGGGAGCGATCAAATATAATAACGCCGCCATAAATACGCCGCCCACGAGCGTGAAATTGCGGGCGGCTTTGTATGTTTGATAGGCCTCATGGTATTTTCCGACGGCTGTATAACCGGCTACCTGTTTGCTTAGCGCGCTTGGAATGCCAAGCGTCGCAATCACGAAAAGTATGTTATATACATTATACGAAATGCTGTACAAATTCATCCCGTCATTTCCCATAATATGCTGCAGGGGTACGCGCTGGATGACGCCGAGCAGGCGGGCAACCACAGCCGCCATTGTTAAAATAAGCGTACCTTTCAAAAAAGACTTATTAGACATAACCATTCCTCATTACGCATTTTTTGTTTCGAGTAGTCTTCGAATAATGGAACCATCCGGTGTGATAAACAGCGTTTTTTGCTGCTCATAAACCACAAACCCGGGTTTCGTCCCTTTGGGTTTTTTCACGTGCCGGATTGCGGTATAATCCACAGGAACCTGGCTGGATTCTCGGCCTTTACTGAAGTAAGCAGCCAATTGGGCGGCTTCATACAGCGTAGCTTCACCATACGACCGGCTGCGAATCACAACGTGGGATCCGGGTATGTCCTTCGTGTGAAGCCATGTGTCATCGGCATCCGCCAGCTTATTCGTCAGAAAATCATTTTGCCGGTTGTTTTTCCCGACCAAGATCGTAATTCCTTCACTCGATTGATAGTGTTCGACCGCGGGTGCTTTCGGCTTCACTTTTCGGTTGTTTTTGATATGGCGTGCCCGGATATACCCTTGCTCTACCAATTCCTCGCGGATTTCTTCAATATCCTGTAGGCCCGCGCCTTCAATCTGCTGCAGGATCGTATCCAGATATTGTACTTCCTGATAGGCGTGTTCGATCTGTTCATCGAGTACAGCCAGGCTGTTTTTCGCTTTTGTATACCGCTTGAAAAACGCCTGGGCATTCTCAGACGGTGATAAAGCAGGATCGAGCGGGATCGTAAGCATAGGCGATCCTTCCTCGTAGTAGTTTAACACGTTTGCTTCTGTTTGACCTCTTTTTAATTGATAGAGATTGGCCGTCAGCAGTTCTCCATACTGCTGAAAACGCTTGGCGTCCTCCGCTTCCAGCTTTGTTTGCTGCAGTTTGTCAATTTTTTTTGCGTTTTTATTCCGCTCGTTGCTAACAAGGCGAATTAAGTCATGAAGCCGCTGCTTTACCGTATCACGCTCGGCTTTACCATAATAAAAAGCTTCCAGACATTCGCTGATACTGGTAAAGGTTTCACTGGTCCCTTCCGATAGATGAGTTAGGGGGACCACGGAGAAAACCGCTTTTTCCCCATATTGAATCGTTGGCGTATACTGATGGTTTGCCACGGGCTCGAATACGCTGCGAAATGCGTTCCACAATGCCTCCCGTGTGGCAAGGCGGGCCCTGTATGTGATTTCATTGGCGATCAGGGGGCTTACACCGGCGAACCGGGCGACAATCTGTTTGTTGAGTTTTCCCTGATTGAAATCAAGCGTACGGATAAACGTATCGCCATCTACAGTTAATGGATTCCTTTTCCCCTGGGAAGGGGGGGCGATATACATTCGGCCCGGCAGAACGACACGGTGCTGGCTGATCGCGGGTGTGACATGGTGGAGGCCGTCATGGATAATTCCGGTCTCCGGATCCAGTAGAATGAGATTGCTGTGCCGTCCCATAATCTCCAGTACAAGCCTCTTACGGCGGTCATCGCCTAACTCGTCCCGGCTCTTTATGTTGATATGCACGATTCGCTCCATCTCAACCTGCGTGATCGATTCGATGATAGCACCCTCACAGTATTTGCGCAGAAGCATACAAAACATCGGGGGTTCCATCGGATTCTGGTAGTCTTTACGCGTCATATGAATGCGCGGGAAACTGTGGCTCGCGGAAAGCAACAGGCGGACATTTCCGGTGCGCGTGCGTATTTGCATAATGATATCGGTTGCGGTGGGTTGGTACACTTTATTAATGCGCCCGGTTACGAGCGGGTTAAGTTCATGAACAATAGCTCTTGTTACAATGCCGTCAAAGGCCACAAAAAATCACCTCGTTATTAACATGTAAACAGTATAGCATTTTTTAAAGCTTGTCAGAATAAGTTAGCTTATAAAGAAAACTTGGCTGGCGCCAAGCCGCAGGCGCGGGTGACAGCCTTAGTTGCCCTTATGCAGATAAGAAAACTTGGCTGTACGTATGTAAATAAGAAAGTTCCGCTTTCTTACACGGAGAAAAGAACGGGATAGAGGAGGGACGACAAGTTGAGTCAACAGCATTATTGGTTTAGCTACGGTGCAGATGATCTTGAAAAAATTTTAAAAACGGACGTGAAAAATGGGCTTTCAGAGAAAGAAGCAGAGGAACGCCTGGAAAAAATGGGGGAGAATGTGCTTGCGGAAAAGCAAAAAATTTCTCCGCTGGCCCTGTTTTTAGGTCAGTTTAAAGATTTTATGGTTCTTGTTTTACTCGCGGCTACCCTGATTTCAGGTTTCCTGGGGGAATACATTGACGCCATTGCCATTATCGCCATCGTCGTTGTAAACGGGATTCTCGGTTTTATTCAGGAATTTCGGGCCGAACGTTCCTTATCCGCATTAAAGGAACTAACTGCTCCGCTGGCCTACTGTATCCGTGACGGACAGCCCACCCATATTCCGGCAAAAAATCTGGTGCCGGGAGATATTATTTATCTCGAAGGGGGAGACAGGATTCCGGCTGACGTGCGGTTTATCAAAACCAACGGCCTGCATGTCGAAGAATCGACGTTGACGGGAGAGTCTGTGCCGGTCCTTAAAAACGTACAGACATTAAAACACGAGAAAATCCCGCTTGGCGACCAGCAAAATATGGGATTTATGGGAACAATGGTTACAGGCGGAACCGCTTACGGTCTGGTTGTTACGACCGGAATGATGACGGAGATGGGGAAAATCGCCGACCTGATTCAAACGACGGAGACACAGGAGACCCCTCTGCAGCTCAAACTGGAGGAATTAGGGAAAATATTAATCGTTGTCGCCCTCGCATTAACGGCGCTGGTCGTGGGAGTGGGCATTATGCACGGCCACAATGCCTACAATATGTTCCTGGCCGGTGTCAGCCTGGCGGTAGCGGCCATTCCGGAGGGACTGCCGGCGATCGTTACGGTGGCACTTGCGCTCGGGGTGCAGCGCATGATTAGACGAAGGGCAATTGTGCGCAAATTGCCCTCGGTGGAAACGCTCGGGAGCGCCAGCGTGATTTGTTCGGATAAAACCGGTACGCTTACGCAGAACAAAATGACTGTGACCCACGTATGGGTAGACGATACGCTCCTCGAAGTCAGCGGAACGGGCTATGAACCGACTGGTGAATATTTTCTTAACCGCAAGGCGGTGCGCCCCCGCGCCCAGGCTTCGCTTTATAAAATGCTGCAGCTTGGTATCCTTTGCAACAATGCTTACTTGGAAATGCAAGTGGATACTAAAAAGAAGCTGTTTAAAAAGACGGATGAAAAATGGGTCATTACCGGGGACCCGACGGAGGGGGCACTGCTCGTCGCCGGGGCAAAGGCGGGGATAAATCGGGAGGAGCTGGCGCAGATGTGGCGGCGGGTCGGAGAATTTCCGTTCGATTCTACTCGTAAAATGATGACCGTACAGGTGGAAGACCATTCCGGCACCCGCATGCTGGCAACGAAGGGCGCACCCGATGTACTGCTCAGCCGCTGCTCGCATATTATGCTCGAAGGGCGCGTCGTTCAGCTGACCCCCACCATGCGCCGGCAAATTATTATCGCAAACGAAACGATGGCAAAAAAAGCGCTGCGCGTGCTGGCGGTCGCCTATCGTGAACTGCGCGCGGGAGAAAGCATCCGAAGTGAACATTCCGCGGAGCGCAGCCTTGTGTTTGCCGGATTGTACGGGATGATTGACCCCCCGCGTGAAGAAGTAAAGCTGGCCATTAAGAAATGCCGCCAGGCGGGAATTAAAACGGTAATGATTACGGGCGACCATCAAACGACAGCGGAAGCGATTGCCGTTCAATTGGGAATACTTCCACCGAATGGGTTGACATTAAATGGACAGGATTTATATAATATATCAGATAGTGAGTTCGAGAATATCGTTGACAATGTATACGTATATGCCCGGGTATCGCCCGAACACAAGCTGCGGATTGTAAAGGCCCTGCAGAAGAAAGGCCATGTGGTGGCAATGACAGGGGATGGGGTCAATGATGCGCCGGCGATTAAAGCGGCTGATATCGGCATCGCGATGGGGATTACGGGAACGGATGTTTCGAAAGAAGCCGCGTCGCTCGTGCTTGCGGATGATAATTTTGCTTCGATCGAGGCGGCCATTGAAGAAGGGCGGACCATTTACGATAACATCCGTAAGTTTATCCGCTACCTGCTCGCCTCCAATGTCGGAGAGATCATGGTTATGTTTTTCGCCATGATTGCCGGCCTGCCGCTGCCTCTTGTGCCGATTCAAATTCTCTGGGTGAATCTTGTCACCGACGGATTACCGGCGCTTGCGCTCGGGGTGGACCAGCCGGAAGAGGCGACTATGTTGCGTATGCCGCGCTCGCGAACGGAAGGCGTATTTGCCCGCGGACTTGCCTGGAAAATTGTCTCCCGCGGCCTGCTTATCGGGCTTGTCACGCTTGCTGCGTTCTGGATGACATCGGAAGCCCATCCGGATGAATTGATGCGGGCCCAAACGGTTGCGTTCGCTACGCTTGTGATGGCCCAGTTGATTCATGTATTTGACTGTCGGAGCGAGATTTCCATTTTCAGCCGCAATCCTTTCGAGAATAAATCGCTTGTACTCGCCGTTGTTTCTTCTGTTCTGCTTGTGCTGCCCGTGATTTATTTGCCTGCCCTGCAGCCCGTTTTCAATACGGTTGCTCTGTCTGCCAATGAGTGGGTGTTTGTAATTTTGTGGTCGGCGGTTCCAACATTTGCAACGGGTATTTTATCTGCGGCAGGGAACCGGGTTGGACATTCCAGAAAGGTTGGAGCGTAATGAATTTCACAAAGATGAATGGTCTGGGCAACGATTTTATAATCGTTGCCCATTTTGAAACAATGCCGCACGATGCGGATGTAATGGCAAGAAAGATGTGTGACCGCCATTTCGGCATCGGGGCGGATGGTCTCGTGTTTATCCTGCCTTCTACACGGGCGGATTTTTGCATGCGCATTATAAATGCGGATGGTTCTGAGCCTGAACAATGCGGCAATGCGATACGGTGTGTAGCCAAATACATTTATGATTATCAACTGGCCGTGAAAGATACCCTTTCCATCGAAACACTGGCGGGTGTCCAGCATGTGCGGCTCACGGTGGAAAACGGACGGGCGGTTAAAATACGCGTGGATATGGGGGAACCGATACTGAAAGGGGCGAATATCCCGCTGACTGTGGATGCCGATCAAGTGGTCAACCACCCGATTGCCGTAGAAGACAGCACATTTTCGTTTACCGGGGTGTCGATGGGAAATCCCCATGCCGTTATTTTCGTGGAAAATGCCGTTACCTTTGATGTGGAAAAATGGGGACCTTTGTTTGAAACCCATTCAATGTTTCCCCGGAAAGCCAATATTGAATTCGTATCGGTCCGGTCGCCCGAAGAAATCGATATGCGGGTATGGGAGCGGGGGTGCGGACAGACGCTCGCCTGCGGCACCGGCGCCTGTGCCACGCTGGTTGCCGGCGCGCTGACAGGACGGACAAAGCGGCATGCGGTCGTCCATCTCAAAGGCGGGGATCTCGATATTGAGTGGGCATCCGACGGACATGTCTATATGACCGGTCCCGCTGAAGAAGTGTTTACGGGTATATGGAAAAAGAAATAAACCTATAATTGAGCGAATGAGGCAGGTGGACACCATGGTGCACAGCATGACCGGATACGGGCGTGCAGAAAGAAGGAGTGAACGCATTCACTTAATCGTTGAGATGCGTTCCGTCAATCACCGGTTTAATGAAATATCCCTACGTCTGCCCCGTGAACTCGGGGCGCTGGAAGATGCGGTGCGCCGCACGATTCAGAGCAGGGTCCGGCGCGGCAGAGTGGACGTCTTTATTACAATGAAGTCGGACACTGTACCGGCCGCGCTGCAGGTCAACTGGGAATTGGCCCGACAGTATGCAGAGGCGGCCCGCAGGATGTCCGAGATGCTGGGGCGGCAGGAAGAAGTCAGCGCCTATCAAATCATGGGCATGCCGGATGTTATTCATGTAAATGAAGAGCAGATGGATCCTGAAATGTACCGTATCCCCCTGATGGAAGCGGTGGAAGAAGCGGGGGATATGCTCGTATCAATGCGTAAAATAGAGGGACAGGCTCTTTACGAGGATATTTTTCTGCGGTTGAAGTATATGAGTCAACTGGTTGAGAACATAAAAGAACTTGCTCCGCGCGTTACCGAAAGTTACAGAGAACGAATTAGGGCAAGAATAGTAGAATACATACAGGAACTTGTCCCGCTCGATGAAGCGAGGCTGTTAAATGAAGTTGCTTTATTCGCGGAGCGTGCGGACATTTCGGAAGAAATAACGCGCCTCGCGAGCCACTTTTCTCAGTTTACGCAAATTATGGAAGAGGGAGAACCTGTTGGCCGTAAGCTGGATTTTCTTGTTCAGGAATGCCACCGTGAAATTAATACGATTGGCTCCAAGGCAAACTATCTGGAAATCAGCCAAAAAGTTGTTATTTTAAAGGCAGAGCTAGAAAAAGTGAAAGAACAGGTGCAAAATATAGAGTAAAGAAGTAAAATAGGCATATCTGCTCCGAAAAAAGGGAGGCACGTGAGATGGCCATTAAACTCATTAATATTGGATTTGGGAATATTGTTTCTGCGAACCGTATTATTTCCATCGTTAGCCCTGAATCTGCGCCAATTAAACGGATTATCCAGGAAGCGCGCGACCGGGGGATGTTAATTGATGCAACGTACGGAAGGCGGACGAGAGCGGTTATTGTAACAGATAGTGATCATGTGATACTATCGGCGGTACAGCCTGAAACGGTCGCTCACAGATTGACCAGTAAAGATGATGATTCAGACGAATAAGTAAGCGGGGGTTTATCATGACGCAAGAAAGAGGGTTGTTGCTTGTTCTTTCAGGGCCTTCCGGAGTGGGAAAAGGGACTGTGTGCGCTGCGCTGCGGCCGCGCATGACGGATTTGGTGTATTCGGTATCCGCTACGACAAGAAAACCAAGAACGGGCGAAGTGGAAGGAGTCAATTACTTCTTTAAAGCCCAGCAGGAATTTAAGCGGATGATCGAACGGGACGAGCTGCTGGAATGGGCAGAATATGTGGGGAATTTCTATGGAACTCCACGTGAGTTTGTAGATAAAACGCTCGCGTCAGGCAGGGATGTTTTTCTTGAGATTGAGGTGCAGGGGGCGCTCCAGGTAAAAGAAAAATACCCTGAGGGGATTTTTATTTTCCTCGCGCCGCCGGATTTAAATGAACTCCGCTGCCGCATTACAGGAAGGGGAACCGAGACGGAAGAGAGCATCCGGCATCGCATGCAGGTCGCCAAAGCCGAGATTGATTTAATGGACCACTACAATTATGTGGTCGTCAATGATGAGGTAGAAAAAGCGTGTGAACGCATTCAGGCGATTGTGATGGCGGAACATTTAAAGAAGGAAAGGCAAATCGCCAAATATCGCGAATTGATTAAGGAGGTTAACATATGATTTATCCGTCTGTTGACGAATTATTAAAAAAGGTGGACAGCAAGTACACGCTGGTCAGCATTGCATCCAAGCGTGCCCGCCAGATGCGGGAAAATGACACATTTCTGATTGATAAACCGGTCTCCCACAAGTTTGTCGGCACGGCGCTTGAAGAATTGAATGCCGGAAAAATTCAATTCGAAAGAGTAAAATAAAATGGTAAACGCATATCGACTTCTGTGTTAGGGATACTGACCGGCATGGAAGGATATGCGTTTTCTATTGAGGAGTGAAGAACATATGATCGAAGGGAAAACCATAGTGATTGGTGTAACCGGAGGGATCGCGATATACAAAATCGCGGATGTTTGCAGCAAGCTTACCCAGAAGGGCGCAAATGTTTGGGTGTTAATGACGGAAGCGGCCACCCGGTTCGTTCAGCCGATTACGTTCCAGGCGCTTGTCCGCAATCCGGTGCTTACCCATACATTTCAGGAACCGAATCCTGCCGTTATCTCTCACATTAACGTTGCCGATAAAGCGGATTTAATGCTGATCGCACCGGCCACAGCCAACATGATTGGAAAGCTTGCCAATGGCATTGCCGATGATATGATCAGCACCACGTTCCTTGCAACGAAGGCACCGGTCTGGCTGGCGCCGGCGATGAATGTGAATATGTATGCTCACCCTGCTGTCCGCAAAAACATACAGCAGCTGACGGAGTGGGGCTACCGATTTATCGAGCCGGAGGATGGGTATCTCGCCTGCGGTTGGGTTGGCAAAGGCCGGCTTGCTCCACCTCAGGATATTCTCGCGGAAATTGAAGCTTTCTTCGATGAGCCGTCCACCTGTGATTTCCGGGGAAAAAAGGTGCTGGTCACAGCCGGAGCCACCCGTGAATCGATCGACCCGGTGCGGTTTTTTACCAACCATTCGTCAGGGAAAATGGGATATGCCATTGCGGAAGCTGCCGCCAGACGGGGAGCCGACGTTGTATTGGTGAGTGGAAAGACGAATCTGACGCCCCCGAAGGGTGTAACATACGTGGAAACACTAACAGCGGAGGAGATGTACGGAGAAGTCATCGCCCGCTATGAGAATATGGACCTCGTCATTAAGGCCGCAGCTGTTGCCGATTACCGCCCGAAGGTTGTCCACACACAAAAGATGAAAAAACAGCCGGGAAACCTTGTGATTGAGTTGGAAAGGACACCGGACATTTTAGCCGAGCTCGGGAAGCGGAAAACCCATCAGTTTCTTGTTGGCTTTGCCGCGGAAACGGAAAATGTTCAGGAAAACGCCGCCGCCAAAATGGAACGCAAAAATGCGGATATGATTGTCGCCAACAACATTACCGAACAGGGCGCTGGTTTCGGAGTGGATACGAACATCGTAACCATTTTCCGCAAAGGCCATGAGAATGTTTCACTGCCGCAGATGGATAAGCGGCAAATTGCCGATACGATTCTTGATTGTATCCTGGAAGAGTGGAAGGCACGCGGTGAGCAGTAACATGTATGCCCGGGTCATTGTAGACGTACCCGTTGCGGATACCGACCGCCCATTTGATTACCATATCCCGGCTCCCCTTCACCCCTTTGTCCGGATTGGGAGCAGAGTGTCCGTCCCGTTTGGACCCCGGAAACTTCAGGGGTTTGTAATTGACATTACAGCAGAGTCAGAAGTGGAAAAAACAAAAGATATTCTTGATGTACTCGATGTTGAGCCGCCGCTGACACGCGAGCTCGTCCGGCTTGCGGGATGGATGAGTGAACGGTATGTGTGCGCGTATTACACGGCGTTGCAATCGATGATTCCCGCCGCTCTCAGGTCAAGCTATGAAAAGCTGATCACGATCAAAACAGAACCGGATATTCATTTATTGTTGTCTGACGAACAAAGCTTCTATCAATATATACGGGAGCGGCAGCCTGTCTCATGGGACAAACTGCTTAAACAGTTCCCGGATGCCGCTGTGTGGATAAAAGACGGCTTGGAAAAAGGCTACCTGCACGTTGAACAGGTGGTAGGCGACCGCACAACGAAAAAAATCGTGACGATGCTCACTCCGTCTGTCGCGAAACATGAATTGGATAAAATAAAGGAAAGCTTGCCGACTTCCGCGGCGCGCCAGAAGGAAGTGCTCGACTATTTCACCCGGCATTATGGGCCGATTTCACAGCCGGATTTATTATCCCGCCTGCAGATTTCCCATCAAACCGTGAACAGACTGGTGGAGAAAGGTGTGCTCCTGCGCGAGGAAAGGGAAGACTACCGTGATCCGTATACCGGAAGAACCTTCCTGCCCGTGACCAAACACCCGTTTACCCCGATGCAGCAGGAAGTGATCGAAGGAATTGCGGCAGGAATGGCCGACGACGTCTATTTTCCCTGCCTCATTCATGGGGTAACCGGCAGCGGAAAAACAGAAGTTTATCTTGAAATTATGGAGCGCACGATAGCTAAAGGAAAAGAAGCGATTTTACTCGTACCTGAAATTTCGCTTACGCCGCAAATGGTGGAGCGCTTTAAAGGCCGGTTTGGCGACCAGGTTGCAGTACTCCACAGCAGGCTGTCCCATGGAGAGCGCCATGATGAGTGGCGGAAAATCAGGCGGGGAGAAGTAAAGGTTGCGATCGGCGCCCGCTCTGCAGTGTTCGCGCCGTTCGAAAATCTTGGCCTGATCATCATGGACGAAGAGCATGAGGGTAGCTACAAACAAGAAGAAACGCCACGCTACCATGCGAGAGCCGTTGCACACTACCGGGGAAATTACCATAAAGCCGTCGTTATTCTCGGCAGCGCTACGCCGTCTCTTGAATCGTACAATCAGGCCATCCAGCAGAAAATAAAATTATTTACGATGGCGCAGCGCGTGGGAAACCGCCCGCTGCCCGATGTGTCGATTGTCGATATGCGGTTGGAACTGCAAAAGGGAAACCGGGCGATGTTTAGCGGAGAATTGATGAACGCGATTAACGATCGGTTGGCCAAAAATGAGCAGATGGTGCTTTTTTTAAACCGGCGGGGCTTTTCTACTTTTGTTATGTGCCGATCCTGCGGGTTTGTCACACAGTGTCCGCACTGTGACATCTCGCTAACTTACCACCGGAGCAATCGGACGCTGCGCTGCCATTATTGCGGGTATACGGAACGGGAGCCGGAAACGTGCCCTGAATGCGGAAGTGAACATATTCGCTTTTTTGGCACCGGTACACAAAAAGTAGAGGAAGAACTGGCTAAATACTTTCCTGGAATTCGTGTCATCCGGATGGACGTTGACACGACGACGCAGAAAGGGGCTCATGAACGGCTCCTGCAGAATTTTCGCCAGGGCAAAGGGGATGTTCTTCTCGGTACGCAGATGATTGCCAAAGGGCTCGATTTTCCCAACGTGACGCTTGTTGGTGTGTTGGCGGCTGACAGCATGCTGAATCTGCCCGATTTTAGAGCGAGTGAACGGACGTTCCAGCTCCTTACCCAGGTGGGCGGTCGCGCCGGGCGGCACGAGAAAAAAGGTGAAGTCGTTATTCAGACATACTCGGCAGACCACTTTAGCATTCGGTACGCAAGCAAGCATGATTACCACGGTTTTTTCCACGAAGAAATTAACCAGCGGTATGTAAAAGGATACCCGCCGTTCAGCCGGCTTATCCTGTTTACGTTTGCGCATGAAAATGTGGCGCTCATCATCAAATCAGCCGAAGCGTTTGCTAAAAAACTGCGTGAAATTCTGCCTCCGGGTGCATTCCTGCTTGGTCCTGTCGCCTCACCTATCGCCCGGATCAAAGATAGATATCGATTTCAATGCATGGTAAAATATAATCACGATCCGTCTGTTGTTTCCCGCATCCATTCACTGGTGCGGAAATATGAAGAGGAACGGAAAAAAAGCGGGATGTTGCTCACGGTAGATGTAGACCCGTACATGATGATGTGAACATGCAAAGCGAGTGTTCCATTCGCATAAACAGGAGGATATAACGTTATGGCAATTCGGATGATTGTAAAACACCCCGACCCGGTGCTGCGGGAAAAATGCGCGCCGGTTAAAAAATTTACCCCCAATATTCATAAATTGCTTGATGATATGAAGGAAACGATGTATGATGCGGAAGGCGTGGGCCTTGCGGCACCGCAGGTTGGCATCACTAAACGCGTTGTTGTGATCGACGCCGGTGACGGCCTGGTTGAAATGATTAACCCCGAAATCCTTGAACGGAGAGACGAGCAGTTCGGCCCCGAAGGATGTTTAAGCATTCCGGGTTTAGTGGGGGATGTTCGCAGGGCAAAATGGGTAAAAGCTAAAGCGCTGGACCGGAACGGGAAGGAGTTTGTGATCGAAGGCGAAGATTTGCTCGCCCGCGCCATCCAGCATGAGATTGACCATTTAAATGGTGTTCTGTTCATTGATTTAGCGGAAAGAACGTACAGTGGAAAAGATGAATAATATCGCCAAGAGGAGCTGAATACTTGTGCGAATTGTATTTATGGGCACCCCGGATTTCGCGGTGCCCTCTTTGCAAAAACTCGTGCAAAACAATTTTAATGTGGTGGCGGTTGTTACTCAGCCTGACCGCCCGAAAGGCCGCAAAAAGCAGCTGGCGGCGCCGCCTGTCAAAGAAGCGGCTCTCCAGCTGGGCTTACCGGTGCTGCAGCCGGAAAAATTAAAAGTTTCCGGCGTAGAGGAAATCCTGAATTACAATCCGGATCTTATCGTAACGGCCGCTTTTGGCCAGATACTCCCGAAGGAGCTCATCGAGTATCCGAAATTTGGCTGTATTAATGTGCATGCTTCCCTGCTTCCTGAATACCGCGGTGGCGCCCCGATACATAAAGCAATCATGGATGGAAAAAAAGAAACGGGCGTCACGATCATGTATATGGTTGAAAAACTGGATGCCGGGGATATGTTGAGTCAGGTGCGTGTTCCGATTGAAGAAAACGATAATGTCGGAACGATGTTTGCGAAACTGGGTGAAGCGGGCTCTAATCTGCTGATTGAAACGCTGCCCCGGCTTATTAACGGAGACATACAGCCGAAGCCGCAGGATGAAACGAAAGTTACGTATGCGTGGAACATTAAGCGAGAAGATGAACAGATTTTGTGGAATCGGAGTGCCCGCGAACTTTATAACCAAATTCGCGGCCTGCATCCATGGCCTGTTGCCTATACTTCGCTGAACGACCAGGTGATGAAAATTTGGCAAGCGCAGGTTCTCCGGGAAGAAGGCGAAGGAGAACCCGGCCGCATTATCGGTATTTCACCGCAGGGCATCGACGTTCAGACGGGCCGGGGCGTGCTCCGCCTTTTGGAAGTTCAGCCGGCGGGTAAGAAGGCGATGAGCGTGGCCGATTATGTGCGGGGTGTCGGATCCTCCCTTGCTGCAGGCATGCGTTTTGAAGCGGAAAGAGGTGTGAGCCGGAATGAATAGACGTGCAGAGAAAGCTCCGACGAATGCCCGTGAACTGGCGGTACAGGTGTTAGTGCAGGTGGAAAGTAAGCAAGCATACAGCAACCTGGAATTAAAACAGGCGCTCAACCGGGCCAAGCTGGAGCGCAGAGACGTTAACCTCGCTACCGAGCTTGTGTATGGAACATTAAGCCGGCTAAATACGCTCGATTGGATGTCTCAGCAGTTCCTCTCCCGGCCGTTGCACAAGCTGGAAGACTGGGTGCGCAACCTGCTGCGCATCAGCTTTTATCAGCTTTCTTATCTGGATCGGATTCCGGAGCGGGCTGCTGTTAATGAGGCCGTGAAAATTGCCAAGCTGTGGGGGCATCAGGGAATTGCGGGCATGGTGAACGGTGTGCTACGTTCCCGCCTTCGTCAGCCGGATAAAATCATTATCCCGTCCGATTTGCCGTATGCTAAATACATCGCCTTGCTGCATTCCCACCCTGAATGGATGGTCGAGGAGTGGATCAGGCAGTACGGGACGTCCGAAACGGTACAGATGTGCGAAGAAAATAACCGGGCACCGGGGATAACCCTGCGCACCAACCGACTGCGTACGAATCGGGAAGCGCTTATTGAAACCATCCAGAAGCAGGTGGAAGGGGCCTATCTTCAGCCTTCCTCCCTCACAGCTGAAGGAATAAATGTGAGCGGGATCGGGAACGTTGCCGAGTTGCCCGCATATCGGGAAGGGAACTGTACCGTTCAGGATGAAAGCTCTATGCTGGTAGCGTATGCCGTTTCTCCGGAAAGTGGCATGCTCGTGCTTGATGCGTGTGCCGCTCCTGGCGGCAAGACCACTCATATGGCGGAACGTATGGAAAATAAAGGGAAAATTATCGCGTTGGATGTGCATCCCCACAAGCTTGAACTCATTCGTGAAAACGCGCAGCGCCTTGGCATTTCTATCATTTCAGGCCATCAGGCAGATGCGCGTGAAGCGGACCGAAAGCTAGCCGGACAAACGTTTGACCGCATTCTCGTTGATGCGCCCTGTACAGGACTGGGAGTCATTCGCCGCAAGCCGGACATTAAATGGCATAAATGGCAGGCAGATGCCGGGGCGATCCGGGCCATTCAGTATGAGATTCTATGTTCGGCCGCCCGTTTGCTAAAGCCGGAAGGCAAACTCGTATACAGCACCTGCACGGTTCAGCCGACCGAAAACCAAGAGGTAATCCGGCGATTCCTGGCTGAACATGCGGATTGGGAAGCAGACGGCGACTTAATTCATGACATGCCCGAAGTGATTCGGGACAAGTATCCGACGCTTTCAGAGGGATATATGCAAATTTTACCGCATCATTTTCATACGGACGGGTTTTTCATTTCCCGTTTGAAACGGAAACCATCACGATGAAGGTGAATGGAATGGACCGTTTTATTTTTTGCGCGTTTTCCACCGAGTATCCAAAAATCTACTATGTTTGCTCGCTTGTATAAGTTGTGTCGTTCCAGCCAAACAGTTTCTGAAATACGACTACACTGAAATTCAAAAGCCCATCGTTCACCTGATGGATGTATCACTATTCATGGCAAAGTAAATTACAATTAATATGTGGTCGGTGTGCAAAATGAGCACGCTTTTTTTCCGCTGCCTAGTGTTACGACAAAGGGGGACGTCTTTCTGCCCGACTGCCTCCCTCTTTAAACTACCCGGATGTTTCGGGCAGTTCCCCCTTTCCTTATCTTTAGAAATCAATTGTGGTACAATATAGCAGAGTGTCATCCCTGCACCTTTATTCGCAATGCCAACTTTTAAGAAAAACGGTGATAAATGAATGAAATCGTTTATTTATAATTTAACCCGGCCTGAACTGAAAGAATGGTTGGTTCAGAACGGGGAGAAAGCGTTTCGTACCGAGCAGATTTTTGACTGGTTGTATGTCAAACGCGTATCGTCCTTCAACGACATGAGCAATCTCTCTAAAACGCTGCGCGAGAAGCTCAGTGCTTTTTTTTCAATGGATACCTTAAAAGAAATTACCCGCCAGGAATCCACTGACGGGACGATTAAATTTCTGTTTTCGTTACACGACGGCCATGCCATTGAAACGGTGATTATGCGCCATAACTACGGAAATAGCATCTGTGTGACAACACAGGTTGGATGCCGGATTGGCTGCACGTTCTGTGCTTCGACGCTCGGAGGGCTTAAGCGCAACCTTGAACCGGGCGAAATCGTTATGCAGGTGCTGGCTGCGCAAAAAGCGCTGGACGAAGAGGAACAGCGCGCCAGCCATGTGGTCGTGATGGGAATCGGTGAGCCGTTTGAAAACTACGACGCCCTTCTGAGCTTTTTCCGGATTATTAACGACGAAAAAGGACTTTCCATCGGACAGCGTCATATTACGGTATCGACAAGCGGGATTGTGCCGTCGATTTATCGTTTTGCAGATGAAAAGTTACAAATTAACCTTGCGATTTCACTACATGCGCCGAATACGGAGATCCGTTCGCGCCTTATGCCTGTCAATCGCAGATATCCGATGTCGGAACTGATGGAGGCATGCAGGTACTATATAAAAACAACCGGGCGGCGCCTTACGTTTGAATATGGGTTATTTGGCAAAGTTAACGACCAGCCGGAGCACGCGGAGGAGCTCGCCAACCTGTTAAAAGGCATAATGTGCCATGTCAATTTGATTCCGGTTAATTATGTGCCTGAACGTAACTATGTGCGTACATCCCGAAACGATATTTTTACATTTATGCGTATTCTTGAAAAAAGAGGAATTAATGTAACGATTCGCCGTGAACACGGCAGTGACATTGCCGCGGCATGCGGGCAGCTGCGCGCCCAGCACGCGAAACAGACGACGAGGTGAATGGGAGATGGAGTCAGCCATACAAACACATATTGGTTGTGTGAGACAAACAAATGAGGATTCTGGAGTCATTAACAGGTTTGATAATGGCTGGGTTCTCGCCATTGTGGCGGACGGAATGGGCGGCCACCAGGCGGGAGATGTTGCGAGCCAGATGGCTGTCAAAATCATAACGGACTATATGCAGGGTGTCGAAGAGACGACACCCGATGCGCTGCAGAGCAAGCTGAATGAAGCCATTCAGCTTGCCAATCAGCAGATTTTTTCCTATGCGGCGTCCCACGAAGAGTGCCGTGGCATGGGGACCACCGTAGTTCTCGCGCTTGTCAACGAGCAGGTAGCGATTTTGGCGCATATTGGAGACAGCAGAATATACCGCTACCATGACAGCGATTTAATGCAGATAACGAATGACCATACCCTGGTAAATGAACTCGTACGGAATCATCAGATTACGGCGCAGGAAGCTGCCAATCATCCCCAGCGCAACATTTTGACCCGGGCGCTTGGCACCGATCAGTCAGTCAAAGCTGACTTTACTGTGCTCACATGGGATCCGATGGATATACTGCTGCTGTGTTCAGATGGTTTATCGGGAAAGGTCAGGACGGAAACGATGACCGAAATTTTACACAACGGGTCCCTGGAAAATATGGTTGAAAAATTAATTACCCGGGCGCTGGAGTCTGGTGGAGAAGACAATATAACCGTTATATTGCTGCGAAACCAAACCAGGTACTCGGGATGAAGGGGGGGCCAGTTTATGATTGGAAAGAGACTCGGTGGCCGCTATGATATTGAGAAGCGGATAGGTGAAGGCGGAATGGCCGTTGTGTACCGTGCGCGGGATATTCTGCTCAATCGCACCGTAGCCCTAAAAGTTCTGCGCTCCCAGTTTGGCAACGATGACGATTTTATTGCCCGCTTCCATCGAGAAGCTCAGGCAGCAGCCAGCCTTTCTCATCCGAATGTGGTTAACATTTATGATCTGGGCCAGGAAGATGACGTCTATTATATCGTGATGGAATATGTAGAGGGAAAAACGCTTAAACAATATATTAATGAGCGCGCGCCGCTCGAGGTCCGCGATGCGGTAGATATCGCGATTCAAATTAGCGATGCGCTTGACCATGCGCATCAGAACCATCTAATACACCGGGATATTAAACCGCATAATATCATGATTAATGATAAGGGACGTATTAAAGTAACGGATTTCGGAATCGCTCGTGCGGTTTCCTCTGTCACCATTACACATACCGGCTCTGTTCTCGGTTCCGTCCATTATTTTTCGCCCGAACAGGCCAAGGGAGTTATGACGGATGCCAAGTCTGACCTATATTCGCTTGGTGTCGTATTGTACGAAATGCTGACAGGCCAGCTCCCGTTTTCCGGAGATTCGCCAATTAGTGTCGCACTTAAACATTTGCAGGAGTCATACATACATCCGCGTAAGATTCGGCCGGAAATTCCGCAGAGCGTTGAGAATGTTGTGATTCGGGCGCTGGCAAAAGACCCGATTTACCGCTATGAATCTGCGCATGAAATGTTGAACGACCTCAAAACATGCCTGACACCTGAGCGAAGAAACGAGCCTGAATATGTTTTGCCTGAGAAATATCAGGAGGATGATGCGGAAATCACCCGTGTGATCCCGGCAATCAAACCGGAGATGAGCGGAAAACGCACTGAATTTGCTGCCGCTTCCCAGGCGGTAAACGGTGAGGACGATGAAGAAGAAAACGAAGAACTACCCGAGGACAAACCGAAAACGTCAAAAAAGATTTTAAAGAAAGGAATTCTTTGGCTGTTTGGAATTTTTCTTTTTCTCCTGGTCAGCCTTGTGGGTATTTATTATTCCTACAGCCTTTTTACCGTTCCGGATGTTTCGGTTCCATCCGTTGTGCATATGCCGCTGGATCAAGCCCGTAAACTGCTGGACGATAAGAAGTTACAGGCGGTGATTACGGAACAAAACGACCCGAATGAACCTGCGGGATCGGTCATTAAACAAACGCCAGAGGCAAATATGCAGGTAAAGCAAAATTCAGTTGTGACGCTCATTGTCAGCAAGGGGAAGCAAAAAGTCCTAATGCCAAATTATATTGGTAAAAAGAAAAGTGATATTGATAACGAACTAAACGTTTACAAAAAGGTAACGGTTGATGAAGTTAATGATGACCAGAGTGATCCGGGGACGATTCTCAAACAGGACCCGGCTGCCAACCAGGAAGTTGTCCCTTCCGATACGGAATTACATTTAGTGGTAAGTAAAGGAAAAGAAACGGTAGCCATGCCTAACCTTATCGGTTCCACTCAGGAAGAAATGCAGCGAACGATGGACGACAAAGGACTTGTTGCCGATGTAAAGCAGGTAACGAGCTATCAGAAACAAGGCATCGTGCTTTCCCAATCGTTTAAAGCAGGAGACCAGTTGCTGAAAGGGCAGCATGTAACGGTCGAAGTCAGTTCCGGTCTACCGCAGGAAGCCCGGAAAACACGGGTTCCTGTAGAAGTTTTCCTCAACCCGGGAGAAACGGCCAACATTGAAATTAAGCTTACGGATGCGACGGGAACCAATCAGACGGTAGAGAAATTAACGATTACACAGAGCATGCAATTTCAAGTCACATGTGTTCTGTCACCGACTCAGGATGCAACGATTCAAGTGCTGCGCGACGGGACGCAAATTGAACAAAAAGTGGTGAAATATTCGGATGTGCAATAGCCTGGAGGGACCGTATGCAGGGCCGTATCGTTAAAGCGCTGGCAGGGTATTATTACGTTTCGGACGGCACGACATTATTGCAATGCCGGGCGCGTGGAGTCTTTCGGAAAAAAGGCATCACCCCGCTCGTCGGAGATGAAGTGAAATGCGAGGGCAGCAACGGGGAAGGAGTCATCACGGAAATTCTCCCGCGTTCAAGTGAGTTGATTCGCCCTCCAATCGCAAACATTAATCAGGCAATTCTCGTTTTTTCACTGGAAGAACCCGCGTTTAATCCGCAGTTGCTGGATAAATTTCTTGTTCATACGGAGTCTGCCGGCGTGGAAGCCGTCATCTGTTTAACTAAGGCGGATCTGGTGAGTGACAACCGTAAAATCGAGTCCATCTGCCGGGAGTATGAAGCGATTGGCTATCCGGTCATTGTCACGAGTTCGAAGGGGAGAAACGGGATCCGGGACATTCGAGCCCATCTGGCGGGCCATTTGTCTGTTTTCTCCGGACAGTCAGGCGTTGGAAAATCGTCTCTGCTTAATGAGCTCTTTAGCCACCTTCAGCTGGAAACAGCGCCAATCAGCTATAAGCTTGGGCGTGGCAAACACACGACAAGGCATGTGGAGCTTATTTCCATGCCCGAAGGCGGCTGGGTGGCTGACACTCCCGGGTTTAGCTCGCTTGATTTTGCCACGATTGAGGCCGAGGAATTAGTCCTGTATTTTAAAGAAATGAGACAACGAATAGGCGAGTGTAAGTTTCGCGGATGCCTGCATACGAATGAGCCTGGATGCGTGATCAGGCAGTCTGTTGAAGAGGGAACGGTGCTTGCGTCCCGTTACAAACATTACATCCAGTTTTTACAGGAAATTAAAGAAAGAAAGCCGAGGTATTGACATGGTTAAAATAGCACCTTCTATCTTATCGGCCGATTTTGCCCGACTCGGGGATGAGATTAAAGAAGTGGAGCGGGCGGGTGCGGATTGGATTCACGTCGATGTGATGGATGGCCATTTTGTTCCTAATATTACGATTGGCCCGCTTATTGTTAGTGCGATTCGTCCACACACAACCCTACCGCTCGATGTTCATTTAATGATTGAGAATCCGGATGTATATATACCGGAATTTGCAAAAAGCGGGGCCGATATCATTACGGTACATCAGGAAGTGTGTGTGCATCTTCATCGCACGATTTATCATATTAAAGAGCAGGGAGTGAGAGCGGCCGTTTCTTTGAATCCGTCTACGCCGGTCTCCACCCTGCAGCACGTACTGGGAGACCTTGATATGGTGCTTCTTATGTCGGTAAACCCGGGATTTGGCGGCCAGAAGTTTATTCCTGAAGTGATCAAAAAGTGCGAACAGCTTAAAAATATGCTGCGTGACAAAGGGCTGGACGAGAAAGTTGAAATTGAAATTGACGGTGGAATTAATGCTGAGACGGCCGGACTCATTACGCAGGCAGGAGCGACCTGCCTGGTAGCGGGCAGCGCAGTGTTTGGACAGCCCGACCGGGCGCAGGCTATCATGAACATAAGGCAAGTCTGCAAATGAAAACCTTCCTTGCCGTGGCCGTCACCTTATTGTTCTGGTCGTCCGCCTTTGCCGGGATTAAAGTAGGCCTGGCCGGATACAGGCCGGGACATGTTGTCCTGCTTCGCTTCCTGAGCGCTTCAGCCGTGTTTATTCTTTATGCCTGCGTAAAACCAATCCGCCTTCCGGACAAAAAAGACATTGGGAAAATCTTTGGTTTATCGCTGCTCGGGATTACCATTTACCATGGAGCTCTTACCTTTGGTGAAGTCGTCGTACCGGCGGGAACGGCCAGCTTGCTCATCGCAACTGTCCCCGCATTTACTGCTGTTTTCTCCTATATCTTTTTAAAAGAAAAGCTGACCCGCCTGGGCTGGAGCGGGATTGCGTTCGGGTTTGCCGGTGTCACTATGATTACGTTAGGTTCCGGAAAGGGATTTGCGTTTGCGACTGATGCGCTGTTGATCATCGTTTCCGCCGTTTCAACTTCTCTTTTTTTCATCTTCCAAAAACCTTTATTTTCAAGGTATTCCGCGCTTGAACTCACCGCTTATTTCACGTGGTTTGGAACGATTCCGTTGCTTATCTTTTCACCGGGGCTGATAAAAGCTGTGGCGGACGCTCCGCTGGCATCGACCTGGTCCTGTATTTATATCGGTGTGTTTCCCGCCGCGGTCGCATACGTAACCTGGGCGATTGCTTTATCAACCGCTCCGGCCAGCCTGGTTGCAACCGGACTGTACATCAACCCGCTGCTCGCGATTCTCGTAGCCTGGGTATGGCTGGGAGAACTTCCGCATCCGATCGCTTTTCTAGGCGGCGGCATCGCCCTTGCCGGTGTACTCCTTGTTAATTTTTACGGGAAACAACGAGTTGTCAAACCCGGGGAAACCCAAGCAAATCATACAGTTAGCACGCCCGATTGCACTTGATAGTTGTGCGATCGGGCTTTATTTATATTTCTGTAACGTATGAGCACAGGGTCAAGCGTAAATTCCAGAGGCAGTGGTGCAATCAAATGGACCGTTATTATTTTTTGCTTTTTTTTCTGTTACTCAGTGCTTCTCTGGAGCTTGGAGGTGCTTTTAGGCCCGACGATGCATCTTGCAAACACTCATATTTTCGCTCTGCCCTGCATATTCTGAAAGGAGAAAATAACGGGGAAAAGATACACATTTCTGGTTGATAGGTGAATATACTAAATTAACGGTACATGAATGAGGAGGGGGCATCATGCGATTTTATACGATTAAATTACCGAGGATTCTGGGAGGAATCATCCGTGCCATTCTGGGTGCTGGAAAGAAGTGAAAAAACGAAGAGCATATGCAAGAAATAAAAAAGCACCGCTAAAGGGTGCTTTTTTTGTCGCTATTAAGCGCGGGTTACAAGACCGGAGCGTAAAGCTTTTGTACTTACATAAACGCGCTTTGGCTTACCATCAACAAGAATACGTACTTTTTGTACGTTAACGCCCCATTTGCGTTTATTTGCACGGTTGGAGTGACTTCTTGAGTTACCGGTTTTTGCTCGTTTTCCAGTTACAAAACATACACGTGCCATTCATTCCACCTCCTTATGTGAGATGAAGTCGTTCATCGTGACTCTTATTTACATACTTTAGCATAATATCACACATTCATAGAATAATCAATACACCTGTCAAGAAATTCCCTTTACTCATAAGTGCAACTAAGGCTACCATCTGCGCTTTTGGCTTGATGCTAGCCAAGTTTTCTTTAAAATAAAAGGGGTTTGTAGTAAAATGATGAGGAGTTTTCGTACATACGGCAAAACATTGATTTAAAGGGGGCTTTTCCTATGACCATTCAGTTAAGCACAGAGCTTGGAAAGATTGAAATCGAAAAAGAGGTGATTGCCACCCTTGCCGGCGCTGTGGCGATGGAGTGCTACGGTCTTGTCGGCATGTCGTCGCGTAGAGCGATGAAAGACGGGATTGCCGATATTTTGCGGCGTGAGAACTTGTCTCGCGGTGTAGAGGTGGACAATGAAGGCAAATTGGTGGAGATTAATTTATATATAATCGTGAGATACGGCACGAAGATATCGGAAGTGGCCCATATTGTGCAGGAACGTGTGAAGTATGCGATGAATAAAGATTTAGGCATTGATGTTGACAGGGTTAATATATATGTGCAGGGTGTTCGTGGCGAGAACTCCTAGGGGAGGAAATAGTGTGATCGAAAAGACGTTAAACGGACAGGTGCTGCGCCGGATGTTTGCCGCGGGTGCAAACTGTTTGGAACAGAATGCCGCGAGAGTGAATGCGCTTAATGTTTTCCCGGTTCCGGACGGGGACACCGGAACAAATATGAACTTAACGTTCCGTTCAGGCATAGATGAACTTAATAAAAGCACGGACGAAGCAGTGGAGGCGGTAGCAGCGGTTCTTTCACGGGGACTCTTACTGGGCGCCCGCGGCAACTCCGGCGTGATCCTCTCCCAGCTCTTTCGGGGGTTTGCCAAAGGGATGGCGGAACTACAGGTTGCAGATGCCAAACAGCTGGCCCATGCGTTCGTTCAGGGTGTCGATATGGCGTACAAAGCCGTTCTAAAACCTGTAGAAGGGACGATTCTAACCGTTGCCAGGGAAGCGGCAAACGCCGCCCGGAATGCTGCACGGTATGGCTCGGTGCCTGATGTGTTAGAGGCTCTTTTGGAAGGAGCGAGGAAAGCGCTTGCGAATACACCGAACCAGCTCCCGGTGCTTAAAGAAGTGGGAGTCGTCGATTCCGGCGGACAAGGACTGGTGTATATTTATGAAGGCTTTGTCAGGAGTGTGGACAAGGCAGAACCGCTGCAGGAACCCTTCATTACCGGTGATGCCGTACCGCAGAATAAAACGGCGTTGTCCATAAACAATGATGTAATGGAACACCATCATATAAACCCGGCTGCCATTCAATACGGATACTGTACGGAGTTTATGGTTCACCTGACGAACAGTAAGCGATTTTCGGAAGAGAGCTTTCGGGAACAGTTGAGCGGGTTTGGTGATTCACTACTTGTTGTATCGGATGCTGATCTTGTCAAGGTTCACATTCATGCGGAGGAACCCGGCCGTGTGCTCACCTACGCTCAAAAATACGGCATGCTTGACCGGATGAAAATTGAAAACATGCGGTTGCAGCATGAAGAAGTGTTAAAAAAACAGGAAGCACGCCAGCACTCTGTACAGCAAGCCAGCGTGCAGGACGATAAAATGCCGAACCTGAACCCTGAATTTATCGCTCCATTCCACCTGCCGGCTGAAAGTGATTCCCTCAACCGCAAGCCGTACGAAATCGTAACGGTGGCTGCGGGAAAAGGCATTGAACAAATTTTTAAAAGCCTTGGTGCGGATATCGTCATCGAAGGCGGACAAACAATGAATCCGAGTGCGGAACAATTCGTGAAGGCGATTGATTCCTGCCAGGCCGACAACGTTATCATTTTGCCGAACAATAAAAATATCATCATGGCTGCTGAGCAGGCGGCACAGCTGGTGAGCATACCGTGTGAAGTGATTCCGTCCCTAACCATTCCACAGGGGATGTCTGCGCTGCTCGCGTTTGATCCGTCTATTGAATTAGGAGCAAATAAAGAAAAAATGCGGCAATCCCTGGCCCTCGTTAAGACTGGCCACATAACGTATGCCGTGCGCGATACGACCATCAATGAACAGGAGATTCATTCCGGTGATTTTATGGGTATTGTAGACGGGGCAATCGTAACAGCCGCCAAAGACATTGTTGAAACAGCCCGAAACATGCTGGTTCAAATGGTGTCCGGTGAGGATGAATTGATTACGGTTATTTATGGCGAAGATGTAAACGAACCGGTGCTCGACCGCCTTGTAAAGCAAATTAAGACAGATTATCCGGAAATGGAAGTGGAAATTCACAATGGTAAACAACCGCTCTATTCTTTTATTATCGCTGTGGAGTAGTAATGAAACAGGTAAAGGGGTCAATGTATGCGATTGCGAATTGTAACGGACAGCACGGCTGATATACCAAAGGCATTAGCAGAGGAACTGGACATCTCCATTGTTCCGCTAAAAGTTCATTTTGACGAGCAAAGCTACCTCGACAATGTCGATTTATTGCCAGCGGATTTTTACGAAAAACTTACAAATGCGGAGAAACTGCCCACAACATCCCAGCCGTCTCCGGTCGATTTTACAGACTTGTATGAAAGACTCGCAGAGGAAGGCGAAGTCGAGATTATTTCGATTCACCTTTCCGGTTCTCTGAGTGGAACCTACCAGACGGCCACATTAGCTGCCGGAATGGTGGAAGACAAAGTAAAGGTTCATGTGGTAGACAGCAAAAGCGCGTCTTACGTGCTCGGGGCCATCGTGGTGGCGGTCGCCAGAGCCGCGCGGGACGGAAAAACGGGGGACGAATGCCTTGCTATCGGGCAGAAAATCATGGAGAACCAGCGGGTATTTTTCGTTGTGGATACTCTTACGTATTTGCAAAAAGGCGGTCGAATTGGTAAAGCGTCCGCTATCGTCGGTTCCCTCTTAAATGTGAAGCCTATCCTTACCCTGGACGGGAATGGGGTGGTGGCCCCGGTAGAAAAAGTGCGGGGGAAGAAAAAGGCGGTGGGCCATATTCTCGAACGGTGTAAAGAGCTTGCCGGGGACGAGCAGGTAGCGGCCGCTGTCCTGTATTCTACGGATGAGGAAGAAGCACGCACACTAATGGAGCAAGTAAAACGTGAACTGAACACGACGGAATTGATTCTTACACAGATCGGGCCGGTCATCGGCACTTATGGCGGTCCGGGTCTGTTAGCGATTACGTTTTATAAGGTATAATAAGAGCAGCTTAAGCTATTGCCTGCGCTTTTGGTTTAGGCGAGCCAAGTTTTTTCCTATGGGGAGGAAATTATGAAGTATCGTACTGTATTTGACATCATTGGGCCTGTGATGATCGGCCCTTCCAGTTCCCATACAGCCGGGGCCGCCAGAATCGGGCGTGTGGCCCGTACGCTTTTTGCCAGGCAGCCCGACGTTGTTGACATTACCTTTTACGGTTCCTTTGCGCAAACGCACAAGGGGCATGGAACAGATATCGCCATTGTTGGCGGCATTCTGGATTTTGATACCTTTGATCGTCGAATCGTGGACTCTCTTGCAATTGCAAAAGACCTTGGTGTGGATGTGAACTTTCATGTGAGCCAGGATGAGGCCGACCATCCGAATACAGCAAGAATTAAACTGCGGGATAAAGAGGGCTTCCAACTCGAGGTCGTCGGCATCTCGATTGGCGGCGGTAAAATTGAAATGACGGAAATCAACGGGTTTCCGTTAAAATTATCGGGAAATGCCCCAACCTTACTGGTCCTCCATGAAGATCGCTATGGAATGATTTCCGGTGTATCCAATGCCCTTGCGAAATATAAAATTAATATCGGGGCGATGGAAATGGCCCGCCGTGAAAAGGGAAGCGAGGCATTAATGGTCATTGAAACGGACCAGCCGATCCCTGAGCGGTTAGTAGAGGAAATTACATCCATGCCGTATGTTCTCTCCGTCTCTGTTCTTATGCCATAACCAAGCTTATTATCATCTAAGAAGGTCAGATAGAAGGGAGCATGTAAATGAATTTTAAAACAGTGGCGGAACTGGTTGAATTGTGTCTAAAGGAAAACAAGCCAATTTCAGAAATTATGATTCTGGCTGAAATGGACATATCAGGGCGCGGCCGTGAAGCCATAATGAGCCAAATGTACCGTAACCTGGATATTATGGAGGAAGCGGTGCAGCGGGGAATTACCGAAGACGTCAAGTCGCGCAGCGGCTTGAGCGGAGGAGACGCCAAAAAGCTGCAGGAATATATCCGCAAAGGCAAAACGATCGCCGGCCCGGATATTCTCGACTCGGTAAGTAAAGCGATCGCGACCAATGAAGTCAATGCGGCAATGGGAACGATTGTTGCCACCCCTACGGCCGGTGCATGCGGGATTGTGCCGGGAACTCTGTTTTCAACGGCATCAAAGCTTGGGGCAGGAAGGGAAGCGATGGTTCGTTACTTATTTACCGCCGGCGCGATTGGTTTTGTTATCGCAAACAATGCATGCATTTCCGGCGCGGCCGGGGGCTGCCAGGCTGAAGTGGGATCCGCGACTGCAATGGCAGCTGCTGCTATTGTCGAGCTGGCCGGGGGAACAGCCCAACAATCGGCGCACGCCACCGCCATCGCATTAAAAAACCTGCTTGGCCTCGTGTGTGACCCTGTCGCAGGCCTTGTAGAAGTACCCTGTGTCAAACGAAATGCGATGGGCGCGGCAGTGGCTACGGTAGCGGCTGATATGGCGCTGGCGGGCATTGAAAGCCGGGTTCCGTGTGATGAGGTGATTGACGCAATGTATCGTATCGGAAAAACGATGCCGCACACATTGCGGGAAACGGCGCTGGGAGGATTGGCGGCTACTCCAACGGGACGTGCACTGGAAGGGAAAATTTTCGGTGTGCCGCTGAATCAGAAATAGTGAATGCTTTACTGAGCCCCGTAACAAAGGTGAAGGGGATTGGAGCGGAGAGCAGCGCCGACCTTCAATCCTTACATATTGAAACGGTCCGGGACTTACTGGAGCATTTCCCTTACCGCTACGAAGATTACAGGGTACGCGATTTATCGCAGGCGGAAGAAGGAGAGAAAATTACCGTCATCGGCACGATATACGGTGAGCCGGTTGTTCGTTTTTACGGGAAGAAAAAATCAAGAATTTCAGTAAAAATTGTTGTGGACCGTGTGGTCGTAACAGCGAACTGGTTTAACCGTCCTTTTCTGAAAAACCAGCTGCAAACCGGACGGGAAATTATGGTGAGCGGCAAATTTGAACGGTCACGGCTCCAACTGTCTGTAAGCGAGCATCATTTTATGGATGCGGCAAAAACGAAAGAAAAAGAAGGAACCATTGCGCCGGTCTACTCCACGACGGCGTCTATTTCTGTCAAGCAGATGCGCCGTTGGATTCGCGCCGCGCTCGACCAGTTCGGCCATGACATTCGAGAGATTTTGCCACCGTATTTGCTGGAAAAGTATCGCTTAATGTCACGGGAAGAGGCGATACGCCATATTCATTTTCCGGCCAGCGTGGAGGACGGGAAGCAGGGGCGCAGGCGGCTTGCTTTTGAAGAACTGTTGTTATTCCAGCTAAAAATGCAGGCATATCATGCGGTCAACAGGCGCAGTACCGATGGAACGGCCATGCCGATCCCGATGGATAAGATACGTGAATTTGTTCACAGCCTGCCATTTCCACTTACCCGGGCACAGCGTCGTGTGGCAGGAGACATTCTCAAAGATATGCAGGCGGATTACAGTATGAACCGCCTGCTGCAGGGCGACGTGGGGTCCGGAAAGACCGTTGTCGCTGCGATTGCTTTATATGCAGCGGTGTGTGCCGGATACCAGGGGGCGCTGATGGTGCCGACTGAAATTCTGGCCGAGCAGCATTATGCCACACTAAAAGACCTGCTTACACCGTTTCACGTAGAAATCGCGCTGCTTTCCGGCAGCGCAACGGTGCGACAGCGCAGGGATGTTCTGGCACAGCTCCAGTCCGGCATGTTGAACATCATTGTCGGCACCCATGCGCTTATTCAGGAGGATGTATATTTCGCCAACCTTGGGCTCGTTATCACAGACGAACAGCATCGTTTTGGGGTGGAACAGCGGCGGATATTGAGAGAGAAGGGACTTCACCCGGATGTTTTATTTATGACGGCGACGCCGATTCCGCGGACTCTCGCTATTACCGCGTTTGGCGATATGGATGTTTCAACGATTGATGAGCTTCCCGCGGGACGCAAGCCGGTTGAAACGTATTGGGTGCGGCACGAGATGCTGGAGAGGATTTTCGCATTTATCCGCAAAGAGGTCGACAAAGGGCGTCAGGCGTATGTCATCTGTCCGCTTATCGAAGAATCGGAAAAGCTTGATGTGCAGAATGCCATTGATGTCCACGCCGCGCTTAACCGGTATTTTACCCGTGCCTATCAGATCGGTTTAATGCACGGCAGGCTCCATCCGCGTGAAAAAGAAGAAGTGATGGAGGGATTTAACAGGGGAGAAATACAGGTGCTTGTCTCCACGACGGTCGTTGAGGTCGGGGTAAACGTACCGAATGCGTCTGTCATGGTAATCTATGATGCCGATCGCTTCGGGCTGGCACAGCTCCACCAACTGCGCGGCCGCGTCGGACGGGGGGAGGAGCAATCGTACTGCATCCTTATTGCAGACCCGAAATCGGAAGTGGGCAGGGAGAGAATGCGGATTATGACGGAGACAAACGACGGGTTTGAAGTCGCGCAGCGTGATCTGGAGCTGCGCGGACCCGGTGATTTCTTTGGGACAAAACAGAGCGGCCTGCCCGAATTTAAGCTGGCGGATGTCGTGCAGGATTACCGGATGCTTGAGGTAGCCCGGCAGGAAGCGGCCGAACTGGTGGAAAATGAAGCCTTTTGGGAAGCCGAGGCTTATTCCGGCCTGCGGCATTATTTGAAAGAAGACGAATTTTTCGCCGGAAAAGTACGAGATTAAAAGCAGGGGACACGGCCAGGAACTAATGATCGGTGTCTTCATCCTCCGCACCGGACGTTTTTTGCTTTTTTTCGAATCGCTCGCCAAGCCGCAGAATCGTATACATGACAACCATAGAGAAAGCTGTCATACCGTAGAAGCCAGCTCCTACGGCAATACCGATTCCACCGGCGAAAAAAATCATAGCGGCGGAAGTCAGGCCATGAATCGATTGGCCCTGGTGAATAATCAGACCTGCCCCAAGAAAGCCGAGCCCGCTGACAATCTGTGCGGCGAGGCGCATCGGATCCATCGTCGTATGGCCCGGGATCGAATAGAGTTGAACCGCATAGATCGAGACAAGGGTCAACAGCGTGGAGGCCACACATACAAAGGAATACGTTTTAATTCCGGCAGGCTTTGATTTGCTGCTCCGTTCTAGCCCTATCGCAAACCCGAAGATTGCACTCAGCAAAAGGCGGATGTACATTTCCAGGTGTTCATATTTCGTTAAATACTGAGTTAAGTGATTGAAAATATCCATGGTGATTTCGTTTCCTTTTTTATCATAGTAAAAAGGGTATGCCGCATGAAGCACCGGCTCCCCGTTGATGTACCTTATTCTATTCTATGATAGAGAATAGGGTGATTATTATTTCGAGACAAACAAATTCCCCGGCAGGTTAGCGGGGAATTTGTTTGTCCAAAATTTTCTCCAATTCGCTGACTGGAAGGGGAGGAGTAAATAAATATCCTTGCGCCTCTTTACAATATTGTTGTTTCAAAAATAAAAGCTGTTCCTCTGTTTCGACTCCCTCTGCAATGACATGAAGCTTCAGATTATGGGCCATCGTAATAATCGTTGTCACAATGGCCGAATCTTTTGAGCCGCTGTGAATGTCGCGCACAAAAGATTTGTCAATTTTTAAACGGTTAATGGGAAAGTTTTTTAAATAGTTAAGCGAACTAAATCCCGTACCGAAATCGTCCATGCTGATTTGAACGCCGAGATCCCGGAGTTGATGCAGAGTTTCGATGGCCGGTTCCACCTTCATCATCATGCTTTCGGTAATCTCCAGTTCTAAGTATTTTGGGTCCAGTTCCGTGTCCCTAAGGATTCGGGCAACGGTTTCCACAAGATTATCCTGTTGAAATTGCTGGGACGAAAGATTGACGGCGATCCGCAAAGGCGGGTATCCGGCAAGCTGCCATGTTTTGTTTTGCCGGCAGGCGGTACGCAGCACCCATTCGCCGATCGGTTCAATTAATTTTGTTTCTTCCGCGAGTGGAATGAATTCCATCGGGGGAATAAACCCCTGCTCGGGATGTTGCCATCTGATTAGCGCTTCGGTTCCTACGATATGTCCGGTATGAATGTCAATTTGCGGCTGATAATAGAGGACAAACTCGTCGCGCTCCAGCGCTTTACGAAGATTTGTCTCCAGCATAAGTTTTTCATACGCGGTGTTATTCATATGAGGGGTATAGAACTGATAAGAAACGGCCTTTTGCTTCGCGTGAGAAAGGGCGGTATCGGCTTCCTTCAGAAGCATGTCCGCGTCTTTTCCTTCTGTGGAAAAAGAAATTCCTATGGAAGGGGAAACATAGACATCGTATCCTTCTAAGCAAAAAGGGCGGGTAAACTCGCAGATAATCTTGTCAACGCTGGTCTGGACCTTTTTTTGCTCGGTATCTGGGAGTATAATCGTAAATTTGTCTCCGTCTAAACGGGCGACGGTATCTTCCACGGCAACGCATGTAAGAAGCCTCTCTGCGACATTTCGCAGCAGGTGATCCCCGAATAGATGGCCCAGTGAATCATTGACTACATTGAATTTGTCTAAATCGATATACATTACCGCGAGAGGATTTCCCGTGTCGAGTGCCGTGGTCAGGCGTTCGTGAAACAGCCTGCGGTTAGGAAGCTTTGTAAGCGAGTCGTGGTAGGCCATAAAGTTTATTTTTTCTTCGAATGCTTTTCGCTTTGTGATATCATTTCGAATGGATATGTATTGATAGGGTTTTCCGTTCTGGTCCAAAAAAGGGACAATCGTCGTCTGAACCCAGTACATCTTACCGTCCTTGGTGCGGTTTTTTATCTCCCCGTGCCATATCTCCCCACTCACTATCGTTCTCCACATATCTTCAAAAAAATCCTTTGAGTGAAACCCCGATTTAATGATACGGTGAGTCCGTCCTACTAACTCTTCTTTACTAAACTTGGAAATTTCACAAAATTTTTTATTTACATATTGAATAATGCCTTCTGCATCGGTAATGGCGACAATGGAGGATTCGTCGAGCGCATGTTTAATATCCTCCAACTGTTTAAGCAGGGTTTCCTCTGCGCCGGTTTTGTGGCTAAGTACATAGTCTTCTATTTCTCTATTCTTTGCATTCATGTTGTCCGTCACCTCGTTAGAGGAATGAATCCCCTCTATATGAAAATGTAGCCATTATTAGTATAAGATAAAGAACGGTAAAACTCTACAAAATAAAAAAACCGCCCGATAAATTCATCGGACGGGCAAACCTTCCTAAGAAGGCTCGCATAATGGGAGAGGAGAAACCGGAGGAAGAACTTATGGGGAAACGTAAGTCTTCTCCGCGGTTGTCTACAGCACATCCCGTGCTGATACTCGTATTGTGGTCCAAAAAGGGAAAGAATATACCTAATCAATTCTTATTTACCTTAAATCACCGTTTGTGTTACGATGTGAAGGTGCAAAAGCCCGTGAAAGCGAGGATAATGTTATGCGAGTTGTATCCGGGTCTAAGAAGGGGCATCCATTGCAAGCGGTGCCAGGAAAAGGAACGCGCCCGACCGTGGACAAAGTAAAAGAATCTGTTTTTAACATGATCGGCCCCTATTTCGAAGGGGGAACGGCGCTTGATTTATACGCGGGTACCGGAGGGCTTGGCATCGAAGCATTGAGCCGTGGAATGGAGCGATGCGTCTTTGTGGATGCGAACCGTAAAGCCATCTCGGTTATTTACGACAATCTTACAGCGACCGGCTTTCGGGAGCAGGCAGAAGTCTACCGGAATGATGCCAACCGTGCGCTTCAGGCGCTGATTAAACGGGAACTGGTGTTTCATGTGGTATTTCTCGATCCGCCGTATGCCGAGCAAAAAATCGAAAGTCAGATTGCTATGATGGATAATCACAACCTTCTTGCGGATGGCGCTGTGATTGTGGCTGAACATGCTTCTGATGATGTTTTGGCGGATAAAATTGGTTCCGTACGCAAAATAAAAGAATCAAATTACGGCCTGACCACCATTACGATATATACGAAACACAGTACATAAAGGAACCGTAACACGTATAAAGGAGGCGTATTAATCATGAGCATTGCTGTGTGTCCGGGAAGCTTTGACCCCGTTACGTATGGCCACCTTGATATCATTAATCGAGGAGCTAAAGTTTTCGATAAAGTTATTGTTTCCGTGCTTACCAACCGGACGAAGTCACCGATATTCACCGTTGAAGAACGGCTTGAACTGCTGCGGGAAGTCACGAAGGATATTCCCAACGTGGAAGTAGACAGCTTCCAAGGTTTGCTTATCGACTACATGCATACGAAAGGCGCCAACGCCATTATTAAAGGCTTGCGCGCTGTTTCCGACTTTGAATATGAGATGCAGATGGCCTCGATTAACCGGCTGCTTGACAAAAAAATCGAAACTTTTTTTATGATGACCAACAATCAGTTCTCTTTTTTAAGCTCAAGCATTGTCAAAGAAGTCGCAAAATATGATGCTGACGTCAGCAGCCTCGTGCCGCCTGTAGTAGAACAAGCGCTCAAAGTAAAATTCAAAGGTGCCAGCCCAAAAGCTCAACTTTGAAACGGTAAGTCTGCCTTGCTTTGGCAATCAAAATTCAGCAAAAAAAGTCCGTACCACTTACCTTAGGAGTGATCACGGGCTTTTTTTGCTTAGTATTTACATTCCGTGAAACGTTGAAGATGCATCGAAATCCGTTTATTTTTGCTTTTTTTCCGCTGCTCAGTGCTTCTCTGGAGTTTGGGGACGCTTTTAGGCCCGACTGACTCCATAATTGAGCTACCCAGATGTTTCGGGACGGTTCCCAATCGGAAGAGAAGCACGGACACTAGATACTTCCCCGCAAGGGAAAACTCCGCAAAAATACATGGATTCGATGCATCTTGCACGTAACATTACATTCACCGGCTTTTTCTGGCATACACTTTACATATTCCGAGAAAAAGTGCCATGATAATAATAATCCCGATGCATAGAACGCTGGAAATCCCGGTGTAAGGTACGACGGTTCCTGATGAGAAGCTGGACAGCTCCAGGCTGTCCAGCCAGACCGTCATGGCGTTATCCTGCAAATGCCCGTATAGAGCGGAGCCGATCGGAAAAGTCAGGATAAAGGCGAGAACGGCATGGCAGCAGCGCGCGAATAAAAACGGGAGATAGCGAATATCAGTTTCAGCAAGAATACTCGCAACCTGAGCATGGACAGAAATCCCGCCCCATGCGAGAATAGCGCTTGCAACTGCCATGATAAACAGTGATAGATCCGAACTGAACAGAGTGCTTGCCTGTTTAGCTCCCAGCGTGACTTCGAAAAAACCATAAATGAAAGCCTTTGCGCTATGTAATGGATAGCCGAGCATATGAAGGAGATTTCCCAGTGGGACGGATATCAGGGTGATGAAGTTCAATTTCATAAGAACAGTGAGTACAACGGAAAAAAACAGCATGAATCCGCCGACGAGGAGCTGGGTCTGAATCGCTCCGTTAACAGCGTCCCCCATCAACATTCCAATTGGACGCCCGTCCCGCATACGCGCCCGGTGCATGGACTGCAGCGCCCGGTATAAAATAGGTTTATCGGAAGGGTTTAATGACGGGGTTTTTTCATCCCCTCGCCTGTAAAAACTCATGATAGCACCGATAAGCAGCGCGGAGAGATAGTGGACGACAAGGAGAATAATCCCTGTCTTTACGCTGTGAAAGAAGCCGACCGCAACGGCTCCGGTGATGAACACAGGGTCTGATGTCGTTGTAAACGATACAAGACGCTCCCCTTCAACACGGGAGATGAGCTTTTGTTCACGCAGGCGGGTGGTTAGTTTGGCGCTCACCGGATAGCCGGAAGCAAATCCCATGGTCAGGACAAAGGATCCGGTACCTGGCAGGTTAAAAACAGGACGCATAAGAGGTTCAAGCAGGACGCCCATAAAATGGGCCAGACCAAATCCGAGCAGGATCTCTGATGCGATAAAGAAGGGAAGCAAAGCCGGGAAAACAACATCCCACCATATCGTAAGCCCGCGAAGGGACGCTTTAAATGAGTCCTCAGGAAAAAGCAATAGGCTAAAGGCAAGTATAAACGAGCAGGCTCCTAGGAGCAGCGTTACAAGGTGGGGTCGGGCGATGCGCATGCTTGATTCCTCCAATCGTACAATCCTGTATATATCTGTACGTATTTGGTTTTTGAAATAGACCAACCCCTCAAAAGGTTGGAGATAAAGAGGTGAGAGAATGCTTTCGATCGGATTGGCATTAGGGGCGGGAGGCGCGCGGGGGTTTGCGCATATCGGTGTGCTGGAAGTCCTGGAGGAAAACGGAGTGTATCCGGCGTATCTTGCAGGCAGCAGTATGGGGAGTTTAATCGCCGCTTTGTATGCCTGTGACTATACGCCGCGTATGATGGAGAAGTTGGCGGTTCATTTAAAGCGTAAGCACTGGCTTGACCTTAGCATGCCCGGCACAGGCTTTGTCACAGGCGAAAAGCTGCGGCAGGTCGTTGCGCTTCTGACGAAGAATCAGATGATCGAACAATTGGCGCGTCCGCTTTCCATTGTTGCCACAGACCTGCTGTCGGGAGAACGCGTTATTTTTAAAGACGGACCGATTTATCAGGCTGTCCGTGCCAGCGTGTCCATTCCGGGGATTTTTGTACCCTACAAGCTTGGTGATAAACTGCTTGTGGATGGAGGCGTTGTGGATCGTGTGCCGATTGAAGTGGCGAAAGCCATGGGAGCGAATCTCACCATTGGAGTGGATGTAGCATCGTCAGCTTCTACTGTGCCTATCCGCTCGTTTTTCGATGTGATATCACAGACGGTAGATATTATGGAGCAGGAAATTTTCCGCCACCGGGTCATTCACGCGGATGTTATGATTTCTCCGCAAGTGGGGCAGTTTAGCTCCACATCGTTTACGAACATTGACCGGATTATAGAAGAGGGCAGACTGGCCGCCCGTAAGATGATTCCAGAGATTAAGCAGAAAATAAATGAATGGAGAATGAACAATGAAAGAACAACATAGACGGCCACGTTTTTTAAACAACTGGTCGGCATTTTTACTTGCCGTGATTTTGGCGGTTGCCCTCGCCGCCGTCGCATTTATCCCGACTTCCTACTATGTGATTCGCCCCGGCTCGGCCATCGCGCTGCAGCCTATGGTCACTGTCGAGGGCGGAGAGAAGCGTGAGAAGGGGGTACTGATGCTGACAACGGTCCGTATGGGCCCAACGACTGTACTGACGTATCTTCTCGCCAAAGCCGACCCGTATGCGGATTTAATGAATGTGCGTGACATTCACAGCCCGAACGAAACGGATCAGCAGTATGAGAGACAGCAGCTGGAAGTGATGAAAGATTCTCAGGAAAAAGCGGAAATAGTAGCTTTCAAAAAAGCCGGTGTCCTGTTTAAAGTGAAAAATGAAGGCGCGATGGTCATGGAAACGATCCCCGGAATGCCTGCCGAGAAGATTTTTAAGGTAGCGGATGATATTATTGCCGTCGACGGACAGCCGGTGACAACTGCACAGGAGCTGTTAAAAGCGCTCCAGGGCAGGAAAATCGGAGAAACCGTAAAAATCGAATTTCTCCGGGACAACCAGAGCAGGAGTGTCACCGTGGCGTTGCAAAAGCTTCCGACTGCACCGGGACAGCCGGCACGGGCAGGTCTCGGCATTTATGCGCCTGCCACAAAGCGGACGGTAGAACTGTCCCGCAAAGTCACGATCCATTCCGACCAGATTGGCGGTCCTTCCGCCGGTATGATGTTCACGCTTGAAATTTTAAATCAGCTGCAAAAAACCGATTTAACAAAGGGGTACCGCATCGCCGGAACCGGTGAAATTTTTGAAGATGGGACGGTAGGACGTATCGGGGGCATCCAGCATAAGGTGCAGGCTTCCGATAAGGAAAAAGCGGATATCTTTTTCGCCCCGAACGATATCGTTCCCCCGGGAAGCGGACTGCTGCCCAATTATGTGGAAGCCAAACAGGCGGCGGACAAGTTAAAGACTAAGATGAAGATCGTGCCGGTTCGTACGATTGATGACGCGCTCCGTTATTTACACAGCTTGCCGCCTAAAACGAACGGTTAAACCTGCAGGGGGGATTGCCAGAATTCCCTCTGCTTTTCTTTGTCCCGAACCGCTGCGGGAAGCCCGATCGCATACATTTCACCCGCCCGTATATCGAGCGTAAGCATCGGGTGGCGGTTTTGTCCAATGCGCGTAATAATGGGAAGAGAACACGTTTCCTTCATTTGTTTCAACAGCATCCGCCCCTGTTCGGTAAAGCCGAGAACCCGGATGTAAGCGGGGGCGGTGCCGGCGTGTTTCATTTTATCTTCCGTCAGGTTCAGCAAAATGTAGAGAAGGGTGCGCTGCAGACGATTCCATGTATAACGCTTTGTTTTCAGTGCGTGCAACAACTGTTCAAATGCAGACGTTTGCATGGTTTGTTTATAAACACGATTCTCCAGTCCCTCTCCCATCTCAAAAATGGCGGCGAGTTCATCCGGTCCGCGGGTGATAATCTGGGCCAGCAGGTACGGATAGAACTGATCCCATGTTACCGGAAAGCGGCCGGCCAGCTTCTCCCGCTGCAGAATGCCGTACGTGGTCCCGGGCACGTACGGGCGGATGTCCGATAAATCGCCGCTCTCCCGGATGATGCGGCGGATAGCCGTTGCGCTCGCGATAGCATGGTCGGTAATAACGGGTTGGTGGTATCCCGCTTTGGAGCGCTGAACCGTGACGGGAACGATGGGGCTTTGCAGGCGTGCCAGCGCCATGCAGTAGTTCAATCCAAGAATATTGTTTGGTTCGGACACATTCACCTTGCTGCGTAAGTCCGGCAAACCGGCAAGTAGGACATTTACCGCGTGGGCATAGGCTGCCGGGTAGCTTGTCCCGGACGATAACGCCAACCGGAGCGCCTGCTGAAACAGCGCCGGTTCCTCTGCGAGATGCTTTGCGAGCGGCATCATCCACGAAATATCGCCGCTCTCCGACCCGAAGCACAGGGTATCCACCACACCTGTTGCATGAAGGATGGACACCGCCCCGTATGCAAATTGTTCGGCATTTCGGGCAGCATAAACAAAAGGGAGTTCAAGTACAAGGTCAATCCCCAGGTGCAAGGCCATTTCGGCGCGCGCCCACTTGTTTGTGATGGCCGGTTCACCCCGCTGGAGGAAATGGCCGCTCATAACCGCGATCGCGGCAGCGGCCCCTGTCTGTTCCCTGGCAGCTTGAAAATGGTAAGCATGTCCATTATGTAAAGGGTTGTATTCCACAATAAGACCAACCGTTTTCATGTGGTCCTCCTCAACTGGTCAGAATGAATGCCGTTAACAAAGTTATACTTTTTAATCTATATCCGTGCAACTAAGGATTGTGACATGGGCTCTCCTAAAATACAGCCGTATTTTCTTTGTTTCCTTACGATTGACAAAATAATTGTTGAAAAGATATAATAAAATCTGTTGCTCGAAATGAGGTGAACCTCGATGAAAATCCATAAAAATGAATTGCTGCAGCTCCACGGCAACAAGATGCCGATTGATCGGGAGGTGGCGCTTCACTTGAAAGGTCGCCATCCGCAAATTATCGATGCAGGGCCCGCCCGTTTCGCTGGTGAGGCTTATACGACATCCGGACTCTATATGGTAGAAGGACACGTTGCGGGAGAGCTCACGATGGAGTGTGCCCGCTGTCTGGAACCTTTTACGTACGCGTATCGTGAAACGATAAAGGAAACGTTTGTAGACGAGAAAGCTGCCGAGATTGAGATAGATGAAGAGATGGAAATCCACCCGCTGGAAAATGACCAATTGGATCTTCAGCCTCATCTTGAGGGGGCTGTTCTTCTGTCGGTGCCTTCGGTTCTTATTTGCAAGGACGATTGCAAAGGAATTTGTCCGGAATGCGGAACGAACCGGAATCGGAAATCATGCGGCTGTGTTGTTGAGAGAATTGACCCTCGTTTGGCGGTTCTTGGCGAACTTTTTGGCAAACAGGATAAATAAATGCTTTTCATTTCTAAGAAAATCAGGTAATATGATTGTTGTTTTGATGGATTTTATGTCCTGTCAAATAGATAACATTTGCTTTTTGTGCTCTTGTAAAGGGGGTGGGATTAATGGCAGTACCTCAAAGAAGAACATCCAAAACTCGTAAGAACAAGCGTCGTACTCACTTCAAATTAGAAGTGCCAGGTATGGTAAAATGCCCACAGTGCGGCGAGCTTAAATTAGCGCATCGTGTATGCAAAAGCTGTGGAACATACAAAGGAAACCAAATCGTTAATCAATAATGCGGCAAAAAAGGGCGGGATAACAGTTATCCTGCCTTTTTTTGTCGTTAAGGAAAGTATATGTTGCTTTACAGTGTTAAAGCAACATATACTTTCTTCCGTTGGTCACCTGAGAAAAACTCACGGGGGTGTGCCGAACGTTGCTTTTTCGATGTGGAGCGTGTGGCCGGAAGGTTGATCAGACCGACAATTGTCTCCATCCTTGAGATACCCAGATGTTTTGTCGGTCCGACCTTCCGGTCACTAAGCGGCCGTTTCGCTACCCTGCAGAAAAAGGCCGAGCGGCAACGCCCGCGAGTTTTTCTCATCTTTATTTTTTGCCAAGCAGGAAAGCGGCTGGTGCAGCGAGAAGATAATTTCTTCGGTAGATAAGAAAGTATAACTTTCTTATCTGCATAAGTGCAACTAAGGCCAGCGCTTGACGCTAGCCAAGTTTTCTTTAGAAGAAGAGTGAAATTACTGTTGTCATCGCGTTAAAATTTATTTATACTGCTCTTAATACCAGGTAATAAAAAATCGAAAATAGGTGGCGATGAAGCGGTATGCCTCGCCTTAGCAAAAAAGTTCGCCAGCAGGTGCTGGCCGAAATGCTGGAAAGAAATCCGTTTTATACTGATGAAGAGCTTGCGGACCATTTTAAGGTGAGCGTTCCGACCGTGCGGCTCGACCGGTTGGAGATGGGGATTCCCGAATTGCGTGAACGGATTAGATACGTCGCGCAGCGCAAGCTTGATGACGTGAAGTCGCTTCCGTTGAATGAGGTTGTCGGTGAACTGGTTGATTTGCAGTTGGACCACTCCGCGATTTCGATTCTTGAGATTACATACGACCATATATTTTCACGAACGCAGATTGCCAGAGGGCACCATATCTTTGCCCAGGCGAATTCATTGGCGGTGGCTGTCATTGAGGACGATGTCGTCTTAACCGCGGCAGCCAGAGTGCGGTACGTGCGTCCTGTACACCTGGGTGAAAAGCTGGTTGCGAAAGCTTTTGTCCGTTCGACAGACGGCGACCAAAGCAAAGTGCGGGTGGAAACGCGCGTCCGTGATGAACTTGTATTTACCGGTACGTTTCGCGTGTACCGGGTGAAAGATTTTGACAGGCAAAGCCAGCCATGAAAATTAGGAGGAATTATGATTATTGCCATTGATGCGATGGGAGGCGACTTTGCTCCCCATGCAACAGTTGAAGGCTCTTTACAGGCTGCGAAAGATTGGCCGGACCTGCGTATTATTCTGGTCGGAGATGAACAACAGCTAATGCCTTTACTGGAAAACGCGCCGAAAAATATCGAGGTACGCCACGCGAGCGAAATCATTTCTGCCGATGAAGAACCGGTTAAAGCGATGCGCCGCAAGCGAGACTCTTCCCTTGTTGTAGCAGTTACGATGGTAAAAAACAAAGAGGCAGATGCGTGCATTTCGGCAGGCAACACCGGGGCTTTTATGACGTCCGGGCTGTTGATTACCGGCCGGATTAAGGGGATCGAACGTCCGGCCTTAAGCCCGATTGTCCCTACAATTAGCGGTCAGGGGGTTATGATTTTGGATGCCGGGGCCAATATGGATGTAGGGCCTAAAAATCTTCTCCAATATGCCATAATGGGAAGCATCTATGCAGAAAAGGTAATGAAGGTGGAAAAACCGCGGATTGGCCTTTTGAATGTCGGGACAGAGGCCGGTAAAGGAAGCGAGTTAACAAAGGAAGCATACGGGCTGCTGCAGAACAGTTCGGTCAATTTTATCGGCAATGTAGAGGCTCGCGACGTTACGGAGCATGTATGTGATGTCGTTGTCTGCGATGGGTTTTCCGGAAATATTTTGCTTAAAACAATGGAAGGTATGGCGCGTGCCATCTTTAATATTATGAAAGAGGAGTTTACTCGCAATATTCCAAGTAAAGCCGCAGCGATGATGTTAAAGCCGGCTTTAAAGCGAATTAAGCTGCAGATGGACTATGCGGAATATGGCGGTGCACTCCTTATGGGGATCCAGGGTACGTGCATCAAGGCGCACGGTTCCTCGAACGCCCGGGCCATCCGAAATGCGATTGCCCAGGCAAAGAGCTTTGTCGAACAGGACGTAAATATGTTAATTGCGCAAGAAATACAGGGAGAAAGTGGTGAAGGAAATGAGTAAGGAACGTTCAGTGGGTATTCTTGGAACCGGTCGTTATTTGCCGGAGCGAGTACTAACAAACGCAGATTTGGAAAAAATGGTAGACACCTCGGATGAATGGATCGTTTCCCGCACCGGAATTAGCGAGCGCCATATTGCACGCGAAGATCAGGCTTCATCGGATCTGGCATTTGAGGCGGCCTCCCGTGCCCTTGAAACATCCGGCGTGGCAGCTGAAGACCTTGATCTGATTATTATTACTACGGTAACTCCGGACATGTTTTTTCCGTCCACAGCCTGCATCGTGCAGGAAAAACTGGGGGCAAAGAAAGCAGCCGCTTTTGATTTGTCCGCGGCCTGCTCCGGCTTTTTATATGGCGCATCCGTTGCCACGCAGTTTATCAAAAGTGGAATGTACCGTTATGTACTGGTTGTCGGGGTAGAGAGTCTTTCGAAAATTACGGATTACACGGATCGCAGCACGTGTGTATTGTTCGGTGATGGCGCGGGTGCCGCTGTTATCGGACCGGTGGAAGATGGAATGGGCTTTCTTTCGTTCGACCTTGGCGCGGACGGAAGCGGCGCGGAATCGCTCAAGCTGCCAGCCGGTGGTTCACGCAAGCCGCTATCTAAAGTTGAACCGGGCAGTCGTGATAATTTCCTCTATATGAGCGGTAACGAGGTATTTAAATTTGCTGTACGCGTGATGGGTTCCGCCTGTGACAGAGTGCTGGAGAAAGCGGGTCTTACGAAGGAAGATGTCGATTTTCTCGTACCGCACCAGGCCAATATTCGAATTATAGATTCTGCCATGCGGCGCCTCGGTTTGTCCGAAGATAAAGTGGTTGTCAACTTGAATCGTTACGGAAATATGTCCTCGGCGTCAATCCCGGTGGCTCTTGACGAAGCGGTGAGCGAAGGGCGGATTAAAGAGGGAGATACGCTTGTACTGGTGGGATTCGGCGGCGGCCTCACATGGGGTGCTACCGCAATCAAATGGTCAACAAAAGAGAAAGGACGCGAATAAAAAAATGGGTAAAATAGCGTTTATATTTCCCGGCCAGGGCTCTCAATTTGTTGGCATGGGCAAAGATTTCTATGAAGCGGAGCCAGCGGCCAGGAACGTATTTGACGCCGCGGATCAAGCGCTCGGGTTTTCCCTTTCCAAACTTTGCTTTGAAGGGCCGGAGGAGGAACTGCGCCTGACGGCGAACACGCAGCCGGCCCTCTTAACGACAAGTACGGCTATCCTGCGGGTGATAGAAGAGAAGATAGGGATTGTGCCCGACTACGCAGCCGGGCACAGCCTTGGCGAATATTCCGCGCTTGTTGCGGTAGGATCCCTTGCTTTCGGGGATGCGGTACAAATCGTCCGGGCACGCGGCGAATATATGGAACAGGCGGTTCCCGCCGGACAGGGAGCAATGGCCGCGGTCATGGGGATGGATCGCGAACCTCTCGCCGGGCTGTGCACGCAGGTTGCGGCAACGGGGGACCCTGTACAGCTGGCCAACCTCAATTGTCCCGGGCAGATCGTGATTTCCGGAAGTGCCGCGGGAGTATCGAAAGCGGGAGACATGGCGAAAGAGGCGGGGGCTAAACGCGTCATACCACTCAATGTCAGCGGTCCATTCCATTCTGTGTTGATGGAACCGGCAGCAGTAAAACTCCAGGAGAAGCTAGGCGGCTATGAAATCAACAATGCGAAAGCGCTTGTTGTCGCTAACGTTTCCGCTAAGGCTATCACTAACCAAACAGACATTCGCACTGCACTTATCGAGCAGGTGGCTTCGCCTGTTTTATGGGAAGATTCCGTTCGTTTTATGCTGGAAGCAGGAGTGGATCTCTTCGTTGAGATTGGCCCTGGAACGGTGCTCTCCGGTCTCGTAAAAAAGGTGGATCGCAAAGTGAAAACGATCGCCATTTCGGATATTCCCACGCTTGAAAAGGCGGTAGAGGAACTGAAAGCGCTGGTCTAATAGAGAAAAGGGGGAAGAAAGCGCATGTTACAAGGAAAAGCAGCGCTTGTTACAGGGGCGTCCCGGGGTATCGGCCGGGCGATCGCGGTTTCGCTTGCGGAGCAGGGAGCGGACATCGCGGTCAATTATGCCGGAAACGAAGCGGCCGCGAAGGAAGTAGCAGACATCATCAGCGGGATGGGGCGCAAAGCTATTCTCGTGAAGGCCGACGTTGCGAATGCCGAACAGGTGGAAGGGATGGTCAAGCAGGTGATCGAAGCGTTTGGAAAGCTTGATATCCTAGTCAACAATGCGGGAATTACCCGTGACAATCTTCTGATGCGCATGAAAGAAGAAGACTTTGACCAGGTCATCGCAACCAACCTGAAAGGCGTGTTTAACTGCATTAAAGCGGTTACTCGCCCGATGATGAAAGCGCGAGGCGGACGGATTATCAATATTTCATCGGTGGTTGGCGTTATGGGCAACGCCGGGCAGGCGAATTATGTCGCCGCTAAAGCGGGTGTGATTGGACTGACGAAATCGGCGGCCCGCGAACTTGCCAGTCGGAATATTACCGTCAATGCGGTGGCCCCCGGGTTCATTGAAACGGACATGACGGATGTTCTTGGTGAAGAAACAACAGGTGCCCTTCTTTCACAAATTCCGCTGGCACGGCTTGGCAAGCCGGAAGATGTGGCGAACGTCGTAAAATTTCTCGCTTCCGATGAATCATCGTATATGACAGGCCAGGTTTTGCATGTAGATGGTGGCATGTACATGTAACAATATCGTATAATACTTGAGGGGAGGTGAATGAATTGGCTGATACTTTCGACCGTGTAAAGAAAATTATCGTTGATCGCCTCGGTGTTGACGAATCTGAAATTACAATGGAAGCATCATTTAAAGACAATCTGGGTGCAGATTCTCTTGATGTTGTAGAATTAGTTATGGAACTCGAAGATGAATTCGACCTTGAGATTTCTGATGAGGATGCTGAGAAGATCGCAACTGTGGGTGACGTGATTAATTACATAAACTCACATAAGTAAGTAGAGTAGTCTAGTTAGAAGTCCCGTATATTTTACATGCGGGACTTTCTAAGTAGATAAGAATGAATATCAGTTCATGGAGCTGTTTAACATAGCAGAGGTGAAATTATGAAAAATCGTGTAGTGGTAACAGGTATGGGAGCGGTGACTCCAATTGGTAACAATGCAGCCGATTTCTGGGAAGGCCTCCTGAACGGTAAATCCGGTGTTGATTATATTACAGCGTTTGACACAGCGGATTATCCGACAAAAATAGCGGCAGAAGTAAAAAATTTCAACCCGGAAGATTACTTGGAAAGAAAAGACGTAAAGCGCACGGATCGCTTTGTTCAGTTTGCTGTCGCTGCGGCGAAAATGGCCGTGGAGGATGCGAAACTCGATATTGGCGAAGAAAACGCAGAACGAGTCGGTGTGTACATCGGTTCGGGCATCGGCGGACTCGGTACGTGGGAAGATCAGCACACCATTTTGCTTGAGAAAGGCCCGCGCCGCGTCAGCCCGTTCTTTATTCCGATGATGATTGCGAATATGGCATCCGGCCAGGTATCCATTGCGTTGGGCGCAAAAGGACCAAACAGCGCTGCGGTTACAGCGTGTGCGAGTGCTACCCACTCCATCGGAGATGCTTTTAAAATCATTGAGCGTGGCATTGCGGATGTGATGATTACAGGAGGGGCGGAAGCTACTGTTCGCCCGATGGCTCTTGCCGGTTTTTCCAGCGCAAAAGCACTTTCAACCCGTAATGATGAACCGCAAAAAGCAAGCCGCCCATTCGACAAAGACCGGGATGGGTTTGTCATGGGTGAGGGTGCGGGTGTTATCGTCCTTGAATCACTGGAGCATGCGAAAAAACGAGGGGCCACAATTCTTGCTGAAATTATTGGATACGGGATGAGTGCGGACGCGTATCATCTTACCCAGCCGGCACCCGAAGGGGAAGGCGCGGCCCGGGCGATGACCGCAGCGCTGAAGGATGCGGGAATTGAACCAAGTCAAGTCGACTACATCAATGCCCACGGCACATCCACCGATTATAATGATAAATTTGAAACGATGGCTATCAAAAAGTCGTTTGGTGAGCATGCTTATAAAGTAGCAATCAGTTCAACGAAGTCCATGACGGGACATTTGCTTGGCGCGGCGGGCGGGGTTGAGGCGATTGCCTGCACGCTTGCGATTCGCGATCACATCGTCCCGCCAACGATCAATTATGAGACTCCGGACCCGGAATGCGACTTGGATTATGTGCCAAATGAAGCGAGAAAGATGGATGTAAACATTGCAATGTCTAATTCATTGGGATTCGGTGGCCATAATGCGACAATTATCTTTAAAAAATACACGGATTGAGCATTTGGTGGTGAACAGGTTTTGGATTTTCTACAGCTACAGAATCAATTAGGCATACGCTATAAAAATGAAAAACTGCTCAAACAGGCGTTTACCCATTCATCGTATGTGAACGAACACCGGGGAAAGCCATTTCAGGACAATGAACGCCTTGAGTTTTTGGGAGATGCCGTGCTTGAACTAACGGTTTCGCAATTTCTCTACATGAATTATCCGAAAATGTCGGAAGGTGAGCTGACGAAATTGCGCGCTTCTATCGTATGTGAACCTTCCCTTGTGCATTTTGCCAACCAGCTTCACTTTGGGGATCTCGTGCTGCTTGGCAAAGGGGAGGAACTGACGGGGGGGCGCTACCGTCCGGCGCTGTTAGCCGATGTTTTTGAGGCGTTTATCGGTTCGCTTTATCTCGATCAGGGGATTGAGGAAGTCTTTCGCTTTCTTGAAAAATATGTGTACCCGAGCATTAACCAGGGTAATTTTACCCGGGTCATCGATTACAAAAGTCAGTTGCAGGAATTTGTCCAACATGACAGTCTCGGTGAAATCCATTACCGGATTGTCCAGGAATACGGTCCCGCGCACAACCGGGAGTTTGTTTCGGAAGTAACGCTGAATGGAAGCGTAATGGGACAGGGAAAAGGCCGCTCCAAGAAAGAAGCGGAACAGAACGCAGCCCAGGTGGCCATGCAGCTGCTTAAGGTAAAGCGATAAAGCAAGGTGATAACATGAAACAGCATGTCAATATTGCTGTATTTGTCCCCCACCAGGGGTGTCCGAAAGATTGTGTGTTTTGCAATCAATCCCGGATTACCGGACAAAAACGGGAAAACATACTGACCGGGGAAGCTGTGCGGGCATCGATTGAAAATCAGCTTTCAACGGTGCAGCCCGGGCAATCTGCTGAAATTGCATACTTTGGCGGGAGCTTTACCGGTCTGCCGCGCAAATACCAGACGATGCTGCTGTCGGTTGCCAGGGAGTATATAGATGCAGGACGTGTGCAGGGCATCAGGTTGTCCACGCGGCCGGATTACATTGCGGACCACATTATGGAGTATTTGTTAACGTACGGGGTAACCACGGTGGAGCTTGGCTGCCAGTCGCTTGATAATGAAGTGCTTGAGCTTTCAAAACGGGGGCATACGGCTGAAGATGTGGTGAAAGCCGTCAAGATCGTTCGCAAGTTTCCTTCTGTCCGGCTTGGCCTTCAGGTTCTTCCGGGGTTACCGGGCGATACGCTTGAAAAAAGCATGGAGACGATCAAAACGATTGTCGCCCTTGCCCCGGATTTTGTGCGGATCTATCCGGCACTTGTCATTGCCGGTACGGAACTGGAATGGCTATATGTCACGCATCAGTATAAGCCTTTAACGGTGGAAGAGGCAGTCCGCTGGGTCGCTGAAATGTGGGTACCGCTCCTACAAGCTGATATTCCCGTTATTCGAATGGGATTGCATTCTTCCGAAGACATTCGTTCAGACGGTACCTTATTGGCCGGTCCTTTCCATCCTTCGTTTCGCCAACTGGTGGAAGAAGAATTGTACAGCCGCTTGTTGAAGCGAATGATAGAAGAGATTGGCACGGTTACGAATGATTTGGAAGTATGGATTCACCCGGCCGATGAAACGCCTCTGCGCGGCAGGGGCGGAGTGAACTGGCGGGGATTCGTATCCGGTTTCGCCCATTCACGGGTCGCACTCCGTACTTCCCGCACGTGCAAACGTCAGCAAATCAGCTGGCGCACCGCAGGTTTGGATGACTCGCAGACGCTGTCGTTTAGCAGCGTATAAACGCACCTCGATAGAAACCCAGTCACCTTTTTTTCGACAGGAGCTGGGTTTTATTCTCGCCTTCTGCTTTTTTTGCCAGATCGCAATCTGGGTAGCACAAAGAGAGACAATCGGGCCTAAAAACATCCCCAAACTTCGGAGAAGCACTGGGTAGCGGGAAAAAAGCAAAAAATAAACATCCGTCCATTCCATTTACCCACCGAGATGTTTCGAGACGGTCCCCAAACGTAAGAACAGCACGGACGCCGAAAGCTTCCCCGCAAGGGAAAATTCTGCAAAATAAACGGATTCGATGCATCTCGGGATAACCGTTTTTTTTACCACAACTGAGTTTGGTTCACTTGCAGGAATGACATCCTTCCCAAACGAATGTATACTGCAAAGACGCAAGAAAATAAAGGAGGCATATGGATGTACTTAAAGCGCCTCGAACTAACAGGTTTTAAATCATTTGCCGATAGAACCGAATTGGAATTTGTGCCGGGAATTACGGCGGTAGTGGGGCCGAACGGCAGCGGGAAGAGCAATATATCCGATGCGATTCGCTGGGTGCTCGGAGAGCAGAGCGCCAAAACGCTGCGGGGAGCCAAAATGGAAGACATTATTTTTTCCGGCAGCGATTCGCGAAAGGCTGTCAATTACTGTGAAGTATCGCTTACACTTGATAATTCCGATGACAAGCTGACGATTGATTTTTCAGAAGTGACCGTGACGCGGCGCGTCTATCGTTCCGGTGATAGTGAATATTACATCAACCGCCAGAGCTGCCGGCTGCGGGACATCATTGAACTGTTTATGGATACCGGAGTCGGAAAAGAAGCTTATTCCGTTATCGGACAGGGCCGGATTGAAGAAATCCTGAGCACACGTTCGGAAGACAGGCGCGGGTTATTCGAAGAAGCGGCGGGCATTGTTAAATACAAAGCACGGAAACGGGAAGCCGTGAAAAAGCTCGATGAAACCGAACAAAATCTGGTCCGCATTCAAGATATTATGAGCGAAATCACAGATCAAATAGACCCGCTCGCCGAGCAGGCGGAAAAAGCCAAACGCTATATCGAACTGAAAGAAGCGCTCAGGCAAAATGAAGTAGGCCTGTATGTCAAACAATTTGATACGCTCCACCTGCAGTGGAATGAAATGAAAACGCTGGTGGAAGAACTCACAAACGAGCAGGTTGCGTCCACTGCTGAGGTAAATGGGCTTGATGCGCAGATGGTGGATTTGCGCCACCATGCGAGTGAGCAGGACCAGGTGCTTGAAGAGCTTCAGCAGCGGCTGCTCGATGTAACGGAAGATGCCGAACGGAAGGAAGGGTTGCGGGAGGTTCTCCGTGAGCGGCTCCGCAATAACAGCAAAAATAAGCAGGAGTCACGAAATAAAGCAATCGCACTGCAGGAAAGACAGGAGGACCTGCGCAGGCAGTTAGAGGTGTGTGAACGGAATGTTGAGAACGCAAGGGAAGCGCTTGCCGAGCTTGAAAAGGAACTTGCGCTGGAACAAAAACGGTATGTGAATTTTACCGCTTTTTCAGACGGGGACGTGGATCGGCTGAAAGGTGACTATATTGAAATTTTGAACCAGATGGCATCCATGCGCAATGACCTCCGCCATTACCAGCAAATCATCGAAACTACCCGAGGCAAGTGGCAGCGGCTTGAAGAAAATAACCAGCAGCTGATCGAGGAAAAACAGCGGCTTTCCACACAGCGCGAACAGCTTGAAGCAGAATTGAAAATCATTTCAGAGAAGCTTGCCGCTGGTCTTCTTTTATTCAAAGAACAGGCAGCAAAGCAAAAAGAAAGCGCCGAACAGAAAACCCGCTGGCTTGAAGCGCTGCGAACGGGTGAACAAAAGCTCAACAATCTTCTTTCCCGCTACGATGTTTTAAAAGAGGTGCAGGCGGATTTTTCAGGCTTTATGCAGGGTGTAAAAGAAGTCCTTAAAGCGCGGACACGTGGGTTTGAGGGGATTGAAGGCGCGGTTGCCGAACTTATCACCGTGGAAAAGCGTTTTGAAACCGCGATTGAAACCGCGCTGGGCGGTGCGTTACAGCATGTTGTCGTCCGCGATGAAGCGGTGGGCAGACAGGCGATTGCTTTTCTGAAACAAAATCGTGCAGGACGGGCTACCTTCCTTCCGCTTGACGTGATAAAGCCCCGGCAGCTGCAGCCCGCGGAAAGAGGACGGTTGGAGCATGAGCCGGGTGTAGTCGGTGTCGCAGCTGAACTTGTGGAAGTGGCTCCCCGGTACCGGAGCATCATTGAGAATATGCTTGGCCATGTGATCGTCACGACGAGCCTGGAAGAAGCGAATAAAGTCGCCCGACAGTTCCAGTACCGGTATCGCATTGTTACGCTGGAAGGAGATGTGGTGAATCCAGGTGGCTCTATGAGCGGGGGATCGCTGCAGCAGAAGACGAACCATTTGCTTGGCCGCCAGCGGGAGCTGGAACAATTAGAGGAAGCCATCCGGGAGCAGAAGAAGTCGAATGCGGAATGGTACCACAAGCTGGAGGCGCTCTCCGACGAGCAGGCGAAGTGGGAGGAAAAACTCGAACAGCTTCGCAAGGAAGGCGAACAGCTTCGTATAAACGAACAGGAATTAAAGGGGCACATGCGGGAACTGGATGCCAAAGAGAAAAGCATTGCGGATCGCTGGGAGTTTTTCCAGCAGGATCAGGCGGTTCTCGACAAGGAGAACGCTCAGGCACAGCACAGGATTGCGAGAATCGAAGAAGAATTGGAAGAACTCGCGATCGCCGAACAGGAAAAACAGCAGGAAATCGAAGCGGCCGAGCGCAGCCGGCGGGAGAAAGAAACGAGCAGGGAAGAGTTAAATAGTCTGATTACCAATTTGAAGGTTCAGGCAGCAACTCTCAGGGAACAGCATGAAGCGCATAAAAAGGAATGGGAACGCCTGACCGCCGAATTGCGCCAGATCACGCAGGAAGTAGAACAAACGACAAGGCAGATCCTCATGCTTGATTCGCACGGGGCGAACAGCGATGAAGAGGAGGAAAAGCTGGATGCCGAAATACGGGAGCTTCGTGCCCGAAAAGAACAATACACATTACATATTCAGGATCAGCGCCAGAAACGCCAGGACGTATACCAGCGAATCGAGGTCCATGAACAGGCCAGAAAAGAAAAGCGCCGCGAACTGAAACAAATTGAAGAGCGGCTGCACAAGACCGAGGTGAAGGTGGAACGTTTTGACGTTGAACTCGATAATTTGCTTCACAAACTGCGCGATGAATATGAACTCAGCTATGAAATGGCAAAAACAACATTTGAACAACCGGAAAATATGGAAGAGGCGGAGCAGGTTGTCAAATCGCTGAAAGCTGAGATCGCTGAGCTTGGCACCGTCAATCTCGGGGCGATTGAAGAATACGAACGGCTGCATGAGCGCCAGTTATTCCTTGAAGCGCAGCATATTGATTTAAGCGAGGCAAAAACTACGCTCTATGGTGTCATTAAAGACATCGAGGAAGAAATGTCCCGGCGTTTCCTTGAAACGTTTGAGGCGATTCGGGAACATTTTGGCACAGTATTCGCCAAGCTTTTCGGCGGGGGACGTGCGGACCTTAAACTGTCAAATCCCGATAATTTGCTTGAGACCGGCATTGATATTGTGGCTCAGCCGCCCGGCAAAAAGCTGCAGTATCTGGCTCTTCTTTCCGGAGGAGAAAAAGCGCTGACCGCCATCGCCTTGCTTTTCTCTATTTTACATGTCAAACCTGTCCCGTTCTGCGTCCTTGATGAAGTGGAAGCGGCGCTCGATGACGCGAACGTTACCCGGTTCGCGGAATATTTGCGTGAGTTCTGTGAAAATACCCAGTTTATCGTCGTTACACACCGCAAGGGAACGATGGAAGGGGCCGATGTGCTGTATGGTGTAACCATGCAGGAGTCCGGAGTGTCGAAACTGGTTTCCGTTCGGTTGGAAGACCAGACAATGGTTTCATAGAAGAAAGGGGCAAACTGATGAGTTTCTTTAAAAAATTAAAGGAAAAGATTTCGGGTCAGGCTGAATCGGTAACCGCGAAATTTAAACAAGGCTTGACAAAAACGCGCGGGGCCTTTGAAAAAGTGGAGGATCTCGTGCGCCGGTATAAACGAATTGACGAGGAATTCTACGAAGAACTAGAGGAAATCCTGATCAGCGCCGATGTTGGGGTCAATACCGTGCTGCAGCTTGTCGATGAACTGCGCAATGAGGCCCGCAAGCGCAAAATCGAGAACGCTGCCGAGCTTCAGCCGGTGCTGTCTGAAAAACTTGTCGGCCTCCTGCAGGAGAAAGACGAAGACATCTCCCTTAACATTGAAGATGGCCGAATGAATGTGATTCTTTTTGTGGGCGTGAACGGAGTCGGTAAAACGACGACGATCGGGAAGATGGCCCACCTCTTTAAAAATCAGGGGAAAAAGGTTGTGCTGGCGGCGGGTGATACATTTAGAGCGGGCGCAATTGAACAGCTTGAAGTGTGGGGCCAGCGCGTCGGTGTGGATGTGGTCAAGCAGCACCAGGGATCGGACCCCGCTGCCGTGATTTTTGACGGCATCCATGCGGCACGTAAAAAGAATGCGGACATACTTCTATGTGATACGGCGGGACGCCTGCAGAACAAAGCGAATTTGATGGAGGAACTTGCCAAAATCAACCGAATTATCGAGCGGGAGATTCCCGGCGCTCCGCACGAGACGCTTCTTGTCCTTGATGGTACGACCGGGCAAAATGCGCTCAGCCAGGCAAAAGCATTTGGCGAATCCACGAATATTTCGGGGATCGTTCTAACCAAGCTCGATGGAACCGCTAAAGGCGGGATTGTCATTGCGATTCGAAATGAACTGCATATTCCCGTTAAATTCGTCGGCCTTGGCGAGAAAATGGACGACCTCCAGCCATTCGACGCTGAGCAGTTCGTCCATGCCCTGTTTGCCGATTCGATTGAAAAAGATACTGCAAAGTAAAGATAAATTTCTTGACAGCGCTCGCTCAATTTTGTATGATTAATTCCTGTAAAGGAATTATGCTTTACAACCAAATCTTTCACATGGGGGACGCAAGCCCATGCTCGAAGAAGAAAGCCGAAACAGGCTTCTGCTGTTGTTTGATTTGTACGGTAAGCTTCTCAAGGAAAAGCAGCGGCATTATTTCGAAATGTACTACCATGAAGACCTGTCGCTCGGCGAGATTGCCGAGCTGCAGAATGTAAGCCGTCAGGCCGTGTTTGACCAGGTCAAGCGGGTAGAAAAACAGATGGAACAGTATGAAGACAGCCTCGGGTTGTTATCCCGCCACGAAAAACGCCGCCAATTGATGGCCGAGCTGCAGAAAGAACTGGGACATCACCATTCCAAAGCCCATGCGCTTTTGCGAGAGCTTTATGAATTAGAAATGGATATTGATTAGGAGGCGGATCATGGCATTTGAAAGCTTAGCCAGCCGACTGCAATCCACCTTTGACAAGCTCCGCGGCAAGGGGAAGGTAACCGAAGAGGACGTCACCAAAGCGATGCGTGAGGTGCGGCTCGCCCTTCTCGAAGCGGATGTTAATTTCAAAGTTGTTAAAGATTTCGTCAATCGCGTCAAAGAGCGCGCGATCGGTCAGGAAGTGTTAAAAAGCCTTACGCCGGGGCAGCAGGTTATTAAAGTCGTAAATGACGAATTAACCGAGCTAATGGGCGGTGGACAGAGCAAGATTGCGGTGTCCACTCGTCCGCCGACGGTTGTGATGATGGTCGGGCTGCAGGGTGCCGGTAAAACGACGACTACAGGCAAGCTTGCGAACTACCTGCGTGGCAAGCAGAACCGTAAGCCTCTTTTGGTCGCTTGTGACGTGTACCGTCCGGCAGCCATCAAACAGTTGCAGGTTCTGGGAAGCCAGCTCGATATTCCTGTTTTTTCGATGGGTAACGAGGTAAGCCCGGTAGAAATTGCGAGAGCGGCGATTGAGCATGCGAAAGCCGAGCACCTTGACTATGTGCTCATCGATACGGCAGGTCGACTCCACATCGATGAAGCGCTCATGAATGAACTGCAGCAGATTAAAGAGGTCGCCAGGCCGGAAGAAATCATGCTCGTCGTTGACGCCATGACCGGGCAGGATGCCGTCAATGTCGCAGAAAGCTTCAATCAGCAGCTTGCCTTAAGCGGGGTTATTCTGACGAAGCTGGATGGGGACACCAAAGGCGGGGCGGCGCTTTCCGTCAAATCCGTTACCGGTACACCCATTAAGTTTGTCGGGATGGGGGAGAAAATGGATGCGCTCGAACCTTTTTATCCTGATCGGATGGCTAGCCGGATTCTCGGGATGGGTGACGTACTGACCCTGATTGAAAAAGCGCAGATTGATGTTGATGCAGAACAGGCGAAAGAATTGGAACGTAAATTCCGCAAAGCCGAATTTACGTTTGAAGACTTCCTTACCCAGATGGAACAGGTCCGCAAGATGGGCCCGCTTAATGAATTGCTGAGTATGATGCCCGGCATGAACAAATTAAAGGGCATGAAAGATGTTAAAGTTGATGAAAGCGCGCTGGGGCGGGTGGAAGCGATTGTACGCTCCATGACCCGGGAAGAAAAGCTCAAGCCTGAGATGATAAATGCAAGCCGCCGCAAGCGGATTGCCAAAGGCAGCGGCACGTCCGTGCAGGAAGTAAACCGCCTTATCAAGCAGTTTGAAGACATGCGCAAGATGATGAAGCAATTTACCAAAATGACGGACAAAGCCAAGAAAAAAGGCGGGGGATTTAAATTCCCTTTTATGCCTTAGCATTTGTATGAGAAGTTCTAACACAAGTTTTCTGTTTCAGAGACTTTGTTATAAGTAAAAAACTATGTGCAAAATACAACATGGAGGTAATAGTAATGGCAGTTAAAATTCGTTTAAAGCGCATGGGTGCAAAGAAAGCCCCATTTTATCGTGTAGTGGTGGCAGATTCCCGTGCACCTCGTGACGGACGTTTTATTGAAGAAATCGGAACATACAATCCTGTAGCGCAGCCGGCTCAGGTTTCCCTGGATGAGGAAAAAGCGATGAAATGGTTAACGACTGGTGCCCAACCTACTGATACCGTGCGCAACCTGTTCAGCAAAGTTGGCATCATGAAAAAGTTCCACGAAGCGAAAAATCAGAAGTAATCCATTAGATTCGGGAGGCCTGCTGTGAAATCGTTAATTGAAGTGATTGCCAAGGCTCTTGTTGACTATCCCGATGCAGTTTCCGTAAAAGAAGTTACCCGAGATCGTGCGACGGTTTATCAATTATCGGTTCATCCTGATGATATGGGTAAAGTTATTGGCAAACAGGGGCGGATTGCTAAATCGCTTCGTACTGTTGTGCATGCTATGGCACTTAAGCACAATCAAAAGGTTACGGTTGAAATCATATAGTTGAGGGTAGGAAAAGCTGGGAGGGACATTCCCAGCTTTTTCTTCCGTTCAGCATAAGAAAGGGTATCTTTACGGAATATGGGATCAGGGGGAATGCGAAATGCTTACAATAAAGAGGCAGGTAAAGGTTAAAGTGATCATAACGGATACGTCAAGGCAGCAAATACGAGATGAATTTTCAACCTTGCAAAAACGTTACGCACTTGAACTTGAGCAGTTGAACTTTCAGTCTAAGAAGCTGCTGGCAGAAGCCCAGCGGCGAGGCCACGAGGCACAGGAACTGGTGCAGCAGCGCATCCGGAAAGAGCAGGCGGCACGGAAGGAAAAGATCTCGCAGATTGAATTTCAACTCGAGCAATTGAATAATTTGCCGCTTGGGAGTGAAATTTTATATACAACGGTAGACAGCGATGTCGAAGTAAAGGTGGGCGATCCCTGGGAGGCGCTTATGCACGGATGTGAAATTGTGCTGTTCGACGGTGTTGTGAAAGAAATCAGGGAAGGAGGCCATGCGAATGCCTAATTTTTATACGGTAGGTAAGCTGGTCAACACTCAGGGAATCAGAGGGGAAGTGCGGGTGATCTCGGAAACGGATTTTCCGGAGAAGCGGTACAGCGCGGGGCAGGTGCTTTTCCTGTTTCACCCGGAGCTGAAAGAGCCGCTCCCTCTCACAGTTACAGGCGCGCGCCAGCATAAAAATTTTTACATTTTATCCTTCGAAGGTTACACGAACATTGGTGAAGTAGAAAAGTTTAAAGGCGGCGTGCTGAAAGTAGCAGAGGAAAACCGTGAGCCCCTTCCGGAAGGTGAATTTTATTTCCAGGATATTATCGGCTGTGAAGTGTTGACGGAAGAGGGACAGCGACTTGGTATCGTTACAGACATTCTTCAGCCCGGCGCGAATGACGTATGGGTGGTTAAACCGAACAGCGGGAAGGATATTCTTATCCCTTATATTGAGGATGTTGTAAAAGGAATCGACGTAGCCAATAAAAAAGTGACCATTCACGTGCTGCCGGGCCTACTTTAATACAGGAGTATACGTATGAAAATTGACATTCTTACATTGTTTCCCGAAATGTTCACCGGGGTCCTTTCATCCAGCATCATTGGAAAAGCAGTGGAAAAAGAACTGGTCGGGTTTCGCGTCGTTAATTTCAGAGACTTTGCCGACAATAAGCACGGCCAGGTTGACGATACACCGTATGGCGGGGGTGGGGGGATGGTGTTAAAGCCCGAACCGATTTTTCGGGCTGTGGAAGCCCTCACAGGCGTGGAGGAGGAAGCGGGTGCTGAGGGAGATACGCCTGCCACGTTTGAATCCTCCGGAACAGTGGGCGAAAACGAGCCTTTACCGCCATCCGCCAACCGGCCGCGCGTCATCCTTTTATGTCCGCAGGGAAAGCGGTACAACCAGCAGATTGCGGAAGAACTGGCGCAAGAAGATCATCTGATTTTTATTTGCGGCCACTATGAAGGATACGATGAACGGATTCGTACCCACCTTGTAACGGATGAAATTTCAATTGGCGACTATGTGCTGACAGGTGGTGAGCTTCCGGCCATGGTTATTATTGACAGTATTGTCCGCCTGCAAAAAGGTGCGCTCGGCAACGAACAGTCGGCCGTGACAGACTCTTACAGCACAGGGCTGCTGGAATACCCGCACTATACCCGACCTGCCGAATTTCGCGGCCTTTGTGTGCCCGATATTTTACTGTCGGGCCACCACGGAAATATTGAAAAGTGGCGGCTGAAGGAATCCCTCCGCCGTACGCTGGAACGGCGCCCTGATTTGCTCGATCAGCTGCCGCTAACAGGCGATGTGGAAAAATTGCTTACGGAAATAAAAGAAGAAATAAAAGAAAAGTTGTAAATGATAGATGGCTGTGATATGATACTGCTTGTGGGCAAATTATGCCCTGATTAAGATGGTCCGCTTCCTATCAGAGGTGTTGGCACTTCTCATACGGAATGAACATCTGGTGGAAGGAGGAATTCATAATGCAAAATATTATTCGTGAAATTACACAAGGGAACATGAAAACAAATCTTCCTGATTTCCGTCCTGGTGATACAGTACGTGTCCATGTTAAAGTTATCGAGGGTCAGCGCGAGCGTATCCAGGTGTTTGAAGGCGTTGTTATTAAGCGCCGCGGCGGCGGAATCAGCGAAACATTTACTGTCCGTAAGATTTCTTACGGGGTAGGGGTTGAACGTACGTTCCCGCTCCATTCTCCAAAGATTGATAAAGTCGAAGTGGTACGTCACGGTAAAGTTCGCCGTGCGAAACTTTACTACCTGCGCGATCGTGTTGGTAAAGCCGCTCGTATCAAAGAAATTCGTCGTTAATTACGAAAAAAGAGGCTTGTCTTTACAAGCCTCTTTTTTGGCGTATAGGAAAGCCCGCTATCATATCCCTGACTCGTATGGATATATAAAATAAGCATTAAGGGTAAAATAATTACATTTCCTACAGTAAGGAGGAAATGCCATGGCCGAAAACGCGTCCTATCCGGCCCGCAAACAAAAGAAGCAAAAAAATGAGACGTGGGAATGGGTCAAAGCGTTGATCGTCGCTCTAATTCTTGCCCTGCTTATTCGCACTTTTTTGTTTGCCCCATTTTTAGTAGACGGTTCTTCTATGAAACCGACGCTGGAAAACGGGGAGCGGCTCATCGTCAACAAGCTGATTTATTCTATTAAAGAACCGAAACCGGGTGATATTGTTGTCTTTCACGCGACAAAGGATAAGGACTACATAAAACGAGTGATCGCCACGGCCGGACAGACGGTTCAAGTTCGAAATGATACCCTTTACATAAACAACAGGCCCAAGGATGAACCCTATTTAAAAAAATCCAGAGAACAGGCTGCAGCGCAGGGGATGGCTTTAACCGATGATTTCGGTCCGGTGACCGTTCCGCAGGGTGAGATGTTTGTCATGGGGGATAACCGGGGCAACAGCACGGACAGCCGCATGATTGGCCCCGTACGTGTGAGCAGTGTTGTGGGCCGGGCAGACATTATTATTTGGCCGTTCAACAAATTTACATTTTTTTTATGAAAGGGTGAAGGCGTATGACGATTCAATGGTTTCCCGGTCATATGGCCAAAGCGCGCCGGCAGGTCACAGAGAAACTCAAGTTAATCGATGTCGTGATAGAGCTTCTGGATGCACGGTTGCCTGTATCGAGCCGCAATCCGATGATTGACGAAATTGTGTCGGGTAAGCCTCGTCTTATCCTGTTAAATAAAGCGGACCTGGCGGATGACCAGGTAACGCAGCAGTGGATTCGGTATTTTGCCAAACAGGGGATAAAAGCCATACCGATCGATGCGCTTTCCGGCAGAGGTGTCAACGCTCTTCCCCAGGAATGCCAGTCGCTTGTGGAAGAAATGATGGAGAAACGGCGGGCTAAGGGGATGCAGGACCGGGCGATACGGGCGATGATCCTTGGGATTCCCAATGTCGGCAAATCGTCGCTGATGAATCGGCTGGCCGGGCGTAAAGTGGCGCAAACCGGGGACAGGCCCGCCGTAACAAAAGCACAGCAGTGGGTAAAGGTCGGCAAAACGCTTGAGCTGCTCGACACTCCTGGTATCCTCTGGCCAAAATTCGAAGATCCGCTCGTCGGATTACGGCTTGCCGCCAGCGGGGCAATTAAGGACGAAATTATTGATTTTCAGGAAGTGGCTCTATTTCTTGTCGCCTACTTGCGCATGTATTATCCAGATGCGTTTAAAGCCCGCTATCAGCTTGAAGAATTGCCTGATAGCAAGATTGCGATTCTTGATGAAGTCGGGCGTAAACGAGGATGCATTATCGGCGGGGGAAACGTGGACTACGACAAAGTTGCCGAACTTATCATCCGTGAAGCAAGAAGCGGCAAGATTGCCCGCATCAGCATAGAGCACCCGGATGATTCGTTTACCCTAGATATGGCCCGGGTGAGCATGGATGAGATTACGCCTTATTAAGCGTAAAACGTAAAAAATGGACACAAAAAGTGATACAATGAGCGTACGGAAAATACCGTGCGCCTTTATTTTTCTCTTCGCCTACAACGAAGTAGAGGGGAAATATCAATGAATATACATAAGATGTCGATAAAAGAAATAAAGGATTACTTGCTCAGCTGCGAGGGGATTTCCGCCGAACTTGAGAAACAAATCCAGGCGGATACCCGGAGTGGGGTAGAGGCCGCTTATAAATTATGGCTTCGTAAAAAGGAAAAAACGGAACAGTTATATACTTTGTGGCATGAAATGAGCGCGTATGAACGCGGGTTATGGAGCCGGGGACACAGCTATATTGCAGGTGTGGATGAGGTAGGAAGAGGCCCCCTTGCCGGACCGGTTGTGACGGCTGCTGTCATTTTGCCGGAAACGATTTATTTGCCCGGCCTTAATGATTCAAAGAAGGTTTCCCCCGCTAAGAGGGAGGAATTGTATAAGCAAATCCGGGAGAACGCGATTGCCGTTTCAGTCGGCATCAGCGACCACCATCTGATTGATACGATTAATATTTATCAGGCAACGCTCCGGGCAATGTCATCCGCGGTCCATAATCTGCCTGTAGCACCCACTGTTTTATTAAACGACGCCGTGACCATTCCCGGCGTTCCGATGCGGCAAATTCCTATTATTGGCGGAGATGCGAAAAGCATTTCGATTGCTGCCGCTTCCATTATTGCAAAAGTAGAAAGAGACCGGATGATGGCCGAGTATGATCAAGTTTACCCCGGATATGGATTTTCCAGGAATATGGGGTACGGCACAGCCGAACATCTGGATGCACTGAAAGTTCTTGGGCCATCCCCGATTCACCGGCGCAGTTTTGCCGGTGTCCTACAGCCCGCAGGTGAAACATAATCATCGGGTCATAGAGAACGGCTAAACGAACGGGCATACCTGAAAAAAAGGAGCGTTCCCATTGCTGCAAAATTCAATGTTGACGTCTATTTTAAAAAATATTCCTTTCGCCGGCGTTTCCCAGATTGAATTGCGGCCAGGCCAAATTTTTCGGGGAACGGTGTTGAAACTATTCCCTGACAATCTGGCAACAGTGCAGCTTGGGAGTTTAACGGTGACGGCCAAGTTGGAGACTCCGCTCGAACTCGGGCAAAAAACATGGCTCCAGGTTCAGCCAGGCACAGGACCTGTGACACTTAAAATCATTCCGCAACCCGGAACGGCAAATCAGGCTTCCGATCCGAGCATTGAAGGGCTTGCCAGAGCGATGGGATCAAAAATAAACGATGAAAGTCTGTTTTTCATTCAAAAGCTTGTGGAGGAAAAGATTCCGCTGCAGCAAAACGATATCCGGCAGTTTCAGGGGCTTGCAGAGCAAATCGGATCGGATAAAGACACGTTGGACGCAGCCATAATGGCGGTTAGAAAGGGGCTTCCGTTAACCCGGGAAACGATTCAAGCATTGCGGACGTTTAACGCCAATGTTAATCTTACCGACATGATGAGTGGGCTGAGCGAAGAGATCCATTCCCTCTTAACATTGCCCGGCGAATCGCCTGACCCTCAACTAAAAGATCAATTGCAAAAGTTCCAAACCCAATTGCGTGAAATAAAATCACTGATTTCCATATACAGCGAACCTTTGTCTGAACTGGAAGGAAACCGTGCAGGTCAGTCAGCCCTGCCCGAACAGGGAACCTTTCCTAATTCCTCCGGTGATGTGAACCCGGTCGGTACAAAAGCGAACAGCACGTCGAATCTCCTGATGCTGCAAAATGACATGGGTACGGGTAAAACAGAGGGTTCACCTGATCACAATATGGAAAAGGCTGCAGATGTTTTAGTGTCTCCCGGACACAGGCAGGCGGTTTTACCCGAAGACGCCGAAACAGGTAGAATCAAACATGCCATTCAGGAGTTTTTTTTCCGATTGGGAGTCGATTACGAACATAATGTGCTGCAGTCCAACGAAGGAGGGCAGGCGGTTTCACCAGACGGGAAGCAGCTGGAAAATATAAAGTCTGCCGTTCTCCACATTTTGCAGCATCCGAATGCAGCGTCTCTTACTGAAGGAATACGCGATCAGCTCCAAACCGTCCTCCAGCAAGTGACCGGACAGCAGCTTATGCTTGCGGGGACAAATGAATCGGCTTTTGTCCAGTATATGCTGCAATTTCCACTGCCTGGAGACCGGGAACACAACGCGGTCATTACCATTGAATCGCGCAAAAAAGGACAGGGAGCGGTTGATCCGGAGAACTGCCGGTTGTTTTTCTATTTATCAATGCAGAATTTGGGTGATACCATGCTTGATGTATCGATTGTCAATAAAATACTTATGGTACGCGTATTTAACAACCAACCGTGGCTGAGCGCACTCATCCAAAGCACCCGCTCTGAACTTGAGCAAAAATTGTCTGCACAGGGATACCGGTTATCCGGTATCAGTGTAGCTCCGCTCCCGGATGAGAAAAACCACACAGGAACGCGGGCGGGAGCGGTGGGAGGAAAATACCCCTCCAGCCTGACGGACTACAAAGGAGTGGATGTGCGGATATGAACCGTTCGCATACAAACCGCCGAAAAGAAGCGGTAGCCCTTCGTTATGATCCCGGGCAAGCGGACGCCCCGGTTGTTGTAGCGAAAGGAAAGGGCTTAATAGCTGACAGTATCCTTGAAAAGGCAAGGGAGCACCACGTTCCGATTCAGGAGGACCCTTCCCTTGTCGAAGTTCTTGGAAAGCTTGAGCTGAATGAGCAAATTCCGGCGGAACTGTACCAGGTAGTTGCTGAAATTCTTGCTTTTGTATACCAGACGGATCGGCGGGGGAAAACGGACGATGGACAGCGCGGGTAGCGAGAAGGACAAAAAGAGAAAAATACTTGGGAAACAGGGAGAAGAGATAGCCCGTTCTTTTCTTGAAGGTCTCGGCTATCAATTTCAAAAGGCAAATTTTCGCACACGAACCGGTGAAATTGATTTGATCATGCTTGACGGCGGGCAACTCGTTTTCGTAGAAGTGAAAACAAGGAAAACAACTTTGTACGGACACGGCCTGGAAGCGATTACCTCCCATAAGCGGCAAAAAATACGAAGAACGGCGATGGAGTATATACGGCAGCACGGTGCGCATTCCGGCATGAGCGCACGGTTTGATGTGGTGGTCATCACGTATTCGGGTGGTACCCAGGAGATTTTGCATCTTGTCTCCGCTTTCTAAGCGTATAAACGGATAGGAAAGTATAACTTGCTCACACGCATCAGTGTAACGAAGGCTGCCATCTGTATCCCTTCTTTTTTCTATGCATTATCCGGGCGTATGTCCAAGCGAATCTGGCGGGACAGTCATACGATGAAGTATGCTCGACGTCAAACCTCCTCTATTTAGAAAGCTGTTGGTGGGCCATCAACAGTTTTTTTTATGTACGTCTATGTACGTCTATGTTCGTATATGTCCGTCTGCAGCTATGTGACACCCGTGTTCGGGGTATACAGAAAAGCTGCATCATCCCCCTATAAGGTAAAAGGACTGCTTCTCCCTACGAGAAAGAAAGCTCAGGGGAAAGGCAGTCCATTATATGAAAATCGCATCTGTTTAATTGTATTGGTTTTGGATGGGGAAGAGGTTTCTTCTTTTAATCTCATCCCGTAATAAAACGATAAAATCAGTCTCAAGGTTAAGTTGGAGCGCTTTAAAGTAGGCTTCCAATAACGCGTTATCTGAGAGTAATTCCACGTATGACCCCCTCCTATCGTATTGTTTTCCATATTGTAACACTGTTCTTGAAGGAGAACAAGCGTTCCGTTATCCACAACACTCTGTTAATAACTTGTGAATTAGAAGGGGGTATGTACGCCACCCTATGTGTCATGCGCACTATCGATGTTAATATTGTTATCCACAGAGAATTTTGTCGAAAAATTTAATCGTTCCAATAATGCTGATCAAGGCTGCGATATTGCAGTGCTTCCGAAAGATGATATTCGCTGACGAGTTCATCCCCTTCCAGGTCGGCAATAGTGCGAGCCAGTTTGATAATTTTGTCATAGGAGCGATGGCTGAACCCAAGCCTATGATAGATAGAGGACAGCCATCTGCGGGTTGCGGAACTAAGGGACACGTAATGCTCGATCCAGCGCCCTTTCAGGTCTGAATTGTAGCGGAAAGGAGAGTTTCGATACCTATCCTTTTGCATGTTTTGAGCCTGTATTACCTGCTTTTGCATGACAGCCGATGTTAACTCTTTGTCTTGTGCGAGATCATCGATGGCAACGCGTGGAACTTCAACCTGTACATCAATTCTGTCAATGAGCGGAGCCGATATTTTCTTCCGGTAGCGCTTAATCTGGGAAGTGGTACATGTACATACATACGATTGGTTTTCAAAGCCATAGCTTCCACACGGGCACGGATTTAACGCGCAAACGAGCAGAAAATGACAGGGGAATACAAGTTTCGTTCCGTTTCGGACAATGGAAATTTTTCCGTCTTCAAGCGGCTGCCGCATAATCTCAAGAAGAGCGCGTGGGAATTCAGCCATTTCGTCGAGAAATAGTATCCCGTGATGGGCAAGGCTCATCTCTCCCGGTTTTGGATTGGCTCCGCCTCCTGTGAGTCCGATAATTGTGCTGGAAGAATGGGGAGCCCGATATGGGGGAGAGAATTCTCTCCCATGTCTGTCAGGGAGTAATCCGCATGTACTGTAAATCGTGTCCACTTCCAGTGATTGGTCTTCCTCAAGAGGCGGGAGGATGGTTTGCATTCGTTTCGCCAGCATCGTCTTTCCCGTACCAGGAGGACCAACCATGAGCACGTGGTGAAATCCTGCAGCAGAAACTTGCAGCGCCCGTTTAATACGGCGGTGGCCTTTCACATCGCTATAGCAATCCTCATAGGGTGATACCGTTTGGGAAAAAACAGGAGTCTGCTCACCCCGGTAGATGTGTGCCTGCGTATTGCGCTGGAGGATACAATCTGCAAGCGAATGGGATCGGACGATAGGCAGGCGTGTCCTTTCGGCATCTTCAGGGCAATCCGCTGGAATAAAAACTCCAGCAAATTCCTGTTTTTTTGCCGATAGTATCATTGGCAATACGCCGTGGATCGGACGTAATTTTCCTTCGAGTGATAACTCTCCGAGAAACAACCAGTTGTCAAAATACGCTTTTCTTTCAATCTGGTTGCTTGCCAATAAAATTCCTAATGCCATTGCACAATCAAGCATGGAACCTTCTTTCCTTACGTCTGCAGGCGCCAGATTGATTGTGATACGCTGCATCGGAAAGGTAAATCCGCTATTTTTAATGGCTGCTTTCACCCGATCTCTTGCTTCCCGTACGGAAGACGCGGCCAGCCCGCTAACTTCAAAAGCCGGCAGTCCATTTGAGATATCCACTTCTACTTCCACAATAATTCCTTCAATGCCGTAAACAGTTGCACTAAAGACCCGGGCGAACATAAAAATCACCTCTTTCTTCGAATATAGCATAATATTGTAAATAAATGTAAAAAAATTGTCGTATTTTGTGAAGAAAAATGAAACATTCACGTAAATAGGAAAACAAATTGAGTTCGAAAATTCACAAAACGCAGAAGGTATTTGCTGAACTTTGGCGAATAAGCTATACTTGTATGCGCATAGGCTTACAATTTTAGTTTTGCTTGGCGTTAGCCAAGTTTTCTTTGTAAGCATTTTGTGCGTTATTTTATGGAAAATTCGGTTAGGAGGATGGAGAATGAATATCCATGAGTATCAAGGTAAAGAGATACTTAAGCAGTACGGCGTTGCTGTGCCGAATGGAAAAGTAGCTTTTACAGTGGATGAAGCGGTAGAAGCCGCCAAAACATTAAATTCCAACGTATATGTTGTAAAAGCACAAATTCACGCGGGGGGCCGCGGAAAAGCAGGCGGTGTAAAAATCGCTAAAAATCTTGATGAAGTACGTACATATGCCCAGGAACTCCTTGGTAAAGTGCTTGTTACCCACCAAACAGGTCCCGAAGGTAAAGAAGTAAAACGCCTGCTTATTGAAGAGGGCTGCGATATTAAAAAAGAGTATTATGTAGGTCTTGTCGTTGACCGTAAAACAAACCGTGTCGTGATGATGGCTTCCGAAGAAGGCGGTACGGAAATTGAAGAAGTAGCGGAGAAAACGCCGGAAAAAATCTTTAAGGAAGTCGTTGATCCTGCGGTAGGGCTGCAAGCGTTCCAGGCGCGCAATCTTGCATTCTCCATTAATATTCCAAAGAAACTCATCAACAAAGCGGCGAAGTTTATGACGGCTCTTTATCAAGCTTTTGTTGATAAAGATTGCTCGATTGCGGAAATCAATCCGCTTGTAGTAACCGGTGACGGCAATGTTATGGCGCTTGATGCCAAACTTAATTTTGATTCAAACGCTCTTTATCGTCATCCTGAGATTCTTGAATTGCGTGACCTTGATGAAGAAGATCCGAAAGAAATTGAAGCTTCCAAGTATGACCTGAACTATATCGCCCTGGAGGGAAATATCGGTTGTATGGTTAACGGGGCCGGACTTGCTATGGCAACGATGGATATTATCAAACACTACGGCGGCGACCCTGCTAACTTCCTTGATGTAGGCGGCGGTGCGACAGCTGAGAAAGTAACGGCAGCCTTCAAACTTATCCTTTCCGATGAAAATGTAAAAGGCATTTTTATCAACATCTTTGGCGGAATTATGAAGTGCGACGTCATTGCAAGCGGTGTAGTTGAGGCCGCAAGACAGGTCAAGCTAGACCGCCCACTCGTTGTTCGTCTCGAAGGAACGAACGTTGAACTTGGCAAGCAAATTTTAAGAGGGTCTGGTCTAAATCTCGTGGCTGCAGAATCTATGGCTGACGGCGCACAAAAAATCGTATCTTTGGTGAAATAGAAAGGTGGGACTTTAAGGCTATGAGTATCCTTGTTAATAAAGATACAAAAGTAATTACCCAGGGTATTACAGGTGCAACAGGTTTATTCCATGCTATAGGCTGCCGCGACTACGGCACGCAAATGGTTGGCGGTACATCACCAGGTAAGGGCGGTACCGAAGTAGAAGGATTCCCGGTATTTGATACAGTAGCGGAAGCGGTAAAAGAAACAGGCGCTAACGCATCTGTTATCTATGTTCCACCGGCGTTTGCGGCTGATGCCATCATGGAAGCCGTTGCAGCCGAACTGGAACTTGTTGTTTGTATTACGGAAGGTATTCCTGTGCTTGACATGGTAAAAGTTAAGCGTTATATGGCAGGAAGCAAAACGCGCCTGATCGGGCCAAACTGCCCGGGTGTCATTACACCTGGTGAATGTAAAATCGGTATTATGCCTGGTTATATTCATGCGCCGGGTAAAGTCGGGATCGTTTCCCGTTCCGGAACCCTCACATACGAAGCTGTACATCAATTAACAACCAACGGCATTGGCCAGTCCACTGCTGTAGGAATTGGTGGAGACCCTGTGAATGGGACAAACTTTATTGACGTATTGACGCTGTTCAATGAAGACCCGGATACGGAAGCGGTTATCATGATCGGTGAAATCGGGGGTACTGCAGAAGAAGAAGCGGCTGAATGGGTAAAAGCGAATATGAAAAAACCTGTTGTCGGTTTCATTGGCGGACAGACGGCACCTCCAGGCAAGCGGATGGGCCATGCCGGTGCAATTATTTCCGGAGGAAAAGGTACCGCTGCCGAAAAAATCAAAACGATGGAAGCATGCGGCATTCGAGTTGCCAAAACTCCTTCCGTCATGGGTGAAACGCTCATTGGGGTGTTAAAAGAACGCGGTTTGCTTGAAACATGTAAAACCGTTAAATAACTGTGAGAGAGAGCACTGGCTAACAGTGCTCTTTTTTCGTTTCCAAACGTAAACCAACAGGCGGTGTGGCAATGGAATGGCCGGTTTTTATTTTTTGCAGGTTTTTCCTTACGAGGAAGCGTGGACTGTCCGTACTCCTCTTCCGCTTGGAGGTGGCCCGAAACATCCGGGGATCTCAATGATGGAGACAGTCGGGCCTAAAAGCACCTCCAAGCTCCAGAGAAGCACTGAGTAGCGGAAAAAGAGCAAAAAATAAAACCGGCCCATTCCATTCGCATTGATCGAGATATCGGCTCGTCCTCAAACGGAAGAGCTGCACAAGGAGTTAATGTTTTATTGTAAGGAAAAACTTCATTAAAATGGATTTTGATGTATGTATTTGGAAGGATTTTACATATCGATAGCGAATTATAGACGGAAGGGGGGAGAACGATGGGGGAAAACGTTATGGCGTTATTGGCGCTTGCATTGATTCCGGGAGTGGGGCGTATGACTATCCGGCGGGCCCGTGAAGGAGACCGGGCGATTGACTTTACGTGTTTATCCGCTCATGAAATACAGGCGGAGTTAACGGTTACACCGGCAATCGCTGCCCGCATAAAAAATGAATTTTCGCTGCAAAAAGCGCAGCGGCATTACGAAAGCTGTCAGAAAAACAGTATTGAAATTCTTGCCTACGATGATGAACGGTATCCGGATTTACTGCGGGATATCCCGGATCCGCCTGAAATTTTATATGCGGCGGGAAATTTATATATGCTGTTGAATCCGGCCATTGCGATTGTGGGGACACGCACCCCAACTGTTTACGGGAAGAATATCGCTTACAATTTTGGTAAAGAATTAAGTGAAAAAGGGTGTGCTGTCGTTTCCGGCCTTGCGAGAGGGATAGACGGCGAGGCTCACCGGGGGGCGCTCGCGGGAGTAGGAAAGACAATAGCCGTACTGGGGTGCGGACTGGATCAATTCTACCCCCGTGAAAACAAGGCGCTTGCGATGGAAATTAAAGAAAAAGGATTGATGATTTCTGAGTATCCGCCGGGAACACAGCCAAAAAAAGGTTTTTTTCCCGAACGCAACCGCCTCATCAGCGGTTTGTCACTCGGGACGATTGTCGTCGAGGCGGCCTCGCGCAGCGGCTCATTAATTACATCGGATATGGCCGCTGATCAAGGCAGGGATGTATTCGCAGTACCGGGATCCATCCATTCCCCGAAAAGCGCAGGCTGTCATTATTTGATTCAACAGGGAGCAAAATTAGTGCAAACTATTTATGACGTACTTGAAGAATACCCTCACCTGATGCTGATAGGGAAGAACCGGGAGTCACCGAAAGTCGAATTTCAGCTTACGATGGATGAGGCCCTCCTTTTGCAAACGATTCCTTATGAACCTGTTTCTTATGAAGATGTTGAAAAAAATTCGACTATTCCCTCTTCCCATTTACCGTATCTTCTGTTATCGTTGCAAGTAAAAAAATGTATTACCCAGACGCCCGGCCCTACTTATATGAAGATTAGGGAATAAGGAAAGTTTGACAAATGCAAGTTTTGTAATTGATAATAGGAGGAATTCTTTTATCTATAAAGGGGGAAACATGCTTGGCAGATTCGCTCGTAATAGTGGAGTCTCCCGCAAAGGCGAAGACAATCGGGAAATATCTCGGAAAGAAATATATTGTGAAAGCATCCATGGGCCATGTGCGTGATTTGCCTAAAAGTCAGATGGGCGTAGACGTGGCACAGGATTTTGAACCTAAATATATTACGATTCGCGGCAAGGGTGACGTGCTTAAAGAACTGCGCGATGCCTCCCGCAAAGTGAAAAACATCTATCTTGCAGCTGACCCTGATCGCGAGGGGGAAGCGATCGCATGGCATTTAGCTCACAGCTTAAATATAGACGAAAATGCACCCTGCCGTGTTGTTTTTAATGAAATAACCAAGCAGGCGATAAAAGATGCTTTTAAACACCCGAGAAAAATCAATATGGATTTAGTGAATGCCCAGCAGACTCGACGAATCCTGGATCGTCTTGTCGGGTACAATATTTCACCGCTCCTATGGAAAAAGGTAAAAAAAGGACTTAGCGCCGGCCGGGTACAATCCGTAGCGGTGAAGCTTATTATGGATCGGGAAAAAGAAATTAACGCGTTTGTTCCGGAAGAATATTGGTCGGTTACCGCTCACCTTTTCTCAGGTAAAGAGGGGTTTGAAGCGAAGTTCTTTAGCCTGGACGGTTCGAAAACGGAATTAACATCGGAAGAAGAAGTAAACCGTCTTCTGGATCGCATTAAAAACAAAGATTTTATTGTGACAGAAATCAAACGCAAAGAGCGAAAGCGCAATCCGGCTGCACCGTTTACCACGAGTTCGCTGCAGCAGGAAGCGGCGCGCAAGCTTAATTTCCGGGCGGCAAAAACGATGATGGTGGCCCAGCAGCTATATGAAGGAATCGATATTGGAAAAGAAGGTACCGTCGGGTTAATTACCTATATGCGTACCGACTCGACCCGCTTGTCCCCGCTGGCGCAGGAAGAGGCTAAAAAGTACATTTCGCAAGAATACGGAGAAATGTACGCCCTTTCCGAACCCCGCCAGTTCAGTAAGAAAGAAAAAGCGCAGGATGCGCACGAAGCGATTCGACCGACCCTTATCGATCGATCGCCTGCGGATTTAAAACCGTATTTGTCGCGGGATCAATTTAAACTGTACCAGTTAATTTGGGAACGCTTCATTGCCAGCCAGATGGCGGCGGCGGTACTTGATACGGTCTCTGCAGATATCGCTTGCGGTGAAGCTGTTTTCCGCGCCAGCGGTTCACAGGTGAAGTTTCCCGGCTTTATGAAAGTGTACGTGGAAGGGACGGACGATGGGCAAAAAGAGGAAGATAAGATGCTTCCTCCGCTTGAGGAGCAGCAACAACTAACTCTTAAAAACATCGATCCGAAACAGCACTTTACCCAACCACCTCCCCGTTTTTCGGAGGCAAGACTCGTGAAAACGTTAGAAGAGTTGGGCATAGGCAGACCAAGCACATACGCCCCTACGTTAGAAACGATACAGAAGCGTGGATATGTGGCCATGCAGGAGCGGCGTTTCATTCCAACAGAACTTGGGGAAATTGTGATTACACTGATGGAAGAATTTTTTCCCGAAATCCTCGACACCGAGTTTACGGCGAGGATGGAGGATAATCTGGACAGCATCGAGGAAGGAAAAGAAAGATGGCCGGAAGTTCTGCGAGAATTCTATGGCGATTTCGCCAAGCGCCTGGAAGTCGCTGAACAGCATATGCAGGAAATTGAAATTGAGGATGAAGTATCGGATATCCAGTGTGAAAAATGTGGAAAACCTATGGTTTATAAAATGGGCCGTTACGGCAAGTTTCTGGCTTGCTCAGGCTTTCCGGACTGCCGCAATACAATGGCCATAACGAAGGAAATCGGCGTTGACTGCCCGAAATGCGGGGGGACGATCGTGGAACGAAAGAGCAAAAAGAACCGCCTGTTTTATGGCTGCAGCCATTACCCGGAATGCGATTTTGTCTCCTGGGATAAGCCGGTTCCGCGAAAATGTCCGAAATGTAACGAGATGCTCGTTGAAAAGAAGAAAAAAGGAAAGAACGGGGGCGCCCACGTTCAATGTTCTTCGTGTGATTACGAAGAGGAGGCCCAGTAAATAAACGCGGCCCGGACACATCAGGAAGTTGACACAAGAAGGAGCAGGAAACTATGCAAAAAGTAAAAGTAATCGGGGCGGGCCTCGCGGGAAGCGAGGCGGCCTGGCAAATTGCCGAGCAGGGCATAGAAGTTGAACTGTATGAAATGCGTCCGGTCAAACAAACACCGGCCCATCATACAGACAAATTTGCTGAGCTTGTCTGCAGTAATTCCCTGCGTGCCAATGCTTTGACCAACGCGGTTGGCATTCTGAAGGAAGAGATGAGGACGTTCTCCTCTATTATTATAAGCTCGGCTGACCGGTGTGCCGTACCGGCAGGCGGAGCTCTGGCGGTTGACCGCCATGAGTTTGCCGGAATGGTTACGGAGCGAATTCGCAACCATCCGAACATTCGGGTGCTAAACGAAGAAATTACGGAGGTTCCTGAAGGCATTACCGTGATTGCCACCGGACCTCTGACATCCCCGGCGCTGTCAAGCCGCCTGCAGGAAATAAGCGGAGAAGGGTACCTTTATTTTTACGATGCTGCGGCCCCGATTATCGACAAAGAATCCATTAACATGGCCAAGGTATTTCTCGCTTCGCGGTATGATAAGGGAGAAGCAGCCTACCTCAACTGCCCGATGAATGAAGAGGAATTTAACGCCTTCTATGAAGCGCTCACTACGGCAGAGGAAGTCGCCTTGAAGGAATTTGAAAAAGAAGTGTTTTTTGAAGGATGCATGCCCATTGAGGTTATGGCGAAACGGGGAAAACAAACCATGCTGTTTGGTCCGATGAAACCAGTGGGGTTGACAGACCCGCGCACGGGAAAACAGCCATTTGCGGTGGTGCAGCTGCGCCAGGACAACAGTGCGGGCACACTTTACAATATTGTAGGTTTCCAAACCCATTTAAAATGGCCGGAGCAGAAGCGTGTCTTTCAGATGATTCCAGGTCTTGAAAACGCCGAAATTATCCGTTATGGTGTCATTCACCGCAATACGTTTATCAATTCGCCGCGCCTGCTTACGCCTACCTATCAGTATAAAGGCAGGGAAGACCTTTTGTTTGCCGGCCAAATGACAGGTGTGGAAGGGTATGTCGAATCCGCTGCGTCCGGCCTGATTGCCGGGGTGAACGCAGGAAGGCTTGCCCGGGGACTTGACCCTATCGTTTTCCCTAAGGAGACGGCGATGGGCAGCATGGCGCATTATATCACAACAGCGAACCCGGACAATTTTCAGCCGATGAATGCGAATTTTGGCTTGTTTCCTCCGCTGGAAAAGAAAATTCGAAATAAAAAAGAACGGTATGAGCAGTTCGCCAACCGGGCGCTCGGAAAAATTCAGAATTTTTCCCGAAACATCCACAATGTAAGTTGCAGTTAATCACTTTTATGTGGTACTATGTATTTGCTCGGTGAGGGGGTAATGGAATGGAGGGTTCAGGGCCTGATTCGTTGCTTCTACTCTTTATACAATACTTGCAGATTGAAAAGAATGCGTCCTCTCTTACGATTTCGAATTATAAGAAGGATATTCTTGCTTTCAAGGAGTTCATGGAGCAGCATGCTATCGAAGAATATGCTGCTGTTTCGTATGTTCATGTGCGTTCCTATCTTTCGCTGCTTGCCCAGCAGTCTTATGCCCGGCGTTCGATTGCCCGCAAACTTTCGGCTTTACGAAGTTTCTACCGTTTTCTGCTGCGCGAGGAACTTGTGGATCAAAACCCTTTTAAAATGGTTTCCACACCCAAACTTGATAAACGGTTGCCCAACTTCCTTTATCCAAAGGAAGTTGAAATGCTTATAGCGCTGGCTGATGTGTCGACCCCTTTGGGCGCCCGTGATCGTGCGATGCTTGAGATTTTGTACGGAAGCGGCATACGCGTCTCTGAATTGGTAGGCCTCACGACGAAATCGATTGACGCGTCGATTGGCACGGCACTTGTATTTGGCAAGGGAGCGAAAGAACGATACGTGCCGCTAGGCTCATACGCCATTGAATCTTACCGTACATATGTAGAAAAGTTTCGCCCGGTGCTGGCAAAAGAGAAAAAGACAAACGCTTTGTTTTTAAACATACGCGGTGAGGCGCTGACAGATCGAAGTGTCAGGCGCATGATTAACAAATATGTGGATCGGGCAAGCGAAATGCTAAAGGTAAGCCCCCACACGTTCAGGCACACCTTTGCTACCCATCTTTTAGACAACGGTGCGGACCTGCGCAGTGTGCAGGAGATGCTTGGGCATTCAAGTATTTCGTCAACGCAGATATACACGCATGTAACACGCGAGAGATTACGTCTTGTATACAATCAAGCTCATCCGCGAGCTTGAATCCTAGCATGTGGGGTGATGAAATGGATATGACATTCCATGCGACAACGATTTTTGCCATACAGCATGATGGATCGTGCGCCATGGCAGGTGACGGTCAGGTTACTTTCGGCAATAGTGTAGTCATGAAGCAGACGGCCAAAAAGGTTAGAAGAATTTATCATGGTACAGTTGTAGCCGGTTTTGCCGGGTCGGTAGCCGATGCGATCACACTGTTTGAAAAGTTCGAGGCCAAGCTGGAAGAGTACCACGGGAATTTACCGCGGGCCGCCGTAGAACTTGCGAAGGAATGGCGGATGGATAAAGTGTTGCGGCGCCTGGAGGCACTTATGATTGTGATGGATAAAGAACATCTTTTGCTTATTTCCGGTAACGGGGAAATCATTGAGCCGGATGACGGGATTTTAGCCATTGGCTCTGGCGGCAATTACGCTCTTGCAGCGGGGCGCGCCCTGAAAAAACATGCTCCCGGAATGACGGCGAAGGAAATCGCAACGGCGTCGCTTACAACGGCCGCGGACATCTGTGTGTTTACAAACCATAATCTCGTCGTGGAAGAAATTAAGTAATCCTGAGGACATAAGATAAGGGGGCTATGCTTTGAATAACTCAGAACGTTTAACTCCGAGGCAAATCGTAGAGCAACTCGACCACTTTATCGTCGGCCAGCATGAAGCGAAACGAGCGATGGCTATCGCACTGCGCAATCGTTACCGCCGCAACCTTTTACCCGAAGAAATTAGGGATGAAGTCGTTCCTAAAAACATTTTAATGATCGGGCCCACGGGTGTCGGCAAGACGGAGATTGCCCGCAGGCTTGCTAAATTAACCGGCGCGCCTTTTGTTAAAGTAGAAGCAACGAAATTTACCGAAGTGGGGTACGTCGGTCGGGACGTGGATTCTATGGTGCGGGACCTGGTAGAAACAGCCATTCGCATCGTAAAAGCAGAAAAAACCGAACAGGTGAAAGATAAAGCGGAAAGCATGGCAAACGAGCGTCTTGTCCATATCCTGGTTCCGGGCAAAAAAGCAGCCCGCTCTTTTAAGAATCCGCTCGAAATGTTTTTCGGGGGACAAGAGACACCTTCTTCATCACAGCCTGACACTGATGAGCTGTCTCTCTCGCAGCAGCGCAGGCAGGTGGCCCATCAACTGGCGATGGGCCAGCTTGAAGATACGGTTGTGGAAATTGAAGTGGAAGATTCCACGCCCGCGTTTGACATTTTTTCTGGTTCAGGCATTGAGCAAATGGGTATAAATATGCAAGAGATGCTTGGCAATTTCATGCCGAAGAAGATGAAAAAGCGTAAATTGCCCATTCGTGAAGCAAGAAAGGCCCTGATTGCAGAAGAAGCGCAAAAGCTGATCGATATGGATGAGGTTATTCAGGAATCCGTACAGCGCGCTGAACAGTCCGGGATTATTTTTATCGATGAAATCGATAAAATTGCAGGCAAAGAGATGAATTCCGCTTCCGTTTCACGCGAAGGGGTACAGCGTGATATTCTTCCGATTGTAGAAGGATCTACGGTGGTAACAAAATACGGACCCGTAAAAACAGATTACGTCCTTTTTATTGCGGCAGGTGCGTTTCATATTGCAAAGCCGTCTGACCTGATTCCGGAATTGCAGGGCCGTTTTCCGATTCGGGTCGAGCTGAAGAGCCTGCGCGTAGAGGATTTTGTGCGAATTCTTACCGAGCCCAAAAACGCTCTCACCAAACAATATGCATCTTTATTGGAGACGGAAGGTATAAAGGTTGAATTTTCTGACGATGCTATTGAAGAAATTGCAACTCTGGCAGCCGAAGTCAACCAGAACACCGATAATATTGGAGCAAGAAGATTACATACGATACTTGAAAAATTGCTGGAAGATTTGTCATTTGAGGCGCCCGATATTCATTTGGACCATATTCTAATTACGCCCGAGTATGTGAAGGAAAAACTTCAAAACATTGTAGAAGACCGAGATTTAAGTCGGTATATCTTGTAAACATTTAGGAGGAACAAATGTTATGGATTTATTAACCAAAATTCGCCGCATTAACCGCATGTTGCAGAAAACAGCCGGCCATCCCGTTAATTTTATGGAAATGGCTGAAGTGCTAAGTGAAATCATCGAAGCCAACATTTTCGTTGTCAGCCGCAAGGGTAAAATCCTCGGGCACGCGATCGCACAGGAAGTTGATAACGAACGGATTCGCAAAATGCTCGATGAAAGAAGATTTCCGGGAGATTACAGCACCCAGCTTCTCCGTGTGGATGAAACGTCCGCAAACCTGGATATCGATAGCCCGTATACCGCTTTCCCTGTCGAGATGAAAGATTTCTTTAAGAAAGGATTAACGACGATTGTTCCTATTATCGGTGGTGGGGATCGTTTAGCTACTCTAATTCTGGCTAGAATTAACGAGAATTTTACAGACGATGATTTAATCCTCGCAGAAGTAGGCGCTACGGTTGTCGGTATGGAGATTCTGCGGGAACGTGCGGAGGAAATTGAACAGGAAGCCCGCAGCAAAGCGGTTGTACAGATGGCAATCGGCTCTCTATCCTACAGCGAATTGGAAGCTGTGGAGCACATCTTTGAGGAGTTGGATGGCAAAGAAGGCTTGCTCGTCGCTAGTAAAATTGCTGATAGAGTGGGAATTACCCGTTCTGTTATCGTAAACGCGCTCCGCAAGCTGGAGAGTGCCGGTGTCATTGAATCCCGCTCGCTCGGTATGAAAGGGACCTACATCAAAATACTGAATGAAAAGCTGCTGCCAGAGTTGGAAAAATTAAAAACTTCATAATTACGTAATTTCTGTACGGTATAAAAGCCCTATCTTTTAAGATGGGGCTTTTAATCGTTTGGAATCATCTGTTAGTATAAGATATAAATAACTTTTCGATAAATTTGTAAGCTTTTCGACATTTTTATAGTGAAAACTCCATAGGAAGTGTGATATAACTAATCAGGGATAAAATTTGGGGGAATATCATGATTTTACCATCTATTTTACCGGTATTTGAACAGGCGTTAAACGCCGCTTCACTAAGGCAGCGGACAATCAGCAACAATATAGCCAATGTCGACACGCCTCATTACAAAGCGCAGAGCGTTTCGTTTGAAGCGGAATTGCAAAAAGCGCTGCAGCAGGATGGCAGCACGTTTAGAGCGTATCGAACTAATCCGAAGCACCTTGATTTTGGTGCGCCATCGCTTCAAAATATTACCCCTGTGGTTGAACAGGATAATTCCATTGGTCCTATGCAAAATTCGGATAACAACGTGGACTTGGATAGTGAGATGAGCAATCTCGCACGCAATCAACTCTGGTACAATGCATTAGTTCAGCAGACGAATGGCCAGTTCAGCAATCTTCGCATGGCCATTGAAGGGAGGTAATGAGAATGAGCTTATTTAGCAGTTTTGACGCGAGCGCTTCTGCATTAACCACAAATCGGCTTCGCATGGATATTATCTCCAGCAATATAGCCAATGCGAATACGACCCGTGGAGAGTATGTAAACGGCCAATGGCAGCCTTACCGTCGAAAAATGGCGGTTATTGAACCCGGGACTTCCTCCTCATTTGATAATTTTCTTCAGGCCGCTATAGGACAAACAGGTGGAGTGCAGGTGAACGGGGTTCGAGTCACGGCCATTGTTCCCGATCAAACACCTTTTAAGTCTGTCTATGACCCTACGAATCCCGATGCAAACGCACGGGGCTATGTACAAATGCCTAATGTGGATATGCTGAAGGAAATGGTGGATTTGATGCAGACCACGCGCGCTTATGATTCCAATGTAACGGCAATCAATGCGGCAAAAGCCATGGCTCTTAAAGCGTTGGAAATAGGTAAATAGGAGGCGGAAAAATGATAGAAAATGTTGCGAATGCATTGCAAATGCAAATGCCAATCCAAAAAACAGACGCCAATCCGGCGGTTAATGACCCTTCGACACCTTACGAAGCTTCTCGTTCTTTCTCTTCTTACTTAAAAAATGCCGTTGATGATATAAATCGACTTCAGAGCACAGCAACCCAAATGAACTATGGCTTACTTACCGGCCAAGTGCAGGATATGCACCAGGTCATGATAGCTGGGCAGAAGGCGACGCTTGCGCTTGATATGGCTGTACAGGTTCGCAATAAAGCAGTCGAAGCATACCAGGAAATTATGCGAATGCAAGTATAGATAGAATGTTATTAACGGTTTTGGCGGGGTGAAGGATGAACGAACGATTACTGCAAATTCGGTCTCAGATAGCGGCGTTCTGGAACCGGTTTTCCAATAAACAAAAGATCTTGATAAGTGCAGCGGCTCTCTTTCTTATTATATCGACAACTTTATTCATTTATTTTGCTGCAAAACCAAATTATGTGCCGCTTTTTACCGGGAATTTAACTGAGAACGATGTGGCGCAGATTAAAACCGAATTAGACGCTGAAGGGTATAAAAACTATCAAATTACTGCCGGTAATGTTCTGGTTCCCGAAAAAGATAAATATACGAAGGCGGCGGATCTTGCTGCCAAAGGGGTTCCAAAGAGCGACGGTGTTAAGCTTGATATATTTAGCCAAAATATCGGCATGGGCATGACCGACAGGCAGTTCGATGTCGTGGAGCGCGACGCCATGCAAAATCAGCTTGCTGACCTGCTGAAAACCGTTGACGGCGTTCGGAACGCGAAGGTTATTTTAACGATGCCGCAGCAAAGTGTATTCGTCCACCCGAATGACACGCAGGATAAAGCATCTGCTTCCATCGTCGTGGATGTAGAGCCCGGCAAACAATTAGAGGCTCCGCAAATTCGCGCTCTTTATAATCTTGTTTCCAAAAGCGTCCCGAATCTGCCAACGGACAACATTGTTATTATGGACCAAAACAGCCAGATGCTACCGTTTCAGGACGACAGTAAAGATGGTAATTATTTAACCCAGTATCAACAGCAGAGCAAAATTAAAAAAGATGTGGAACTCGATATCCAGCGCAACCTGCAGAATATGCTGGGCACCATCCTGGGTCAGGATAAAGTATACGTCTATACATATGTCAAATTGAACTTCGACAAAACACAGCGTGAAGAGAACCTTGTTGAACCTGTCGACAAGCAGAATAACGAAGGGATTGCGATCAGCGCCCAGAAAATTCAGGAGTCTTACACAGGAACAGGTTCGCCCCCCGGGGGAACAGCGGGTTCCGGCCAATCGCAAATCCCTGGTTATCCCGGGGCAAGCGGCAGTACCAACAACCAGTATGAAAAGACGCAGAATAGTATTAACTATGAAGTCAACCGCGTGAAACAAAATATCGTTAGCCAGCCGTATAAAATAGACGATATTACGATTAACGTGGGGGTGGAACCGCCGAACCCGGCGAATCCGGCGAGCCTTACACCAGCTACGCAGGCTGAGATTCAAAAATTGCTGGGTAATGTCGTAAGAGCATCTCTTTCTTCCCAGGGTACACAGTTAACCCCGCAGCAAATTAATGATCGGATTTCTGTATTCCCGCAGACGTTTAGCGGCAAACAGACGTTTACACCTCCGACAAACTGGACGAACATTATTCTCTATAGTGTACTGGGTCTTGTGCTTGTCGCAGCGGGCGTTACCATTTTTATTGTGGTCAGAAGGCGCCGCAAACAGCAGGAAACGGAAGAATTGGCACCGCCGCAATTGCCGGTTGACATTCCCGAGATCGAATACGATGAAGGGGAAGATGTGGTTGTGCGTAAACAATTGGAAAAACTGGCCAAGCAAAAACCGGAAGAGTTTGTCGGGCTGCTTCGCTCATGGTTAGCAGACGATTAAAAATGGGGGATGGAAATGGCACGTCAAGCTAAAGAATTGAGCGGAAGGCAGAAGGCAGCCATTCTGCTAATTTCGCTCGGTCCTGAGGTGTCTGCCCAGGTCTTTAAACACCTGCGTGAGGATGAAATTGAACAGTTAACTCTTGAAATTGCGAATGTGCGAAGGGTTGATACGTCGGAGAAGGAAAATGTTCTTACCGAATTTCATCAAATTTGCGTAGCGCAAGAGTATATTTCACAGGGGGGCATTAGCTACGCGAAAGAAATTCTCGAAAAGGCTCTTGGCCAGCAAAAGGCCTTCGATATTATCAATCGCCTGACCGCACATTTGCAGGTGCGTCCGTTTGATTTTGCCCGCAAGGCGGATCCAAACCAAATACTAAACTTCATCCAGAATGAGCATTCGCAAACGATCGCTCTGGTGCTTTCCTATTTAGAGCCGGAACAATCAGCCGCCATTATTTCCGCCCTGCCCCAGGAAAGGCAGGCGGATGTGGCCAGAAGAATTGCTTTAATGGAGAGTACATCCCCGGATGTAATCAGCGAAGTGGAACACGTGCTGGAGCAGAAGCTCTCCACCAATATGGTCACCGACTATACGCAGGCGGGCGGAATTGAAGCGGTGGTCAATATGCTTAACAATGTCGACCGTAGCACGGAACGGATAATTCTTGACTCACTCGAGATTCAGGATCCGGAACTTGCAGAAGAAATTAAGAAGAGAATGTTTGTGTTTGAAGATATTGTACTGCTTGATGACAGGTCCATTCAGCGGGTTATCCGTGATGTGGAAAATGCTGACCTGATGCTGGCCCTGAAAGTGGCGAATGAAGAAGTGCGCGATGTGGTGTTTCGGAATATGTCGAAACGGATGGTTGACACATTCAAAGAAGAAATGGAATACATGGGACCTGTCCGTCTGCGCGACGTGGAAGAAGCGCAGACCCGGATTGTCGCCACGATCAGACGCCTTGAAGAAGGCGGCGAAATTATTATTGCACGCGGTGGGGGAGATGAAATAATTGTCTAGAATTATTAAATCTTCGTTTTACTCGACAATAGAGGATGCCTTCACCCTTCGCCATCGCGGCAATATGGCAGCGGATCATAATGTCGGGTCAGTAGACGAACCGGGTGAAAGCGAAGCGGCCGAAAGTACAGGAAATTCTGCCGGGCCCGATTCCATTTCAGCGCAGGCCAATGAAATCATACAGCGGGCCAAAGCAGAAGCGGAACGAATTATTTTTACTGCCAGTCAACAGGCGGACCAGATCATGAATGAATCCCGCCTGGAAATGGACCAGTGGTGGCAACAGCGCCGCCAGGAAGACGAAGCGGTGCGTGAACAGGCAAGACAGGAAGGTTTCAGGCAGGGAACAGAGGAGGGCAGGAAGGAAGGGGAGCGCCTCGCATACGAGGAATATACGTCCGCTTTAAACCATGCCCGCGAAATACTTGAAGAAGCGCCGCACATCAAGCGGAGAATCGTGGCGGAAGCTGAGCCTTTTCTTTTAGATTTAACGATGGAGATAGCAAAGAAAGTGATAGGCGCACACCTTTCCTTACATCAGGAAAGCGTACTGGAAATCATCCGCCATTCGCTGTCGTATACGCAGGAATACAAGACGATTGTTGTGTGCGTCAGCCCGGAATCCTACGAATATGTGCAGGAAAATCGGAAGAAGGTGCTGGAAATACTGGACAGCCAAATTGAAATGACGATTGTGCCCGACCACTCGGTGAGCGAAGGTGGCTGCATTATTCGAACGTCGATGGGAAGTGTGGATGCGAGAGTAGATACCCAGTTGGAAGAAATCCGAAAGAATTTATTTAGCATCTGCAATGGAAACGGAGAGCTTACCGATGCAGCACCTTCTTAAATATCTGTCTGTCCTGCAAACGTTGAACCCTATCCGAATCAATGGAAAAGTATCGCAGGTTATCGGGCTAACAGTAGAATCTATGGGGCCTAATGTAAGGATTGGTGAAATTTGCAACATTTATCCTGTGGGATCTAAAATTCCCGTGCCTGCCGAAGTCGTTGGTTTTAAAGACAATAAGGTGCTGTTAATGCCGCTGGGTGATTTGGGTGCAATCGGTCCCGGCTGTGACGTAGTAGCGACCGGAAAACCGCTGACCGTAAAAGTGGGAAGCGAACTTCTGGGACAGGTTCTTGATGGAACCGGGAAGCTGATGAACGGACACTCGTTATTTCATGGGATGACCGAATATCCGGTTGATAATGCACCGCCGAATCCTTTGCTGCGGCCCCGCATTCAGGAAACTCTTTCAGTGGGAGTTCGTGCCATTGACGGCCTGCTTACCGTAGGGCGAGGGCAGCGAATTGGGATATTTGCGGGAAGCGGTGTCGGCAAAAGTACTCTGCTCAGCATGATTGCGAGAAATACGGAGGCCGATATTAATGTAATCGGTCTGATAGGGGAACGTGGAAGAGAGGTAGTGGACTTTATCGAACGGGACCTCGGGGAAGAGGGACTTAAACGATCTGTGGTCGTCGTGGCGACTTCGGACCAGCCGGCACTTATTCGGATCAAGGGCGCGCTGCTTACCACTTCAATTGCCGAGTATTTTCGCGATCAGGGTTTAAATGTAATGCTGATGATGGATTCGGTTACTCGTTTTGCCATGGCACAGCGAGAGGTAGGGCTGGCGATTGGAGAACCGCCGGCAACGCGGGGATACACCCCTTCGGTCTTTGCACTTCTCCCCCGTCTTTTAGAACGCGCAGGCACTTCAAGCGCAGGCTCGATCACCGGTTTTTATACGGTGCTTGTAGAAGGGGATGACATGAACGACCCGATCGCGGACTCTGTGCGGGGGATACTGGATGGGCATATCGTATTAAGCCGCAAAATAGCGCACACCGGTCACTATCCCGCGATTGACATTCTGGCGAGCGTCAGTCGTGTCATGAAAGAAATCGTGTCTCCGGAACATTACGCAGCCGCAAATGAATTAAAGCGTATGCTGGCTATCTACCGGGAGGCCGAAGATTTAATTAATATCGGTGCATATAAACCCGGGGCGAATAAAGATATCGACATGGCCATTCACTTTAAAGATGCTATCGCGAATTATACCAGCCAGGGCACTGATAATCCTTCCAGTTTGGATGAAGCAACCGCTTCGTTGCTTACAATGTTTGGTACAAGGTAGGTGTTAATCGTGTCATTCAATTATACTTTTCAAAAAATTCTCGACGTAAAGAAAAAGGAAAAGGGACAGGCTGAAAAAAATTATACGAAATCATTACATACACTCCGACTTGAAGAAAGCAAATTGTATCAATTACAGCAAAACAAAGAAGAGATGGAGCAAAGATTTGTTCAGCAGGCAGAGAAAAACATGTCTTTAGCCGAATTAAAACATTCCTATCTTTACCTGGACCATATGCATAAGTTAATCGTAGATGCTGAACAAAGCAAAACCGCAGCGGAGTCCGACGTGCACCAAAAACAAGAAGTTCTCACGGAAAAAGCAATGGACGAAAAAATCTGGGCGAAGTTAAAGGAAAATTCTTATGTAAAACATCTCGAAACAATGAAACAGCTTGAACAGAAGCAGCTTGATGAAATAGCGGTGACCCGTTATTATCGGCGGACAGTAAAAGCGCGCTAAGGTGGGATATACGTGAAGGAATCTACAGAAGAAGAACGGTCGTACAGCAAACTGGAGTGGTTCTTTTATATCATCTTTATACCCATTCTGTTCACGCTTGTTCTATCTGGAATTATTGCGCAGATGTTTGGTTACAATGTCGTGGGGAGTCTAGCCAAAATGCTAAGCAGCGTCCCGGTTATACAAAAACTTATTCCTGACTCTGCTGTTTCCCATCCGAATTCTTCGTCGCAAAAGGCACCGACACAGCAGGATGAACAGGCTCAGAAACTTAAAGATGAATTAAACGCAAAGAACCAGGAAGTTCAGAACTTAAAAAATCAAGTTAATCTGGACCAGAAAAAAATGCAGCAGAACCAGCAGCAGATTGCGGACGCCAAAGCATCTGCGGCTACTGCCAAGCAGGCGATTGATGCGGACAGGCAGCAACAGATAAGCGGTTTGGCCAAAATCTATACGTCCATGTCTGCAAGCAAAGCGGCTCCTATCATGGAAAAACTGACGCCGCAGGAAGCGGTACTGGTTCTGAAATCTATGAAGTCGGTTGATGCCTCGGCTATTCTGGCCAAGATGGACCCGCAGAAAGCCGCCGATTTATCCGCGCTGCTGAAAGACACGACCTTAACAAAAGACGCTGATACGGCTGCGCTGCAGCAGCGTATTCAAAATCTGACGGGCGCACTGAGTAAGGCACAGAAAAACTCGAGTACCTTGCCGGAAATGGTCAATACTTTTTCGACGATGGATGCAACGAGTGCGGCAAAAATTTTATTATCGATGGATAAAACAAACGAAAATCAAGCGCTGGCGATTTTAGCCCGAATGGATGTCCAGAAGCGCTCGCAAATTCTGTCCAGCATGACCAATGACCTAGGCCAAATTGCGATGGCGGCAAAAATAAGCCAGAAGTTGTTAGCCCAATGAGAATATCTTCGGTTGAGTTTTGACTGTTATTCTACTATTATTTAGGAGGAAGGAGGTGAAATAAATGCCAATCACACAAGTTGATAGTAAAAATGACCTGATACCGTCTGTACGTACTTCTTCCGGCAAAAACAACAGTAAGGCAAGCGGGGATTTCGCCAGCAAAATGCAGGATGCGGTAAGTGCGGAAAAGAATGCTGCATCAAATAGTTCTCTGGGAAACACTAAAGTCCAGAAAACAAATACGGGCCAATTATCCGACAGCGATGGACGAGCACTTACGAAAAAGCTTGAGACGTTGGTGGAGGCTTTGCTAGAGCTGAGCAAAAAGTCCGATGGAAACAGCGGGGCAAAGACGGCTGAAATAAACCCGGAAATCTATGCGTTGCTGCAGCAAATCTATCAATTGTTAGGCGGAGAAACCAACAATAGCTTAAACATCATTGAATCGAAAGAAATCGTTCAAAATCCGGTTTCCATATCGGGCCCACTCATTTATATGAAGCAGGGTGGACCAGGCAGGCAAGAGGTTGCTGATTTGCTGCAAAAAGTAACTGATTTTCTCGCTTCCCTGGAGAAAACAGGCCAGGTTTTACTGCCTGAAGAGTTCATGAACAAGCTCAATCAATCGATTGTTCTTTTGAATAAGAATCTCGCAGGCAGCACTACGGGTACAGATTCACCAAAACCAGCAGATGTCTCCCTGCAGAGTTCCAAGCTAAACCAACCGGATAAAGTTTTTTCATCATTATCCAGAGAGGAGCAGCTATCTGCCGTGCGCCAGAATGATACCAATGGGCAGAATGATACCGCTGGGCGGAATGCTACTGCCGGGCAGAATGAGCCCGTAAAGCAACCCGGGCAGTCTACAGCCCTTTTTAACGGTGACAGCACACAGGCAGAAAATGAGCAGACAGGATCCGATGCTTTACCGAAAAAAAACGAACCGACAAAAGTGGGTCACCTGCAAATTCAGGACCCGATGCCTATGATGGCAAGCAGCACGCAGAATTCAACCGGAACCAGAAGTGATACCTTACATACTCCATTGATTCCCGCCCGCTTTTTCGCCAGGGAAATGGAGGCTGTAATGGTAAAGCAGGCCATGCAAAACAAAGGTACCGGCGCGTACGAAATGACAGTCCGGCTGTTCCCTGAAAATCTTGGACAGGTTGATGTAAAAATTACTGCGTTAAACGGGCAGATCACAGCTCAATTTATTGCGACAAGCACCGCAGGAAAAGAAGCGATTGAACGTCAGATGGATCAGCTGCATCAAGCACTTTTACAGCACGGATTACATCCGGAAAAACTGGAGGTTACGCAAGCGGCTTCCTCGCCTGCTTCACAGGGAGATAACCAGATGTTTAATCAGCGGGAAGGCAGCGAACAGCACCAGCAGGAAAACAACCGGGAGCAGGAAAAGGAACAAGCTGAATTTTCTCTTGACCTGGCGTCTTTAGGTAACGGAGAAGCGGTAAACAAAGAATTGGGGGACATGACTACTAAAGAAGTGAATGTCGCTATCTAAAAGAGGAAAGGAGTGAAAGAATGTCAACAACCAGTGTAAACAATAATACCACTACACAGGCAACGGTAGGTGCTAATTCTACCAATACGCTAGACCGGACCATGTTAGGTGAGGATGATTTCTTAAAGATATTAATCACGCAGATGCAGAACCAGGACCCGACCCAGCCGATGGATGATAAGGAAACCATTGCCCAGATGGCACAATTTACGGCGGTAGAGCAGATGACCAAGCTCAATGAATCGTTTACCAATTTTGCTGCGGCACAAAGCGTCGGTACACTGTCCGGTTTAATTGGAAAGAACATTAGCTGGACGGATACAGTGACAACGGGTACGGGCGACAATGCGACAACTGTATCAACCCCTAAGGAAGGGATTGTCACGGCGATTAGCATGAAGGATAACAAAGCCCAAGCTGTGCTGCAGGATGGTTCAAAAGTGGACGTGAAGAATATAGAGACCATTTCATTGCCGCAATCCGGGACATCAGGCGGTGTTTAGAATGGACAAAATGATTAAAGCAGGGCAGCTCTATTTTGCACCGGCGATTGCCCCGCGCCAGTCGAAGCCATCCGCAAGCCAAACAACGGCTTTTGATAATGTTCTTACGCAAAAACTGGCAGAACAGCAACAAGCAGCAAGCCTATCTTTTTCAAATCATGCGATGCAGCGCCTGCAGCAGCGTGGAATTTCACTGAATCAGGAAGATATTCAGAAGCTTATGAATGCTGTGGATAACGCCCGGCATAAGGGAGCAAGGGAATCGCTTGTACTGATGAACAATGTGGCATATATCGTTAGCGTCCAGAACAAGACAGTGATTACAGCAATAGATAGCCAATCAGCGGATAACCATGTATTTACCAACATTGACAGTGCAGTCATTGTGTAATGAATCTATTAAATTAATGGCAAGCCGGACCTAATGGAGGCTTGGTGCCGTGGACTGATTGAAGCGGTACAATCAAAAGGAGGAAAAAGAATGCTGCGTTCATTGTACTCAGGTATTGGCGGGATGAGAGGATTTCAAACGAAGCTTGATGTAATTGGTAATGATATTGCGAATGTTAATACGCCTGGATATAAGAAAAGCAGGGTGGTCTTCCAGGATATTTTAAGCCAGACGATGCAGGGGGGAAGTGCGCCGAACAATCCAACGATAGGAGGAACAAATCCTAAGCAAGTTGGCTTGGGTTCAACAGTATCTGCGATTGATACGATTCAAACGCAAGGATTTTTACAGACGACGAATGTTCCATCTGATCTTGCTATTCAAGGAAATGGATTCTTTATGGTCAAAGACGGTGCAGGGAATAATTTTCTAACAAGAGCAGGAAATTTTTCGTTTGACAGCAGCGGAAATCTAGTAACTTCAAACGGTATGTACGTTCTTGATTCAAGTGGAGCGGTTATTAATATAGGCACAATGTCGAACATTAAGTCTTATTCAATTGGCCAAGACGGCAAAATTACTTATACAAATAATACTGGTACTACAACAACAACTCCAAATGGAATCGGGCTTGCTGTTGTAGCGAATCCGGCAGGTCTTGAGAAAGTAGGCAACTCACTTTATAAAATAACTCCTTCATCAGATAATGGTTACGCTGCACCGCTCGGTTTACTAGGTGCAGCCAATACAGGTGTGCGTGGACAGATTTTAGCCGGCGAACTCGAAATGTCCAACACAGATTTATCGGAAGAATTCACGGAAATGATCGTTGCCCAGCGCGGGTTCCAGGCCAACTCACGTATTATTACCGTGTCTGATTCCATTCTTCAAGAACTTGTCGATTTAAAACGTAGTTAAGAGAGGCTAATTTAAATTCAGGGAGAGGGTTCTCCTCTCCCCGTTATATTAACAGGGGGCATTTATGATACACGTTACACGCCTTAACGGCACCGAACATTATCTTAACGCCTTGCTTATTGAAAGTATAGAGGCAACGCCTGATACCGTTATAACGTTGACCAATGGTAAAAAATTTGTTGTACGCGAATCGCTGGCTGAAACGCTGGAAGTCATTCGTGCTTTCTATAGTGAGATTAACGCAATTAAAGCTTTACCGATGCTTGACAGTTTAACGAAAGGAGAGGAAGAGGAGGGTGTTTAAAAATAAATTATTGACCATTGGACTTATTATCGTTATTTCTATAGCCCTCCTCGGGGTGGTTGCAATTTTTTTGTGGCAATCCTATTTAAAACCGGCTTCGTCGAATGCGGCCATTCCAAGTCAGCAACAGCAAATCAGCGCGGATGAATTTCAAAAGGTTACCTTCCAAACCGATGAGATTACGACCAATTTGTTATCTGGTGAAGTTATTCTTGCCCAATTCGGCATTCAGGCAGATTCAGAAAAAACAAAGGCTGAACTTCAGAAGCGAACCATTCAGGTCACACATATTATAGTTGAGACGCTCTCCTCTTTAACGCCTGATAATATTAAAGGGGCAAAGGGCATGGAAAAAATGGAAACTGACATTAAAAATAAACTTAATGAAGTTCTACAGGATGGCAAAGTTGATAAGGTCATCACTACACATAAAGTAATCCAACAATAATACATACTAATGCAGCATTGTATAAAAGGAGGTGACACTTATGACAGAAGTATTGTCCCAATCGGAGATAGACGCCCTGCTGGCCGCTCTGTCTTCTGGTGAGATGAATGCGGAAGAGCTGAAAAAAGAAGAGGTAGAGAAAAAAGTTAAAGTATATGATTTTAAACGTGCGCTTCGCTTCTCGAAAGACCAGATCCGGACTTTGACGCGAATCCATGAAAACTACGCACGCCTTCTAACTACTTACTTTTCGGCTCAACTGCGAACATTCGTTCAAATAAGTGTTGCTTCTGTTGATCAATTGCCATACGATGAGTTTATTCGATCCATCCCTAAAATGACGATTCTAAACATTTTTGAAGCCGAGCCTCTTGAAGGCCGTATGGTGATGGAGGTAAATCCCAATATTGCGTTCGCCATGTTGGAACGCCTTCTGGGAGGCTCCGGAACTACCCAAAATAAAGCGGGTGCTCTGACAGAAATAGAAACAACCATTATGGAGCGAATTTTTAGTAGAGCTCTTACCAGTTTTGCGGAAGCATGGAAAAATGTGATTGAGATGGAGCCGGAACTGGAATTGCTCGAAGTAAACCCACAATTTATGCAAATTGTGTCGCCTAATGAAACGGTGGCTGTTATCTCTTTCAGTACCAAAATCGGGGAAACGACGGGCATGATCAACCTTTGTTTGCCGCATGTCGTCCTGGAACCGTTAATGATTAAATTATCTGCCCATTACTGGTTATCCACGCAAAAGAAAGCAAGAGATGAAAGAGAAATACAGACGCTGCAGCGACGCGTACAAAAAGCAAAAATTCCTCTTGTCGCAGAACTCGGTACCGCGACGATCTCGGTCGGAGAGTTTATTAATCTTGCCGTTGGAGATGTCATTCAGCTCGATCGACGAATTGAAGATGATTTGCTGGTCCGTATCGGGCAGAAACCTAAATTTTTAGGGCGGCCGGGTACGCAAAAAGGAAGGGTAGCCATTATGGTTGAAGAAGTGCTAGAGGAAGAGGTGGGGGAAGATGAGTAGGGATATGCTATCTCAAGATGAAATCGACGCGTTGCTCCGCCAGAATAATTTGGATGACGCGGACACAGATATACAGGAGGGAATGAATGAGCCGAATGTTGATGACATTCTTTCGCCATTCGAACAGGATACGCTTGGTGAAATAGGAAATATCACGTTCGGCAGCGCCGCGACAGCTTTATCTACCTTGCTCGGACAAAAGGTTGATATTACAACACCAAAGGTTGGGGCAATCAAGCGGGAGCTTGTACAGCAAGAATTTCCTCAACCATACGTAGCCGTTCATGTTGAGTATACAGAGGGATTTCAGGGGATAAACCTGCTCGTGATTCGCACGGAGGATGCACAAATTATTGCAGACTTGATGATGGGCGGAGACGGCACTGCCCCTCCGCAGGAGATGTCTGAACTGCATGTGAGTGCAGTTCAGGAAGCGATGAATCAAATGATGGGCTCCGCAGCGACCTCCATGTCTACTATTTTTAATAAAATGGTTAACATATCACCGCCAGGCATTGATTTGATGGATCTCGCGCAGGGAAAAGGTGAAGAGAATATACCAGATGATAGTGTGTTAGTTAAAGTATCGTTTCGCCTGAAAATAGGTGAATTAATCGATTCTAATATCATGCAGTTGATCCCGATTCCGTTTGCCCGTTCCATGGTTAACATGCTGCTCGGCGGAGCGGAAGACGACTCGAAACCTGCGGAAGCGTCGGCTTCTTCACCACAGCAGCCTCCGATGGCCGCTGAACAGGTACAGCCGCTGGCTGCACAGCCGGGGCAGGCCGCCGCTGAACTTCCACCTCAGCCGGCCGCAGGGGGGATGCCGGCCGGGACACCGGAATATCAGCAGCCTCCTGTGCCGCCGCAAGGATACCCGATGGGATATGATGCGGCATATCAGCAGCCGATGTATCCGCATCAGCCGATGTACCAGCAGCCAATGTATCAACCACCGATGTATCAACAGCAGCCGGTTTCACAATCGTATGGAGGAATGAGCGGTGCACAGCCATCATCCAACGTGCAGCCTGTTAACTTTGCTTCCTTTGAAGCAGGGGGGGTTCACCAGGCAGTTCCGAAGAATTTGAATATGTTAATGGACATACCTCTTCAGGTTACGGTTGAATTAGGTAGAACAAAAAGGCAAATTAAAGACATTCTCGATTTATCGCCGGGTTCTATTATTGAACTGGATAAGCTGGCGGGTGAACCGGTTGATATTCTTGTTAATAATAAATTAATTGCAAAAGGTGAAGTTGTTGTTATTGATGAGAACTTTGGTGTACGGGTTACTGACATTATCAGTCAATTAGACCGTGTACAAAAATTACAATAAGACGGGAATTAGGAGGATGAACTATGAGTAACAAAGTATTGATTGTGGATGATGCGGCTTTTATGAGAATGATGATTAAAGAAATCCTTTCAAAGAACGGCTTCAATGTAGTAGGGGAGGCAAGCGACGGCTCACAGGCAGTTGAGCAGTATAAAGAATTAAAACCTGACCTTGTAACGATGGATATTACTATGCCTGAGATGGACGGGATTACAGCCCTAAAAGAAATTAAAAAAATCGACGCCAGTGCTAAAGTCATCATGTGTTCGGCAATGGGTCAGCAGGCAATGGTTATTGATGCCATTCAAGCCGGTGCCAAAGACTTTATCGTTAAGCCTTTTCAAGCGGATCGTGTGCTTGAAGCGATTAAAAAGACGTTAGGCTAAGGGCTTGGCCAGGTTTTAAGCACAGGGGAATGGGAGAAGGAGAAATTTGTATGAAGATAAGAAAAATACTGCCTCTTAGTCTAGCAGCCATAGTTTTATTTTTTTATCAAATCGGGCGGGTGTCAGCACAGCAATCGGCGCTTCCGTCCAAAACGTCCGAAGTGGATAACGGCGTTTTTCAAAATTCCACAACTTCTATCTTCCCCTTATTACTACAAACGATTGTAGCGTTGCTTCTTATTATAGGATTCATTTATCTGCTCTTTCGTTTTTTAAACAAACGGCAGCACCAATTCTTTGGCCGAACGTTTGTCAGACCGTTAGGCGGCTGCTCATTAGGCCCCCAGAAGTCTCTTCAGGTAGTCCAGATCGGTTCCTCTATTTATATTGTTGGGGTAGGGGAAAATGTGCAGCTGATTCGCCACATCGAAGACCCTGAAGAAATTGAGAATCTTTTAGACTCTATGGACGCCCAGTTTCAGAATGGGCCTATGATGACCACGCCTGATTGGCTGGCGAATCTTCTTAAAAAGGTTACATACAATCGCAGGCCGCAATCATTTGAAAATACGCTGCAGGAGAAAATGGACGAAGCAAAACGGCAGCGGGAATGGATGAAAGAAGAATTGTTTGAGGATAGGGAGAAGGGACACAAAGAATGAAACGAATATATCTTTTTGCTGTTATTATAGTTTCCCTGTTCATTCTTTCTTTCCCGGACATAACTTTGGCTGCCAGCTCGATTCCAATTCCGGGCGTTGATGTAAAGCTTGGCACATCCAATAATCCAGCCGATGTATCGGTGACATTACAAATTATTGTTCTGCTTACGCTGCTGTCTATTGCGCCGTCTATTCTTTTGCTCATGACCTGTTTTACGAGAATTGTCATCGTTCTTTCATTTGTCAGGACTGCTCTTTCCACGCAGCAAGCACCGCCGACACAGGTCCTAATCGGATTGGCGCTGTTTTTAACCTTTTTTGTGATGAGCCCAACCTTTTCGGCCGTTAATTCGCAGGCGCTGCAGCCCTATTTGAAAAAGCAAATTACGCAGGAACAGGCGGTGGACCGGGCGGTTGTTCCGTTTAAACAGTTTATGGCGAAGCAAACGCGGGAAAAAGATTTGAATTTATTTTTAGATTATATCAAAGCACCAAAGCCTAAGACGGTCAATGATATTCCACTGACGGCACTTGTACCAGCCTATGCAATCAGTGAAATGAAAACAGCTCTGCAAATGGGTTTTTTCATCTTTATACCGTTTCTGGTAATCGATATGGTAGTTTCCAGTGTTCTCATGGGAATGGGAATGATGATGCTGCCGCCGGTTATGGTATCCCTGCCCTTTAAAATTTTACTTTTTGTTCTTGTAGATGGCTGGTATTTAGTTGTTAAATCTCTTTTATTAAGTTTTGGGTGAGGTGGAGACTTTGTCTCAAGAATTGATTATTTCTATTGCGCAGAAAGCAGTATATGCTGTTTTGCTGACAAGCGCCCCTATGATAGGGATTGGGTTGATTGTCGGGTTAATTGTCAGTATTTTTCAGGCGACCACTTCCATTCAGGAAGCAACATTGGCATTCGTTCCTAAAATTGTGGCTTCATTAATAGCCCTAATTGTTTTCGGTCCGTGGATGCTTAATCATTTACTAGAATTCACCAGCAGCATTCTTGGCAATTTGTCCAAGTTTATAGGATAGAATGATGCTTTCTTTCGTCTATGTTTTACCCGGTTTCATGCTGGTGTTTATCCGATTGACCGCTTTTTTTCTTACGGCGCCGATTTTTTCGCTAAAAACGATTCCGTCTATGTACAAGATTGGCCTTTCTTTTTTTCTTGCTATTATTGCTTATCCTTTGGTAAAGCCGCATGAACTCATTCATTTTGACTGGTTTTATGTCTATCTGATTTTAAAGGAAGTGGTGGTAGGGTTACTTATCGGATTCATTGGTACGCTGCTGTTATCGGCGGTACAAGCTGCCGGATCTCTTATTGATTTAGTTTTAGGTTTGTCGATGGCCAATGTGTACGATCCGATGACAGGCGCCCAGTCGCCTCTCACAGGGAACTTTAAGTTCATGCTGACCATGCTGTTTATATTATCGGTAAACGGGCACCATCTTTTAATTGATGGCATTCTGTCAAGCTACCATGTGGTTCCGCTTGATCGCATGGCCACAGCGATTGGAAATGGAAACGTAAGCGCCTTTTTAGTGCGCGCCTTATCTTATATGTTTTTAAGCGGGCTGCTTTTGGCGGCTCCAATGGTAAGTTCCATGTTTGTTGTCGACGTGGCGCTCGGAATTGTTGCAAAAACAGTACCGCAATTAAATATATTCGTGGTAGGAATGCCCGCAAAAATATTAGCAGGCTTCCTTATTCTTATCGTTGTTTTTCCCGGTTATTTTTATGTGATGTCCCGGCTGCTGGACTACCTTTTTTCCTCAATGGCACAACTGATCGATTTAATGGGAGCTGCACCATGATCCGTAATACATATTCTATTAAGTTGCAATTCTTTGCCGGAGAAAAAACTGAAAAAGCTACACCGAAGAAGAGACAGAAAGCAAGGTCGGAAGGTCAGGTAGCGAAAAGTCAGGAGATAGCTTCCTCACTTATTCTACTGGCTATTTTTTTATTATTTTTGATTCTGGGAAAAACGATGGGCGGAACACTCTACTATATATTCCAGCATAGCCTCAGCACCTACTTGGCCATGGATATAACGGAAATGACGGTTAAAAAGGTTATGATTGAAATGACTTATCAAAGTGCATTAATCGTCGGCCCGATTTTGCTGCTGGCCGCTATCGTCGCTTATGTGGCCAACTACATTCAAGTGGGATTTTTATTTACCCTTACGCCCCTTGCTTTTAAAATTGACAGGCTGGACCCGATTAAAGGATCAAAGAAGCTTTTTTCTTTGCAGTCGGTTGTCACGCTCATTAAATCGCTGGCAAAGGTCGGGGTTGTAGGCACGATTGCCTGGTTTGTTCTTTGGTCCGGAAAAAACGAACTTTTAACGCTCGCCACAAAATCGATTGGTGACATTATTGCCGTTATGGTCAAATTGACGATGGAATTGGGGTTCGCCATTGGCCTTTTTATGCTGATTATTGCGATCCTCGACTATATTTATCAAAAATTTGAGTTTGAAAAAAATCTTCGCATGTCGAAGCAGGATATTAAAGACGAATATAAAATGTCGGAAGGGGACCCGCAAATCAAAGGGAAAATTAAGCAGAGGCAGCGGGAGATGGCGATGCGCCGGATGATGCAGGAGATCCCAAACGCTGACGTGGTCATTACGAATCCCACTCATTTTGCTGTTGCGATTGCTTACCGGCCGGACGAACGGCAGGCCCCGATCGTTATCGCGAAGGGACAGGACTTTCTCGCCCTTAAAATTAAAGAGATTGCGAAACAAAACGACATTATTACAATGGAAAACAAACCGCTGGCACGTACGCTATATGCGAGTGTAGAGATTAACCAAGAAATCCCGGAAGATTTATTTCAGGCTGTAGCCGAAATACTGGCGTATGTATACAAATTAAAAGGTAAAATCCGATGAACAGAACTATGGAAAAGGGGAGGCGCTTATGAACGCAAAGCAATTGACTGTAATGGCTTTAGTTATTGGGATCGTTGTAATGATGGTCATTCCGATGCCGAATGTCCTCCTTGACTTTCTTTTAATTATAAACATATCAATCGCTATTACGGTTCTACTGGTAGCGATGAATACGAAAGATGCTTTGGATTTGACCGTTTTCCCTACTCTGCTGCTGGTCACTACCCTGTTTCGTCTGGCGTTAAACGTGTCTTCCACCAGGAATATTTTGGCTAACGCTAATGCGGGAAAAGTTATTGAGTCTTTCGGCTCGTTCGTGATTAGCGGGAATGCCGTAGTCGGGTTTGTTGTGTTCTTGATTCTAACATTAATCAACTTCCTGGTTATTACGAAAGGGTCTGAACGGGTAGCGGAAGTGGCGGCCCGTTTCACACTCGATGCGATGCCAGGGAAACAGATGGCGATCGACGCGGACTTAAACGCAGGCAGCATTTCCGATATGGAGGCGCAGCAGAGGCGGAAAAAAATTGCCCAGGAAGCCGAATTTTATGGGGCAATGGATGGTGCCAGCAAATTCGTAAAAGGGGATGCCGTTGCGGGAATTGTTATTCTTCTCATCAATGTAATCGGTGGATTTATTATCGGTATGGTCATCCACGGGATGGGGTTTGCCGATTCCGCTAAGACCTTTACTATGCTTTCCGTTGGTGACGGACTTGTCAGCCAGATTCCCGCCCTGCTCATTTCCACGGCAACCGGTATCATTGTTACGCGGGCGGCATCCGAAGAAAATATTGGGGAAGAACTGGTCAAGCAGCTTCTTAGTTATCCCCGGCTTCTGTTCATAGTAAGCGGCACGGTTGCATTGATGGGGCTATTCACCCCGATTGGAATTTTACGAACGTTTCCGGTAGCCGGCGCTCTTGCGTACGGCGGCTGGAAGATGAAGCGAAATATGGAGAACCACGATGTGCTGACCGAGCAAACGACGGAAGAGAAGGAAATGGAAGAGGTCCGGAGCCCTGAAAGTGTGGTCAATTTGTTGCATATCGACCCGATTGAATTTGAATTTGGCTACGGTTTGATCCCTCTGGCGGATGCGAACCAGGGCGGCGACCTGCTTGACCGTGTTATCATGATCCGCAGGCAGTGTGCGATTGAACTGGGGATTGTCGTTCCGGTCATCCGGATACGCGATAATATTCAGTTAAGGCCTAACGAATATGTAATTAAAATCAAAGGAAACCAAATTGCCCGGGGTGAAATCATGCTTGACCACTATCTCGCGATGAGCCCTGGGATTGAAGATGATTCCGTGGTTGGAATTGATACGGTCGAACCGGCCTTTGGCCTCCCAGCGTTGTGGGTAACGGAAGAGGTAAAAGAACGGGCGGAAATGGCGGGCTATACGGTGGTCGATCCACCGTCCGTCGTTGCGACTCACCTGACGGAGATCATTAAACGGCATGCTCATGAGCTGTTGAGCCGTCAGGATACGAAATCACTGATCGATAATGTTAAGGAATCGATGCCGGCTCTCGTCGAAGAAGTCATTCCTTCTATTCTAAGCATCGGCGATGTGCAGAAAGTGCTGCAGAAGCTGCTGCGGGAGAAAATATCTATCCGCAATCTGCCCACCATTCTTGAGACGCTTGCCGATTATGGTACATATACGAAAGATACCGATGTATTAACTGAATATGTGAGGCAGTCATTGTCCCGGCAGATAACGCTGCAGTTTGCCAATCCGGTTGAACCTCTCCGGGTCGTTACAGCAGGGCCGGGGCTGGAAAAGACGATTTCGGAGGCGATTCAGCAAACCGAGCACGGCAGTTATCTGGCCATCGATCCGGATAGCTCCCAGCGAATTTTCAACGTCATCTCCGAGCAAATGAATCGAATGATGCAGACCGGCCAGCAGCCAATTTTGCTGACTTCACCCGCGATTCGGATGTATTTGCGCCAACTGGTTGAAAGGATCATGCCGGAAGTTCCTGTGCTGTCTTATAATGAACTGGAACCGGATATTGAGATACAAAGCGTAGGGGTGGTGAATCTGTAATGCGAGTAAAAAGATATGTCGTAGATTCCATGTCAGACGCCCTGCAAAAAATTCGTGTGGATCTCGGTAAGGACGCCGTCATCCTTAACACGAAGCCTGTTAAGACGGGGGGCTTTCTGGGGCTGTTTGCGAAAAAACAAATCGAAGTTATTGCCGCCATTGACCAGAACGAAAAAAAAGAACCGGCAAAAACTCGCGTCCTGGTGACAGCGAAGCCGCCAAAGTCCCGAGCCGAGCTGGACGCGCCGATATTTCCGCCCGTCCTGACAAAAGAGCAGGAGAAAACGGAAAAGGAATCTGTTATGTCGGCCGGCGCAGCCGGAGCTGCCGCAGTTTATCCTCAGCGCCCCTTCCCGGCAGAAAAAAAACAAGCCGAAACGCAGGAGAATAAAGCAGGGGACCTGTCAAAAGAATTGCAGGATATGCGAAACGTCTTCTGGAAGCTGATGATGTCTGACGCAAAGGACAGCCGTCTTCCTCCGGTTCTTACAGCCATTACGAAACAGCTTGCTGACCAGGAGGTAGAAGAAAAGATTATCGCTTCCATTGTGGAACACGTTTTTGACAAGCTTGCGCCCCATGAACTTCAGGATGAGCGAAAGGTTCGTGACTGTGTGAAAGAACAATTACACAGCCTATTGACGAAAAAACCAGGTCACTTACAACCGTTGAAGCCATCTACCAGATTTGTTCATATTATTGGTCCCACAGGGGTCGGGAAAACAACGACCCTGGCTAAGCTGGCGGCTGAAAATGTGCTGGAACAAGGGCGCAAAGTAGGGATGATGACGTCAGATACATATCGTATCGCAGCCGTTGAACAATTAAAAACGTATGCGAACATTTTGAATTTACCATTAAAAGTCATTTATTCTCCCGAAGAATTGGCCGTATCGGTTGAACGGCTGTCGGATTGTGACCTTATTTTTCTCGACACGGCGGGACGAAACTATCGAAATAAAGAATATGTAGAGGAAATTAATAAGTTATTATACACGGAACTGCCGAGCGAAACATTTCTGGTGGTCAGTTTAACCGCTAAATACCGGGATATTGAGGCGATTGTCCAAAGTTTTTCCGGCATTCGTATTGATAAAGTGATTTTCACTAAGGTGGATGAGACAAGTACGTACGGGTCCATTCTTAATCTGGTTGCTACGTACGATTTAGCGCTTTCTTACCTTACCACCGGGCAAAACGTGCCGGACGATATAGAAGCGGCAGCTCCTGAAAAGGTAGTTTCTTTGCTTTTGGGAGACGACGCACATGAATGATCAAGCCCAATCATTGCGTGAAAAATTTCATAAAGGTACGGATCATTCTCTTTCCTCAAAAAAAACGAAAGTCATCACGGTAACGAGCGGAAAAGGGGGGGTAGGCAAATCGAATTTTTCCTTAAACTTTGCCCTCGGATTAATCGAGCGAGGACAAAAAGTAGTGGTTATCGACCTGGATGTCGGATTTGCCAACATTGATGTACTGATGGGTATTTCGTCACAAAAAAATATTACGCAAATGATAGACAATAATCTAACGATCTGGGATATTATTGAATTAGGACCAAAAGGGCTGGAATTTATTGCGGGCGGCACAGGATTGTCTCATATGATCGAGTTCAATGAGCAAAAATTAAACTATTTTTTTGAACAATTAGCCCTATTAAACGGATATGCTGATACGATAATCTTAGATACAGGGGCGGGAATTTCAAAAGAAACGCTTCGCTTTATTCTATCCGCCGATGAGGTGATATTGGTTACAACGCCCGAGCCCACTTCGATTACGGACGCTTATGCAGTGGTTAAAATGACCCAGTCACATAAACCAAATATTCGATTCAATGTTGTGGTCAACCGGGCCGCGAGCTATAAAGAAGGAAAATCGACGGGTGCAAAACTGGCGCTGGTAGCCAAACAGTTCTTAGGTCTTGAATTGGTTTCGTTAGGGTGTGTGTACGATGATGTTCATGTATCCAAAGCGGTTAGGAAGCAAGAACCTTTCTTTTTATCCTATCCGACTAGCAAAGCCGCAGAGTCGATTCGGAGCCTTGTCAGTTCGTATTTGTCCAGGAAAACCCAGCAAGGTGATGACATAGGAATAAAGGGATTTATATCACGCTTACGACAATTATGGAAGTCATAGTGGGAGAGGGGGGGGAGAAAAGATTGAAAAAGATTAAAGCGATAATCATTGACGATTCTGCTTTTATGCGTAAAGTAATTGGTGATTTGCTTGCTGAAGATCCCGATATTGAAGTGATTGGGAAAGCACGGAATGGAAGGGAAGGGGTAGACCTTGTTCAAAAGCTGAATCCCGATGTCGTTACCCTGGATATTGAAATGCCGGTCTTAAACGGTCTTCAGACGCTTGAGATCATTATGAAGGATCATCCGCTGCCTGTTGTGATGCTGAGCAGCTTAACACAGCAGGGAGCGAATGAGACGATTCGCGCGCTCGAAATGGGAGCCGTTGATTTTATTGCTAAGCCATCCGGGTCGATTTCACTTGACCTGTATAAAGTTGGTTCCCAAATCATCGAAAAGGTGAAGGCCGCCGCACAGGTTAATCTGCCAGGGTTGAAACGAGTGGAGCCTTCACCGGCAAAACGTACGGGTCTTTCCCGGCAAGCGATTGAATCCACCGCCCCTGCTGCATCGTTACCTAATCGTTCTTTACAGGCAAAACCTTTTGGATCTAAGGATGCGAACTATACAGTAAAAGGAAACCCGACAGAAACGAATAAAATTTCAAATTTTGTAGCAGTAGGTACGTCTACAGGTGGTCCGAAAGCTCTCCAGACCTTTCTTCGTGGTCTTCCTGAAAGCTTTAATGGGGCGCTGGCGATCGTTCAGCATATGCCTCCTGGTTTTACCCGTTCATTAGCCCAGAGACTCGATTCACTATGCGACATTCGTGTGGTGGAGGCCGAACATAACCAGGTCATCGAAAAAGGGTTTGCGTATATTGCTCCCGGTAATTATCATATGGAAATTAAACAAAAACCGGGCGGGGAGCTTTATGTCTCACTAAACCAGAATGACCCGCGTGGGGGGCACCGTCCCTCTGTAGATACGTTATTTGAATCGGTTGCCATGATTCAACATCCGGCTAAACATGCCGTTATCATGACCGGGATGGGAAATGACGGTACGGCCGGTTTAAAAAGACTTAAACAAACCGGTTTGCGGACCGCGATTGCAGAGGATGAGTCAACCTGTGTCGTGTTCGGGATGCCAAGGGCAGCCATTCAATCGGGCATGGTTGATATCACCGTTCCTTTATATGAAATAGCAGACCAATTATTACGTTCTCTGAATCGCTAAGGAGGCGAAAGCCTAATGGAAATGAACCAGTATCTGGACATGTTTATCGAGGAGTCGAAGGAACATATCCAGGCGATTAATGACCATTTGTTAGAGCTCGAAAATGACCCGGAAAATACGGATATTGTAAATGAAATCTTTCGTTCTGCCCATACATTAAAAGGGATGGCGGCAACCATGGGCTTCGAAGACATGACCACGCTCACCCACGAAATGGAAAATGTTCTTGACCAGGTCCGCAACCATAAGCTGGTTGTCAATAGCGATATCATGGACGTGATTTTTCACTGTGTTGACCTGCTCGAAGGCATGGTGTATTCCATTGCAGGCGGTGGCGACGGCAAAGAAGATGTGTCCCAGGTTGTGGCCCAGCTGCAGGCCATTTTAAAAGGGGAAACGCCTGCTTCCACCCCCGCAAAAGCAGGGAATTCGCCGGATATAGCGGCCGGCGAACAAGGCGCGGCGGGCTTGGCGGAAGGGGAGGAAGAACCTGCGGCAGCCGCTTCGGCTTCGGCCATTCCGGCTGATGCGTTTGATGAATATGAACTCACTGTGTTGGAGCAGTCTCTGAAGTCAGGGCACCAGGCCTTCTGGATCCATACCTTGATACGGGACGACTGCGTGCTGAAAGCGGCCCGGGCCTATATGGTCTATACCAGCCTGGAATCGCTTGGGGAGGTCATCAAGACCAGCCCTTCAGTCGAAGAAATTGAAGAAGAGAAATTTGACCGTTCCTTTGAAATTGTGCTGCTGACAAAGGAAAGCCAGGAGATAGTGGAAGCCGCCGTGCTGGGCGTTTCCGAGATTGAACGGGCAGACATTCACGCGATCAATCTGGATGAGTTTAAATCGCGCCACGTAAAAGAGCGGCAGAAACCCGCACCTTCCGCCGCCAGGCAAAAAGCGGCCGGAAAAGAGGGAGCGGAGAAAAACGAGGCCGCACCGAAAAAATCAACGGCGGGCAAAACCATCCGCGTCGATATAGAGCGGTTGGACGTGCTGATGAACCTGTTCAGTGAGCTGGTGATTGACCGGGGGCGCCTGGAACAGCTGGCTAACGAAGTCAACAAAAGCGCGCTGACTGAGACGGTGGAACACATGAGCCGCATCAGCGGGGATTTGCAGAGCATCATCCTGACGATGCGCATGGTCCCGGTCGAACAGGTGTTTAACCGGTTCCCGCGCATGGTGCGGGACCTGGCAAAAGATTTGAATAAGAAGATCAACCTGGAAATCATCGGGGCGGAAACAGAATTAGACCGGACCGTGATTGATGAAATCGGGGATCCGCTTGTCCACCTTCTCCGAAACTCACTCGACCACGGGATTGAATCCGGGGAGCAGCGTCGCGCAGCCGGGAAACCGGAAGAGGGGCTCGTCCAGTTAAAAGCGTACCACAGCGGCAACCATGTGTTCATTGAAGTTAAGGACGACGGGGCGGGCATTAACCGGGAAAAGGTGCTGAGCAAAGCGATCGAACGGGGAATTGTCACCGAACAGCAGGTGCATGCGCTGTCCAATAAGCAAATTGATGAACTGCTGTTTGCTTCCGGGCTGAGTACGGCAGAAAAGATTTCGGATATATCCGGACGCGGAGTAGGGCTTGATGTGGTGAAAACCAAAATTGAATCGCTCGGTGGAAGCGTAGGCATTGATTCCAATCCGGGAGTCGGCACCACCTTCTTAATCCAGCTTCCGCTTACGCTGTCGATCATCTCGGCCATGCTGGTGCAGGTGGAAGAGGAGAAGTACGCCGTGCCGCTCAGTTCGATCATTGAGACCGCGGTCTTCTCGCCGGATGAGATTATGCACGCTCATCGTCAGGATGTGATTGACTTCCGCGGCCGGGTCGTTCCACTCGTCTCCTTAAAATCGCTGTTCTCTATCCCGGATAACGGAATCCCGAAAGATAAAGACATTTCCGTTGTTATCGTCCGTAAAGGGGAGAAAATGGCGGGACTAGTGGTGGATTCCTTTATTGGCCAGCAGGAAATTGTCCTTAAGTCGCTTGGCAAATACCTGGTGAATGTGTTTGCGATCTCAGGCGCGACCATTCTGGGGGACGGTCAGGTGGCGCTCATTATTGACTGCAATGCACTGATTAAATAAAAAAGGCGCAATTCAAGGAAATACGAGTACAGAGGGAGCGGAAACAAATGGTTGATCATACGGCTATAACGGAAGATATTAAGGTCATAGTATTTCGATTGTTGGAAGAAGAATACGGCGTAGAGGTTCATCAGGTCCGGTCAATCGAACGGATGGAAACCATTACCCGTGTGCCCCGGTCACCGGAATTCGTAAAAGGCGTTATAAATCTGCGCGGCGTTGTTACGCCGATCATTGATCTTCGCGGAAGATTTGGCCTTGAGGAAGCGCCTTATACTGAATCGACCCGCATCATCATTGTAGTGGCAGGTGGACTGGAAGTAGGTCTGATTGTTGATGCTGCCAATGACGTCATTGACATCCCGGTAAATGCGATTGAACCGCCACCGGAAGTGGTGGGGGGTATTGAAGCGGTCTACCTGCGGGGAGTTGCTAAGTTAGAAAGCCGTCTGCTTATTTTATTGAACCTGGACCGTGTTCTTAATAAAGAAGAGCTTCAGCTTGTGGCCAAATTGTAAGGAACCGCAGGACAAAAGAAACGCAAACGCTGTGTTTTTCATTCGCTCTTCATCCAAACCAATACTCCTCCTAGTTAATATAAATAAAATAAAGGGAAGAATAGGAGGGGTATAGAACATGTCAAATGTAGAATTGGGCTTTATTGGTGCGATTCTCGTTGTTATCGCAGGAATTATCGGCCTTGTTATTGCCTATCGGGACCTGACTGGAGAAGGCGGTGAACCCGTCATTTTCATCCCATAACCGGGGGAAACGTCCATGATACCCCCTCATCCAGATGCACGGCATGTTTAAAATGTGATATTATATTTCTTTGAAGGATATAAGCTGGGTGAAGAAAGGAATCTTTACGATATGGCAAATCAATTTCGTGTTTGTGATGAATGTAAAATGATTAACATAAAAACGCTTGTTCCAAAATTGAAAGAAATCGATCCGGACGCCGAATTTGAAATAGGCTGTCAGTCCTACTGCGGGATCGGATTTAAAAAGAGCTTTGCTGTAGTAAACGGCCGCTATCTCACAGCGCTAACAGAAGAGCAGCTGTTAGATAAAGTTAAAAAACACCTGAAAAGATAAACTCAAGTGCCCTTTCCTCATCGATGCGGGCACTTTTTGTTTGGGGGGCGCGAATGGAATGGTCCGGTTTTATTTTTTGCGGGTTTTTCCTTGCAGGGAAGTATAAACTGTCCGTGCTTCTCTTCCGCTTCGAGGCGGCCCGAAACATCCGGGTATCTCAATGATGGAGACAGTCGGGCCTAAAAGCCCCTCCAAGCTCCAGAGAAGCACTGGGTAGCGGAAAAAAGCAAAAAAATAAAACCGGCCCATTCCATTCACTGCACTACTGCAGCTCATCTTTCAAAGCCCGCAGGCTTTCCAATGAGCCTGTTGCAAGCAGGCGGTCACCGACCTGCAGGATGGTGTAGCCGTGCGGTACGATGGAATCGTCATTACGGTAAATGCGGAGAATGAGTGCGTCCCCCAGAAACGGTAAATTTCGCAGGGAAGCCCCATTATACCTGCGGTTTCCTACCGTGATGGTTTGTAAAACATCGTGTTTACGGGTAATGAATTCGAAGGCGGTTGGTGATTCAACAAGCGACTTCAGCAGCGTACTTGCAGAAAATAAAGTCGAAAAAAGGGTAAAGCCTTCTTTTTTCACTTCTTCCTGCCGTTCGAAATCCTCCATGCGGACAATAATTTGCCTGCAGCCTTTTTCTTTGGCATGGTATGCCAATTCCAAATTCCTCTCGTTATCACTAGTTGTAAGTACGAGAATATCTTTATCAAAAACACAGTTTGCTTCCAGCGTCTTACGTGTAAAGTCGGGGAGGGCGCTTACCGCTTCAAACTGATTTTGCAGCTTGGGGTTCATTTTCATATACTCTTGAATCTCGGTTGGCCCGTTTTTTTGGGTATATAGGGTAACATCATAGCCTTCTTGCTTTAGTTCCAGCGCGACAGGCAGCGTAATTCGGTTAAGGCCAACGATCCCGACAGAAGTGCGGGTGAGCTCTTCCGCTGGCGCTGTCCGGTTAAACACAATCGGCGAAATTAAACAGGTAAGAATCGCAACGAGAATAAGGCTGTCATGCAGCAGCTGATCAATCATCTTCAGGTCTAATGCCAGGGCCGTCGCGGCAATGACCAGGCTCAGTGTCGATGTAAGGAGCGTGCCTGCACTGATGGTCTGCTTCCAGCTAAACCATCTGCGTAAAACGAGCAGCGGAGTAACTTTCGATACATACAGCGCCACGAGCAGCAGCGGGATGAAAAGATAAACTTGCTGATTTTTAAGCAGCATCCACAGATTAAGCTTCGCTCCGACCATAACAAAGAAAATCGGGATTAAGAAGCCATAGCCAAACGCGTCAAGCTGGCGAACGAATTCTTTTTTCGGCGAAAGAGCGGACACAATGACGCCGGCTAGAAACGCGCCGATAATATTTTCCGCTCCCATTTTCTCGGACAGGGCGACAAATAAAATAATGAGCAGAAAAACTCCCCGCATCCCGATTTGAACGGTGCCCCTGGAAAGCTTATCGAGGGCGGCCGAAGAGTGCCTGTGAAAAATTTTAATAATCCGGTATAAACCAAACGTAACAGCGAAAAGTGCAAGAAGCAGCAATGGTTTTGTCGAATCCTTTGCCTGGAAGGAAACGAAAATAGCTAATAAGATCATGGTGACGAAATCGGAAATAACGGCAATTAGCAGAATCGTTTGCCCGAGCGCTGTGTCCATCATTTTTCGCTCTTTTAAAACAGGGACAACCACGCCAAGTGAGATCGTGGAAATAATGAGTGTCATAAACCACACCGGCATCATAAGCCCCATCCAACTTAAACCGAATGATACGGCGAAAGAAGCAATAAATACAAGGACAAATGCCACAATAGCAATAAACAGCGGATTCGTTTTTTTGCCGCCGTTTTTTGAAGAAAAGGAATCAAAATCAATCTCGAGGCCGCTTAAAAACATCAAAAAAATAAGTCCGAGTAAAGATAGAATAGAAAGCCATTCATCTTCGTGAACAATGTTTAAGCCGGTTTTACCAATTAGCATGCCGGCAATAATTTCAGCAACAACAAGCGGGACGGCGCTCCATCTAAGACGGTGTAGAATAAAGGGCACCACAAAAGCCACACATATCACAATTAGCAAGGATGTCGGGGAATGAGCTGTATTATCCATGTTCACGCTTCTTTCTAGACATATTTATCTTTTGTTCATAAAATAAAGACCAATCGAAGATATATATTTTCGATTGGTCTTTTACCTGCTGTACATTAGTACTTGTGCAGATACCGAATAGGGGGTAGCGATGACGAGTGTCGCCATGTTAGCTCCGTGTTATTCCGTCGCAGGGGGCTCAGCCTGGTGCAGAGGAAGATTAAACACCCATTATTTTACAAGGAGCACGTCGCATTCGGCGTGCTGGCTGATGGCATAGCTGACACTGCCGAGCATAAGCCGTTCATACCCGGATAAACCGCGGGAACCGATAATGATTAAATCAACTTCTAATTCCTGCGCTTTATCAAGAATAAGTCTTTTCGGATCTTCTTCTGCAATAATTTTATCGAAAGAAACGGACTTTTCTGTGAAGAGGGGTGCTGCTTCTTCGACTTTATTATTCCAGTAACGCAGGATTTCATCCTGGTTGGGTTTTTGGCCCGGAAAAAATGGAGAGATCGAGGGGTATGCGGTAACAATTGTGACGTGCGCTCCCGTGGAGGCTGCAATGTCTGCCGCCTTTTGCGCTGCACGTATAGCGTGGTCCGAACCATCAAAAGCAAGTAGAATATGACGATACATGTAAAATTCCTCCACTATTCGTAGTATTGTCTTCATTGTAAAGGGCGAAAGGCAATTCGTCAAAAGGCAAAGGGAGGATTTGGCATAGAAATACAGAAAATAAACAAAGAGCTCCTACTTTCATAGGCAGGTTTTAGACACCGACTTGAGAATCTATTTTCAAGAAATACTGTATATAAATTAAGAAACCCACATGCAGGAAGGCAGGATGATCTGTGTCAAAATGGAAGATATCCGGTAGCTGGCTTGAATATACGGCAGGAGAAGCCGAGGCAGGATGGACGGTAGAATCCCTGTTAAAAGAACGTTTGTCTATTTCCGGGCGAATGATTCAGCGATTAACGCGAAAAAAAGGGATTTTTTTAAACAGGAAGCAGCCCTTTCTTCAGAAAAAGGTGAAAGCCGGTGACCTGATTAAAGTAAACATAGAAGATAAGGCTGAGCCCGTCCTTCCTCCGGTGGCCATGGATTTATGTATATTATATGAAGATGATGCCGTATTGGTGCTTAATAAACCGGCCGGAATCATCGTTCATCCTGTTAATCGTGAACAGGACGCTACCCTGGCCCACGGGATCGCCTATTACTGGCAGAGCAAGGGGAAACGGTGTGCTGTCCGGCCTGTGCATCGCCTGGACAAAGATACAACCGGTGCCATTCTTATTGCAGGCAGCGGCTATATTCACCAGATGCTGGATAAGGAGCTGCGAGAGCATAGGATTCGCAGAACGTATCTTGCATTGGTAGAAGGGCATGCGGGAGAAGAAGGAGAGAAGAGGACGTTTGCCGATCCGATCGACAGAGAACCCGGACATGCCGTACGGCGCCGCGTTGATGTCCGGGGGGAAAAAGCCGTTACCCATTATACAGTACGGGCCCTGTATCCTTCTGTGCCCGGGCTGGCGGAAAACGGAGCTACTCTTGTAGAGGTAGAGCTCGAAACAGGCCGAACACACCAGATTCGGGTCCATTTCAGCCATCATGGGCACCCGCTGCTTGGCGACAGGCTGTACGGCGCCGCTGCCGGTTCAGGGATAAACAGGCAAATGCTGCACGCAGTAAGCCTTTCGTTTTGCCATCCGGTTACAGGGGAAAAAATAGAATGTAGCGCAGAAATACCGGAAGATATGCGACAGCTAATGGGTAAATTGCAAATGTGAGGAGAGGGGTGTATTGGATGGAACGTTTACGGGAGGAGAAAGTTTTTAAAGATCCGGTTCACCGGTACGTTCATGTGCGGGATAAACTGATTTGGGACCTTATTGGCACAAAGGAATTTCAGCGCCTGCGCAGAATTCGCCAGCTGGGGACCTGTTACGTAACGTTCCACGGAGCGGAACACAGTCGGTTCAATCACAGCCTTGGCGTATACGAAGTGATGCGGCGCATTGTCAAGCAATTCGAAGGGCGTATTCACTTTTCACCGGAGGAGAAGCTGCTCTGCTTCAGTGCGGCACTGCTTCATGATATTGGACACGGCCCGTTCTCTCATTCCTTTGAAAAAGTTTTTCACACGGACCATGAGGAGTGGACACAGCGAATTTTGCTAGGGGATACGGAGGCCAATCGCGTACTGCGTACCGTCTCTCCTGACTTTCCGCAAAAAGTTGCGCAGGTCATTGGAAAAACGTACGAAAATAAATTAATCACAAGCCTGATTTCCAGCCAGTTTGATGCGGATCGTATGGATTATTTGCTTCGCGATACATATTATACGGGTACAAACTACGGTTCCTTCGATATTGAACGGATACTTCGCGTCATGCGTCCTTACAACAATATGGTTGTGATTAAACATACCGGAATGCACGCGGTAGAAGACTATATTGTGGCAAGGTACCAGATGTACTGGCAGGTTTACTTTCATCCGGTCACCCGGAGTGCCGAAGTCATTCTGCAAAAAATATTTCAAAGGGTTCATGTGCTATATGGGAGCGGCTATGTGTTTGCGAGGAATCCCGATCACTTTATCCGCCTGTTTAAAAAGCACATTACACTCGAAGAATATCTTGCACTCGACGAACCAGTCGTATTATTTTATATGTGTGAATGGAGCAAGGAAAAAGACCCGATTTTACGTGATTTATGCGATCGGTTTATAAACCGCAGACTTTTTAAATATATTGAGCATGACGAAAGAATAACCGGTCCGGAGTGGAGGCGGGAATTGCAGGAGCGCTTTCGCCAGGCGGGAATCGACCCTAACTATTATCTTGTGGAGGATTCGCCGTCTGATTTACCGTATGACATTTACCGGATTGGTGACGATTCCGGTGAGCGTATCCCGATTTATCTTCTCATGCCTGATGGCAATTTGGAGGAATTATCTCTTCGCTCGGCCATCGTTGAATCCATATCGGGAAAGCGGCGCTACGATTATAAGCTGTATTTTCCGCTGGATCTGTTGGAGGACGGGACGAAGGATCAACGGGTTGTAAATGAAATTAAGCAGCTGCTGCGGATTACGAATCGGGCCGCGCTGTGAAAGGAGAATGACTAATGGATTTGTTTAACAATAAAGGGAAGCAAGGCGGATTTAATATTATTAGCAATAAAAATCAGGTGCACGGGGGATATGGCGCCGGTATGATCGATCTGGGCAACGTCTCTTCGATTATTTTGGATGAGGAATCGGCGTATATTGATGTAGGAGCTCTGCACGCCAAAAGTGCCGTCGAAAAAGGGATTAAATTCTCTGCCAATAAAGAAGATGTGCCGAATGGAAAACACTACTGGCTTATCTGGGTAGCCGTAGACCAGAGTGAGCAGGGCGGTTATTATGCGGGTGTCACAGCCTGCGAGATGCTGATTGATAAAGAAGCGCGCCGAGGTTGGAAAATCCTTGCGGATCATGTAAATAAAATGGATTATGCTATGAAGCGTCGGTACATGCTGGACGGATTAAACGGGAAAGAAACGAAAAACCTGCGGGAACTTCTCATGAGCCATAATCCGAAATTTTGGGAAAATTCGCCGACTGAACTAAAGTCGAAATTAACGGAAGAACCAGCTGAGTGAATTTTGTGTGAGTTTGTGGAACAAAAGTGAACGTAATGTGAAATTTCTCTATCATCAATTGATCGCCTCATTAAAAGTAAGGTAAAATTTAATCGTGTTTCCATGCACATCTATACTAGGACAGGCAGACAGAGAAGTCATCC
>NZ_AUMJ01000004.1:179501-235198 GCF_000430625.1 Aneurinibacillus terranovensis DSM 18919
TTCGATCATTGAGACCGCGGTCTTCTCGCCGGATGAGATTATGCACGCTCATCGTCAGGATGTGATTGACTTCCGCGGCCGGGTCGTTCCACTCGTCTCCTTAAAATCGCTGTTCTCTATCCCGGATAACGGAATCCCGAAAGATAAAGACATTTCCGTTGTTATCGTCCGTAAAGGGGAGAAAATGGCGGGACTAGTGGTGGATTCCTTTATTGGCCAGCAGGAAATTGTCCTCAAGTCGCTTGGCAAATACCTGGTGAATGTGTTTGCGATCTCAGGCGCGACCATTCTGGGGGACGGTCAGGTGGCGCTCATTATTGACTGCAATGCACTGATTAAATAGGGGAGGAAAAAGCATGCTAGATCACAAAGAAATAGTAGAAGAGATTAAGGTCATTGTGTTTCGGTTATTGGATGAAGAGTATGGGGTTGAGGTGGATCAGGTAAAATCAATTGAACGGCTGGAACACATTACCCGCGTCCCCCGTACACCGAAGTTTGTGAAAGGGGTTATTAATCTGCGCGGCGTCGTCACACCGATTGTCGATTTACGGCGGCGTTTTGGGCTGGCGGAAGCCGAGTATAATGAATCCACGCGTGTCATTATTGTAGGTGTCGGCGAAATTGAGGTGGGTCTTATTGTTGATTCGGCGAATGATGTGATTGATATTCCTGTGAACGCGATTGAACCGCCTCCTGAAGTAGTTGGAGGAATTGAAGCCGTTTATCTTCGCGGCGTTGCCAAACTCGCCAAACGCCTTCTTATTCTGTTGAATTTGGATAAAGTTTTAAATACGGAAGAACTAAAACAGCTTGAAAGCATTGAAGGGTAGCCATGGACAACATGAAATCATTTGATGACTTTCAATTTGACGTGCTGCGTGAGGTAGGCAACATCGGCGCCGGGAATGCGGCTACTGCTTTGTCCAAGCTTATCCAGAAGGAAATTGATATGAAGGTACCCCAGGTCAAAATCATTCCCTTTGATGAAATTGCTGATTTTGTCGGTGGGGCCGAAACGGTGGTCGTATCTGTTTTATTGCGTGTATTTGGTGACATACCCGCCCATATGTTTTTTATCATCTCTGTGGAATCGGCTAAAAATTTAATTAAACAATTGATGGGCATCGACACTGGGGAAGCGGAAGAATTCGACGAGATGGAGCTGTCTGCTCTTAATGAAATCGGGAATATTCTGGCAGGGTCCTACCTTTCATCTCTGGCTGATTTTACAAAATTAAATATGCAGCCATCCGTACCGGCGGTTGCGATTGATATGGCGGGAGCGATTTTATCATACGGGCTAATGGAGATTGGATATCAGGGAGATTACGCCTTGACCATTGATACCGCGTTTTTTGAAGGCAACGACGAGGTGGAAGGTCATTTCTTTTTAATTCCAGAGCCAGACTCTTTAAAACAACTTTTTATAGCGTTAGGAGTTCCGAGTGAATGAACATTGTAAAGGTTGGAATGGCTGATTTAAATATTGCAAAATCTCCGGATCGAATACGTACAACGGGACTGGGTTCTTGCGTGGGTGTCGTATTGTTTGATACGACAACGAAAATAGGGGGAATGGCTCATGTTATGCTGCCCGATTCATCATTAAGCAAGGGAAGCGTCAATATCGCAAAATATGCGAATACGGCGATCCCAAAATTAATTGATGATATGGAAAAAGCCGGGGCGAGTCGGTATAAACTTGTGGCCAAACTCGCCGGCGGCGCGCAGATGTTTGCTTTTTCTTCCGGCAGCGATACGATGCGCATTGGACCGCGAAATGTGGAAGCTTGTAAAATCGCGCTGAATTCGGCGCGCATTCCCATTCTTGCGGAGGATACGGGAGGGAATTGCGGACGCACGATCGAATTAGATAGTGGTACAGGAGTATTGTCTATTCGAACAGTAAATCAAGGGGTAAAGGAATTATAAACTATGTGGCTGGGCTCTTTTAAATGGAATATTTATATTGCCGGCATCGTCAGTGTTCTTACATTCATTTTCAGCATCATAAATAATTTGTTTTTAGAGAGCCTGCTGCGAGCTCTCAATGCTTTTGCGGTTTTTTTTCTGCTTATGTTTGTTGTGCGCTATCTGGGAAGCAAATTGATCGGTGAAGAGAACAGACATTTACTTGAGGCGGATAAAGGGCAGTTCATAAATCTCGTCACACCGGATTTACCACCGGCCTCCGACCCACCTCCTTCGCAGGATGTGGCATCGGATAAGACAACAGACGTGAATTTCCAGGAATTCTCTCCCTTTGATTTTCCAAAGGTTAGCGATAACCAGGAAATTTCGGACGTGAGCCCGGAGGATGTGGTGAAGGCATTACGGATGTTATCAAATGACTAGAAGGCGGTGAGTCCAGCGTGGGGCGAAAAGCTAAAAAAGCCATCGATATAAACAAGTGGAAAGCCTGGCGGGAACAGGGGGATCGCCAGGCAGAAATAGATTTGATTGAACAATACCTGCCGCTCGTAAATTATGTTGCCGCACGCCTTTCGATCGGCCTTCCCGGTACGGTTGATAGAGACGATTTGGTCAGCTTTGGTCGTTTTGGATTGTTGGATGCCTTAAAAAAATTTGATTATACGCGCGGGCTGCAGTTTGAAACTTATGCAATGTGGCGAATTCGCGGGTCGATGATTGACGGATTGCGTGAAGTCGATATCATTCCGCGTTCTGTGCGGGATAAAGCAAAAAAAATTGAAGAGGCCTACACCGTGCTTGAACAGCAGAATCTGCGCTCCGCTTCGGACGATGAAATAAGCGAGTATTTAGGCATGTCAGTGGAAGAGCTACACCGTACCTTCCAGGAAATATCGTTTGCATCCGTTCTGTCTCTTGATGAACCGATTCAAGACGACGAAGATCAGAAACATTCGCGGCAAAGCATTATTGTTGACGAACGGGCGGAAAAACCGGAGACGGCGCTTCACAAAGATCAGCAGAAAGAAATACTCGGAGAGGCAATATACAGGCTTCCCCCGAAAGAAAAAAACGTAGTTACCCTTTTTTACTATGAAGAATGTTCGCTTACGGAGATTGCCGAAATTATGGGGCTGTCAGCATCGAGAATTTCCCAATTGCATTCAAAGGCAATCTTTCGCCTGCGCGGGGCGCTTTCGCGAGCGAAAGAATCATTGTTGAAAGAGTAACGAAAGAAGAAGCAAAGGGAAAAGAGGGCTGATGACCGTGGGAATAACAGATAAGAAAGCGGAGGAACCTCATGGGGATAAACCTCTGTCAGAAATGATTGTCGTAACCATCTCGAAAGATAAACTGGAAGCAACACTTGATCTCTTCCTGGATAGAGAAAATATAACGATGACGGCCGAAGAACTGATGGATATACTTAGAGAGAAAAAAGTAACGTTCGGCATAGAAGAAGCGGTAGTAAAGGATATTGCGCATAATCCGCATTCATACATGGGGCAGCCGGTGGTCGTTGCGCGGGGAAAAGCCCCTGTGGCGGGTGAGAACGGACGCATCGAATATACGTTTGAACAAATTCATACGAACAAACCGAAGGAACGAGAGGATGGAACCGTCGATTTCTACAATGTTCTTACCTTGATGAACATTAACAAAGGACAGATGCTGGCCAAGAAAATCCTTCCTACCAAAGGGGAACCGGGCATGGCGGTTACAGGGGACGAGATTAAAGCGAAGGACGGCAGGGAGGTTCATTTTAGCATCGGCAAAAACGTCCTGCTCGATCAGGAAAAAATGCACGCGTATGCGGCCATCGATGGGCAAATATCCATTACGGAAAAGAATAAAATGAACGTTTTTTCCGTCTACGAAGTAAAAGGGGATGTCGATTTCAGCGTCGGTAACATTGATTTCGTAGGAAATGTCGTGATACGTGGGAACATTCAACCCGGGTTTGTAATCAAGGCGGGCGGTGATATCAGGGTAATGGGGAGCGTGGAAAGTGCGACGCTTATTGCGGGTGGATCGATCGAAATTACCGGGGGCATCATCGGCCATCATAAAGGATATGTACAGGCGGGTGTGGATCTTAAAACTGCGTTTATTCAGGAGGGAATAGCCAGCGCCGAGCAGGATGTGATTGTATCGCAAACGATAATGCGCAGCGATGTCAGAGCGGGGCGAGACATTATTTGCAAAGCGACCAAAGGGCTTATTGTCGGCGGTTCCGTTCAAGCTGGGGAACGGGTAATCGCAAAAATTGTCGGCAACAGTTCCAATACAATGACGACGATCGAAGTAGGGGTAAAACCACAGCTGCGTGAAGAGCAGGAAAAGCTGCGAAATGAAATTCGTGAGTCTAAGAAAGAAATAGAGAAGGCGGAAATAAGCCTTGCCTATCTCGATCAAATGCTGGCCCAATTGGGCAAGCTGCCTGCCGATAAGCAAAATTTACGGATTAAGTTTTTAAACAGCAAGCTTATTGCAGAAAAGAAAATTGAAACCTCAGAAGATCGGTTGAAAGAAATTGAGCATTTATTGAACGGCCCGGAGAACGCTCGAATTGAGTGCTCCGGCATCATGTACAGCGGTACAAAGCTGGTTATTGGCCGAGCCGTGAGATTTATAAAGGAAAATTGCAGCCGCATGTATTTTCGCCTTGGAGAAGACGGTGAGATTTCATCACATATTTTATAAGCGGGTGATTAGAAATGTCATTACGGCCGATTGAATTGCAAACCGCTATTCCTCGTATTCACGAAGTAGGGAAAATCCAGGACCAACAACAGCATCATCCACGGCAGGAACAGGTGGAACTTGGTCTGCAGATGCAAAGGGAAGAGGAGCGGAACCAAGCCCGTCCCGTGTCTGCCCAATCAGCGGATGAAGGCCATATTAAGGACCGCAACCAGAAGAAAGGCGATACGAAACAACAACAAAAGAAATCTGCTCAGCATCCGGCCAAAAGTAAACAGGATCAAAAGGATTCCGCTGCGCTCCACCCTTACATGGGACATACGATTGACATTACCTTTTAACACAGATAGTTGGTGAATGACATGTTTATTGAAATCTGGCTCGTACTGCTTACTGCTGTCGTTTTGTTTTTATTAATTCGAACGGTGCGGCGTCCGCTGTCTGCGGACAATCCCGCTCTGCATGATGAAATGGCCGCTTTTTTTGATGAATTTGAGCACGAAAATAAAGAGATGATGCAGTCTATCTCACAAATGAAGCGCTCTCTCGATCAAAAAATAGACGGACAGGCGTCCGAACTGGCGGCCCTGCGCCGGGAAATGGGGTCACTGTATACCCGGTGTGAACATCTTCAGCAGCTAGCTGCCGGATGGCAACAGGGCCCGCCGGAACAAAAACCGGCACCTGCCCAGGTAAAACCGGCGTTCTTTTTACGGGACGATTATAAAGATATTCCTCCGCTTTTTTATAAGGGGTATTCTACTCAGGAAATCGCGCGTAAGCTTGGCATCGGGAACGGTGAAGTCGAAATGGTCGTCCAGATGCTGAAAAAGCATGAAGCAAATGACCAATAAAACTTTTTTGCCGTCAGTTATCTCGATTATTGCTTTTCATTAACAAATATGGTATAGTTACAAACGGTGTGAAAATACACACGCCTTTTAATTTGAATGATGGTGCTTAAACGAAAATTTTAAGTTTCATTCAAAGATGAGAAAGGCGGAGGATTGACAAAAAACCATTTAGAGGAGGTGTCGTGAAGATGGCAGTAATTTCTATGAAACAATTACTCGAAGCGGGCGTTCATTTCGGTCACCAGACTCGTCGCTGGAACCCTAAAATGTCTCGCTATATCTTCACCGAACGTAACGGGATTTACATTATTGACCTGCAAAAAACAGTGAAAAAAGTTGATGAAGCTTACAACTTTGTTCGCGAAGTGGCAGCTGCAGGCGGCAAACTTTTGTTTGTCGGCACAAAAAAACAAGCGCAGGAATCTGTAGCTGAAGAAGCTGAACGCTGCGGAATGTATTTCATTAACCAGCGCTGGTTGGGTGGTACATTAACAAACTTCAGCACCATTCAGAAGCGTGTGGCTCGTCTCCACCAGCTTGAACAAATGGAGAGCGATGGAACGTTTGAACTGCTACCGAAGAAAGAAGTTATTTTACTCCGCAAAGAACAAGAACGCCTGGAAAAATTCCTTGGCGGTATTAAAAACATGAAAGACCTTCCGGATGCAATGTTCGTTATTGATCCGCGTAAAGAGCGCATTGCGGTCGCAGAAGCTCGCAAGCTTGGTATTCCTATCGTAGGAATTGTCGATACTAACTGTGATCCGGATGAAATTGACTATGTGATTCCAGGTAACGATGATGCGATCCGTGCCGTTAAGCTATTAACCGGAAAAATCGCTGATGCGATTCTGGAAGCAAATCAAGGTGAAGAAACTGCAGTTAATGCATAAATTCCGTAGGTAATGGAAAGGGTGGCCTGAGGTTTTTGAAACCTTTTTCCACCCTTTTCTTACACTCCGGGGAAAAATATACATGATTCTAGGAGGACCCGCACATGGCGATCAGCGCAAGCATGGTTAAAGAACTGCGTGAAAAAACGGGCGCAGGCATGATGGATTGTAAAAAGGCTTTGCAGGAAGCCGACGGAGATATGGAAAGAGCGATTGATATTCTTCGTGAGAAAGGCATTGCGAAAGCAGCGAAAAAATCTGACCGCATTGCAGCAGAAGGGCTTACAGGCGTTATCGAACAAGGCAATGTGGCTTGTATCGTAGAGGTCAACTGTGAGACAGACTTTGTTGCTATAAACGAAAATTTCAAGGCGTTTGTAACGGAAGTAGCCGAGCATATTATCAGCGAGCGTCCGTCTTCTGTTGAAGAAGCGCTGGGCCAGCCTTTTAAAGGAAACGGGGCTCCGCTTTCTGAAGTGCTGAATGAAAAAATTGCGCAAATCGGTGAAAACTTGTCGATCCGACGTTTTGAAGTCGCAGAAAAAGCGGATAATGCAGTGTTCGGTAAATATTTACATATGGGCGGCCGCATTGGAGTACTGCTTGTATTGAATAATTCTAAAAATGAAGAATTAGCGAAAGACCTCGCCATGCAGGTCGCGGCAGCTAAGCCAACGTATGTTGTCCGTGAAGAAGTGCCAACGGCTGAGCTTGAAAGAGAGCGGGAAGTGCTGACTGCCCAGGCTCTAAACGAAGGCAAGCCTGAGAATATTGTGCAAAAAATGGTAGAAGGCCGCATTAATAAATATTATGAAGAAGTATGCCTTGTAGACCAGACTTTTGTTAAAGACCCGGACAAAAAGGTAAAAGCTCTTCTGAAAGCAGAAAATGGGGAAGTAAGCCGCTTCGTGCGCTATGAAGTAGGGGAAGGCATTGAAAAGAAGGTGGATAACTTCGTAGAAGAAGTTATGGCTCAAACGAAAAAACAATAAAGCCTCCTGAAAATGAAAAAGAATCGCTTATGTAAAAATAGGGAACACACTGTGTTCCCTATTTTACAAAGTCAAAGAAATGCACAAATATGACCAACAAGAAATAAAGTATGATTGGAGTTGTTTTTCCATGCCTCTTCCCGCATTTAAACGCGTTGTATTAAAATTAAGTGGAGAAGCCCTAGCAGGTGACATTGGTTACGGGATTGACTCCAATGTCATTCAATCAATTTCTGTACAAATCAAAGAAATTGTCGAACTCGGTGTGCAGGTTGCCATTGTCGTAGGTGGGGGGAACATTTGGCGTGGCCTTTCAGGCAGTGAAAAAGGGATTGACCGCACAACAGCTGATTATATGGGAATGCTCGCTACCGTTATGAACAGTTTGGCCCTGCAGGATGGGTTGGAAAAAGTAGGCGTTCCTACACGGGTACAAACCTCAATCGAAATGAGGCAGGTTGCAGAACCGTACATACGAAGAAAAGCCGTCCGCCATTTGGAGAAAAACCGGGTCGTTATCTTTGCGGCAGGGACAGGAAACCCCTATTTTTCAACGGACACAACCGCAGCTCTCCGCGCGGCTGAAATCGAAGCAGAAGTCATCCTGATGGCCAAAAACAAAGTGGATGGCGTATACACCGCTGACCCGTCCATTGATCCGGACGCGCAAAAATTTGATTCACTCACATATCTGGAAGTGCTGAACAAAGGCCTGGGTGTCATGGACTCTACCGCATCCAGTCTGTGTATGGATAATAATCTTCCGTTACTTGTCTTCTCCATTATGGAAGAAGGAAATATTAAAAAAGCAATTATGGGCGATAAAATTGGTACAATAGTGAAAGGGGATTAATGTCATGCCACAACAGATAATTAAGGATGCTGAGCAAAAAATGGAAAAGGCGATTGGTGCTTTAAAGCGTGAACTGACGACACTGCGTGCCGGAAGGGCAACACCGGCCCTGCTGGATAAAATTGTGGTTGATTATTACGGATCGCCGACGCCCGTGAACCAAACGGCCAATATTACGGCTCCGGAACCGCGCCTTCTTGTCATCCAGCCGTGGGAGAAAACATTGCTCGGCCCGATCGAGAAAGCCATTCAAAAATCCGATTTAGGACTTACCCCTACGAATGACGGAAGTGTCATCCGTATTTCCATCCCGGCTCTTACCGAAGAGCGGCGCGCTGAACTTGTGAAACTGGCGAAAAAAGAAGGGGAAGAGGCTAAGGTAGCCATCCGCAACATTCGCCGCGATGCAAATGATGCGATTAAAAAGTTGGAGAAAGACGGAAGCCTGACAGAAGATGAAATGAAGCGCCACCATGATCAGGTGCAAAAAATAACCGATAAATTTGTTGATATAGTGGATAAAACGGTAGCAGAAAAAGAAAAAGAGATTATGGAAGTGTAAGTTCTTGCCCCCTCTTCCTGAGGGGGCTTATGATATTTTTTTACGGGGGATTGGCGTATGATTAATAAACTGTCGAGGTGGATGCATAATAACGACAATACGACAAAGGGGAAGGAGCTTGATCGCGACAATATCCCCGAACATGTGGCGATTATTATGGACGGAAACGGAAGATGGGCCAAGCGCCGTGGGCTGCCGCGGGTAGCCGGGCATCGGGCCGGGATGAAAACAGTCATTGAAATTACCCGTGCCGCGGATGAATTGGGCGTGAAATACCTGACGTTATATGCATTTTCCACAGAGAATTGGAAACGGCCAACGGATGAAGTTGAGTTTCTTATGCGTCTCCCGGGGCAGTTCTTAATGGCCGAGCTTGATGAATTGATTGAGCGCAATGTACAGGTCCGGATGGTAGGCAATGAAGAAAATCTTCCTTCCTATACCGTGCAGGCTGTTCGTGAAGCGATAGAAAAGACGGCAGGGAATACCGGGCTGATTCTAAACTTTGCGCTTAATTACGGGAGCCGGGCCGAAATCGTAAATGCCGTGCGCGAAATCGCTGCCGAAGTGCAGGAAGGACGGCTGGCTGCAGGCGATATTGATGAAAATGTGATTGGACGTTATTTAGAAACGAGCGGGATGCCCGATCCCGATTTATTGATTCGAACGAGCGGCGAACTTCGCTTAAGCAATTTTATGCTCTGGCAGATGGCGTACAGCGAACTCTGTTTTATCGGTGTATACTGGCCTGATTTTTCCCGCGATCATTTTTATGAAACAATTCTGGAGTACCAGCAGCGGAGCAGAAGATACGGAGCACTTACTTAGGTCTCATATCAGGGGTGGGGTGTTTGAAAACACGCATTATTACGGGAATCGTGGGAGGAGCTGGTTTTCTTCTACTCGTCTATGCAGGAGGGGTCTGGTTTACTTCCCTTATTTTTTTTATGGCTACCATAGCGTATTATGAACTTATCCGGATGAATAAAATGAAAATTTTCGATTGGCCTGCATTAGCCGGTCTGCTGCTGCTCTGGCTGCTGATTTTACCTCGCATGGTATGGCAGGGCGAATTCATTCGGGGCGATATTTTATATATATTTGTGCTGCTGTTTCTCTTTATTACGGTAGCTTCGAAAAATCGGATCCAATACCGGCATGTTGCCTATATACTGTTCAGCTGCATTTATTTAGGGATTGCGTTTCACTTTATGAATGAAACGAGGCTGGTTCAGGGGCTCGGCATAACGCTGGCCATTCTTTTTTCGACATGGGCTACAGATACCGGAGCGTATTTTGCCGGCAAATTTTTTGGCAAAACCAAATTGTGGCCGTCGATTAGCCCAAATAAAACGGTTGAAGGCTCGCTCGGTGGGATTGTGCTTACGGTTATCGTGATGGTTATTTTTGCTCTTTCCCTGCATTCCGTTCCGCTTGCAAAGGCACTTATTCTTGGAGTAGTCGTGTCCGTTAGCGGACAAATTGGGGATTTGATGGAGTCGGCCGTGAAGCGTACGCTCGATGTAAAGGATTCCGGCAGTATTTTGCCGGGACACGGGGGTATACTGGATCGCTTTGACAGTTTAATCGTTGTGTTTCCGGCATTGCACCTTTTACAATTATTGTAGGCCGCATGTTTTAGGGGGACATTATGAAAAGAATAAGTATTCTCGGTTCAACAGGATCGATTGGGACGCAGGCACTGGATGTCGTACGCCAGCATCCGGACCGATTTTGTGTTGCAGCTCTGGCTGCCGGACGAAATATCGATTTGCTAGTAAAACAGGCGATGGAATTTCGGCCCAAGCTTGTTTCTGTGGAAACAAAGGAACTGGCCGAAAAAATTAAATTGGAGTTACCTTCGGATATTGATGTATTATATGGAGAAGAGGGTGTAACGGCCGCTGCGGTACATCCGGACGCAGAATTCGTGGTCTCTGCAATTGTAGGCATCGCAGGGCTTGTGCCCACGCTGAAAGCAATTGAAGCGGGGAAAATGATCGGGCTGGCCAATAAAGAAACCCTCGTAACGGCCGGAAATATTGTGATGAAAAAAGCGAAAGAAAAGGACGTACCCGTCATACCTATAGATAGTGAACACTCCGCCATTTTTCAATGCTTACAGGGTGAATATCCCCGCTGTATTGAGCGCATTATTTTAACGGCTTCGGGCGGCTCGTTTCGCGATTTAACGCGGGAGCAGCTTGGAAAAGTTACGGTCGGGCAGGCGCTGCAGCATCCAAACTGGAGTATGGGGGCTAAAGTGACCATTGATTCGGCAACAATGATGAACAAAGGACTTGAAGTAATGGAAGCGCATTGGCTCTTTAATCTGCCATACGAGCGCATCCGGACAGTCCTGCATAAGGAAAGTATTATTCATTCTATGGTCGAGTTTAAAGACCATGCAATTATGGCTCAACTGGGAACACCGGATATGCGGATTCCGATTCAATATGCGCTGACGTATCCGGAGCGGCTCTCGATTTCATCAGAACCGCTGGATTTAGTCAGGATTTCCACGCTTCATTTTGCTGAACTCAATTTTGAACGGTATCCGTGCCTTGCTCTTGCATACGAAGCGGGCAGGCGGGGCGGAACGATGCCGGCGGTACTCAACGGTGCAAATGAAGCGGCTGTGGCCCGTTTTCTACGGGGGGAAATTAGCTTTTTAGCTATTGAAGATACTATAGCAGAAGTGATGGCAAAGCATGATCTGATTGCGGAACCGGCGCTTGAAGATATTTTTGAAGTGGACAGGTGGGCGCGTCACGCAGCATTCAGCCATCATGTAACCGGTGAAGGTTAAACAAACAGGAAAGGTGGAACCGTTTTGTTAATAAAGGTTTTATCCATAATTCTTGTGTTTGGAACACTCGTATTTTTTCATGAACTAGGGCACCTGCTGTTCGCCAAACGAGCGGGCATTCTTTGCCGTGAATTTGCGATTGGAATGGGTCCGAAACTGTTTTCGTTCGTGAAGGGTGAAACAAGGTATACGCTCCGTTTGCTTCCGATTGGCGGATTTGTGCGAATGGCCGGTGAAGACCCCGAGGTCATCGAGATTAACCGAGGCCAGGATGTTGGTCTGGAATTTGACCACAAAGGAAAGATCGCCCGGATTATCTTAACCGATATCCGCAATTATCCGAAAGCCCATGTCATGACTGTAGAGCATGCCGACCTGGAAAGGGAACTCGTGATTCGCGGCACGGAAGACGGACAGGACGTGTTCTATCCCGTTCATCCGCAGGCGATGGTTGTCAGCCAGAACCAGGAAACGCAGATTGCTCCGTTTGACAGGCAATTCGGCAGCAAAACGGTCGGGCAGCGTGCAGCCGCTATTTTTGCCGGGCCTCTCTTTAACTTCATCCTCGCATTCATCCTGCTTACCGTTATGGGATTAGCGTATGGGGTTCCAGTGGATCGCCCGATGATTGGACAGCTCGTTCCAAACGGGTCAGCGGCTGCAGCAGGCCTTATGGAAGGAGACCAGGTACTTTCGATTAACGGAAAACCGATTTCCCGATGGACGGATATGGTATCTGTTGTCAGTGGCTCTCCGGGTCGTCCGCTTGCTTTCACGATCAAACGGGATGGAATGACGTTGGAAAAAAGGGTGGTTCCGGTTAAGGACCCACAGAGTCAGACCGGTAAAATCGGTGTTTACCAACCGCTGTCGAAATCGCTCACAGGCGCAGCAAGCTACGGTGCAAAAACAACGTACGATTTCTCCAAACTTATTTATACGAGTCTTGGCAAACTGTTTACCGGCCAGGTACCGGTTAAGGATTTGTCAGGCCCTGTCGGGATTTTTAACTATACGGCGAAAGCAGCTGAGAACGGGTTTGTCATCCTGCTTCAATGGACGGCCGCGTTAAGTGTAAACTTAGGGATCGTGAATCTGCTTCCTTTGCCGGCATTGGACGGCGGACGGCTCGTTTTTCTTGGAGTGGAAGCGGTGCGTGGACGGCCTGTTGACCCGCAGAAAGAAGGGATGGTCCATTTTCTCGGATTTGCCTTCCTCATGCTATTAATCCTTGTTGTTACATGGAATGATATTCAAAAATTTTTCTAAGCATGCTGTAATTGTCATAAGAAAAGAAGAGTTGTCCAGCCACCTAGGAGGTAGAGTTTTTTGAAACAGTCGAAGTTATTTCTCCCAACACTTAGGGAGATTCCTGCAGAAGCTGAAATCGTCAGCCATCAATTAATGGTGCGGGCCGGACTGATGCGCCAGCTGGCGTCTGGTGTGTACACATATTTACCGCTTGGCCAGCGTGTGCTGCGCAAAGTACAGCAGATTGTCCGGGAGGAAATGGATGCCGCGGGCGCCCAGGAAATTTTGATGCCGGCCATTCAACCGGCCGAGCTGTGGAAAGAGACCGGCCGCTGGGACGCGTACGGTCCTGAACTCATGCGGTTAAAGGACCGGCATAACCGGGATTTTGTCCTTGGACCGACACACGAAGAAGTCGTGACCGGGCTTGTCCGTGACAACTTGAATACGTATAAGAAGCTCCCGATTAATCTTTACCAGATTCAGACGAAATACCGTGATGAAGTTCGCCCGCGCTTTGGCGTGATTCGTTCCCGCGAATTTATCATGAAAGATGCGTATTCGTTTGATACGAGCCGTGACGGCCTGGATGTGAGCTACCAAAGCATGTATGACGCGTATACCCGTATTTTTACCCGGGCCGGGCTTACATTCCGTGCGGTGGAAGCGGACGCCGGTGCCATCGGTGGTAAAGGGACACATGAGTTTATGGCGCTTTCCGATATCGGGGAAGATACGATCGCGTATTGTACGTCATGTAGTTATGCGGCAAATCTTGAGCAGGCGGAAGTAGTGTACAAGCCCGGTTCCGCCCGCGAAGAATCGCGTGCCGCAGAAAAAGTTCCAACCCCTGATGTAAAAACGATTGAACAGCTTATGAATCACTTTGGCGCGGAAGCGCGGCAACTGATCAAAGCCCTTGTTTTTAAAGCGGATGACCAATTCGTCATTGCTCTAGTACGCGGTGACCATGAAATCAATGAAACGAAAGTGAAAAATCTTTTTGATGCCAACGTGCTGGAAATGGCCACAGAAGCGGAAATGTCCGCGCTTGGTATACCGGTTGGTTTCATCGGGCCAATCGGCCTTCCTGACTCGGTTACGCTTGTGGCGGATGCTGCCGTGCAGCACATGACCAACGCGGTCGTAGGGGCTAACGAAAAAGATTACCACTATAAAAATGTAACGCCGGGAAAAGACTTTACCGTGAGCAAATATGCGGACCTGCGAAATATTGTGGAAGGCGACGAATGCCCGCGCTGCGGAGGGACGATTGCTTTTGCCCGCGGGATTGAGATAGGGCACGTGTTCAAATTAGGCACGCGCTATAGTGAAAAGATGGGCGCCAAATTTCTGGATGAGAATGGGAAAGAGCAAAACATGGTGATGGGTTGTTACGGCATCGGTATTTCCCGGACGGTTGCCGCCTGTGTCGAACAAAACAACGATGAACACGGGATGATATGGCCCTGGGCGCTGGCTCCCTATCAGATTCATGTGGTTCCTGTTAACATGAAAAATGAAGAACAGGCAAACCTCGCCGCTTCGCTCTATCAATCACTCCAGCGTGCGGGATATGAAGTGCTGCTGGATGACCGTGCGGAACGGGCCGGCGTTAAGTTTAAAGATGCGGATTTGATTGGATTGCCAATCCGGGTTACGGTAGGCGCCAAAGCCGGAGAAGGCATTGTCGAATGCAAGATTCGCTGCACAGGAGAAGCGAAAGAGATTCATATAGACGAGCTGCTTACATACGTAGATGAAATGAAACAATCGCTGCAGCAACAAGCGTAAATCAACAAAAGAATGATGGTCAGTCGGGTACTCCTTTTGAAAAAAGAGGAGTACTACTTATTTCAATAAGCTTAAAGGAAAGCGACCAATGAGTTCATTTTCCAAATGGGAGAAGGTAGTAACATATGGAGGATCATAAAGTAAAGCAGGAGCGATTCAGGATGCTCCTTGAACAGCTTGCCATTCCACCGGAATTTGTTGATGAGTATTTTAACGGCGGCATGATTGAAAAACTCGATGTGTACAGGCAGAAAAAGAAATGGCACTTTCATTTTCAACTGCCGGAAATGATTCCGGCCAACGTATTCCAGGCTTTCTATGTAAAGTTGGGACAGACCTTTAAACACATTGCGGAAGTGGACTGTTCGCTGTGTTATGCCAGCCCTGTTAATTTACCGGATTTTTTAACGGACTATTGGGCAACCATTATTGATAGAGTTGTCCCTCATATTAATTCTACGGCTAATTATTTGAAGAGTGCGGCTTATGAATTGATAGATAAGCAGATTAATTTGAGCGTACCGAATGAAGTTGCGCTGGAGATGATGAAGCGCCGCAAAGTTGATGAGTTTATCGTCCGTTCGATTGAACAGCTCTGCGGTGAAAAGACGCGTCTGACCTACCACGTGGAGCAAAATGAGGCTTCTTATCAACAATTCGTCGAACAAAGGGAAGAAGAAGACCGCTCGCGTGCGCTTGAAGCGTTGATCGAGAAAGAAAAGGAGGACGCGCCGGCTTCTTCTGAAGCGGATGTTCCAAAAGTTTTGCAGATTGGCTATGACATTAAGGATGACCCGGTTCCGATACGCGAGATTAGAGAAGAGGAAGGCCGGATTTGTATTCAGGGCCTTGTATTCGGTGCGGAAGTGCGTGAACTGCGAAGCGGGCGCTCTCTGTGCACGTTTAATGTTACGGATTATACCGACTCGCTTCAGGTTAAGATTTTTGCCCATGACAAGGAAGATATTCCGAAGCTGGCGGCCATTAAAAATGGTTTATGGGTAAAAGTTCGCGGTATGGTGCAGGATGACGCGTTTGCGCGTGAACTGGTGATGACGGCAAAAGATATTCGCGAAGTAAAACCAGTGGCTGCACGCCAGGATACGGCTGAGGAAAAGCGGGTGGAATTTCACTGCCACACAAACATGAGCGCGATGGATGCGATTGCGTCAGCAGAGCGAATCATCAAGCAGGCGGCCGCTTTCGGCCATAAAGCGGTTGCCATTACGGATCACGCCGTCGTTCAGGCGTTTCCTGAAGCATTTTCAGCGGCGAAAAAGCATGGGATTAAAGTTCTGTACGGGGTGGAGGCCAACGTTGTTTCCGACTCGACCGTTATTGTCCACCAGCCGCAGGACCGGGAACTCGAAAACGACACGTATGTTATTTTTGACGTGGAAACGACGGGACTTTCCGTCGTAAATCATACAATTATTGAGCTTGCCGGAGTCAAAATGAAGAACGGGGAGATTATCGGCCGCTATGAATCATTTGTTAACCCGCACGAGCCGATACCTTTAAACATTCAGGAGCTGACTCATATTACGAATGATATGGTCAAAGACGCACCGGAGCTCGATCAGGTTATTCGGGAATTCCTGGAATTTGTCGGGGGGGATGTGCTGGTCGCCCACAACGCGCGTTTCGATATGGGATTTTTGCAGGCAAGCTGCAAAAAACTCGGGCTGCCGCCTGTAACGAATCCGTTTTTCGATACGCTCGAACTGGCGCGCTTTCTCTATCCCGGCATGCGCAATCACCGGCTCAATACGCTGGCGGATAAATTCAACGTCAGCCTTGAAAACCATCACCGCGCTGTCGACGATTCCGAAGCAACCGGGTACGTGTTTTTTATGATGCTCAAAGACGTCCTGGAAAAAAATATTACCAATCTGGCTGACTTAAACAATCACGTCGGGCTGGACCTTCAGAATTCACGACCGTTCCACTGCAATATTTATGCGATCAACGAAATTGGCAAAAAGAATTTATACAAGCTCGTCTCGCTCGCCCATACGGAATACCTGTACCGGACGCCACGCATTCCGCGGTCGAAAATCGTCCAGTATCGGGAAGGTTTATTAATCAGTTCAGGGTGTGAAAAAGGCGAACTGTTTGAAACTGTGCTGAACAAAAGCTTTGAAGAAGCGGAAGCGGTTGCCCGTTTTTATGATGTGCTGGAAATTCAGCCGATTGAAATCAACCGGCATCTCATTGAAAAGCAGTTGGTAGCGAATGAGGACATTCTTATGGAAGCGAATCGGAAAATTGTTGAGCTGGGCGAAAAGCTGAACCTGCCGGTTATCGCTACCGGCAACGTTCATTATGTTGACCCGAACGAAAAAATTTATCGCGATATCCTGATTCAGGGAATTACCGGCTTTAGCCCGCTGAAAGACCAGCGCAAGCCGGATGCTCATTTTCGCACGACAAATGAGATGCTTGAAGAATTCTCTTATCTTGGCGAGCAGAAAGCCAGGGAAGTCGTGATTACGAATCCGAACGAGATTGCTGACCGGTTTGAGGAACTGGAAATTGTTCCGAAAGATTTATACACCCCTAAGATTGAAGGAGCGGAAGAAGAAATCCGCTCGATGAGCTACAGCAGGGCTCGTGAGTGGTACGGCGACCCGCTGCCGGATATTGTGGAGAAGCGGCTTGAAAAAGAACTGAACAGCATTATTACCCATGGCTTTTCCGTGATTTATCTAATCTCGCACAAGCTTGTGAAAAAATCGATTGATGACGGATATCTTGTAGGGAGCCGGGGTTCAGTCGGTTCTTCCTTCGTCGCGACCATGACGGAGATCACCGAGGTAAATCCGCTGCCGCCGCATTACCGCTGCCCGGAGTGCAGGCATAGCGAGTGGTTCACGAAAGGTGAATACGGATCCGGGTTTGACTTGCCTCCTAAAAAATGCCCGACATGCGATATAGCGATGATTGGCGACGGGCATGACATTCCCTTCGAAACGTTTCTCGGCTTTAAAGGGGATAAGGTGCCGGATATCGATTTGAATTTCTCCGGTGAATACCAGCCGACTGCGCATAATTATACGAAAGAACTGTTCGGTGAGGACTATGTGTACCGGGCGGGTACGATTGGTACGGTTGCTGAAAAAACGGCGTATGGGTTCGTCCGCAAATACTCGGAAGAAAAAGGGGTAACGTGGCGCAATGCGGAAATGAGCCGTCTGGCCGCCGGTTGTACGGGCGTAAAGCGAACGACAGGCCAACACCCGGGGGGAATTATCGTCGTGCCGGATTACATGGAAATCTATGATTTCTGCCCGATTCAATACCCGGCCGATGATAAGAATGCGGAGTGGAGAACAACGCATTACGATTTCCATTCCATTCACGATAACCTGCTAAAACTCGATATCCTTGGGCACGACGATCCGACGGTGATCCGGATGCTGCAGGATATTACCGGCCTTGATCCGAAGAAAATTCCTGTGGGCGACCCGAAAGTAATGGAAATCTTCAGCGGAACGGAAGCATTGGGCGTTACCCCCGAGCAAATTGACAGTAATATTGGCACGCTGGGCGTACCGGAATTCGGAACGAAATTCGTCCGACAGATGCTGGAAGACACACGTCCTTCCACGTTTGCTGAACTTGTGCAAATTTCCGGTCTGTCGCACGGAACGGATGTATGGTTGAACAACGCCCAGGAACTCGTCAGGAAGGGAACATGCGAGCTGAAAGATGTCATCGGCTGCCGGGACGACATTATGGTTTACTTACTCCACAAAGGATTGGAACCGTCGTTCGCGTTTAAAATCATGGAATCCGTGCGGAAAGGAAAAGGGCTGACTCCTGAGATGGAAGAGGAGATGAAGGCGAACAATGTTCCGGACTGGTATATCTGGTCCTGTAAACAAATCAAGTACATGTTCCCGAAAGCCCACGCTACCGCTTATGTGCTGATGGCGGTCCGCATCGCCTATTTTAAGGTGTATTATCCGATTCACTTTTACGCGACATACTTTACCGTGCGCGCCGACGATTTCGATGTGGCGCTCGCTGTGAAGGGATCGGCGGCAATTCGGGCGCGGATTAAGGAAATTGTTGAGAAAGGAAACGAGGCGCAGCCAAAAGAAAAAACACTGCTTACTGTGCTTGAAATGTGTCTGGAGATGTGTGAGCGCGGCTTTCACTTTAAAAATGTCGACCTGTACCACTCGCACGCTTCCCAGTTCATCATTGACGGCGACAATTTGATTCCGCCGTTTAACGCGTTGGCAGGCGTAGGAACAAGCGCGGCGGAAAACATCGTGAAGGCAAGGGAAGACGGGGAGTTCCTCTCGATTGAAGATTTACAGCAGAGGGCCCGCTGTTCCCGATCTGTCATTGAATTGCTCCAGCAACATAACTGCCTCAGCCACCTGCCTGAAACGAATCAGCTTTCACTTTTTTAGCGTATTAAGAAAGAGTGGTCTGCCGGCTATTTTTCCCTATCATTTGCCTGAATCCGGGGATTATGATATAATATTTTTTGGTAATACTAAGGAAAACGGAGCAAGCATGTGAAGAGTGGGGAAACCCACTCTTTCGTTTTACTTACTTTTCTTTGGCGTGCAAGAAAATTTTACTGATATTGATGAATTAGGGGGTTTATGCTTTTGAGCAAAAACGTCATCGCCATTACTGAACAATTGGTGGTGCCCATTCTGCAGCAGGATCATCTAGAGCTTGTTGAGATCGAATACGTGAAGGAAGGAAGCAACTGGTTTCTTCGGGTTTATATCGATAAAGAGGGTGGGGTAGACATCGAGGACTGTGGGCGGGTCAGCGAACAGCTAAGCAAGAAACTGGATGAGGCCGACCCGATCCCGGGCGCTTATTTTCTTGAAGTTTCTTCACCTGGGGCTGAACGTCCTCTTAAAAAAGACGCGGATTTTACGCGTGCAGTCGGAAAACATGTTCACATCACTACATATGAGCCAGTAGGCGGCGCCAAGGTGTTCGAAGGTGAACTTGTTTCCTATGACGGGAAGCAGCTTGAAGTTAAAGAGATAAAAACAACCGCGTTGATTCCGGTCGAAAAAATAGCAACGGCGCGGTTAGCTGTCGTTTTCTAGGATTGAAAGGAGGGCCATTAATAGTCATGAACTCAGAGTTTATTGAAGCTTTACACGACATAGAAAAAGAGAAGGGCATTAGCAAGGAGGTTTTGATCGAGGCGATAGAAGCCGCTCTCGTGTCAGGCTATAAAAGAAATTTTAATTCTGCCCAGAACGTGAGGGTTGATATTAACCGGGAACTCGGGAATGTAAGAGTGTTCGCCCGGAAAACGATCGTGGAGGATGTGACCGACCCGCGGACTCAGATTTCAGTTGATGAAGCGCATGAAATCGACCCGAATTACAGGGTGGAAGATGTTGTTGATATCGAAGTCACTCCCCGCGACTTTGGCCGCATCGCGGCGCAAACGGCGAAACAGGTTGTGACCCAGCGTATTCGCGAAGCGGAGCGGGGTATCATTTATAACGAATTTATTGACCGTGAGCAGGACATTATTACAGGGATTGTCCAGCGGCAGGACAGCCGTTTCTATTATATTGATCTCGGTAAAGTAGAAGCACTAATGCCGCTCAATGAGAAAATGCCTACCGAAACATTTAAGCAGGGTGATCGGGTAAAAGCCTTTATCACGAAAGTAGAAAAAACAACAAAAGGCCCGCAAATTTTTGTTTCCCGTACACACCCTGGCCTGCTTAAGCGTTTGTTCGAACTGGAAGTGCCGGAAATTTTTGATGGTGTGGTGGAAATACGCTCGGTTGCCCGCGAAGCCGGCGACCGTTCCAAAATTGCTGTTTATTCCGCGGAACCGAATGTAGACCCGGTTGGCGCCTGTGTCGGGCCGAAAGGAATGCGGGTGCAGACCATCGTCCAGGAGTTAAAAGGTGAAAAAATTGATATTGTGAAATGGTCTGAAGATACCGCCGAATACATCGCCAATTCGTTAAGCCCTTCGAAAGTAGTCCATGTGACTGTGTATGAAGGGGAAAAAGTTACCCGTGTGATTGTGCCGGATTACCAGCTGTCGCTCGCGATCGGTAAAAAGGGCCAGAATGCCCGCTTAGCCGCGAAATTGACCGGATGGAAGATTGATATAAAGAGTGAATCGCAGGCTCAGGAAGAAGGATTTGAGTTTTCCGAACCGGTTTCTATCATTTCATCGAAACAGGAAGTACAGCACCAGGATGAGCAAACAAGTGAGGCAATCGCGACTTCGGCTGAGAACAGTGACGTTACTGATCAAGAAGAAAAGGAGTAGAGATTTCGTGAAAGCGAGAAAGACTCCGCAGCGAAAATGCATTGTAACGCAGGAAATGATGGATAAGCGGGACTTGATTCGCATTGTCCGGACGCCCGATGGGGAGGTCAAGCTCGATCCGACAGGAAAAGCTTCCGGAAGGGGTGCCTATATTTCCCGGTCGCGCAGTGCTTTCGCCGCAGCAAAGAAAAAAAAGCTGCTGAATCGCCCGTTAAAAATGGAAATTACTGACGAAATGTACGACATGCTTGAAAAAGAATTCGCAAGGTATGTGGTGGAATGAATAAGGTTGAGCAGATGTTAGGTCTTGCCATGCGTGCCCGCAAAGTTTTGACGGGGGAAGAAACGATTGTCAAGGCAGTCCGGCAAGGAGAGGTGCGGCTCGTGATTCTCTCGAATGATGCCTCCGGGAATACACGTAAAAAAATAATGGATAAATGCACGTATTATCACGTACCTTGTGTCCTGTATGGGGACAGAGTGACACTTGGCTCTGCTCTTGGTAAAGAACAGCGGGTAGCCGTCGGTGTAACGGACGCCGGTTTTGCCAAAAAGATCGGTCAGTTAATCGGTCAAAATCAAACGGGGGTGGATGAATGAGTAAAATGCGTGTCTATGAATTCGCAAAAAAAATCGGATTAAGCAGTAAAGAGCTAACAAATCTTTTAGGCAAGTTACATGTTTCGGTTAACAATCATATGAGTATGTTGGAAACGTCAACGATGGAGCGGGTTGAACAGCACCTCAAACAAATGAAAGAACGTGCGGATGGGCAGCAGCGATATACGGAAAAGAGTGGGAATATGGAAGAAAAAAAACAAGAACACAAGAAAACAACTACGACCAGCCAGAATCAGAACCACAATCAAAACCAGAACCAGAATCAGCGGCCTGGAAACGATAACCACAGCCAGCATACCCATGCCGGTGAAAAAAATAAAAACGGTCAAAATCAGCGGGTAAACCGGCCTCAGTCTTCAGGGAACAACCGTCCAAACGCAAGCACAGGCGGCAATCGTTCCGCATCAGACAGCAATGCCGGATCGAATGCCAACCAGCATAGCGGCCCTAACAGAAACAAACCAAATCGCCCGAAGCCGGGTGGAGTAAAACCGGCCGCAGCGAAACCGGCCCGGGATGACCGCCACGATCAGACGCGTGGAAAAACGACCAAAAAATCAAAAGCAAACCCCAAACGTTTCGACGACAACAAAGTTTCGACAGAGGCTTCTGCCCGGATTGCCAACGGCAAAAGACGGCCGAACACGCCGCTTGCCGAACCAAAGCCGGAAGTAAAAGTCGAGAAAATTACTATTTCAGGTCCGATGACGGTAGCGGAATTGGGTAAGAAAATGAAGAAGGCTCCTTCCGAAATTATTAAAAAGCTTTTCGCCCTAGGAGTCATGGCCACAATTAACCAGGAAGTGGACACCGATACGATTCAGCTTATTGCCGCCGAATTTGATATTGAGGTGGAAGAAAAAATCGAACTCGATTACAACGATTTTGAAAATATCGAGGAAGTCGATGAACCGGAAACGCTGAAAGAGCGTCCGCCTGTTGTTACCATCATGGGGCACGTTGACCACGGGAAAACCACGCTGCTTGACGCGATTCGTGAGACCAATGTAACGTCCACGGAGGCCGGGGGAATTACCCAGCATATCGGAGCTTACCAGGTTATCAGGCACGGCAAGAAAATCACGTTTCTGGATACACCGGGCCACGCCGCATTTACAACCATGCGCGCACGCGGTGCACAGGTAACGGATATCGCCATTATCGTGGTGGCCGCCGATGACGGGGTGATGCCGCAAACGGTTGAAGCCATTAATCATGCCAAAGCGGCCAATGTTCCGATTATCGTAGCCGTGAATAAAATGGATAAACCGGCGGCCAATCCGGACCGCGTAAAACAGGAGTTGACAGAATACGGTCTTGTTCCGGAAGATTGGGGTGGGGAGACGATTTTCGTCCATGTGTCTGCCTTAAAACGTGAAGGGCTGGATGATATTCTTGAAATGATTCTCCTTGTTGCCGAAGTTCAGGAACTAAAAGCGAACCCCGATAAACGTGCGCGCGGAACCGTTATCGAAGCGGAACTTGACCGCGGACGCGGACCGGTTGCCACCGTGCTTGTCCAATCGGGAACGCTTAAAATCGGAGATCCTCTTGTCGTGGGAACGGCATACGGCCGGATTCGTGCGATGGTCAACGATAAAGGCCGCCGCATTAAAGAAGCAACGCCGTCCACGCCAGTGGAGATTACCGGCTTAAATGACGTACCGCAGGCCGGGGACCGATTTATGGTATTCGAAGATGAAAAAACAGCACGCCAAATCGGGGAACGCCGCTCAACGAAACGCCGTGAAAGCGAATTGCGTGCCAGCGCTCGCGTTTCACTCGATGACCTGTTTAACCAGATTAAAGAGGGCGATATTAAAGAAATTAACGTCATTATCAAGGGGGACGTGCAGGGTTCTGTTGAAGCACTCCGCGGATCCTTGGAGAAAATCGACGTGGAAGGCGTGCGGGTTAAAATTATTCATACAGGCGTAGGCGCGATTTCGGAATCCGATGTCATCCTCGCTTCCGCTTCGAATGCGATCATTATCGGGTTTAATGTTCGTCCGGACCCGAATGCCCGCGCGACAGCCGAAGCTGAAAAGGTAGACATTCGCCTGCACCGCATTATTTATAAAGTCATGGAAGAAATTGAAGCTGCGATGAAAGGAATGCTTGAGCCTGTTTATGAAGAAAAGGTAATTGGGCAGGCTGAAGTACGCCAAACGTTCAAAGTTTCAAAAGTCGGTACGATTGCGGGATCGTATGTAACCGACGGGAAAATTCAACGGGATGCGGGCGTTCGCGTCATCCGCGACGGAATCGTCATATTCGAAGGAAAAATCGATGCCCTCAAACGCTTTAAAGATGATGCGAAAGAAGTGGCACAGGGCTATGAATGTGGGATAACAATAGAGAAATTCAACGATATTAAGGAGGGCGACATCCTCGAAGCGTTTGTCATGGAGGAAGTAGCTCAGTAGCGCTATTTGTAAATGAGGTGAAACAAATGGGCAATGTCCGCACAAATCGCGTAGGCGAGGAAATCAAAAAGGAATTAAGCCAGATTATTCAGCGCGAGTTGAAAGATCCCCGCATTGGTTTCGTAACCGTAACAGGTGTAGAGGTTTCCGGTGACCTGTCTCAGGCAAAGGTGTTTATCAGTATTTTTGGCGATGAAGAAAAGCAGAGCGGCACGCTAAAAGCGCTGGAAAAAGCCAAGGGTTTTATGAGAACCGAGATTGGCCGGCGGGTCCGCTTGCGCCACACGCCGGATTTGCTGTTTAAAGTGGACGAATCCGTCGAATACGGCAACCGCATTGAAACCCTGCTGACCAAAATCCATCAGGAAGAAGGGGAAGACGAGTAATGTCGGATTTTACCGTTTCCCTGCAGGCTGCAGAACGCTTTATAAAAGAAAATGACCGCTTTTTGGTGGTCAACCACGTTAACCCGGATGGGGATGCGACCGGTTCACTGCTTGCAATGGGCTGGCTTCTCCGCCAGCTTGGCAAGCAGGTGACGCTTGTCAATGAGGGCCCCACCCCGGAGAAGTTTATGTTTTTGCCGGGCGCTTCAGACATTCTTGATGCCAGCAAGGCAGATGTGCAAAAGCATGATGTCGTTATCACTTGTGATTGTGCGGATAAGGCTCGAGTCGGACAGATTGCCGATTGGTTTGCGGAAGGCTGCCAACTGCTGAACATCGATCACCATCCGACGAATGACGGATACGGCACTGTTAATCTCGTGCGCAGCGAGGCAGCCGCCACAGCGGAAGTGCTGTATGATTTCATCCAAGCAATGAAACTGCCGGTTAGCAAAGAAACAGCGGTTTGCCTCTATACAGGGCTTCTGACCGACACCGGGGGCTTCCGCTATTCGAACACAACTTCTCATGTGATGGGCATCGCGTCCAGTTTGCTCTCAACGGGTGTTGAGCCGGGAAAAGTGGCCGAACGAGTGCTGGAGACGATAACAAAACCGTATCTCGCCCTGCTGACCAGAGTGCTGCCCACTATTGAATTTTCGGAAAGTGGCCAGGTTGCCTCGATGGCGGTTAGCCTGAGTGATATGCTGGAAACGGGGGCCGCGGATGAGGATACCGAAGGACTGGTGAATTACGGCCGGAATGTCGAAGGGGTTGAAGTAGGCATCCTATATAAGCAGAAGGCGGAGAACCAGGTTAAAGTCAGTTTGCGCTCGCGGGAACGCGTCGACGTATCCGCCGTTGCCAAATCGCTGGGCGGCGGCGGCCATGTACGGGCCGCAGGCTGTACGATCCACGGAACCATCGAGGAGGCAAAAAGAATTCTTTCACAAAAGCTGCGGGAAGCGTTTCAGAAGGGCGAAAAGTCATGAGCGAACTGTCCGGAATCCTGCCTCTCTTTAAACCGGAAGGTATGACTTCCCATGATTGTGTTATGAAGATTCGCCGACTGGCCGGCACGAGAAAAGTTGGACATACCGGTACGCTCGATCCCGACGTAACCGGTGTCCTTCCTATTTGTATCGGAAAGGCGACCAAAGTCGCGGATTATTTGCACGATGAACCTAAAACATACCGGGCCGAACTAACGATTGGAATCGCGACCGATACGGAGGATGCAGGCGGCCAAATCCTCGAAACGAAAGAAAAGCAGGATGATCTGACCGAGGCGGAACTTCGCTACGTGTTCGAACGCTTTACGGGTGCAATCACCCAGGTTCCACCGATGTATTCGGCAGTCAAAGTAAACGGGAAGCGGCTCCATGAATTGGCGCGTGAAGGAAAAATAGTGGAACGCCAGCCGCGCCAGGTGATGATTTATGGAATCAACCCGGAAGAAATTAGGTTGGACAAACCATATCCGACCGTACATTTCACCGTTTCCTGTTCAAAAGGAACCTATATTCGCACGCTGTGTGCAGACATTGGTCGTGAGCTTGGCTACCCTGCGCACATGTCTTATCTTCAGCGAATAAAAAGCGGCCCTTTCACTCTGGAACAATGCGTGACATTGCAGACAGTGGCGAAAGCCGCAGAAGAAAATACATTACATACGCTTCTCTATCCCCTCGATCGGGCGCTCATCCAATACCCTGCCGTGCATGTTCCTCAGGGCAGGGTCCAGGCTATTTTAAACGGCCTCAGCCAGCGTCACGTAAACCCGGGGGATTGGGAAAAAGGCGATAAACTGCGCTTATATGCGCCGGACGGTACGTTTCTTGCGCTGCACGCCGTTGTGGAAACAGATAGAGATACAGGGGTAGAATCAAAGCCTGTCAAGGTGTTTTAGTTTCAGTTAGAGGGGGAGACAATATGGAAATTCAGCGCATTGTTTATCCTTTGGCTTCGGATTTTCACGGGGGAGAATGCGTGCTTGCTATGGGATATTTTGACGGTGTTCATATCGGCCACAGGCGTGTCATACAGCAGGCGATCGATTGCGCCCGTTCTTTAGGAGTGCCGGCGGCTGTTATGACATTCGATCCACACCCGCGGGAAGTGCTCGGACAGAGCGGTTATACGCAGTATCTGACACCGCTTGAGGAAAAATTGAAGCAGCTGGATAAAATGGGCGTCGATATGGCCTATGTCGTAAATTTCGATATTTCGTTTGCCGCCATCTATCCCGAAGACTTTATTGATGAATTTTTGATGCGGTTACATCCAAAACACATTGTGGTAGGTTTTGATTATACGTTTGGACATAAAGGGGCGGGAACTGCGTTTACTCTCCAGGAGCATGCACGTGGACGCTATCAGCTCGATGTTATTTCTCCGATTAATCGTTTCGGTGAAAAAGTGAGCAGCACCCTGATTCGTGAGTATTTATACAGCGGAAAAATCAAGGAAGCCAATCAGTTTCTCGGCCGCCCCTACCGGGTGAGCGGATTCGTTGGGCACGGAGAGAAACGAGGACGCACAATCGGGTTTCCCACGGCGAATATTGACCTGGCCGCACCCTATATCATACCGAAAAACGGCGTATACGGCGTGCGTGTCTGGTATGATGGCCGTGCGTACAACGGTGTGATGAATGTTGGAATCAAGCCTACGTTTGAAAACGAGCGCAAGTTTAAAACGCTTGAGGTCTTTATTTTAGATTTTATGGGTGATTTGTACGGCAAACAGCTAGATGTTGAATTTTTGTTCTTTATCCGTGAAGAGCAGAAGTTCTCCGGGGTAGAAGCGCTCATTTCCCGGATTCAACAGGATGTCGATGTCGCCAGCGCTGCATTTGCTGCGGGTTCCCGCCAGTAAAATCCGTTCGTTTTCCTTTACTCGGCCCATAGGGTATGGTATACTGTCTTCTGTAAGTTTAATGAACCGTAGCTTGGAATACCGATTCACCAACGGTTTTCTAGGGTACAGGGGATTACATGAGGAGGTGAACAGGATGGCTTTGACACAAGAACGCAAGCAACAACTCATTGAAGAATACCGTACACACGAGTCCGATACCGGATCACCGGAAGTACAGATTGCTATCCTTACGGAAAAAATCAATTATTTAAATGACCACTTGCGTACGCACAAGAAAGACCACCATTCCCGTCGCGGGCTTCTGAAAATGGTTGGTCAGCGCCGTAACTTGCTTGCTTATCTTAAAGATAACGATGTAGCCCGTTACCGTGAATTAATCAACAGATTAGGCTTGCGCCGATAGTTTATGTTTTAAAAAAAGCGGGGATTCCCCGCTTTTTTCATGTTCGTTCATATTAACAACATTTTCTTTTATTTCTAAGCTTTGCAGGAAATACTAGAATGATGACGAAGTATCATTTGTTAAGTCACAGAGAGGAGGCACCATTTCTTTTATGGATGCAAAAGTATTTGAATTTGATTTTGCAGGACGGAAAATGTCTATCGAATACGGAAAACTGGCCAAACAGGCAAACGGTTCTGTGCTGGTCCGTTACGGAGATTCGGTCGTATTAAGCGTGGTAACGGCTTCGAAAAACCCTTCTCCACTGGATTTCTTTCCACTTACTGTAAATTACGAAGAGCGGCTTTACGCGGTTGGAAAAATCCCGGGAGGATTTATCAAACGGGAAGGTCGCCCGAGCGAAAAAGCGATCCTCGCAAGCCGCCTGATTGATCGCCCGATTCGCCCGCTTTTCCCTGAAGGCTTCCGCAATGAAGTACAGGTTGTTAATACGGTCATGTCTGTTGACCAGGACTGTTCGACAGAAATAGCAGCGATGATCGGTACATCAGCAGCGCTCTCCATTTCTGACATTCCTTTTAACGGCCCGATCGCGGGGGTAATTGTCGGAAGAGTGGACGGGGAACTTGTGATCAATCCGACCGTTGAACAAATGGAAAAAAGCGATATTAACCTGACGGTAGCCGGTACATATGACGCGATCAACATGGTTGAAGCAGGGGCAAAAGAAGTATCGGAAGAAGTCATGTTGGAAGCGCTCATGAAAGGCCATGACGAAATCCGTAAAGTAGTGAAACAAATTGCCGCCATAGCGGAAGAAATAGGCAAGGAAAAAGTGGAAGTCGATCTTCACCAAGTGGATGAAACGATCGAACAGGCTGTGCGTGATTTTGCCGCTGAGCGGCTCATTAAAGCCGTACGCATTGAAGAAAAGCAGGCACGTTACGATGCCATCGACGAGATTAATGAAGAAACGCTCGCGCATTTTGCGGAAATCTATCCGGATGATGCGAAAGCGATTAGCGAAGTTCTCCACACGATCGTTAAAGACGAAGTACGCCGCTTAATCACGGTTGACAAAGTCCGTCCGGACGGCCGCGCGCTCGACGAGATTCGCCCGGTTAGCTGCGAAGTCGGTGTCCTTCCGCGTGCACACGGTTCCGGTCTTTTCACGCGCGGGCAAACTCAGGTTCTCAGCGTTTGTACGCTCGGCGCGCTTGGGGACGTACAAATCCTTGATGGACTGGGGCTTGAAGAGTCAAAGCGTTTCATGCACCATTACAACTTCCCGCCATACAGTGTAGGGGAAGCAAGACCACTGCGTCCGCCAGGCCGGCGCGAAATCGGCCACGGTGCATTAGGAGAGCGTGCGCTTGAACCGATTATTCCTGATGAGGACACATTCCCATACACGATCCGTCTTGTGTCAGAAGTCTTAGAGTCGAACGGGTCAAGCTCACAGGGCAGCATTTGCGGAAGCACCATGGCGCTCATGCAGGCAGGTGTACCCATTAAGGCGCCGGTAGCCGGTATTGCGATGGGACTTGTTAAAGATGGTGAAGATTACACCATTCTAACGGACATTCAGGGGATGGAAGATCATCTGGGTGATATGGACTTTAAAGTAGCAGGTACCCGTGATGGTATTACGGCACTGCAGATGGATATTAAAATCGAAGGCATTAATCGCCAGATTCTTGAAGAAGCGTTAACCCAGGCGCGTGCAGGGCGGCTTTTCATCCTTGGTAAAATGGAGGAAGCCATCAGCGAGCCAAACAAGGAGTTGTCTCCATTCGCACCGAAAATTACTACGATGCGGATTAATCCGGACAAAATTCGGGATGTGATTGGACCGAGCGGCCGTATCATTAATAAAATTATTGAAGAAACGGGCGTTAAGATCGATATTGAGCAGGACGGCCGCGTTTACATTGCGTCGGTGGACAGTCAAATGAACGAAAAAGCGAAGAAAATTATCGAAGATATCGTACGTGAAGTGGAAGTGGGACAAATCTACCTCGGTACGGTCAAACGAATCGAAAAATTTGGCGCGTTCGTTGAAATTTTCTCCGGCAAGGATGGGCTCGTGCATATCTCCCAGCTTGCGGAAGATCGGGTGGGCAAGGTAGAAGACGTAGTAAAAATAGGGGATCAGCTTCTTGTTAAAGTAACAGAAATTGATAACCAGGGACGCATCAATCTTTCTCATAAGGCCGTTCTTAAGGAACAAAAGCAGCAGCAGGAACAAAAATAAACACCAAGATAGCGACGTCATTTTCATGACAGATAGTCGCTATTTTTTATTTTCGTGCATAGCTCCGGACCGGGGGGCATAAAGTGGTACAAACCTTATAAGGAGTGTTTTGTACCGATGAAACAGTTCGGCTTGGTAGCACTTGTCTGTGTAATTATATATACGATTGTTGATTCGAGGTCGGTTACGGAATACATCGCTTCCCGCAAGACGCGAATGGTTAGTACGAATACCATCAGCCAGTGGCAGAAAGAGATGAGTGAGGCTGGCAAAGCGAATATTCCGCCGGTTGACGCCAAAATAGACCCCATCTGGAAAGCCATCCCCGGCTATAACGGTTTAGTAATGGACGAACAGGCGACAGCAAGCAACATGCTGACAGCGGGCAAGTGGGATCCGCGCCTTATTGTATACAAAGAAGTGCCTCCACAGGTTCAGCTTGATCAATTGAAAACCGCCCCGATTTATCGCGGCAATCCGAATAAGCCGATGGTCTCCCTCATGATTAATGTCGCTTGGGGAAACGAGTATCTCCCTAGCATTCTGGATACGTTGAAGAAGGAAGGGGTGAAAGCCACCTTCTTTCTTGATGGAAGCTGGACGAATAAATATCCGGATGAAGCGAAGAAAATAGCGGAAGCCGGACATGAAATCGGAAGCCATGCCTACTCCCATCCGGATATGAGCAAACTTTCGCTGGTGCGGATAGAACAGGAGATTACGCGAACGAATGAAGCGATTCAGCAGGCTACAGGTGTCACGCCGACGCTGTTCGCTCCCCCGTCCGGCGATTTTGACGACCGGGTAGTGAAGGCAGCCGGCAGGTTTCGGCTGAAGACGATTCTCTGGACGGCAGACACCGTCGATTGGCGCAAGCCTACGCCGGACGTTTGGTTTCGCCAGGTTGCGCCCAAAGTTTCAAACGGCGTTCTCATCCTGATGCATCCGACGAAGCCAACAGCAGAAACACTGCCGCGTCTGATTGAATATATTAAAGGGAAAAAGCTCGCCATCGGCACCGTAAGTGAAACGCTTTCATCCAAACGGGTTTCTATTGAGTGAATCGCTCAAATTTGTTATAGTAAATATTTGTACGAACGTTTTTAATGCGCAATAGAGGAGGAACCTGAGTGATTGAAAAATACACCCTGAAAAATGGGGTGCGCGTTATCATCGAAAAAATTCCTACTGTCCGATCCGTTGCGTTAGGAATCTGGGTCGGCACCGGTTCAAAGTTTGAAAATAAGCCGATAAATGGAATTTCCCATTTTATAGAACATATGCTTTTTAAAGGTACAGATACACGATCGGCCAAGCAGATTGCCGAATCCTTCGATGAAATCGGCGGCCATGTCAACGCGTTTACATCAAAGGAGTATACGTGTTATTATGCACGTGTTCTGGATGAACATGCTCCGGTCGCGCTCGATATTCTTGCCGATATGTTTTTTCATTCAGTATTTGATGAGCAGGAACTTGAAAAAGAAAAGAATGTTATTATTGAAGAAATTAAAATGTATGATGATACACCGGATGATCTGGTGCACGACATGATCGCCGCCGCATCTTACCAGAAACATCCGCTTGGATACAGTATTTTAGGGACAGAGTCCGTATTAAACAATCTGACGAAAGATGATCTCACACGGTATATTGAAGGCAGATATACACCCCGGCAGACTGTTATCACCGCTGCGGGTAATGTGACCGATGACATGCTAAAGCAGATTACTGCATACTTTGCCGATTTTACGCGCACACCTGTTGAATTCGTTGAGGACGTTACACCTGAATTCACAGCCGGAACCCTGTGCAGGCAAAAGGATACGGAGCAGGCTCACCTTTGCTTGTCCTTTCCCGGCTATCCCGTAGGCGATAAAAACATCTATTCCCTTATTTTAATGAACAACATTTTGGGGGGCAGCATGAGCTCGCGTTTGTTCCAGGAAGTCCGGGAAGAAAGAGGGCTTGCCTATTCCGTGTTTTCTTACCACTCTTCCTTTAAAAACACCGGCGTTTTCACCCTGTATACCGGGACGGCGACAAAGCAACTGGAAGAGGTATATCACGTGATGATGAACACGGTGGCCCAACTGCGCGATAAAGGAATCACGCAGGAAGAGCTGAAAAAGGGTAAGGAACAGTTAAAAGGAAGCCTGATGCTAAGCCTGGAAAGCACAAGCAGCCGAATGAACCGGCTTGGCAAAAATGAATTGCTTCTCGGACGCCACCTGGGCCTCGATGAAGTCATTGAGGCTGTGGAAGGTGTTACCCTCCACAGTATAAAAGAAGTGATCGACTCTATTTTTCAGCACAAGATGGCGACTGCGCTGGTCAGCCCGCTTGATGCCATTCCAGATTATATGAGGAGCGATATTCTTGTCACACGTTAAGGTTGAAATTAAAGTCCTTCCGGGGAACGAAGATATTGGGATCCCCAAAAAAATGACAGACCTGGCAAGCGGCTTCGATTTATGCGCCGCCGTCAAGGAGCCTGTCACCCTCGCGCCTGGCGGGAGAGCGCTCATTCCGGCAGGATTTGCTCTGGCCATGCCGGAAAACCTCGAAGCCCAGGTGCGGCCGCGAAGTGGGCTGGCATATAAAAAAGGCATTACAACCTTGAATTCACCCGGCACAATTGATGCGGATTACCGCGGGGAAATTGGCGTTATTCTTATCAACCACGGGGAAGAATCCTTTACGGTGGAACGCGGCGACAGAGTGGCCCAGATTGTCTTTCAGTGGGTTCCACATATCCAGCTGACCGAAGTGAGAACCCTGACGGAAACCACGCGCGGGGAAGGCGGATTCGGCCATACGGGCGTATAAATTCCGTTATGCATCCGTGATAAATCCGTTATCAGCCAAAATGAAACGAGAAAGACTGGTACCCTTGGTGCTGGTCTTTTTTATTGGAAGGGAGAATAAAGCTAAAATAGGAAAAGAGGAGGGGGAATAACATGCGGTTCAGTGAGCTAGGCGGAAAAGAAATTATTGATTTGGACAACGGCGAACGGATGGGAACGGTAGGACAGTCTGATCTGGTAATTGACCCCGGCAGCGGGCAAATCAAATCTATGATTATTCCGATGGGAACCATTCTCGGACTTGGCCGTAAAAAAGAGGAAGTCATCATTCCGTGGAAATCGATTCGAAAAGTTGGCAGCGACATGATTATTATTGAAATGCAAGAAAAAAGTACAGTATAAAAGAAAACGATTTGGCTGGCGGGCAGCTGTCACCAGTGAAAGTGTCTCTGAATAATATGTGGGTGTAACGCAACGAATTCCGGGTAACCAGAACTGCTGCAGTCGTTTTAGTACTTTAACTGAACGCAGATTTGCAGTAAAATGATTTGAAAGGGGTTATCATATGCTAACGGGAATTCATGCTGCCTTCATTGGCGGAGACGCCCGCCAGCTTGAAGTCATTAAGAAATTCATTGAGCTTGATGCCACCGTAACCTTAATCGGGTTCGACAATTTAGAGAGCAGCTTCACAGGAGCAGTGAAACGGCCGCTCTCTTTTGACGTCTTACACGATGTAGATGCTTTAATTTTGCCTGTTGTCGGTTCGGATGAACAGGGGTATGTCGAAAGTATTTTTTGTTCCAAACCGATTCAACTACTGGAAAGCCATTTTGCTGCTTTGCCTTCAACCTGCTGCATTTATACAGGGATCGCCCGCAGCTTTCTTAAAAAACAAGCGGAAAACTACAGCATTGGCTTACAAGAGCTCATGAACCGTGATGATGTGGCAATTTATAATTCGGTTCCCACGGTGGAAGGCGCACTTATGATGGCCATTCAAAATACAGATATAACGATTCACAGTTCGGCGAGTGCCGTGCTCGGATTGGGTCGGGTCGGGTTATCGTTGGCCCGTACGCTCGCCGCTCTTGGCGCCCATGTACGGGTGGGCGCCAGAAATTCTGCGGATCTGGCGAGGATTTTTGAGATGGGATTAACCCCTTTTCCTATCGAGGAATTAAGCCAGCAGATCGATGATGTGGATATCATTTTTAACACGATTCCTGCTCAAATCATTACCGCTCGGATCATTGCGAACATGAAGCACAGTGCGCTTATCATTGACCTTGCATCCAAGCCAGGCGGTACGGATTTTCGCTATGCGGAAAAAAGAGGAATCAAGGCAATTCTCGCTCCTAGTTTACCCGGAATCGTTGCTCCGAAAACAGCGGGACAGATTATGGCTAACACTCTGTCGCGGCTTGTTTTTGAACATACGGAAAACAGGAGGGGAAAAAAGTGAATATACAGGGAAAAACAATCGGATTCGGGTTAACCGGATCCCACTGTACATTTGCCGAAGTGATGCCGGAAATTCAAAGGCTGGTCGATGCGGGAGCAGATGTAATCCCCGTTATTACACATACCGTTGCCAGTACGGATACACGTTTCGGCACATCTGACGATTGGCAGCAGCAGCTAAAGGACATTACAGGCCATCATATTATTACTTCCATTCCTGATGCTGAGCCGCTTGGCCCCACCAAGAAATTGGATGTAATGGTGATCGCCCCGTGTACCGGGACGTCTCTGAGCAAGCTTGCGAATGCTGTTACAGACAGCCCCGTCCTGATGGCCACGAAGGCGACGCTGCGCAACCTTCGTCCGGTTGTTCTGGCGGTTTCAACGAATGACGGACTCGGTCTGAATGCAGCCAATATTGCAAAACTGATGGCAACCAAAAATATTTACCTGGTCCCATACGGCCAGGATGCACCCGATAAAAAACCGAACTCTCTGGTTGCCCGCATGGAACTTATAAAGGAAACGTGCGAAGCGGCGCTCGAAGGAAAGCAACTTCAGCCTGTACTTGTCGAAAAATATCGATATATGCAGTAGATAGTTCTATAATATAAACAAACTGGCTAGAGCGAGGCGCAACGCCGGGGCTAGCCTGATAAGTTCTTTACAGTTACTTATGAGGAGTGGGGAAAATGGAGAATCAAACAGGATATCATGTAGCAGTTGTAGGAGCTACCGGCGCAGTAGGGGAACAAATGTTAAAGATGCTTGAACAGCGGCAATTCCCACTAAAATCTTTGAAAGTCCTGGCTTCTGCCCGTTCCGCCGGCCAGAAGGTCGCCTTTCGCGGGGAAGACATCACGGTGGAAGAAACTACACCGGAAGCGTTTGAAGGGGTTCAAATCGCCCTGTTCAGCGCCGGTGGAAGCGTCAGTAAGAAATTTGTCCCGGAAGCGATCAAACGGGGTGCTGTTTGTATAGATAATACGAGCGCCTACCGGATGGATCCGGAGGTGCCGCTTGTCGTTCCGGAGGTTAATCCGGATGCGATGAAACAACATAACGGTGTGATTGCCAATCCGAACTGTTCCACTATTCAGATGGTCGCGGCTCTTAAGCCGCTGCACGATAAATTTGGCATGGAGCGGATTATCGTTTCCACATACCAGGCGGTATCCGGCGCCGGGGCGAAAGCGATTGCGGAACTTGAAAACCAGTCGAGAGCAGCCCTGAACGGTGAAGAAGTGAAAAAGGAAGTGCTGCCGGTCAGTTCGCTGCCGAAGCATCACCAGATCGCATTTAATGCGATTCCGCAAATCGATGTGTTTCTCGATAATGGTTTTACGAATGAAGAAATGAAAATGATCCGTGAGACAAAGAAAATTTTTGGAAACGAAGATGTTGCGGTATCGGCGACATGTGTGCGAATTCCGGTCGTCAAAGGCCACTCTGAAGCCGTGTATGTGGAATTTGAAAAAGATTTTGAGCTTGCTGACGTCAGATCCCTTCTGGAAAACGCGCCAGGGGTTGTACTCGTCGACAATCCTGAAGAACAGGAATATCCGATGGCGCTGGACGCAGCAGATAAAATTGAAGTGTTCGTCGGGCGGCTGCGCCGTGACTTAGATCATCCACGCGGGCTCCATATGTGGGTTGTTTCAGATAACCTGCTAAAGGGTGCTGCCTGGAACGCTGTACAAATTGCCGAGGAGCTAGTCAAAAGCGGTTTAATTGAGGAGAAATAGAAGCAAGATGAAAATACTTGTGCAAAAATTTGGCGGCTCTTCTTTAACTACGGTTGAAAAAAGAGAACGCGCTATTCACCACATCCTGCGTGCACTTGAACAGGGATTTAGCGTGTGTGTTGTTGTGTCCGCAATGGGACGCAAAGGAGATCCATATGCGACAGACACCTTGCTGGATCTCATTAAAGAGAACGGCAACGCGTTGGAGGCTCGGGAAATGGATATGCTCCTGTCCTGCGGCGAATTGATTTCGGCCGCAACGCTTGCCAGCATGTTGAATGCCCGCGAACGAAAGGCGACTGTATTGACCGGGGGCCAGGCGGGTATTTTAACAAATGAAGATTATACAAACGCGCAAATTATTACGATCAATCCCCAGCGTATCATTCGTGAATTGGAACAGGGAAGAATCGCGATTGTTACTGGTTTTCAGGGGCGTACGCTGGAGTGGGATACCACCACGCTCGGGCGCGGCGGAAGCGATACGTCCGCCACAGCTCTGGGCGTCGCGCTCAAAGCGGAAATGGTGGATATCTTTACCGACGTAGAGGGAATTATGACGGCGGATCCGCGCATTGTCAAGGAAGCGCGTCCGCTTTCCAGCATTACGTATTCGGAAATATGCAATATGGCGTACCAGGGTGCGAAAGTGATCCATCCACGTGCCGTTGAAATCGCTATGCAGACGAATATTCCAATCCGTGTGCGCTCGACATTTTCTGATGATGAAGGAACACTGGTGACAAGCGTGGCCGAATTGGACCGGGTGGCCGGGGAAGTCAATGACCGCCTGATTACTGCGATTGCCCATGTTCCGAATGTTACCCAGATTAAAGTGCTGGCAAAAGAAGGCCAGTATGATCTGCAGATGAAAGTGTTTAAAGCGATGGCGGAAAACGGCATCAGCGTTGATTTTATCAACGTAAACATCATGGGCGTTGTTTATACGGTACGCAATGAACTAGCGGATAAGGCAATCGGAATCCTCCGTGAGATGGGATATGAACCGCACGTCACGCGCGATTGTGCAAAAGTATCTACGATCGGCGCCGGAATGGCGGGGGTTCCCGGTGTGATGGCACGCATTGTCGAGGCGCTTACGAAAGAAGAGATTCAAATACTTCAATCCGCCGATTCCCATACAACGATCTGGGCTCTTGTCAAAGAAGAGGATATGGTTCGGGCCGTACGCGCGCTGCATAAAACGTTTGACTTAGATAAGGTTCAATATTGAGGGGGAGAAACGTGAGTACTTTCGGACGACTATTAACGGCAATGGTTACACCATTTGATGATGAATTGCGCGTAGACAGAGATAAAACGGAAAAGCTTGTCGAGCATTTGATTGCGACCGGGACGACTGCACTTGTAGTGGGAGGGACGACCGGAGAATCGCCTACCTTGACCAGCCAGGAAAAAATCGGGTTGTTTCGGCTTGTGGTGGAGATCGTAAATGGCCGGATCCCCGTGATTGCGGGTACGGGCAGCAATAATACAGCGGCATCGGTTGAATTAACGCAAAAAGCAAACGAAACCGGAGTGGACGGCATTATGCTCGTCGTCCCCTATTACAATAAACCTTCCCAAGAAGGTTTGTACCGCCATTTTAAAGCGGCGGCATCAGCGACGGAACTGCCGGTCATGCTCTACAATATCCCCGGCCGTTCGGTCATCAACATGACCGTCGACACGGTGGTTCGGCTTGCAAACGATGTGAAGAATATCGTGGCCATCAAAGAAGCGAGCAGTGAAATTTCACAGATGTCGTTCATTATTGACAGAACACCGGATGACTTCGTTTTATATACCGGTGATGACAAAATGACGTTACCCTGCATGTCCATAGGCGGTGCAGGGGTCGTAAGCGTGGCGAGCCACGTAATCGGGAATGAAATGACCGAAATGATAAACGCCTTCCTTAGTGGGGATCTTGCTAAAGCAAGCCGTCTTCATCGCCAATGGCTCCCGGTATTTGAAGGGCTGTTTATGGCGCCAAGCCCTGCTCCTGTAAAAGCGGCGCTCGCCCTTAAGGGTATTGATACGGGCGGTGTGCGCCTCCCGCTTGTTGAACTGACGGAAGCCGAGCAGGAATTCGTAAAAGAACTATTTGCATAGCTGATTTGTTCAAATAATGCCGTTGAAAGCCGGAAAGAACGGCGAATGAAAAAGAGTGGTGCGCAGGTCACTGCTCTTTTTTTGATCCGGCCTTTATACATAATCTATGGATTTTACGGAAATAGTATGAACGATGCACTTGTTTTTCAATTAAGCAATCATGTATAATTATAACAAGTGACTGGAACGGTTTATTGTTTGATCTATTGTAACTACAACTGAATAGAAGGAGGTACAAATTTGTCCAAACTAAACCAGAAAGCCTTGTCAATTTTTGCTTTGGGCGGCGTGGGCGAAATTGGCAAAAACATGTACGTGGTACAGTATGAAGATGACATCGTGGTAATTGATGCCGGTCTCAAGTTTCCGGAAGAGGAAATGCTCGGTATCGATATTGTCATCCCTGATATCACGTACCTGCAGGAAAACAAAGAAAAAATCCGGGGCATTATTATTACGCATGGACATGAAGACCATATTGGCGGTCTTTCGTATGTGCTGCGTCATATTAACGTACCGGTATATGCTACAAAGCTTACCCTCGGTCTAATTGAAGGGAAATTAAAAGAGGCAGGGCTGCTCGGGGATTCGAAACTTAACCTTATCGATAACAAATCGGAGATTCAACTCGGCTGTTTCACTGCCAGCTTTTTCAAAACAAACCACAGTATTCCTGACTCAGTCGGCGTCTGCCTTGACACACCTGAAGGGTATGTCGTGCATACGGGAGATTTTAAGTTCGATCAAACACCGGTGAATAACCAGATGGCTGATGTTGCCAAAATGGCTGCGATTGGAGAGCGTGGGGTGCTGGCTCTGCTTTCGGACAGCACCAATGCTGAGCGACCGGGCTATACAGGTTCGGAACGCCAGGTGGGGGAAGCGATCGAAGAATTGTTTTACAAGGCGAAGGGACGCATCGTTGTCGCCACGTTTGCATCCAACATTCACCGTATTCAGCAAGTAGTTGATGCAGCCGCCCTCTGCAACCGGAAAGTAACGGTCGTTGGCCGTTCGATGGTTAACGTTGTAACTATTGGAATGGAACTCGGGTATTTAAATGTTCCTGAAGGTATGCTGATTGAGCCGGAGGAAATCAACAAGCTTCCTGCCGAACGTGTCGTCATTCTTTCTACCGGCAGCCAGGGCGAGCCAATGTCCGCGTTGACCCGCATGGCGCGTTCCGCGCATCGCAAAGTTGATATTTTGCCCGGTGATACAGTGATGATTGCGGCAACCGCGATTCCGGGAAATGAGAAGTATGTCGCCCGCACGGTTGACCAACTCTATCGCATCGGTGCCAATGTCATATACGGAAGCCACATTCACGTATCGGGCCATGGCAGCGCTGAAGAGCTTAAGCTGATGTTAAATCTGATGAAACCGAAGTATTTTATTCCTATCCACGGGGAATTTCGAATGCTTCGACAACACGCCATTCTAGCTGAACAATGTGGGGTTCAGCCGGAAAACATTTTTTTACTTGACAATGGAGATACTGTTGAGATTATGGGCGGCAAAGCGCGCTACGGCCCGAAAGTTCATTCCGGCATCGTTTTAATCGACGGTCTGGGTGTGGGTGATGTCGGGAATATCGTGCTGCGCGACCGTAAGCTTTTATCGCAAGATGGTATTTTAGTTGTTGTAGTTACATTGAGCAAACAAAATGGACAGATCCTTTCCGGACCAGACATTATTTCACGTGGTTTTGTCTACGTCCGTGAATCGGAAGCATTGTTAGATGAAGCCAACCGTATTGTCAGCCAGACACTTAACCGCTGTGTAGAAGAAAACGTTAACGAGTGGTCTTCCCTTAAAACAAACGTACGCGACGCCCTGGGAAGATTCCTTTATGAACAAACCCGGCGCCGCCCGATGATCCTTCCGATTATTATGGAAGTGTAATTCAATAAAAGAACGGCAGAGCCGAAAACCCTTAATATGACTGGGTTTTCGGCTCTTTTACTTATTCTTCTTTTAAGCTGTACAATGGCACTTCTTGTTCGTTCTCCGGTTGATTAAGCGGGTAAATTCTCGCCGTTTCATTTTCTTCATCTACATGTTGGATATAAATCGGAGTCCCACCATATGTGACATTTACCATAATAGGTGAAGCAGCAATTTCTTTTGCTCGTTGTTTGTTCATGATAGTAACCTCCTCGCCATAGCTATAATGTTAGCTCCTAACTATGTAAATATTCTCAAATATAAATGAGACATCTCCGGCTTTTATGAAAAGTTTTAAAAAAACCGAACCAAATTCCCGAAACAAACCAATATATAGTGAAACGGATAAGGGGAGGGGATAACGAGTGGATCATTCACGCACAATGGACGAACTCATCCAGCTTACGGTTGCCGGTGACCGTAATGCGTTTGAGGAAATATACCAAAGAACAGTTCCATCTATCTACAGAACCGTTCACTTCCTTATCGGGGAATCCTCGGATGCTGAAGATGTCATACAGGAAATTTACATCCAGGTTTACAAAAGCCTTCCGAAATTTAAGGCAGGACATCCGTTTCAGCCATGGGTGACAGGGATTGCCGTACGTCAGGTAAACACATACCGGCGCAAAAGATGGAGGAAGTTCGGTTTGCTGCAGAAAGCAGCGATACTGGGAAGGGAGGTAGAGACAGATTTTTCCGAAGACGTTGTAAAAAAATTAGAAAACCGCGAATTGCTGCTTGCATTAGAAAAATTACCGTACAAGCTAAAGCAGGTTATCATTCTTCTCTATCTGAATGAGTACTCACAGGAAGAGGTAGCCGGAATTCTGGGGATACCTCTAGGTACAGTAAAGTCGAGGCTAAGCGCTGGACTCAAAAAGCTGCGTGGCACGCCTTGGAATATGACGCCTATGCTGCGAAAGGTGGAAAAACGGAATGGATATTGAGAAGCGGATTATGTCTGCCCTGCAGGAAGAGGCAATAAACATTGTTCCTGCACCTGAATTGAGAGAAAAAGTGATGGCAAGCATTCCATTTGAAAAGGGGAGAAAACAAGTGAAAAAAAGACTCGTCGCAGGAATTGTGGCGGCCGCCGTACTGGTACCGACAGCGGCTTATGGGAGCTATTCGTATCTGGCAGATCAAGTATTTGGCTCGTCAAATGTAGTAAAAGAGCACGGAGGAACCCAGCAGCAATATGACCATTTTGAATCAAAGCTACAGCAGGCAAAGAAAAAGCTGACAGCAAAGGAATTCATCACATTTGTTGGACTGCTGAAAGACCTCGCCTATTATCATTTGAAAACGATAGACAGCCATGGAAATATTCATCCGGATCGTCTGCAGAAGAAAGACCGGGCCGATTATGACCGTCTCCTGCAGGAAGTACAGCCTTATTTTGATAAGTTGAATGGGGACATTCAAACAAAATAGAAAAAAGCCAGGTATCGTATCATGTAAAGAGTAGGGTGCGTGCCTTCAGCTGCAATTGTTCATCCATTTAAAATGGAAGTGTAATGGCCATTTTAGGAAAACAATACTTCTATATTTTCGTTTACATGAAGTGAGAACTGGGTTGCCCCATTAAAAGAATGAACAGGGATGTTGTGTATGGAAATGAGTCAGGGTACACCGATATTTTCTGGAGAAATCAATGTGAATTCACAAGATTATATACTTACAGAGGTCAAAAGTATTGCCACCCAATCTATTATAAGTAAACAACGGCTGAAATCATTACACGATTATTTATTACGGCGAAAAGGTGACGAGTCTGTCATTATTGCCATTAATGATCAAATACCGTTACTGCTAAATGGTCAGGAAGTGGGACAACTACTTGACGAACTCAATCAAATAATTAAACGATTTTAGGCGAAACCCGATGGTTTGGGATAATTGGCTTTTTCGTATAAAGCAGCAGCCCGGTCATTTTTTTTGTCCTGGCATATTCTTTATTGAATACTTTAGAAGAAAAAGGAGGATTTTTTCGGATGCGAAAGAAGCCGGGTTTTATACCACCAGCAAGAAACGGTACCCATGAGGAACTATTTTACTACCCGATTTATCGGCGGCGGCGGTATATTTATTTGTTTCCTCCCCCTTATCTTAATGGGCCGTATCCCTTTCCGCCTTCTCCCGCCTACAACCCGTTCATTTACCCTTACAGGGGGAGAAAATGATAGTAAAAAGGGCGGGGCTGGTCCGGGATATAGCGGATTAAATCTTCTCCTCCCTGACCCCGGTAAGCGGATTCGTGAGTAACCGCTGAAGATTCTTCCACCTTGCTAAAAGACCAGCGGTAGTGAGCGACGTCAGGGAGGATATTGCGCCACCGGAATATCCCCATTCGCTAAGGGATCGTAAATCAGCGATATCAAACAACCTGGCAGCTACTTCCCGGGAGGTAGCTCCATTTGGATTACCATGAGGTTGTACTTTTTACTATAACAGAAATTGGTGAATAAAGGGGGGCTGACACGTCAATCCTATAGTTGTACCAAAATTATTACATAGGAGGCAAAAAATGAACAGGAAACCAGGCGCGCATGAAATAATGGAAATGCATGAGGTATTAAGAACCGCCGTAGATGGTATTAACCAGTTCCAATTATACCGCCCGCATGTTAGAGACCAGCAGCTCCTGAATATTTTAGATCATCAACTTCACCATATGACCTATGAATACAATCATATGGTTTCGTTTTTGGCGAACCAAGGAATCGCAAACCCGGCTGCCCAGCGGATGATGCCCCAAACGAATCAGATGAATCAACCTAATTCAATGAATCAACCTAATTCTGTGAATCAGATAAATGCAATGGTGCACGAGGCGCATCTGACGAATCAAGCCCCTACATACGGCCTCCATAATCCGGCTCCGGATAGTCCTAATCAATCGATTCAGGCAATGGATGACCGCGATGTAGCTTCCGGAATGTTAGGCTGCCACAAAGCTTCGGCGAAAATGAGAATGAACGCGGCATTGGAATTTGCGGATCCGATGCTCCGCCGTATGGTTATGCAGGGCGCGAATGCCTGTGCCGAACAGGCGTATGAAGTATTTCATTACATGAACCAAAAAGGGTACTACCAGGTTCCTACCATGCACGAACATACCGCTCAAACGCTGATCAGCACATACCAGCCGGTATCGGATGTCAATATGGGACAAACGTTTCAATAGCCCCTGATTTTTAGGTGTTGCACCCTTAACCCAATCTGTACCAAGCAAAAGCCAACAAAAATCTGTTGGCTTTTTTATGTTCCGATTATAACAAAAAAGGGTTTCGTATAGTAAATTTGGCATTTGTAAAAATTCTTTATTTGTTATTATAGTAATAAATGGGGAATAAATATGATGGCGATACGGTTCGGTGGTATCGTTTCGCATATGTGGAAGGAACTAAAAAACGATAGGAGAAGAAAGACATGGGGGAAAAATTTCGTTTTACGATTCGCAGCAAACTTTTAAGCTCGTATTTTATTATTATTTTGTTGTTCTCTGTTGTCGGCTATATGAGCTACGCCGCTTTTACCAATGTGGAAAGCCATACAAGCGACATTGTGCTTGATGCCATTCCGACAGGGAATGCCGCAAAGGGTATCCTGACTGACCTGATCAACCAGGAAACCGGAGTGAGGGGGTATGTCCTGACCGGGCAGGAATCTTTTTTAGATCCATACATAAGCGGCAAGGCTCAGCTTGAAAAAGATTTGGCAACCATTCGTGAGCATGAAGCCAACCACCCGATTATGAAACAATTACTGGAAGGCGAAGCCAGCCAGAAAATCCAAAATATCCAGACATTCTTTGAAAGCGAAATTAGTTTGGTTAAGAACGGGAAGACCCAGGACGCTCTTAAAAAAATTGATGGTGGCAAACAGGATATGGACGCTTTCCGCGGTATTTATGAAAAAATGAACGCCGATGTCACCAAATTAATTAACGATGCCTCGAATGCAAGCAAGCAGGCGAGTGAAAAGTCTAAATTGATTATATTGATCGGTGAAATCGTCATCTTGTTGATTGTGATCATTGTAGCTCTTTTACAGGTAAGGGCGATTATCCGTCCCATTCGGACAATGGACAAACAGCTTAAGGAAATTGCCGAAGGGGAAGGCGATCTTACGCGGGAAATCCACCTTGCGACCAATGACGAAATTTCCGATCTGTCTAAATCGTTTAACCAAATGCTTGCCAATCTCCGTGGAATCATTCGCCAGGTTATGCTCACAACTGAACATGTAGCTTCTTCCGCGGAACAGTTAAACGCAAGCGCCGACCAAACAAGCAAGGCGACCGAACACATCGCGTCTACTATTCAGGAATTAGCTGGCGGTTCGGAAGAACAATATCGTTCAGTGGAAGGAAGCACGAAAGAGATCAACACAATGGCGCAAGAAGTACAACAAATCACGGAGAACACCAACGCCGTATTCACAACATCAACGAAGGCCTCCAAAATGGCCGAAGAAGGGACAGGCGCTATTAAAAAAGCCGTCTCGCAAATGAGTTCTATTAATAGTACGATCAGTAAGCTGTCCCAAGTAGTAAAAGAATTAGGAGATCGTTCACAGGAAGTTGGAACGATTATCGATGTGATTACCGGCATTGCGGAGCAGACTAATTTATTGGCGTTAAATGCGGCGATTGAAGCTGCAAGGGCCGGAGAAAATGGAAGAGGCTTTGCGGTAGTCGCTGATGAAGTGAGAAAGCTGGCGGAACAGTCCGGTCAATCCGCTCAAAAAATCGGGGAACTTGTCGCGACAATTCAAGACGAGACCAATAAGGTAACAGAATCCATGAAGGAAAGCATTCAGGAAGTAGCCGTTGGCATGGATGTGGTCAACAATGCAGGCGAACTGTTTAGCCGTATACAGCAGCTCGTTAGCGAAGTGGAGCAGCAGATAAAAGAAGTGACAGCAGCTTCCCAGCATATCGCCAAGAGTACTGATCAAGTAGCTTCCCGGATGAACACGATATCGGAAGTTGCCAAGACGACGACGGCAGGAACGCAAACCGTTTCCGCCTCTGTGGAAGAGCAGTTAGCATCTATGGAAGAAATCTCTTCGTCTTCTACAACCTTGACCAGTGTTGCAGAGGAACTGCGCATAATTATTGAGAAATTCAAGGTGTAACGGCTCCAAACGTGTGCCGCAATTATAAAGACGCCCATTTTCTATGAAGCAAATTCCGGATTTTCTGGATGCTGTCATGTGAAAATGAGGCGTCTTTTTTCGTTCACACAAAAGTGTCAGCATGCCGGAGGGGCTGCTCTCACACAAAGAAAATAAGGTGCATATGTTATGGCAAGAGACACCGGCCTATCTGCGGTTTACAGTAGTTGATTTTTTCTTTCTTTCCTAATTTTTAACGTTATGGTCATTCACATGCGCTGCATGAGTATGCCCGGAAAGGCGTGATAAGATTGAGTATAGGAATTGTTTTGATGGGGCTCCTGGTTGGTTTTTTAGTTGGTTTAACGGGGGTAGGAGGAGCTTCCCTTTTAACCCCGGTCTTAATTTTGTTTGGCATTCACCCGTCTGTCGCGGTAGGCACCGACTTAGTGTATAATTCGATTACCAAAATGTTCGGAGTGGTTCAACACTGGAGACAAAAAACAGTTAATGTAAAGATGATGAAATATCTGGCGATGGGAAGTATTCCGAGCGCGCTCGTTGCCATTGCGCTTCTCCATTTTTTTGGCAAAATGCACGACAATCAAGAACTAATTATTAAACACTCTCTCGGGTATGTATTAATTTTAGTTTCCATCTCAATTATTATCCGCGTGTGCTGTGATAAAAAATTGCGACCGAACCGCTGGCAGGAGAAATCCCTTGAAGAAAAGCGCGGATTAACCATTTTAATTGGGGGTGTTTTTGGCTTTATTGTTGGGCTTACATCGATTGGCTCCGGTTCGCTTTATGCGGTTGCGATGCTGTATCTTTATCGCATGAGCGCGACCGAGATGGTGGGGACGGATATTGCCCATGCCTTTCTTCTTGCCACATTTGCCGGAATACTGAATGCCGGCTTTGGCAATGTAAATTATATGCTTGTTGGCAATCTCTTACTTGGTTCTATCCCGGGCGTTTTAATAGGCAGTACGATTTCGGCCAAAATCCCGACCAAACCGCTCCGGACCGTGGTTGCAACGGTTATTCTTATCAGCGGATTGAAGCTTATTTGAATCATCAAAAGTCGCAGCATTACCTGTTCAGGTGAAATGGCGGCTTTTTGTATCTTCACATATTTTCCCTTCTTCCAGAAAAATGATTCGGTCTCCCAGTTTATCAGCTTCCTGCAAGTCATGGGTGACAAGAATAACAGGAATGTTCCACATGGTATGGAGCGACATCAATTCTTCCTGGCACCGCACGCGAGTCGCAGCATCCAGAGCGGAGAAGGGTTCATCTAATAAAAGCACCTCTGGTTCCGTTGCGAGTGCCCGGGCAAGCGCTACCCTTTGTCTTTCACCCCCGGAAATGTGACGGGGATATTTCGATAGAAGATGCCCGATTCCGAGTACGTCAATCAACTGCTGCAAGTGGCCGGGCGTTGTTTGTTTATCCTTTGACCTGCTTCCGTACATAATATTTTTTTCCACCGTCATATGGGGGAAAAGGGCGTAATCCTGAAAAACATAGCCAATGTGCCTTTTTTGCACAGGTAAACGCTTTGTTTCTCTGCTGAAAAAAAAACGTTCATTGAGTGCTATCGTCCCTGAATCCGGGTTGGTCAGTCCGGCAATGCTATTGAGAATGGTCGTTTTGCCCGCACCTGACGGCCCGAATAAAACGACAATCTCATTGTCCACCTGAAACGAAACGTCAAGGAAAAAGTGCGGCAGTTTTTTTTGTATATGAACGGAAAGCATAGGTACCATCCTTTTAGTTCTTCAGATCTGCATAGCGGCGATTTCGTTTGCTCCACCAGTTCAACCACGTAATTGTACTAAAGCCCAGCGCTACAATAATAATCACCCAGAAGGCAGCATTGTCCATGTCGCCTGCGTCAACGGCAAAATAAATAGCCAGAGGAATGGTGTTCGTTTTTCCCGGGATATACCCGGCAATCATAAGCGTTGCGCCAAATTCTCCGAGTGCCCTGGCAAAGGAAAGAACCAATCCGGCTAAAATCCCCGGCCACGCGAGCGGAAAGGAAACGGTCCAGAAAATTCTCCACTCGGAAGCTCCCAGCGTGCGTGCTGCATTCTCTACTTTCTCATCAAGAGTTTGAAACGCGGCAGAAGCCGCCTGGTACATTAACGGAAAAGCAACGACAACCGAAGCGATGACGGCGCCAAGCCATGTAAATACAACCTGGATGCCAAACCACGAGATAAGCCAATGCCCAATCCAGCCATTCCTTCCGAAAAGAATCAGCAGTGCAAACCCAACTACCGTAGGGGGTAAGACGAGAGGGAGCAGGAAGAAAGAGTCAAGCAGGCTCTTACCAGTAAAGTTCCTTCTGGCGAGCAGAAATGCGAGCAGCACTCCTGTGATAAAAACGATGGAGGTGGATATTCCGGCTACTTTAAGCGATAAAAACAACGGTGTCCAGTTTATGTTTTGCACGAATCCCACCTCCGGTTATCGTTTTACTCTCTCTATTTGAAGCCATATTTCTTTAGAAGTTGTTTTCCTTTATCGCTTGATAAGTAGGCCAGGAACACTTTTGCCTCTGCCGGGTGGGCAGAATTTGCAATCACCGCTCCCGGGTATACAATAGGTGTATGCCAATCCGTTTGAGCCATGGCTGCTACTTTTACTTTTTTTGAAACAAGCGTGTCGGTGGCATATACCGCTCCGAGATCCGCGTTTCCTGATTCCACATAGGTCAGAACCTGGCGTACGTCTTTGCCTAAGACAAGCTTGCTTTGCAATGCATCCCACAGCTTAAGGTTTTCCAATACTTCTTTAGTGTATCTTCCAGCCGGGACACTTTGCGGTTCTCCAATCGCGAACTGTTGAATTTTTTCAGGAGCAATGTCTTTAAACGATGTAATGTGTATCGGGTTATCTTTATTCGTGATCAGAACGAGTTCGTTCTTAGCAAAAGTAACACGGGAATCTTTTACGATCAAGTTCTTTGCCTGCAGGGTATCCATATCTTTATTGCTGGCAGATAAGAAGACATCTGCGGGAGCCCCCTGGCCTATCTGTTGAGCCAGTTTGCCTGAGCTGCCGAAATTGTATGTTAAACGAATGTTGGGGTGCTCCTGTTCAAATGAAGTTTTTACTTCATTTAACGCGTCCGTTAAACTCGCCGCCGCTGAAATCATCAGCTCGGTTTTTTGTGCGGGTGCCGACCCGGGTGAAGTCTTGTTACCCGCGAGCCGCGCTGTTTTTTCATTGTTTGAACAGCCCGCAGGAATAAGCAGTATAAACAAAGCCAATAAACTTAAACAAACTCTTCTATACATCATATCCTCCTCGTACCCTCTCAAAATGTCGTTTTAAAACTCGTTATCAATAAATAGAACGTATGATATAGTAAACACAACGAATTAAAATGAATGATAGAAAATCATAACTAAGTATAACTAAGTATAACTAAATATAACTAGTTATATTTAGATGATAATCAGCATTTTTTACGATGTCAATGAAATTGATTTACATAGTAAGCGAAACGCCAGACAAAGCAGGAGACGTGAGGGATATCGCATGAACAATCTTTCCTACACAATCGAGGAAATTGCCGGGATATTAAAGGTTTCGAAACTGACGGTATACGGGCTGATAAAAAAAGGGAAATTGCCTGCCTATCGGGTTGGACGACAGATGCGTGTCGATGCGGCTGATTTGGAGGTCTACAAAAGCAATACGAAGGGGAGAGAAAGAGAAAATCCTATTCTCCCAAATGCTGATCTTTCCCGCAGCCAGGAGGAACAGGTCCAACATGCAGCAGCGTCTGGACAATCTATCATAATTAGCGGACAGGATATGTGCCTGGATATCCTGGCAAAACACGTGGAGAAGCGGACTATCGGGTATCGGCCCCTTCGCTCCTATGTCGGAAGCCTCAACAGCCTGATTTCAATGTACAGGGGCGAAGCAGATATCGTCAGCGTGCATCTGCTGGATGGGGACACGGGTGAATATAATGTTCCGTACGTTCGTAAAATTCTCGTCAGCCACCGGTATGTCATTGTTAATTTACTTTCACGGCGGGCAGGATTTTATGTAGCCAAGGGAAATCCGAAACAAATTCAAACGTGGGAGGATATTGCAAAACCCGGGGTGCGTATGGTAAACCGGGAAAAAGGGTCGGGGGCGCGGGTTCTGCTCGATGAACAGCTGCGCATTCACAACATCCCGGCAAAAAAAATAATCGGGTATGACAAAGAGGAGTCCAATCACTTAGGGGTGGCAGGTTCTATTGCAAGCGGGGAGGCCGATGCCGGGATTGGCATTGAAAAAGCCGCGGCGATTGTAGGCGTTGATTTTATCCCGCTCATTAAAGAACGGTATGATATCGTGATGATAAAATCGCCACATAATGAGCAGCTTATCGAAACGATGATTGAGGTCTTACAATCTTCGTCTTTTCAACATGAAGTGCGATCGATAGGCGGCTATGATTTATCCCAAACAGGCCGCATCATTTATGAAACAGAGTAATATAGGAACTCTATCTGCTGAAAGAGGGATGCGTGTGATTTCCTGGTTTGCCGCTCATAGGAAACGTATTCTATCGTTTTTGATTCTCGTTCTTGTTATGTATACGATCCCGGCAGATGCACGGGCGGATGTAAAAAAAGCAGATTACCTGGCGCTTGGAGACTCGTTAGCTGCGGGCCAGACACCTTATTATAAAGTCGGGAAAGGATATCCCGACTACCTGGCGGAAACGATGCGTTCTGCCGGATATAAAGTGACACTCGATAAACGGTACGCAGTTCCCGGCTATACAAATGAAAATTTGTATCTGCCCAACCCGGTCGATATTCATCCGAGCGGGCAGGGATATAAGGTTATTGCCGGTGAGTTTTGGAATCATATAAAAAATGATTTTGCCTCCAAACCGCAGGAAAAAGCAGTTCAAGAGGAAAAGACTTCTGACGGCCTGCTCGCTGCCTTATATCGATTTTTTGAATGGCTCATAGGTAAAATAAATGTATGGGGGTGACTTTTTGGCCGCCGGTGACTTGACTTTTGTGTTTCAGGTTTTGTAATATTAACGCAAACCATATTTTATCAGGCTGTGAAGGATCAATAGTACCTGAAGCCCTTTTGTCCAGCGATCCGGGGATGGTGGAAGCCCGGGAAAAGATCAGGGAAACGGCAATCCGGAGCTGTGTTATTTTAAGGGGGCGCACGAATGTGCGTCAACTAGGGTGGAACCGCGGGTGTTCAAGCTCCCGTCCCTAGGCATATAGATGCCATGGGATGGGGGCTTTTCTTTATTTTATCTACGACTAAGGAGAGAAAGTAAAATGAGTGTATCTATGGATCAAGTGGTTGGCCTTGCCAAACACCGGGGCTTTATATTCCAGGGTTCGGAAATTTACGGAGGCCTTGCGAATACGTGGGATTACGGTCCTTTAGGCGTCGAACTCAAAAACAATATAAAACGCGCCTGGTGGAAAAAATTTATTCAGGAATCCCCTTATAATGTTGGGCTGGATGCGGCGATTTTGATGAATCCGCAGACATGGGTAGCTTCCGGTCATATCGGAAACTTCAATGACCCGATGATCGACTGTAAAAATTGTAAAGCGCGCCACCGTGCTGACAAATTAATTGAAAATACGCTGGCTGAAAAAGGAATTGAAATGATTGTCGACGGCCTGTCCTTCGCGCAAATGGCCGATTTGATCCGGGAGCACCAGATTGCGTGCCCGGACTGCGGCAGCCATGATTTTACCGAGATTCGCCAGTTTAATCTTATGTTTAAAACGCACCAGGGTGTAACCGAATCGAGTGCAAACGAAATTTATCTTCGCCCGGAAACAGCACAGGGTATTTTCGTAAACTTTAAAAACGTGCAGCGGACGATGAGAAAAAAACTTCCTTTTGGGATTGGCCAAATCGGGAAAAGTTTCCGGAACGAAATTACGCCCGGCAACTTTACGTTCCGCACCCGTGAGTTTGAGCAGATGGAACTGGAATTTTTCTGCAAGCCGGGCGAGGATTTAAAGTGGTTTGAATACTGGCGAAACTACTGCCACCAGTGGCTGTTATCCCTCGGGGTAAAAGATGAAAATATCCGACTGCGCGATCATTCTGCAGACGAATTATCCCACTACAGCAACGCTACAACCGACCTGGAGTATAAGTTTCCTTTCGGATGGGGGGAACTGTGGGGAATTGCCGACCGGACGGATTACGACTTAAAGCAGCACATGGGGCACTCCGGAGAAGATTTCAATTACATCGACCAGGAAACGAACGAGCGCTACGTTCCGTATTGTATCGAGCCTTCCCTGGGGGCGGACCGGGTAACGCTCGCATTTCTGCTCGACGCTTTTGCAGAAGAACAGCTCGAAGGCGGTGACATCCGTACGGTGCTGCGCTTCCATCCGGTGCTTGCACCATACAAGGCAGCGGTGTTCCCGCTCTCGAAAAAACTTTCTGAAGGCGCGTTAAAGATTTTTGAAAACTTGTCCAAACACTTTATGGTCGATTTCGATGAAGTCGGTTCCATCGGCAAGCGATACCGCCGCCATGATGAAATCGGAACACCATTCTGCATCACGTACGACTTCGACTCCGAACAGGATGGGCAGGTTACCGTACGGGACCGCGATACGATGGAACAAAAAAGAATGCCAATTAGCGAATTGAAGGCATTTATCGAAGAGAAGATAGAGTTTTAAAAACGAAGGTGGCAGGTTTTCCTGCTGCCTTTTTAGTCCGTTAAGGAAAGTATATGTTGCTTTACAGTGTTAAAGCAACATATACTTTTCTCATTCAGAAAATAGCAATTAAAATCTGAATATTTAAATTTTATCATTGACAGCTCGTTAACTACCATGCTCCAGTAATTGTATTCCCATTGCTTTAATGGTTTCCGTGTAATTGATCATTTTTATCCATTCTTGGATTGGTTTTGCTGAAACAAAGGTTCCTTTACCGTGCACCTTTTGCAAGATTCCTTCGCGAACTAAAATGGAAACGGCCTCTCTAACTGTGCTTCTGCTTACGGAATACATATCCATAAGCTCTCTCTCGCTAGGGATTTTTTCCTTATAATAACCCTGTAAGATTTGCTCTTCTAATATATTTTTGAGTTGAACATGCAAAGGAATTGGATTGTTGCTATCTAATTCCATAAACATCCCCCCCCCGTTATCGTAAGATCGGTTTATCATTTTACTATTATAATTGTACCTTTCTACATTTAGCTATAGTAGTAGTTAAATGAAAGAGAAAATTTTCTTGTTAGAGGGTTCCCTTATTTTTATTTTCCTGTGCATTTCCACCCTCAATACATATGATTGTTTATGCCATCCTTTATCGCCTGCTTATCCTTGCGCTGGCGGTGCGTATTGACATGAAAGTAGCTTGGCAGCTTCTCTGGTATTACCACAAAAAAGAAATCTCCCACAAAAACTTGACTCAGTCACTTGTCAAGAAATATTTGAGTATTTAACTTTCTACGCTATAATAAGATTATGGAAAATAAAAACCTTTTAACGACAAAACAACCTAATAACAAAGAAACTGCTTCTGTACAAGCCGTTGAACGTGCCTTGTTACTATTAAAATTAATTAGTGAAAGCTCATCTCCAGTATCAATAGGAGACTTGGCTAAAAAAGCTAAATTAAATCGAACTACTGCTTGGCGATTGATTGGAACACTTGAAAATCAAGGATTTGTAGAAAAAGATATGCTTACAAATGGCTATCAGCTCGGCTACGCAGTCAGTCAACTTATTTCTCGAAACGACCAATATGCTGCTTTAATACGAAGAGCACGCCCAATTCTAGAGAAGCTAAAAGAAGAGACTGGCGAAACAGTTTTACTGAGCGTACCTAAACACAACGGAATTCTTACAATTGATCAAATAGACACTGATCACAGCGTTAGACTAGTAGATTATTCAAATACCATTTCACCATTACACTGTACCTCTAACGGGAAAATTCTGTTGAGTTTGCTGCCGGACGAAGAGTTAAATATTTTACTAAGGCAGCCACTTAAAAAATTTACAAATTACACTATTATAGATCCGGAAGAATTACGTCGAGAGTTGAAGAATGTTCTTGTTAGAGGTACAGGAACCTGTATCGGTGAATTCGATGAAAACGAAAACGCAATTTCGGCGCCTATTTTTGATGATAAAAAGAACTTAATTGCTTTTATTACCGTAGGAGGACCTGGTTTTCGTCTTACGCATAACAAGCTTTTATTGCTAAATGATAAAATGTTAGAAGCTGCCCAAAAAATTGAACAGCAACTTAGATAATTCATTGAAAATTGTAAGAAAAACTCGCGGGCATTGTCGCTCTTCCTTTTTCAACCCAGAAGACAAATATAGCTTTCTATCCGTCAAGACAAAACAAAAAGGGACTTTCTTAAAAGTCATTAATGACGATTAGAACAGCCCCTTTTTGTTACTATTTAATACAGTCTTGCGTTATACAGAATAGCTTGTTTTACTTGTTTTCTGTTCAGAACCGCCGGCTTCACTTAATGTTAATTCTTTTGTTTCCGGTGCCCAGGCAATGGATACAATCGATCCAATGACTAAAACGGCTGTAAGAGAAAGCATAGTAGGGAGCATACCAAAACTAGAAAGAGTGATAGGAAGCAGGAATGTTCCTACTGCAGATCCTAACCTGCTCATGGCCGTAGCAAAGCCGACTCCACTGGAGCGTACCTCTGTTGGAAAACTCTCTGCAGGGAATACGCCTACCAGGTTACTCGCTGCTGACAAAATTAATGTGAAAATGGCAAATGCAATAATTATAAAGATAGTGGCACTGCTTGGCAAAACACTAAGCACGAATAACGAAGCGCTGAGGATAATAAAAGAACTGATTAAGAAGCCTCTGCGTGAAAATTTAATCGTAAACCAAATCCCTAGTACTGCACCTACGACAAGTAAGGCGTTTAATAGCAAGTCTGTTCCAAAACCTTGTTTTAGTCCCATACTCTCAAGTATAGTCGGAAGAAAAGTGTAAATAGCAAAGTATGGAATAACGAGACAGATGAAAAATAAACTGTTAAACGCGGTACGCTTTCTAAATTTCTTGCTAAATAGAACGGCAAAGCTGCTATTTGTTTTCGTAACAGGAGTTTCATCATCAAGAACTATATTCGGTCCAACATATTTTTTTACAATTTCTCTTGCATCTTCGATACGTCCTTTGTTAATAAGCCATCTTGGCGACTCCGGTGTTCCCATACGCAGGAGAAGGATAGCAAAAGCCGGAATAGCAGCAGATGCAAGCATCCAGCGCCATGCGTTAGGACTAGAATCAATAAAATAATAACCTAGTACACTAGCAGTAACATATCCAAACGTCCAAATCACACTAAATGATCCGAGTAAAGCCCCACGATGTTTCCTTGGCAAAAATTCTGCCAGCATGGTATGTCCAACACTGTAGTCTCCGCCCAAACCGATCCCGATCAGAACCCGTAAAATAAAGAGTTCCATTGCATTATGAACAAACAACTGCATAAAGGATGCTGCGGTAATAATTAAGAAGCTCGTAACAAATATTTTTTGCCTACCGATATAATCTGAAATCCAGCCAAGAAATAAACTTCCCAAAAAGAGCCCTATTAAAGCTGAGCTGCCAATCAAGCCAACCCAAAACGGAGTAAGGCCCATTTGAGGAGTAATTACCGTAAGAGCCATACCAATCAGCCCGAGGACATATCCATCGTTAAAATGTGCACCGAATGTGAGCCCTGCCATTTTGAAGTGAAACTTATTAAGCGGGGCATCATCAAGCTTAATTTTTTGTTCAACCATAGTTATCTCGCCTCTTTTCTTTATTTCGGTATTTAAATTAATGACAAATAATTACACTCACGATGTCTGTTTTAAAAAAGAAAACGTTTACAAATTAGGTGTGTGATAATAAGAGAATGCTTTTGAAAACATAATCGTTCACATTATGAACTATTTATTCGCTATTTGAAGGTTAGCAAAATTATAAAATGTAACACGAATGTATGTCAAACTAATTTTTTGAAATTTATAAAATGACGAGTTTTACATGTATGGGCTTGAAAAACAGAGGGATGGAATTTCTTGAACAAAATAAAAAGGCTTCTCGCTTTAGATATGCCTAAAGTAAAAGCCTGCATGGGGATGCCTCCTGTTTTCTTGTTTAGTGATTAGCCAAGGTTGGGAGAAATTTTTTGTGCTGTCGAAATAATGTGGGTGTTAATGACGTAGTATATCGTCCCGAAGGTGACGGCGTTAGTTGTCCGCAAATTGACGAATCTATTGTCCAAGTGTCATTTGAAAAAAGGGAGAATCATGATAATTCTCCCTCAATCACCCGTTTGACCATGTGATCATCAATAATTCGATGTCCGTTCTGTGCTCCATAAAGTAAACAGTGCGTACATACCTTGTTGATGAGCCTTGCGGCCCCTCCGGAATAGCGGTGGATTTCATCTAATGCACCGTCAGAAAAGATTTGTTGGTCTACTCCTGCATAGTGAAGATGCCGTGCCACATACTCGTCAACCTGTGCACGATCATAATGACCCAGTCTGCATTGAAGGTCGATTCT
>NZ_KE387172.1:0-29232 GCF_000430625.1 Aneurinibacillus terranovensis DSM 18919
GAATATTATGAGGGAGTACATGGCATAAAGTACAGACTATCGGATATTCTCTAAACAAAAAAGGACCGGGCGGTTTTTGCCCGGTTTTTCTTATTAGGTATAAGAGTTAGTAGATAAAATTAGGGGGAAGAGTGAGATGAACAGTAGAGTAAAGATGAATCCGACAACACGCCTGGCGCTGATGGCGCTTCTTGTTGCGATTGGAACAGTTGGTTCAAGTTTTCTTTGGTTTCCGGTGGGGATCGCCAAAGTGGATCCGCTCCAGCATGCGATAAACGTGATAGCGGCCGTACTGCTCGGGCCTGGTCCCGCGGTGGCCATCGCATTTCTGATAGGGTTGATTCGCAATATGCTCGGAGTCGGAACGATTTTAGCTTTTCCAGGAGGGATGGTTGGCGCGTGGCTGGCAGGCTACCTGTTTACAAAAATCAGGAAAACCTGGGCTGCAGCCGTTGGGGAAGTAATTGGAACCGGTGTGATAGGTTCCCTGCTGTCTGTGCCGATTGCCGGTTTACTGATGGGGAAAAAAGTAGGGGCACTCTTCTATGTACCTTCCTTCTTTATTAGCAGTTTTGCCGGAGCGATTCTCGGCATGATTTTTGTTCCGATTTTACTGAAACAGCGGATGAGATAGGCCGCTACTTGATCACTTCCTGTTCTTTGAACAGGTTGGTCGATAACTGCAGGCAGCACGACAGCATAATGCCGGCAGAATCAATCCCTATATCCAGCAGCCGTCCGTCGCGCGAGAAGTAGAGTTGGAGAATTTCCGTAGAGACGGCAAACAAGAAGGCGACATATACGGCAGGTTTTGGTTTTCTAAACAACGCATACAGAAACATTTCCATGATGGCAAAACCCATAAGATGCCCCGATTTAATAAACAACCAGTAGGGATGGGTAAAGTGGGCATCGTTCGTAATGAGAAGGTCGGAGAAATCGGGATGGGTGCCCCATTTGAAATGAACGGCCTGATGGTATAGAAGAGCATTTAAATTATCCGTGCATGTGAAAACCCCCAGAATGATAGCCCAGACTATGGCTTGCAACAATCGACTCATAAATGGTGTACGACCTCTGTTCTTTTATATATAGTTGTTCACCATTTATTACCATGAAATAGACTCTTTATACTATCTTATCACTTATAAAAATAGCGGCCACCGGCAATACAGGATGGCTGCTATTCTTATAAGCCGCTACGCGGTAGGTAATACGACGGACGATTTACTATGGTTTGATCCCGCGCTCTTTAAACGTGTTCATGACAAACATTAATGCGCTCAGTGCTTTCGGAAACCCGACATAAGCAGTACAGTGGATAATCACTTCTACAATTTCCTTCGGTGTCAGGCCTACGTTAAGCGCAGCGTCAATATGAAAATCCAACTGTTCTACTGCCCCTTGCGAAATGAGGGAAGAGAGGGAAACAAGTTCCCGCTGCTTTATGTCCAGGCCGGGGCGTGAATAAATATCTCCAAATCCGTTGCATACGATTAGCTCGGCGAGACCCGGGTAAAACTGCCTAACCGCCTCGAGCGGTGCAAATTCCTTGCCAAGCAGCTGCTGTAAAGATGCCAGCCCTTTTTCATAACGTTCATCCTGCATGATTCGTTTCTCCTCCGTTTTCCGGCGTATAGGAAAGCATAACTTTTTCTATACGCATAAGTGTAACTACGGCTACTGCCCGCGCCTTAGGCTTGGCGTTAGTCAAGTGTTCTATATAGTTGAACGCTTTGCGCTGTTTACACTGTTTACGCCAGACTTAATAAACGCGTTAAAATAGGGGGGATTTCGAGGGGATTGACCATGATTTCAATGACGGTTGGCCGATCAGCCTGCAGCGCATTTCCAACGGCTTCCGTAATATCTTCCACGGTGTGACAGCAGTAGGCCCTGGCTCCCATTGACCTTGCATACTGCGCTACGTCTAAAGGAATGTCATAAATCGCCCCGACTGTGCGACCGGTGTTGTACGACATTCCTTTATCGACCATATCCAGCCGGCCGTTATTTAACACAACGAAAATAACGGGAGCATGCTGATTGACAGCCGTGGCGATTTCTGCGCCGTGCATCATCACGCAGCCGTCCCCTGTCAGGCAGACTATGGTTTGATCCGGGGCAGCAATTTTGGCGCCGACCGCATAGCCGATGGCATGTCCCATCGCCCCGAACACGTCATCGAAGTGAAACGTTCCCGGCTGATAAATGTCAAAGTGGCGGATCGCGTAAAACGTATGGCTGCCGTCGTCCCCGATTACCATCGCATCGTGCGGGAGTGAAGCGCGTAGGGTGCGAACTGCCTGAATCGCTGAAAGAGGTTCGGAAGGCGCTGATTCCTCTGGCTCAGGCTCGGGTAAAGAAACTCTTTTGTAATCGCGCAGGGAAGCGTTGGCCAGGTTGATGATTCTCCTGAGGTTAAGCTTCGCGTCCCCGGGTACTGCATGGGTAGGGACAGAGAGGGATTTCCCGACATAAGTCAGTTCATAATCAAAATGGATCACCTGTTTCGGGAGCATCTCTTCCGTGAAGCCTGAGAGGGACATGTCGCTTAATTTTGTACCAATCACCACCATAAGGTCCACTCCGGATTGTAAATAGTCGCTCGCCTGCTTTGTGCCGCCCAGTCCGAAATTTCCTAATGCTAAAGGATGATCGGTAGGGAAAACACCTTTGCCTCCGGGCGTCGTAATCACCGGGATACGCCAGTGTTCGGCTACAATTTTTACTTCTTCATACGCATCGGCCGAGTTTACCCCCTTGCCAAGGAATAGAACAGGTTTCTCAGCTGCATCCAGTAAGTCTATAATGTTCGTGATCTTATCTGCTACCATATGAGGGACATGGGCCGGAAGGGGAACGTCGAAAGGCTCCATATCTTCCATCAGTACATCGAACGGAATGCATAAATGTACCGGCCCTTTTACATGAGTCATCGCTTTTTCCATGGCATGCCGCAGGTACATCGGTACCAAATCCGCCCGTTCGACCCGGGCACTAAACAACGTAACCGGCTCGAACATTTTAACCAGGTCGGTTGAGAAATGGCTGGAATCCTGACCCAGAGCTTTTCCGGATTCACCTGCCGATGGCTGGCCGGTAATGAACAGGACGGGCAGATGGAAAGCTTTCGCTTGCCCGGCAGCCGTCAGCATATTGGTTCCTCCGGGTCCTGACGTTCCGATTGCAACGCCCGGCGTTTTGCGGTTTTTGGCCAGAGAATACCCCGCTGCGGCAAATCCCGCGCCTGATTCATGTCTGGTGAGTACAAAATTAATTTCCTGGCTGTCCACATCCAGCATGACAGGGGATATCGATTTACCAGGTATACCGAAAACATGGGTAATTCCCCATCTCTTAAAATTTTCTGCGAGAATAGCTGATACTCTCATTCTTTCATCTCTCCCCATTGTTTAACAATACTGATTTGAACGCCTAACTCGCTTAACTCATTTAAAATAGGAATGGCCCGGCTGACATCCATTGTCATCGTTTCCGTAATCTCCAATTCCAAATACTGCGGGTCTAATCCGGTCTCAGCCAGCACTCTTCGAACCGTGTCTACGAGATTTTGTTTTAAAAACTGGTGAGATGAAAGATTCACGCAATGACCTTTCCAGGGTTAATTTTTCCGCCGATTGTGCATTCATCGAGGGCAAAAAAACGACATAGTCGTTTTTTTCTGTTTTTTTAGCTTGATACATCGCCGTGTCAGCATGAATCATGAGCGATTCAGCTTCTGTGCCATTTTCCGGATAGAAGGCGATTCCGAGGCTCGCAGATACATGAAATTCATTTCCATCGATCATGAAATTTGTCTCAAATAGTTAAAGAATGCGTTTCGCTGTGCGAAGGGCATCTTCCGGCTGGGAAACGTTCGGCAATAAAATGGTAAATTCGTCTCAACCCATGCGGGCAATCATATCTGTCGAATGTAAGCATCCCTTTAACCGTGCGGCTGTCATCTGCAGAAGGAGGTCGCCGTTTCGATGCCCAAGCGTATCGTTAACAAGTTTAAGCGCCTTTTAGCTGGGCATGGGGACCATGAAGCGGTAGTGCGTCGAATAAGCATACGAATTTTTCCCAATTTTCTTTTTGTTCAAAGGTTAGTTTAATATTTTCCACCCGGTTATCGTTTCAGCGAACTGATTAAATTCTGTTATGTATCCATTTTTGTCGGTTACGATAATACCGTTTCGGGTGGTGTTAATCATAATTTGGTTGAGTACGTCCAACTTTTGATTTTGCCTGTGAAGGAGAATTTTCAAAATGCTTTCGGGCCAGTTCTTCGTCTGTCATTGTTTTTTTAAATTCAGGAATAGAGGCCGGATCGATCCCCCTTTCTTGTGCTCGGCGCTTCGATTTCATAATGTAGAGAGCTTCGCGTTCCATTTTGTGCCTCTCTTTCTATATTAAAACATAATTTTTTCCATTCATGCAATTTTCTCTTTTATTTATAAACGGATTTTAGTAGATTTCATTAACTTTGTTATATTTTAACTTAAATTTTTTCATTCACGCACTGTGCCATTGGTTGCGTTCCATCCACGATATTCGCTTATTTTACTTCAATACAAAGGATATTAGAAATGTTTTTCCAATAAAATAGGGGAATATTCTCATGGGTATAGGTGAATATCCTTATCCAGTAGTAGTAGGTAAGTTGTAGTTACAACAGGAAAATCGGAAGGAAGAACCGGTCGCTGTCATGCTATTACACTTTGAGGGAATACTGTAAATAAATCTTTAATTCTTGGAATTGTATGAAAGAGGAAGTGAACATGGACAAAAGGCATGCGGCCAATCAAGCGAGGAAAACAATTATCTGGAAAATCATACATCGTTCAAGTACCATATGGAAAATTGCTCTTGCCGTTGGCCTTTCCTGGGATGCAGCGAAACTAACCGGAACCGGGAGACCGTTCTTCGCTCCGCTCGCAGCCATATTGTGTGTGCAGGTCACCGTTGAGCAATCTGTATTGAAAGGGTATCAGCGGGTGATTGGGATTATAGGCGGGGTTTTGCTTGCGGATTTTTCCGTTCATTATATGGGCATTCACGATTGGAGCCTTGCATTAATTGTGTTCGTAGGGATTGGCCTCGCGACGTTGTTGAAGTTGGGGCAGCAGGCGATATCACAGGTAGGGGTCAGCGCACTCGTTGTACTAACGGCCGGGGCAGGAAATTACACCTATGGTATCGATCGGATTGTTGATACCGTCATTGGCGCTATCATCGCGGTGATCGTAAACATGCTCATTCTCCCGCCTGACTATACAGATTTGGCATCACAGTCTTTAGAGAAAGCTACCCGGGAAATGTCCGGGCGGCTTCAGGATATTTCTGAATGGTTGAACCAGGGGGCTTCCCGGGAAGTTGGACGAAAATTAGAGGTGTCCATGCAGCAGCTTTATAAAGATGTGCACCAGGTTGAAGAAAACGTTGATCAGGCGCTTCGGGCCGTGCGTTTCAGCCCTTTTATTAAACATCGCTGCCGGCAGCTACATCACCTGAAAACGCAATTACAGTATTTGAAGAAAGGATATGTTCATGCTCTCGAAATGCTGCGCATTCTTTTAGAGTGGGATTGGAATGGTAGAATCTCGGAAAATGACAGAGCTGAATGGAGTCAACGATTTAGCATGTTCAGCGACATTGTTGAAATGTGGGGGACAAGTGTCCTTAACGAACCGTACGTAAAACAAACCAGCCAACCTTTTTTGCATGAGGCGCATCAATGGAAAGCAAAAGAGTACGTGTTCGCACTCTATAACGAGGCACACCAGATGGTGGAGGATTTTTCAAAGCCGCAGTTGTGAGCAGCATCGAACCCGTTTATTTTGCAAAGTTTTCCCTTACAGGGAAGAGAAGCACTGGGTGGCGGGAAAAAAAGCAAAAAATAAACGGATTTCGATGCAGCGGACTTTTTCTTAATCCCACTTAACAACTGTACTTTTCCATTAGGTTCACCATTTCAAAGTATTTCACATTGCTATTTGTTTATGTTGGCGAATACCTGTTCAGTCTGCTCGACGAGATGGGCGACAAGTTGTCCGGCGGATTGCGTTGTGCATAGGGCTGATGCCTGCCCTGCCCACATGGACATGTAGTCGGTGATATTGCGTTTTGCGGCGCTTCGTCGAATGTCCTGTGTTAATGCGTTTTGAATCGGGTAGGCTGGCAGGTCTTCCGTATGCTCTGCCATTTCCACAATGAATTTATTTTTAATCCCACGGGCCGGCTTTCCGGAGAAGGCGCGCGTAATGGTGGTACTTTCATCCGCACTGCTTAGCAGGGCCTCTTTGTGCTTTTCATGTGTCATACTCTCTTCGCAGGTTAAAAAGGCTGTACCCATCTGTACGCCTGAAGCCCCCAGTGCAAGAGCTGCGGCAATACCGCGTCCGTCCATGATTCCGCCCGAGGCGATGACGGGCACTGTAACCCGGTCAACTAGCTGCGGAATAAGCGCCATCGTGCCAACTAATGAATCTTCAAACGAATGGAGAAACGTTCCCCGGTGTCCTCCTGCTTCAAATCCCTGGCCTACGATCATATCAATTCCGCAGGCCTCGAGTTTGACCGCTTCATGAACAGTCGTAGCGGTTCCGATCAGCGTAATTCCGTTGTTTTTGCACTTTTCGATAATCTCATTCGATGGAATTCCAAACGTAAAGCTGAATACCGGGACTTTTTCTTCTAAAAGAACCGCAATTTGGTCTTCAAACGGTTGTTTGTATTCCGGGTCGTGCGGAGCCGATTTCAGGCCAAGTTCGTTTCGATAGGGCTGCATAAGCGCATTGATTCTCCCGATTTTTTCCGGTGAATCGTTAACCGACCCGGGAATGAATAAATTGACCGCGAACGGTTTGTCGGTTAGGCTGCGAATCTCATGTACCGCTACATGAATTTGTTCAGGAGTCAAATAGCCTGCGCCGAGCGAACCTAAACCGCCTGCATTGGAGACGGCTGCGACAAGCTGCGGGGAAGTATAACCTCCGGCCATGCCTGCTTGAATGATGGGATATTCGATCCCCAGAATGTCTGTACCCTTTGTTTCCGACCACATAGAAAGCCCTTCTTTCGTCAGGGAGTTTGGTGACTCATGTAAAAAAGAATACCTATTGAAATAGTATGACTTATGCAACCGTATGTAAAGGAGGTTTTCTTTACAGGGAGGTTGCCCTGTTACCGCTGAGCTGTTTCTTCTTTGCAGGACGATGGGAGTACAGGCTGTGCAAAATCATTCCGACGACTACAATTCCCATTCCGGTAAGGGATAAACCCGATGGAAGTCTGCCGGACAAAAGCCATATCTCGCCTAGAAGGGAAAACACAACTTCACCGGCCTGCGTTGCTTCGACAACCGCCAAGTGATGAATATTCCCTTTGGCTGAGTCGGTCGCCGCAAAGAACAGAACCGTTGCAATCACGCCTGAACTAATGGCGACAATCACAGATTGAGCTACCTGTCCCTCATCGGGCCTGCCGGCGGTTATCCAGCCATAAGCGGAAAGAATAATCCAGAATGGCAGGCTCGCCAGCGTCATGCCAAGCACTCTCTGATAGGCATCCAGGCGGCCTTCACATACCTCCATCATTTTACGGTTGCCCAGCGGGTAAGCAAAAGCCGCCAGCAGTACAGGGAGAATGCTAAGCAGCAAAATCCCTGCGGACACGTGGTCGACTTCCTGGACTTGCATGAGAGCAATGCCAAGCAGAATAATGGATGAGAAGAGTAACCCTTTGATCGGAATTTGCTGCCGGACTTTGCGCGGGCCGTCCGGCGTATCGACGGTAGTGTAAAAGAACGGTACAAGAAGCGAACCAGCGATGATCGTTAATTGCCACGTGCCGGCAATCAACCAGGCAGGGCCGTATGCGGAAGCAAAGCATAAAGGTGCATAGAAAAGGACAAAACCGACAAAACTCCACCCCAGCCAACGAAGCGGGCGGTTCCGCATTTCACACAGCAGACCGCCAAGATTGCGCCGGGCCAGTACGATGGCCAGCAGAAACGGCACCATAAACAGATAGCGTAAGGAGGCACTCCAAATCCAGCTACCCCCGGCAAGATTCATTTTCCGGTTTAAAACGAAGGTAACAGCAAAGAAAAAGGAAGCCAAAATTCCAAGTAAAACAGCACGCAATCGAATCCCTCCCTCTTTTCATATTATATATAAATTTCCTGCATCGTACATGCCGGAACAGTTAGAACAAGGTTTACGCACAGGAGTATTACGACAACATTCCATGAGCAAATCCTCTAGCCGCTGCATACACTGAAGGACGGAGAATACAAGGAAAGGAATAGTAACCAATGGGTTGGATTCTTGTTGCCACCATTTGCCTGTGTATTGATGACCTGATTCAAATCTGGAATCAACGATAAGCATACGTCGGGTATAATATAGGCGTGACATAGCGGTGCGTAAGGATGCAGGGGCTTCATTTGCATAAAAAAGAAAGGCTTTTCCCGCGTGGAGAAATAGCCTTTCTTTTTTATGCAACAACTATTGTCTTAACGTAGCTTTTAATAAGAGCATAAAAAACAATCCGAGAAGACTAATCAGCATACCAAGAACTACGTAACTGTACATTATCATGGCTTCCAATTCCTCGCTGCTAAGTTTTTTTCTATCATACTTTTTTCATGATAAAAAGTATGTCGAAATCACGATAAGATGAATAAAAAGTAAGAACGAAATTATGACAAATTTTGCCCCCGGGCGGCAAACTCCTGCGGCCGGCCGCAGCCTATCGAATGTTTTCATTTACCTTTACATAGAGTATGATTTAAAGATAACGTTCATTTTACGTGTAGAAAGGGTATTACGATGAAAACCTATATGCATTTTCGGACGAATATCGCCAGAGAGAAGCCATCCACCCATTTGGGTGACGGCACAAGCTGCCCTTTTTGCGACCGCGATACGATAGGAAGAGAAGGGGTAATCATTAAGCAGGAACATCCGTTTTTGCTGATTGAAAATAAATTTCAGACGCTGGAAGAAGCGTATCAAATGGTGCTCATTGAGACGGAATCGTGTGAGGGGGATTTATCCACCTATGAGCAGGGACATTTGCATTCACTGATCCGGTTTGCTATAACGAGCTGGTTAGAAATAGAGAACAGCGGTCAGTACCGCTCGGTGGCCTTCTTTAAAAATCACGGCATCCACTCCGGCGGGTCCATTTATCATCCGCATATGCAAATTGTCGGCCTTGCCAATGTGGATTACAGGGAACATGTCTCCCCTGAGCATTTTGCCGGTTATATGATTGATCAGAGTCCGGGGATTGAATTCAATCTCTCTTCGCATCCACTGTCGGGGTTTTCAGAGTTTAATATTGTCCTGACCGATCGTGCAAAATTGGATAAAATGGCGGATTACATACAAATGACCGTGAAATTTATTATGAACCATATGAATAAAAAATTTAAAAGCTACAATATCTTTTTTTATTACATGGAAGAAAAAATTATCGCGAAAATAATACTGCGGGCGCCTACTTCTCCATATTTAATGGGGTATTCCATCGTACAAATCCCGAATCATCTGGAAGAAGTCGTCGCTCGCATGCGGTCGATTTATTTTTAAACAGGCCTTTTCAGGGCGGATTCTATAGGACGCAAAAAATGGACATAGTAGGGAAAAGAGACTTTTTGGCCGTGTGGTGGAATGAATGCTAATAACGACAATATATGAACCAGGCGAGGATCTAATTAAGCGGGCGCTTGATTTGGCTGCGGAATTTGGCGGGGAGTATGTACCGCGTCAAAAACTTTCGATCGTCCGTTTGCATGAGCGCGATAACGAGGTGGTTGTAGTCACCAAAGAAGGGGTAAAAGCATATCGAAAAGGGATCGCCCTCCCTTTTTTCTTTCACCCGGATATGGCCATGCTTCGTATAAAACGGCTAAGGAGCGGCGATACTGATGTAATGGTTACGATATGCAATCTTCATGAAGGCTCCCGTTTTCTTGACTGTACACTCGGCCTCGCATCGGATGCTCTTGTTGCATCGTACGCTGTTGGACAGAAAGGAAGAGTGGTTGGCATCGAATCGGAACCGATCCTTTTCCGGGTCGTTGCGGAGGGGCTAAAGCGCTACCGAACGAATGTAAGTGAATTGAAAGAGGCCATGTCGCGCATTGAAGTTATCCATTGTGATCATTTGACTTTTTTACGTAAATGCAAGGATAATAGTTTTGATGTCGTATATTTTGACCCGATGTTTTTTGCGCCGATTCATGCGTCCGTTGGGCTGGAACCTCTGCGCCCGTTCGCTAACAACGCGCGGCTTGCTGAGGAAGCTGTGGCAGAGGCAAAAAGGGTGGCTGCGCAGCGGGTTGTGATGAAAAACCATACACAAAGTGAGGATTTTGCCCGGCTTGGATTTGAGCGGGCTGCCAAGCTTGAAAGAAGTTTTACATACGGTGTGATAGTAACCGGGGGAGCCTAGCCATGGAGAAAAAAAAAGAAAACGTACTGGCCATTATCGGCCCGACTTCCGTCGGCAAAACCGCGTTAAGCCTGCGGCTGGCCGCTGATTTTAACGGGGAAATTATCTCCGGTGATTCCATGCAGGTGTATCGGGGAATGAATATCGGCACAGCAAAGGCAACCGAAGCTGAACGGCGGATGATTCCGCACCATCTCATTGATGTTTGTGAACCGGATGAGGAGTACTCGGTGGCTGCCTTTCAGAAACAAACCGCCAGCCTGCTTACAGAGTTGAACCGGCAGGGAAAACTGCCGATGATTGTAGGAGGGACGGGCCTGTATATTCAGTCTGTGCTGTACCGCTATCAGTTCTCGGAAGCGGGAGAAGACGAAGCATATCGGGCATCGCTGAGTGAGTATGCCCGGACACAGGGCAAGGATGCGCTGCACGCAAGGCTCGCTGATGTGGATCCGCTCACGGCAGAGAGACTGCACCCTAACGATGTGAAACGGGTAATTCGGGCGCTGGAAATTTATCATCTGACCGGCCGGACGATGGCGGAACACCAGCAACGAAGTGTGGAATCACCTTATCATGCGCTCATTATTGGATTAACAATGGAACGCTCTCTGCTCTATGAGCGGATTAACGCGCGGGTCGACCAGATGGTTGCCGCCGGTTTAATTGAAGAAGTGGCAGGCCTGCTTGCAAAAGGGTATGAGGCACACCTTCGCTCCATGCAAGCGCTTGGCTATAAAGAAATCATTTCTTATCTTGCAGGACATCTGACCAGAGAAGAAGCGATTTCGCTTATTAAAAAAAGAACCCGTCATTTTGCCAAACGTCAGCTTACCTGGTTCCGCGCGATGAAGGATATCATCTGGTTTGATGTCACCCCTGGTCGTGAGGAGCCTGCCCGTCTTTATGAAAGAATTTATAAGGAAGTGGCAGGAAAGTTCAGGTACATGGCGAATAAATAAAATAAATAAAGATAAATCAGGAGGTATTCTTATGGCAAATACCATTAACATTCAGGATACGTTTTTAAATCACTTGCGGAAAGGAAACGTTCCTGTCACCATTTATTTAGTAAATGGGTTCCAATTGCGCGGGCTTATTAAAGCCTTTGATAACTTTACTGTCGTTATTGACACGGAAGGAAAACAACAGTTGGTGTATAAGCATGCCATTTCTACCTTCTTACCACAACGACCGGTTTCATTGATGCCAGAAAACGCCGAATAGGCCGTTTTTTTGCAGCAACGCCAGGGGCATCATGCCACCTGGCTTTTTTGTGTTCCGTCGGGCAAAACCGTTATTTCCGATGCGTTTTTAATGGTAAATGGCATAATTTTTGTCCCATCCCCTTCAATTATTTTTTTTACATGCTATAATCGTTTGAGTAAAACCCTAACGAGTACCATTTCAACAGAAAAATAAGAGGGACTGGTTATAAATGTTTAACCTCTTTTTTCCGAGACACAAAGAGGTTTTTTATTATGTATATAAACGATTAAGGAGGGACATCGTTGATTTCCATTCAGAACGTAATAAAGACTTACGGGTCTGGCGCGTCAGCCGTCCATGCGATAAAAGGCGTCAGCCTCGAAGTTGCAAAAGGGGAAATATTCGGCGTTATCGGGTTCAGCGGAGCCGGAAAAAGCACACTGATTCGCTGTGTCAACTTACTGGAGCGCCCGACATCCGGCGACATTATTATAAATGGTACGGATTTGATGAGCCTGTCGACGAACGAACTGCGGAAAGCCCGTCGTAAAATCGGTATGATTTTTCAGCACTTTAACCTGCTTTCTTCTATCACGGTGTTTGAGAATGTAGCCGCTCCGCTGCGCTTGAGCAAGGCGCCAAAGGATGTTATTCAGAAAAAAGTGACCGAGCTTTTGGAACTCGTCGGTTTGTCGGGACGAGCCCAGGCGTATCCGTCACAGTTATCAGGCGGCCAAAAACAGAGGGTTGCTATCGCGCGCGCCCTGGCAAATGACCCGGAAATTCTTTTATGCGATGAAGCCACATCCGCGCTCGATCCGCAGACGACCGACTCCATCCTTGAATTACTGCAGGATATTAACAAAAAGTACAATCTTACCATTATGCTGATTACGCATGAGATGCATGTGGTGAAAAAAATATGCGACCGTGTGGCGGTCATGGAAGAAGGAAAAGTGGTGGAAATGGGCACTGTGCTTAACTTGTTTGCACACCCGCAGACCGACACCACAAAGAATTTTATCCGGAGCATCTTTGACGATTCGCTGCCGCAGGGCTTTCTGGAACGGGTGCAGCATGAGCCGGGAAGCCGGATTGTTCGCTTAACGTTTATCGGCGAAAGTACCGGAAATCCGGTTCTAGCCGAGCTGACGGCCCGGTTCGCTTTGAAGCCCAGCATTTTATTCGGAAATATTACCCAAGTAAAGGATACTACGTTCGGCTATCTCATCGTGGCGCTTAACGGCCCCGCCGATCTGCTTGATAATTCCCTGGCGTTTGTGGGGGAACAGGGAATTGAGGCGGAGGTGATTCACTATGTTTAGCGGAGTCGATTTTCAATGGGATTTATATGTACCGGCGCTGCAGGAAACGCTTTATATGGTTGGCTTTTCAATTTTCCTGGCGACGGTGATCGGAGTTCCGCTCGGGGTGCTGCTTGTCATTACCCGTCCGGGCCACATTTTTGCTCAACCTGTTGTGTATCAGGTGGTAAGTACAATCATTAATATTTTGCGTTCGATCCCATTTATTATTTTGTTGTTTGTGCTTATTCCCTTTACAAAATTAGTGGTGGGAACGTTTATCGGCGTGCAGGGTGCAATCGTACCGCTCGTTTTTTACGCCTCCCCTTACATTGCGCGCCTTATAGAATCGGCGCTGTTAGAGGTTGACCCGGGACTCATCGAAGCATTCCAGGCGATGGGGGCGACCCGCAGCCAGATTATTTTCAAAGTCATGATAAGAGAGGCAAGGCCCGCCATTGTATTATCGCTGACCATCGCGGTAATCGGGCTGGTCGATGCAACCGCCATGGCTGGCATCATCGGTGCGGGCGGACTCGGAAATCTCGCCTACCAGTACGGTTTCCAGATGTGGCAGCTTCCGGTCATGATTATTACCGTTATTATCCTTATCCTGCTTGTCCAACTGCTGCAGATGATTGGCAACCGGATTGCGCGTTCGTTGAGAAAAGAGTAGAGAAATAAAAAAAGTAGAGAAATAATTGGAAGCAGAGAAATAAGTGAGAGAAAAAACGAAGGATCGGAGGATGGGATATGCGATTTCAGGCGTCCGAGGCAATGAAGCGGTTGCCAACACAGTTTTTTTCCACACTTGTGGGCAAAGTCAATCACGTGATCGCACAGGGGCATGATGTGATCAATCTCGGCCAGGGAAATCCGGACCAGCCAACACCGCCGCATATTGTGAAGGCTTTACAGGTAGCGGCGGAAAATCCGCTGCACCACAAGTATCCTCCGTTTCAGGGAAGGCAGGAACTGAAAGAAGCGGTTGCAGCCTGGTATGAAAAGGAGCGCGGAGTAAGGGTGGACCCGGGAGATGAGGTGGCTATTCTTTTCGGCGGGAAAGCGGGATTGGTTGAAATTAGCAATATCTTCTTAAATCCGGGCGATGTGTGCCTGGTGCCTGACCCCGGCTATCCGGACTACTGGTCCGGGGTAGCGATGGCGGGCGGTAAAATGGAAATGATGCCCCTGTCAGCAGAGAAGGGCTTCCTGCCCGATTTCAGCCGGATAGAACGGGAGACCGCTCGGCAGGCTAAGTTGATGTTCCTTAATTATCCGAACAATCCAACGGGGGCCGTAGCTTCTTCCGCTTTCATAGAGGAAGCGGTAGAATATTGCCTTGCTAATGATATTTTACTTGTGCACGACTATGCGTACGGCGCGATCGGGTTTGACGGACAGACGCCGGCAAGTTTCCTGTCGCATCCGGATATGAAACAGGCAGGGATCGAGATTTATACACTGTCCAAAACGTATAACATGGCTGGTTGGCGTGTCGGATTTGCGATCGGAAATGATGAGGTCATTCACCAGATTAATCTGTATCAGGATCACTATTTTGTCAGTTTGTTTGGTGCGGTACAAATGGCGGCAGTTGAGGCGTTATCCGCGTCACAACAGTGCGTGCATGAACTCGTCAACCTGTATGAAGCGCGGCGCAACGCGTTGTATCGCTCACTGCACCGCATCGGCTGGCAAGCCAAACCGACAAAAGGGTCGTTTTTTGCCTGGCTGCCTGTGCCCGAAGGGTTCTCTTCCGCGTCCTTTGCTGATGTATTACTGCAGGAAGCGCATGTTGTGGTGGCACCCGGTATCGGCTTCGGCGAATGCGGGGAGGGATTTGTACGCGCCGGTCTTCTCGTCGATGAACATCGGCTGGAAGAGGCCGCCGCACGAATTCACCGCATGCATATTTTTAAATAAAAAAGCCTGCGCCCATTTTTATTGGCACCAGGCTTTTTGGTTTTTCACTGAATTTATGGGTCGTTGTTTGTTTCGCCTTTTGGCTGAATTCGGCAATCTTCACATACCCAATGGTTCCCGATTTTCTGACCGTCTGTGAACTTACCGCAATCTTCACATGTGATCATGTTTTGTTCCTCCTGAGGGCTTAATTTTTCTTACTATTATATATCGTCATTGTACAGATCATGAAACCTGCTCACGCGATTTATCTAACAAACAAACTAAATACGGGGTTAGCCGGTCATACATCTTAGGATTTTCTCTTGCACCATTCTTATACGGTGAAATCCAGTGAACAACGCGGTTTGAATACAGATCGTTTTGTTTATGGAAAACATTAATTTGCCATGACATAAGTATAGGAATGGAGAAGGTGTTTGCCTTGTTGTGTTGAATTGAAAAATAAAAGGAGTGATGTCATGTACTATGTAATTTTTGAATCCGAATCCCTCTTTCGCCCGTACAATTACAAAAATGTGAAGAGCTTTTCCACGCAGGAGGAAGCAAAAAAATTTGCGGACGAGAAGCTTAAAGAGGGTTATCCAAAAGTAGTAGTGGCACAGGAAATCTCCGTTTATCAAAGGGAAACGGCAAACAGGGCAGAAGAGTAAGGCGTCTGTTAGCTGTGTCCGGAAGAAAAAAAGAGCTCGTTTTTCGAGCTCCTTTTTTCACTCTTTAGCATGGGGATGTCGGGATAACGGATTGACAGGAGCAGGCAATGATCACCAACAGGATAAACAGTACAAGAATAACCCCGATTTCATTTCCCGGACCGAAGAAGCTACTAAATGCCATCAGACATGCCTCCTTTCATTTTATATGGTAAGATATGCTAATTGACAAGAATGTGTATAATCAATTACCTATTGTAGCAAAAATAAACGTATGCCTACCGCCATATAAAGCTGAAGATGTGGCGAAAAATAATAAAATAATGTTATCAAGCCTTCATTTTTTCGAATATAGTACCATATAGTATAAAATATACCGATATACTTTTGCACGATCCGGTAAGCGGATACGGTGAAAGCAGACCATTCTTTACACAAAGGGGGAAACGTGGGTGACTGATAACTGTGTGTTTTGTGGGGAAGAATTGGCCGTGGTAGAACGAAATCGAAGTGTATGTTGGGATTGTTTGGATAAAGCATCCGAAACTTACTCAGACGATTAGGTAAGAATCGCCTGATTTACACTAGTAAAGGCGTAAAGCCTGACCGGGAAGGGTCAGGCTTTACGTGTTATACGTTAATCCGCACTTTTGATAACGATTAAATATCCGGATTTCATATTAATTTTGCCCATCGGTTCCGCAAGTTTGTTGCTTATCGCGAGTGAATGGCCCATCCTTAATGCTGCGTTTTGCAGGGGATATTGAAATACCTCAAGTGTTATATCGGCTACTTCGTGCTCAACGGAAGAAGCGAAACGTAGGTAAATCGTCCGTTTGTAATGGTTGTTAACCGATTAATGACGATGATTTCATTCGTTTCATCAACGATACGGCCTTGCTTGGTCATGTTATACGCTCCTTGCCCATATTGTCTTCTGTCAAATTTTTCCGTCCGGCACCTTGTCATTATACTCTTTTATGAGTATACGACAAGTGTGAGTCGAAATGTTTTTTCACCTATGTTCTATTTGTGCAATCGGTGCATATACATATAAAGGTTTGAATGGATTAATTGGAGGGATTAGGATGTATCTTGGTGTATTTGATATGGAACAGCGGGTTGAGCAGATGAAAAAGCTGCTGAAAGAGAAAAGGCGTCTGAAGGAATTGCTGGAAGACGATATTCGGGAAATTGAACGGGATTTAAAAGCGCTAGAGGAGCGAATGGAAAGCTTTCGCTCCGGCGTCGTTTAACTGTCAATTATATGGTTGATACTAGAAGGCCATTTTTACACGAATAAAAGTAAGATTTCCCCGGTAAAAAACCTTAAAGGATAAGCCCTTTAAGGTTTTTTATATGTCACAAAATTTTCCTATAATCAAGCCTTGATTTTTTAGGCGTATCGTATAAAATGAACATGGATTCATGTAGGCTTTTTTTAATGTAAAGAGTTTTTTACATTGGAATGTTGACAAAAGTATGCACTAGCTAACAGGTAAAATGCAAAAGAGGAGAGATAGGAGTGAAAATAGCGGATTTTTCGGTACGAAGACCGGTCACCATTGCGATGATAATGATTGCTGTCGTCCTATTTGGTGCGATCTCTCTGCCGAGACTAAAGGTTGATTTATACCCTGAACTCAATCTGCCGATTGCTGTCGTTGCGACAAGTGATACAGGAGCGACGCCATCGGAAGTTGAGAAGATGGTATCCAAACCGATTGAAGAAGCGGTTGGAACCGTCAGCAACATAAGCAAGGTTCAATCCCAGTCTACCAACGGTTCTTCACTGGTCATCGTTCAGTTTAACTGGGGCACGAATATGGACCAGGCTACCTTGGATATGCGGGAAAAAATCGACCGTATACGCGGAAGTCTGCCGAAGGAAGCCGATTCCCCGCGCGTTATGAAGCTCGATCCGAACAGCCAGCCGATTATCACGATGGCCATGTCTGGCCCGGTAGATGTGGTGGAGTTGAATAGAATTGCTGAAAATGTTGTCAAACCTCGTATTGAGCGGGTGGATGGGGTTGCTTCGCTTGGTATATCCGGCGGGAGAACACGGGAGATTCAGCTCACGATCAACCCGGATGCGCTCAATGCCTATGGTTTAACGATTGACCAGATTACCCAGGCGCTTGCTGCCCGCAATTTATCGGGTTCGGCAGGAAGTCTCACAGAAGGCGGAAAAGATATTAACCTCAAGGTGACGGGAGAATTTGACAGCCCGGCAGACATTGCCCAGACGCCTATTACTCTTCCGCAGGGTTCCGGTGGAACCGGTGGGGGTACGATTCAACTCGCCGACATTCTCACCGTGACAGACGGATATAAAAAGGTAACTCAGGAGGCAATGGTAAACGGCCAGCCAAGCATCGGGCTTAGTGTGCAAAAAGCAAGCGGAGCCAATACAGTTACGGTGGCACAAAATGTACAAAAGGAATTGAATGCGATTCGTTCTCTTCTGCCGCAGGGGGTCAAGATCGTAACGATCCTTGATTCTTCTGTTTACATCAAAGACTCCATCAACACGGTTGAAAAGCACGGCGTTGAAGGAAGCATCATGGCCATTATTATTTTGTTCCTGTTTTTAAACAGTTTTCGTTCGATGCTGGTAGCCGCGATTGTCATTCCAATTTCCATTGTGGCAACTTTCGCGTTGATGTATTTTTCCGGACAAACGATTAACCTTATCTCGTTGAGCGGTTTAACGTTAGGGATTGGTTCTCTTGTTGACTTCTCGGTTGTTGTGCTGGAAAGCATCTATCGAAAGCGCCAGCAGGGCCTTAAGGTTGACCTGGCTTCTATTGTGGGTGCGAAAGAAGTAGGAACAGCCGTCATGGCTTCTGCGCTTGCGCAAATCTCAGTATTTTTGCCTATAGTTTTTGTTAATGGACTTAGCGGACAATTATTCGGACCGCTGGCCTTAACCGTTGTATTCTCACATATTGCGGCATTTATTGCAGCCGTTACGCTTGTCCCGATGATGTCATCGAAACTTCTTATCGAGATGCCGAAAGCGCCGCAGGAATACATACATTCTGAGAGCAAGTCACCGACGGTATTATTCCAGAAAGGGTTTTATCGAATCAGTCAATCGTATGGAAGGTTGATTCACTGGTCGATCACGCATCGCAAAACGGTGATTATTTCAACGATCATTGCCCTTGTGGTGTCGGTTGGGGTATTCTTGACACCCCTTGTTGGAAAAGAGTTTTTACCGTCGTTTGACCAGGGTGATTTGACCATTAGTGTGAAATTACCGCCGGGAGCCCAATTGGCGGAAACGGAAAAGACCGTAAAAAAAATTGAACAGATCGCTCTCAGTGTTCCCGAGCGGGACCTTGTTTACACGTCGATCGGTTCAGGGGGTTCCCCATCCATTGTTGGGTCGTCCTCGTCCAATATCGGGTCGGTTGAGCTTAAGCTTGTGCCAAAAGACAAGCGTACACGATCAACGGATGATATTATTGAAGAGATGCGCAGCCGTACGAAAAACATTGCCGGGGCAGAAATTACCGTAAAAGCGACCAGCACAGGCGGTGCGCCCACAGGCAGCCCGATTGATATTGCGGTACAGGGCGACGATTTGAATACGTTAAAAGACATTAGTGATACGATTGTCAGCATCGTCAAAGAAGTGAAGGGAACACGGAATGTTACCTCTTCACTGGAAAATGTGAACGATGAAATTGAAGTAAAAGTTGACAGCAATATTGCTGCCCATTACGGGATTACAACCGGCCAGGTCCTTTCTGCTGTTCGCACCGCGTTTGACGGCCAGGTGGCTACCCAATACCGCACGGGCGATGATGAAATCGATGTGCGCCTCCAGTTTCCGGATAGCTTCAAGTCCGAGGTCAACAACCTTGATAGTCTGATGATTTCCACGCAATCCGGGGGACGCGTCTCCATCGGAGAAGTGGCGCAAATTACAAAAGCAAGCGTTCCGCAGCAGATTACGCGAGAAAACCAGACACGCCAGGTCAGCATTACAAGCGACATTACCGGCCGGGATTTAAATTCCATCAGTAAAGATATTGATGCGAAAATAAAAACCCTTAAGCTTCCGGATGGTTACTCTATTGAAACCGGCGGGCAAACAAAAGACATGGGGGATTCCTTCACCAGTCTCGGTCTCGCCATTATCCTGTCAATTGTACTCGTGTATATGGTTATGGCCAGCCAGTTTGAATCCTTGTTCTATCCATTTGTTATTATGTTTTCGATTCCGCCTACTTTCATCGGGGTGGTGTTTGGCCTGCTCGTGACCGGACAGAAGCTTGGCGTTATGGCGCTAATGGGCTACATTTTGCTTATCGGGATCGTGACAAACAACGCGATCGTTTTAATTGACTATATCAATACGCTTCGCAAGGAAGGCATGGAGCGGGACCAAGCGGTACTTACGGCCGGCCCCGTTCGTCTTCGTCCGATAGCGATGACAACTCTTGCCACTGTACTGGCGATCCTCCCTCTTGCGTTCGGCAGTGGACAAGGAAGTGAAGGGCAGGCACCGCTTGCAGTTGTCGTGGCATTCGGTTTGACGTTCTCGACGCTGGTAACACTCGTGCTTGTTCCGGTTGTCTATACACTATTCGATGACAGAATCATAAAAAGGCGTGCGCGCCGGGAACAACGTCGTGCCCGAAAACTTGGGCAACGCCTTAGTAAAACAGGAGGGAAAGATCTCAATGCGTAAGTTATTTATCGGAATTACGATCGCCTCGCTTACGATTAGTTCTGGTTTGCTCGCCGGATGCGGCAGTAAACAGAGCGCTGCGCCGGTGAATCAAACGCAGGTAATTCCTGTCGAAGTGGCGCAGGCGGTGGAGGGAACGCTGGATAAAGGGCGCGTTCTCACAGGTACAACCGAATCCTATCAGGAAGTCAATGTCGTGCCGAAAGCAAGCGCAAAAGTGGCTTCCATAAATGTCAAGGTCGGACAGAATGTAAAAAAAGGTGATGTTTTGTTTACCCTGGATGATACAGACTTGCGCCATGCCGTCGAACAGTCTCAGGCTGCTGTGGCAAGTGCTCAGGCGAACCTGGCTCAGGTGATTACGCAGCGTAACAGCGGTTCGAAAACGGCCCAAGTCGGTATTGACCAAGCGATGAACGGACTTACCCAGGCGGATAACGCGATCAATAAAGCCAATAACGGTGTCGCTCAGGCGAACAACAGCGTGATACAGGCCCAGGCTCAGCTTAATGACGCGCAGGTCAACCTGAATCGTATGAAGCAGTTGTTTGACCAGGGTGCAGTATCCAAACAGCAGGTTGACCAGGCACAAACCGCGTATATACAGGCCCAGACAGGCCTTAAAAATGCGCAGGTTGCGCGGCAGAATGCGGTGGCAGCCGTCAAAGACGCGCAGGTTGGGCGTAAAAACGCTCAGGCTGCCCTGCAGAATGCTCAAATCCAAGCGGGTACGGCCAGCAGCACGTCAGGAGTTGAAGCTTCACGCCAGCAGGTCAACCAAGCTCAGGTGGGGCTGCAGATTGCCCAAGACAACCTCGCGAACGCTACTGTGAAGGCACCGATTGATGGAACCATTGGCGCGATTAACGGGGAAATTGGAGATTTTGCTTCGCCTCAGTCTCCGTTTATGATTTTATCAAACCTTAATCCGATGAAGGTGACCATCAATGCGCCGGAAAACATGCTGAATTTGTTTGCACCGAACCAATCGGTTGATGTCCGCATTCCTTCTATTGATTTTATGGTCAAGGGCAGAATTGCGAGCATTAGCCCGATTAACCAGCAATCAAAAGGGTACCCCGTGACCTTTGAAATTCCAAACGCCGATGGAAAAGTAAAAGCGGGAATGGTGTCGCAGATTACGATTGTACCACCGACAGCCAAGAAAGGTATTATCATACCGACAGCGGGAATTTTAGACGATAACGGCAAAACGTATGTGTATGTGGCACAGGGAGATAAAGCTGTCCGTAAGCCGATTACCGTTACTGGGCAAAACAGCGATAACTCGATGGTTACCGGTCTCACGATTGGTGATCAGGTGATTGTCAAAGGACAAACGCTCGTTAATACGGATGTAAAAATTTCAATTCAAAAAAACAGGTAAACACGGGGCGTAAGTAAAAAGGGCGGTAAGGAAAGTGCCGGGCAAAAGAATAGTTCATCGGAAATTGGATCATCCTTTATGTAAAGAATGATAAAGGAGGGGCATTTCAAACCGATGAAGCACTTGCTGGCACTTTCTTTTTCCGCCTTGTTGTTCGCGAATGGTTGTGCGAATGCCGGAGGGGCTGTACCCCAACATTCCAGAATGGTATCGTCTCACTATACCGGGTCTCACAAAGGGTTAGATGTGAAGGCAGTAGCGGAAATCCGCGAGGTGATTGCCTTGTCGCCCTCGCTTGAGGTAGAACACTCGATCGAAGGCCGGACGCTGCAGCTGTATTTTAACACAAAGAACATTAAGCTGACGACGGATAGAGCGGGTGCGCCTAACCATATTGCTGTAGGGCATATTGACCTGTATGTTGACGGTCAGAAGACGAGACGGTTTACGAGTGAGGCAGAGGTTCGGTTACAACCCGGCAAGCATAAAATCGCCGTAGAACTCGCCGACAATCATCAGACCCCCTTTCCCGGTAGCCGGATTGAGTTTGAGGTTGTGATTTCGTAGAATGAAACAATGGACGCCCTCTTGGAAAAGATGGCGTCCATTGTTGGTATAATCCGTCGTTTTATTACATATACTTTCCTAATAAAGGTGAATTTTCGGATAGCACCAAGTGCAAGCACTGGCACGGCAACGGTCATTTCATTACCCGACAAAGTCCTGTACGAACATTTTGCCGTACGGTCCACCATTCACGATGCCAATTCCAACTTGAGTAAAGCTGCCGTTTAGAATATTCGCGCGATGACCTGCGGAATTCATCAACGCTTGATGGGCGGCTTGAACGGAAGAATTTCCGGCAATATTTTCACCGGCTGTCCGGTAGCTGACCCCAAAGCGTTTCATCATGTCAAACGGTGACCCATACGTAGGGGATTGGTGACTAAAATAATTGTTGTCAATCATATCTTTTGCTTTTACGCGTGCCATTTTTTCAAGCTGCATGTTGATTTTTAACGGGGCAAGTCCTTGTTTTTGACGCTCCTGATTCACAAGGTTCAGCATTTGCTGCTCATCTTGCGTCAGGGGAGCGTTTTGACTGGATGTTGCTTTAGATGGAGCCGGTGCCGAAGCAGCGGAAGTCTGAGGTGTATACACTTTTGCAGGAACCGGAGTCACAGTGCGAGCCGGTGCCGGTTGCGATTGAAACCGTTGGAAACCATATCCAAAATATTGGTTCATTAAATTTTGAATTTGGGTAGAATTCAAAGAATAAACTTGAGAATTTCCACTGAAAGATAACTGCGCCGGGCACTCTGCCGCCTTTGTCGTCGCCACATTCACCCCGAGGAAAGACGTACATAGAATCGTAGCTGCAAGTATCTTCTTCATCAAATCACTCCTATGAATAAAATTTGGCTTTTTGGTAAATCCGTTTACATCCTACCATACAAACCAGCCCGATTTGCCTGGTAATGTTTTCATGGCGTCTTTCATTTTTCTGCTCTAAAGTCGCCGAACCCTTCATATACTTGTAGAAGCGGATTATTCAAGGAACCGACCCAAAGAGGAGCGGTAAATGTTACCATGGAAAAGAAGAGAGAACCATGCATCACGAAGCCGGGCTATTCGGGGTGAGAAGACATGAAATCGATTCGTCAGAGCACGAATCAGATTAAAGTAGTGTTTAATAATGAAAAGATTCCACAAAAAACCCGGGAAAAAGTAATCAGCTCGCGGATGGAGAAATCATTAGAAAACGAATCAGGCGCCTTAAAGGAATTAGAGAATCTTGTCGGGTTGGATGAAGTGAAAAAGCTAGTCTATGAAATGTATGCCTTTCTTACCATTCGTAAACTGCGGGAAGAACAGGGGCTATTTAACGCACCACATATGTTTCATATGGTGTTTAAAGGCAATCCGGGTACTGGAAAAACAACCGTGGCCCGTATTCTTGGCAAACTGTTTAAAGACATGGGAGTTCTCGACAAAGGTCACCTTATTGAAGTGGAGCGGGCAGATTTAGTAGGAGAATATATCGGGCATACCGCTTCACGCACGAGGGATATTATTAAAAAAGCGCTTGGCGGGGTTCTTTTTATTGATGAAGCGTATTCGCTTGTGCGCGGCGGAGAAAAAGATTTTGGTAAGGAGTGTATTGATACCCTTATTAAAAGCCTTGAAGATAACCGCAATCAGCTGATTGTTATTCTCGCAGGTTATAATGCGGAAATGGATTATTTCCTTGCGTCAAACCCGGGTCTCCCTTCCAGGTTCCCCATCAAACTTGATTTTCCCGATTATACTGTGACCCAGCTGATGGCAATTGCCGAGGGAATGTGCCAGGAGCAGGCTTATTATCTTACGCAGGACTCACGCATCCTTTTGCGTCGCCTTCTCATGCGGGAGATTGAGGAAGGGAGCGGGCACTTCAGCAACGCACGGCATGTGCGAAATATGATAGAAAAAGCGATTCGCCAGCAGGCGATCCGCGTGGTGACCAGTCACCACACCTCGGAAATGAATAAAAATCTCCTTATGGAATTGCGGTCTGAAGACTTTGAAGCGGAACCGAATGTCAAACTTTAAATCGGGGTGGGCCAGGAAATGGAATGGAATGTTCCGGTTTTGTTTTTTTTGCGGGATATTTCCATTAACCGGAAGAATAAACTGTCCGTGTTAGAACAAAAAGGGAGACCTGTCCGAAACATCTAGGCAGCTCGAAGAAGGAGAAGTCGGACAGGAAAGACGTCTCCCTTTTTGCCCTAACACTATGTAACGGAAAGAAAACAAAAAATAAGAAACGGACCATTCCATTGCATACTTTCTCCAAGATTCGTTTGGCTGCGCTCATACATAGCAGGAAAGCGCACATTAGGCACCATGCGCGAAAAGATCAGAGGAATACGAACAGCCGACGCTTCCTGCAAGAGAAAATTCAGCAAAAAAAACGGATTTCAATGTATCCTGCGCGCTCCTTCTGGTAAAATAGTGGAGATAAGGAGCGTGGTCATTATTCACACCATAGAAAATACCCAAACAGAGCGAGCGATTCTGATTGGCTATTATAGAAAAGGCAGCAACACCCGCCGTTTTGAATTATCGATGGACGAGCTAGTGGAGTTAGCCGAAACGGCCAGGGCCGAAGTGGCTGGGGTAGTAACCCAGGGGCGTGATCTCGTTGACAGCCGCTGGTACGTGGGAAAAGGCAAGGTGGAAGAAATAAACCGGATGGTGCAGGAACTGGACGCCAATTTGGTTATTTTTAATGACGAACTGACCCCGCTGCAGGTTCGCAATCTGGAGCAATCGATTGAGTGCAAAGTGGTCGACCGCACCCAGCTTATCCTCGATATTTTTTCCCAGCGGGCCCGGTCGCGGGAAGGCAAGCTGCAGGTTGAACTGGCTCAACTGCAGTATCGCCTGCCACGCCTGACCGGGAAAGGGGCTGAGCTTTCCCGCCTCGGGGCCGGAATTGGGACAAGGGGACCTGGTGAGACCAAGCTCGAATCGGACCGCCGCCATATCCGGCGCCGCATTGGTGAAATTAAAGAACACCTTTCTGAAGTCAAGCGCCACCGTCAACTGTATCGGGAACGGCGCAAAAAAAATGAGGCGTTCCAGGTCGCGATTGTAGGATATACGAACGCCGGGAAATCAACTATACTCAATCGTCTGACAGAAGCAGGCATAGTAGAAGAAGACAAGTTGTTCGCCACATTAGATCCGACTTCCCGGCGGGTGGAGCTGCCAGGAGGCCAGGAAGTTATTTTAACGGATACGGTCGGATTTATTCAGGATTTGCCGCATCAGCTTGTGGCTGCGTTCAGATCCACCCTGGAAGAGGCGGCTGAGGCTGATTTGATCCTGCTGGTTGTCGACGCCTCTCATCCCGAGTATCAAATCCATATGGAGGTTGTCGATAAAATTCTTGAAGATCTCGACGCCCTGTCCATCCCACGGTTAACTGTTTTTAATAAAATGGATTGTGTTGAAGATAAGCCGGTCGCGCCGATAACAGGGGAAGTCCTGTATGTTTCGGCTTATCGGGAAGAAGACATGAAGCGTCTGCTTGTGGCCATTCAAGACCACATGGAACGGCAGCATCACACGTATCTGCTGCGTATTCCGATCAGCAGAGGAGATCTGTATGCGCTTCTCCACCGCACCATGCGAGTCCAACATGAGAAAATCACGGAGGACGAGCAGTATTACGAAATGGAAGTGCGGGGCAAAAATCCGGAACAGGTATCAAAAGAACTTTCAAGCTTCACGGTGTAGACAAAAGGAGAGAATAAATCGTGTTTTCGTATTTGCCACACGGGGCAAAATTGTCCCCCTATATGGAAGAAATTGAACAACAAATCCAGCCCCGCTACCGGGAGATTGAGAGAATGGCCGATTATAACCAGTTTAAGGTGCTGCGTGCCTTTCAGAAGCATCAGGTGAGCGACTTTCACTTTAATCCTTCAACCGGATACGGATATCATGATGTTGGGCGTGAAACGCTGGAGAAAATTTATGCGGATGTTTTTGGCGGGGAAGCGGCGCTTGTCCGCAACCATATTATAAGCGGAACGCACGCGATTGCCATCTGCCTCTTCGGCATTCTGCGGCCTGGGGATGAACTTTTGTATATTACCGGGGAACCGTATGACACGCTCGAAGGAGTGATTGGCGTCCGCGGAAATGGCCAGGGTTCCCTCAAAGATTACGGGGTCGGGTATCAGGCCATTCCGTTGAAACGAGACGGCGAGGTCGATAAAGATGCAGTAAAGAAGGCGCTTAAGCCAAATACAAAAGTAATCGGTATTCAACGCTCACGCGGTTATGCAGACCGTCCGTCTTTTACGATTGAAAAAATAAAGGAAATGGTTTCTTTTGTAAAGGAACTGCGCCCCGATATTATCGTGTTTGCGGATAATTGCTACGGTGAATTCACGGAAGCGCTGGAACCTTTGCAAGTTGGCGTAGATATCATTGCAGGATCCTTAATTAAAAATCCAGGCGGCGGTCTGGCGAAAACAGGCGGGTATATCGTAGGGAAAAAAGAATGGGTCGAGCTGGCCTCTTATCGTATGATTGCGCCGGGAATCGGCGCGGAAGGCGGTGCAAGCCTTTACAGTCTGCATGAAATGTATCAGGGTTTTTTCCTAGCACCGCACGTTGTGGGAGAAGCTTTAAAAGGAGCGGTGTTTACAGCGGCCATGCTGGAGAAACTCGGATTCAAGACAAACCCGCGTTGGGATGAACCCCGCACCGATCTGATCCAATCCGTAGAATTTGGTTCCGCAGACCGCCTGATTACTTTTTGCCAGGGCATTCAAAAAGCGTCACCGGTTGATTCCCATGTGGTTCCCCATTCGGGTGCAATGCCCGGGTACGCGGATGAAGTCATCATGGCAGCGGGCGCTTTTGTCCAGGGAGCCAGTATCGAGCTGTCTGCTGACGGGCCTTTACGTCCGCCGTACCTGGGATTTGTGCAGGGCGGGCTGACTGCGTCCCACGTAAAAGTAGGTGTGCTGACCGCGCTGAATGAACTGATTGAGAAACATTTGTTAACGATTTAAAAAAATATGTAATGTTATCTAACATGTATTGACGAAGAAATGTGACACGTGTAAAATGTTAAACATAAGCAGCAGGCGAAAGGAGTGAACATACGTGAATGATGATATTCGCCGCAACATGGCGCTGTTTCCGATAGGCATTGTGATGCAGCTAACGGAATTAACGGCTCGCCAAGTTCGCTACTATGAACAGCAAGAGCTCATTTCTCCCGCTCGAACAAAAGGGAATCAACGACTTTTCTCTTTCAATGATGTCGACCGGCTACTTGAAATCAAGTCATTGCTTGAAAAAGGGCTGAACATTGCGGGGATTAAACAAGTGCTTGAGTTGAGGAATAATATGCCAGCGGAGCAGCAGACCATTATGGATGAACGTTCAGAAGAAGCACGTAGGGAAATGTCTGAACGGGAGCTGCGGGAGATATTAAAGCAGCAAATTGTCCATGCCAATCGGCCGGGACAAACACCGCTTATTAGAGGGGAGCTATCGCGCTTCTTTCACTAATAATAGAGAGGTTCAATATGGGAGTCTCCTTGCATAAGGAGAAAATATTAGGGAGGTTAGGTAAAGATGTCAGCAAAGTATACTCGTGAAGACATTATTCGGTTGGTTGAGGAGGAGAACGTTAAATATCTTCGCCTTCAGTTCACCGACTTGCTAGGTACGATTAAAAACGTGGAAATCCCGGCAAGCCAACTTGAAAAGGCGTTGGATAATAAAATGATGTTTGATGGATCTTCCATCGAGGGGTTTGTACGAATTGAAGAATCTGATATGTATCTCTATCCTGACCTTGATACGTTCATGATTTTCCCCTGGAGTACTGAAAATGGGAAAGTAGCCCGCTTCATTTGTGACGTATATACGCCGGAAGGCCAGCCTTTTATGGGTGACCCCCGCCAGGTGTTAAAAGCGGCGTTGAAAAAAGCGGAGGAGCTTGGCTTTACTGCATTTAACCTTGGGCCTGAGCCTGAATTCTTCTTATTCAAACTTGACGAGAATGGAAACCCTACGACAGATTTAAACGATCAGGGCGGATATTTTGACTTTGCTCCGCTGGATCTGGGAGAGAACTGCCGCCGCGATATCGTTCTTACTCTTGAGCAAATGGGATTCCAAATGGAAGCTTCTCACCACGAAGTAGCACCGGGTCAGCATGAAATTGACTTTAAATATGCGAATGCAGTGGAAGCGGCTGACCAGATTCAAACATTTAAACTCGTTGTAAAAACAATCGCCCGCAAACATGGATTGCATGCGACTTTCATGCCTAAACCGCTCTTTGGCATTAACGGTTCTGGCATGCACTGCAACCTGTCCTTATTTTCCGGGAATAAAAACGTATTTGAAGATCCGTCTACTGAGCTTGGACTAAGTGAGACTGCGCTTCAGTTTCTGGCCGGTGTGTTAAAACACGCGCGTGGATTCGCGGCTATCACTAACCCTACAGTTAACTCCTATAAGCGTCTGGTGCCTGGTTATGAAGCGCCTTGCTATGTAGCCTGGTCTGCTAAAAATAGAAGCCCGCTTATCCGTATTCCGGCTTCCCGCGGTTTAAGCACCCGCATCGAAGTTCGTAATCCGGATCCGGCTGCGAACCCTTATTTGGCACTGGCTGCACTTCTCAGTGCCGGTCTGGATGGCGTTCGTAATAAATTTACGGCTCCTGCACCGGTCGACCGCAACATCTATGTGATGAATGAAGCTGAGCGTGCGGAAGCGGGAATTGATAGCCTGCCTGCTACTCTCAAAGAAGCCATTGAATGCTTAAAAGCCGATGAAGTGATCTGTAAAGCCATTGGGGAACACGTACTGGAGCGATTCATTGAAGCAAAAGAAATCGAGTGGGATATGTTCCGTACAGAAGTTCACCCATGGGAACGCGAACAGTATATTAACTATTAATCCGTTTCAGCGGGCAATGAAAAGAGCGCCATTGTGGCGCTCTTTTTTTTCCGTTAAAGAAAGTATATGTTGCTTTACAGTGTTAAAGCAACATATACTTTC
>NZ_KE387172.1:29262-86925 GCF_000430625.1 Aneurinibacillus terranovensis DSM 18919
CCCTGCAGAAAAAGGACGAGCGGCAACGCCCGCGAGTTTTTCTCATAAAACAAGGAATTACCGGGTTAGTTTAGTATTGTCTTTTTTAATAATGTGTTTTGAGATATTTTCAAGATAGCGCTTGATTTTTTTCTATCGTCCTTGATTGGATGGCGCCACTGTCTACTTGACAAGGATAAGACCAGTTTAACGAGTCTTTTTACAAAAGCAAAGTTAACTTTGACGGATAGAATGTTGGCATGGTAATATTATTTTGATAATTCAAAATTATTGACGTTATTAAATTATTAAGTTGGAGAATATGAATCGTAAGAAAGGAAAAGCGGTAACGTACAAAAAGGACGTGCTTTTTAATCTCTACGGTTACCAAAAAAGGAGGGAATTATCGCTGTGAAAATTGGGGAAGGGTCGGTCGTGGAGGCACCAATTGATCAGTTGCTGATAGAGAAAATTTCTGATCCGCAAACGATCGAGCAACTGGTTCGCCTGCTCGATAAACTGGAGCATATAACGTTTCTGTTCGACATGGTGGAACATTTTATGCGTCGCGGGCCTGAAATAGCTGATTCGATTAACGAGCTCATCGTTATTTTACGACAAAGTTTGTCCAAGCCCGAATACGCAATGCGCTTTGAGCGTGCCCTTACCGCTGTCCAACAAATGCAGGAATTTCTCGATTCCCCTCAAGTCCAGGAACTGTTCAAATCCGATGTTCTCGACGTGCGCTCGGTGCAAATGGTTGGAAAAGTGTCGCGTTCGATGCTCCAGGCCACTGCAGAAACGGCCCGGACGGGGACGAAACGCGTCGGGCTTATTGGGCTTATGCGGGCATTGAGCGACCCGGAGGTGCAGCCGGCTCTCAATTTTGTTCTTAATTTCGCGCGACATTTATCGAAGGAACTCGGCGATGCATGAATTGTCCATTGCCCACAGTCTGGTTGAATTAGCCGTCGAAGCAGCGGAAAATACGGGGATGAAACGGGTGAAGGCTCTTTACTTAAAACTCGGTGTCTTGTCGGGTGTGGTAAAAGAATCTTTGGAATTTTCCTTCGATGTGGTCATCGAAGGGACACCTCTTGAAGGGGCGAGGCTAGTGATTGAGGACGTTCCTGTACAAGTATTCTGTTCTGATTGCCAGGAAGCGCATGTTTTGCCTGAACCGTTTCCTATGCGGTGTCCTGTGTGCGGGACGAGAACAGGCCAGGTGCTGGAGGGACGCGAGCTGGAACTGTATGCCCTGGAAGGAGGTGAGGAAAATGCAGGAGATGACATTAAATCCCCGGATCGTTGAAATCCGCCAGAACGTTCTTAAGAAAAATGATCTTCTTGCTAGAGAATTGAGGAAGCGTTTTCAAGAAACTGGTGTCTACGTCGTCAACCTGGTTTCGAGTCCGGGAGCAGGAAAAACGACGCTGCTTACGGATATGTTAACCAGACTTGGGGAACGGCATAGTGTGGCAGCGCTGGTCGGTGATTTAGCCACGGAAAACGACGCGGAACGCTTGCGTGAAAGTGGAGCGAAAGTGCGTCAAATTACCACGGGTACAGTTTGTCATCTTGAGGCGAACATGATTGAAAGAACTTTGGCAGAATGGGATTTGGCAAGTATCGATTTTCTCTTTATCGAAAATGTTGGCAATCTCGTATGCCCTTCGAGTTACGACTTGGGAGAAACCCAGCGTGTTGTTCTCTTTTCTGTGACAGAAGGCGAAGACAAGCCAGTGAAATATCCGACCATTGTTAACAGCGCCGATGTGGCAGTTATTACGAAAATCGACTTGGCTGAAGCGGTGGGATTTCAACGGGAACGCTTCTATGAAGCGCTGAACGAGGTGAGGCCTGGTATTCCTATTCATGAAGTTTCTGTGCGAACGGGAGAAGGGGTCGACGAGTGGATAACCCGTTTGGAGGCTGACAAAGCAGCGTTTAAAAAATCGCTCGATTCCCTGTGATCGATCGTCAAATCGCTCGACGATTTGCTAAAAAAACTCGCTCTTTGGAGGTGGGAGAAGTGGCGAATCTTCTTTGGGTGCACGGCGGTGCGTGCAATGGAAACACCCAATCGTTTTTAAATGCTGAAGAACCGACAGTAATTGATTTGGTCACTGATTTCGGTATTAATATTCTGTATCATCATTCTTTGTCGATGGAATTCGGCGATCAAGTGCGTCGTTTGTACGATCAGATCCTGAGTGACGAAATCCCTTTGGACATACTCGTGGTGGAAGGGACGGTTATTCAGGGGCCGAATGGAACCGGACACTACGACATGCTCATGGATCGTCCTAAAAAAGATTGGATTTTGGAATTCTCCCATAAAGCCCAGTACGTTGTCGCTATCGGCGACTGTGCATGCTGGGGAGGGATTCCGGCGACGAAGCCGAATCCGTCTGAATCGATTGGTCTTCAATACTTGAAAGGGGAACGGGGCGGATTTCTCGGAGCCGAGTTCCGTTCGAAGGCAGGACTGCCCGTTATTAATATTCCCGGTTGCCCGGCTCATCCTGACTGGGTGACACAAATTCTTGTTGCCGTTGCTACCGGTCGCGCGGAAGATGTCCTTTTAGATGATTTACAGCGGCCGCAAACGTTCTTTAAGACGTTCACCCAAACCGGCTGTACACGTGTGCAATATTTTGAGTGGAAAGAACCTGTGGAAGAGTTCGGACAAGGCACCCGGAAAGGTTGTTTGTTCTACGAACAAGGTTGCCGTGGCCCGATGACCCATTCACCATGCAACCGTATTCTCTGGAACCGTCAATCTTCAAAAACCCGGGCAGGGATGCCCTGTATCGGTTGTACGGAGCCTCAGTTCCCGTTCTTCGACTTGGCACCCGGTACGGTGTTCAAGACACAAAAAATTCTTGGCTCGATTCCGAAGGAAGTGCCACAAGGCAGCGATCCGTTAAGCTATTCCATTAATGCGGCAATGGCCCGGGCGGTGGCACCGAAGTGGGCGAAAGAAGATATGTTTGTGCCATAAGCATAAATGATTAAAAATGCTCTGCCCTACATGTCTCTTTTTAGGGAAAACCATTCTAAAGGTGGGGTGTAACAGTATGAGTAAGCAAGGAACAAAAACAGTAATAAAAAGCAATAAAACGGAAATCAAAGTCCACTCGCTAGGGCGTGTAGAAGGCGATTTGGATGTTAAAGTGACGATTGAAAATGGAGTTGTTGTTGATGCCTGGACGGAAGCCACGATGTTCCGCGGCTTCGAGATGATTTTAAAGGGAAAAGATCCGCAGGCCGGTCTGATTGTTACCCCCCGGATTTGCGGCATTTGCGGCGGCAGCCATTTAACCAAGGCGGTTTATGCATTGGATACGGCATGGAACACCCAGGTGCCGCCTAACGCTACGCTTATTCGTAACATTGCCCAGGCAGCCGAAACGATCCAGAGCATTCCTCGCTGGTTTTATGCCCTGTTCGCTATCGGGCTTACTCATAAGAACTATGCTTCCTCCAAATTGTATGAGGAAGTGGTTCGTCGCTGGGCGCCATTTGAAGGCGAACACTATGAGATTGGCGTTACCGTTTCGGCCAAACCGGTGGAAATTTATGCAATCTTCGGTGGCCAGTGGCCTCATTCGAGTTTCATGATTCCCGGGGGCGTAATGAGTGCACCGACGCTGTCCGACATTACCCGCTCTATCTCGATTCTGGAATATTATCGCGATAGCTGGTTGGAGAAAATCCTCCTCGGTTCGTCCGTTGAACGGTGGCTCGAAAACAAAACATGGTCGGACGTCCTTGCATGGCTTGATGAAAAACCGGAACACCGTGATTCCGATCTCGGGCTCTTCATCCGCTACAGTATGGAGATTGGCATGGACAAATACGGTGCGGGTCCGGGAAGTTATCTTGCGACAGGAAACTTCTTCCATGAAGAGAAATATCGCTATCCTACCATTGAAGGGCGCAATGCTGCGTTGATTGCCCGCTCCGGCATATTTGACGGGAAGGAATATCACGATTTTGATCAAGCCCGCATACGCGAAGATCACACGTATTCCTTCTATCGCGGTAGCGGTTCTTACCATCCGTTTGAGGGAATAACCGAGCCTATTGATCCGATAGAAGGCCAAAAGGAAGGAAAATATACGTTTGCAAAGGCACCCCGATATGACATTCCGGGGATGGGGGAGACTCCGTTAGAGGTAGGACCGCTGGCTCGCCAAGTGATGGCCGGCCGGCCGAATGCGGAAGAGTGGCAGGATTATGATCCTCTCTTCTTAAATATTATTAATGAAATCGGTCCGAGTTCAATGGTACGGGTGCTGGCACGTTTGCACGAAGCGGCGAAGTACTATTTGCGCATGCGGAAATGGCTGCAGCAGATTGATTTGAATGAGAAATTTTATATCAAGCCAAACGAATTGCCTAAGGGGCGCGGTTTCGGGGCTACGGAAGCAGCTCGCGGCGCTTTGGCCGATTGGATTGAAATTAAAGACGGAAAGATTGAAAACTATCAAGTCGTAACGCCGACGGCCTGGAACATTGGTCCGCGGGATCGTCATGGACAGCGGGGTCCGATTGAGACGGCGATGATTGGCCTGCCCGTCAAAAATTCGCAGGATCCGGTCGAACTGGCCCATATCGCACAAAGTTACGATTCTTGTCTCGTCTGTACTGTTCATGCTTACGATGCCAAAACGAACAAAGAGTTAGCCAAGTATGAGGTTATGAAGATGTAATTTACGCTGGTAGAAGGAGGAATTCGTATGACCGTCATTATTGGATGCGGCAATTTGCTCCGCAGTGACGACGGGGTGGGTCCGATGCTCATCCGCAAATTGTGGGAGCTGGGGGTTCCGCCTGAAGTCCGCCTGGCTGATGGTGGAACCGCCGGAATGGATGTGACTTTTCAAATCGGGGATGCTGAGGAACTGATTCTCGTGGATGCCTGTCAATCGGGGGCAGCGCCAGGCACGATTTTTCAACTTCCTGGAGAAGAGGTAGAAACGCCTCCTCTAAAAGATGTCAACCTCCACGATTTTCGGTGGGAAAATGCCATTGCCATGGGCCGTTGGCTGCTCAAAAGCCGCTTTCCAAAAAAAGTGACGGTCTTCCTCATCGAAGCTGAAAACCTGTCGTACGGGTTTGGCCTGTCTTCTACGGTGGAAGAAGCTTTAGATCGTTTGGCGAACGAGTTGCTTCAGCGCGTGGGAGGGAAAGTAAGTGAAGTTTGAAATTACTTCAACGGGTTATCTTCATATCCCCGCCGAAGAAGCGATGAGGTTCCGTACGGGAACCGCCATCGCTTTAATACGTGGTGAAGAACTGTGGATTATGCCGGTGAGCCATCCAGGGGCAGGAGGATTATTGTTAAAATTACGCAATTCCCGCGGGGATCGAAGCATGTTGGTCGAAGAGTTTCTGCCTGAAGGTGTGCCACCAGGGGAGCGCAGTGCTGTATGGGATGATCAGCTCGGAGCACTTCGCATCCCCCTTTTCTGTTCAAGTACTTCGGCGTAGTTGTAATCATAATTTTTTGGCTTTTCGATGAGAAAAAAGGGGGGAGAATTGTGCTGCAGACGCAACCGCTCGGTGTTTTTCCCGGAGCTGCAAGTTTTTTTCTTTTACCGTCTGCTCCAGAAGGAAATAATGTATTGCCGCTTCTTCTCCGCGGCTATCTTCCCGACATATGGTCGGAGAGTTGGCGTTTTTTTGTTGCGGCAATTCAAGGGGAAAGTGAAGATGTGGTTGTAAGCTTATTGCCGCAAGGGCCGGAAGGGATTTACAACCGATTTATTCTTGAGCCGGAAGAACACATATATGCCTGGGCCAGAGAATTGCTTGAAGGGGATATGGCCCTGCTCTTAGATGCGGTGGCATGGCGTCTTGGCTTGCGCGAAACACCCCCGCCGTATGCTGATGCCGCCGGAGAAGTACGGGCGTTTCTGTTGGCTACCCAGGCGTACGAGGCACTTCACCGGAACGATTGGCCGACTGGGCTTGCGATTCTTTTGGAGGCAGCGAAAACGGTCCGGGAGATTTCCCCTGTTTTTTCTGCCCGACTCTACGCCGAATGGGCGGCGACAAAACAGATGCTTGGCGAGCACGGGCAGGAAACAGTAGGGGGGTATCGCTGCGCCCTGGCTCTTCTGGAGACGTCTTCCTTTCAGGAAGCCCGGGCAGAGCTGTGGTTTCAATTGGGCACAGCCTATCAAACCGGTTCAGAGGGACGGAAGGACTCCCTTTTGGAAGCGGTCAGGTGCTATCATGAAGTGTTGAAAGTGTATCGTAAAGACACTCATCCTGATGGTTATGCGATGGTTCATATGAATTTAGCGCTCGCGTATATTGCCATGCCGTCTTCGGATCGCGGCGCCCATTTGCGCGCTGCGACGGCCATTCAATCACTGCGGGAGGCTCTGCATATTTTTAAAAAAGACACCCATGTTGAGTATTGGACGAGTGCTACAATTAATCTTGCCAATGCCTTACAGCATGTGAAAACATCCCATCCGGAAGAAAACCTCTGGGAAGCTGTAGCGCTTTATGAAGACGCGCTGAGTGTACGACGCCCTGAGGATGATCCGCTGGGTTATGCCCGCGTCCTTGCGAATCAGGGAAATGCCCTTGCCCATCTCGGTGCATTTTCCCGGGCGGTACCTCGGTTAGAAGAGGCGAGCCGACTGTTTCGAACATACGGGGAAAATGATGCGGCCGATTCCGTCAAGTACATATTGGCTGAAATTTCGATAAAGCAGAAGGAAGCGGCATCCTTTTGTTAATGATGGCCGTTGAGCGCTTTAGTGAGCGCATCATCCAGCGCAACGAAGGGGCACAAAACGCGCTGCATCGGCTTCGCGCGAATCCCCAGGGAGAAGGCGTGTGGTTGAATGAATTTGCGGATGCATTTTTTCGGGATGCTCTCCTTGATAACTCTGCCGGTTCGTGCTTGATTCTACAAGCTCTGGCTAATCAGCGCATAAACGACTCTTCTCGTATTTTTGTACCTGTTACCGTTGGGGAGGCGCTGCAGGAGCTGGCGAAGCAAAGCTTCGCCACTTTGTTACAGAATAAAACGGAAGAAGCGCTTGAGCAGACCTTGGCTTTTGGAGGGGATTGATGATGAAAGTTATGCAGGAGGATTTTAATGCGTTGGCGGAACGCGTAGATCGGGAGCTGTCCTCGATTAAGGAACTGCCGGAGGATGCATGCAGGAAGGCAATGGAGTTGAAAAAGGCCATCGAAGCGTTTCATGAACATGGTCTCAGAAAGCTCGTCCGTACGTTCCGTGAAACAGATGCGGGGAAAGAATTGTTGCTTAAGGCGGTGGAAGACCCTGCCGTCTACGCCATGCTCTTCATGCATGGGATCATTAAACAGGACCTGTTTACCCGTGTTGCAGCGGTGCTAGAAGAAGTGCGTCCGTACATGCGCTCTCACGGCGGCGATGTGGAGCTGGTGAAAGTCGAAGGAGAGACTGTGTATGTCCGCCTTCAAGGTGCCTGTTCCGGATGTTCTATGTCCGCTGTGACGTTGAAAAACGGGGTTGAGGAAGCGATCAAAGCGCGTGTCCCGGAAATCGAATATGTCATCATGGCGGGAGATGAAGTGGCTTCCGGCTACCTGCCCATTCATGCGATTGATGATGCGGAAAGCCTCGAACAAAGTGGCTGGAAGCAGGGACCTTCCATCTCGGAACTTGAAGAAGGACGACCGGTTCACTTTGCCCACGAGGAGTGGGATGTTTTGTTGGTGCGTATAGAGGGAAAAGTGATGGCTTTTCGCAATCAGTGTCCCCATATGAGTATGCCTCTCGACAAAGGACTCGTCGACGGTTCTGCTATTACTTGTCCGTGGCACGGTTTCCGTTTCGACTTATCAACCGGAGAGTGCATCACGGCGCCTCACGTGCAGCTCGAACCGTTTCCGGTACGCGTAGAGGACCAGCGGGTATGGATACGATTAAGCTAATCGCTTATCCTCTTGATTGACACAAACTTTTACTTTTCATTACAACATTTAAGGAGGAAACGCGTCCATGTGCTTAGCTATTCCAGGACAAATTGTGGAGCTTCTCGACGGTGATCACCATTACGCTATGGTTGACGTTTCCGGCGTGCGCCGGAAAATCAACATCGGCCTGCTGAAAAATGAAGGAACCCGGCTTGGCGATTGGGTGCTCCTCCATGTCGGATTTGCCATGAGCAAGATTAGCGAAGAACAGGCGGTTGAGCAGCTGAGATTGCTCAGCATGCTAGGTGAATCGGACGAGGCCATACAGGAAGTAATGGGGTATCAATTTGATGAAGAGAAAAAAACGTGAAGAAAATGAGCATTGGAGGTGTGATTATGACGATGAAATACGTTGACGAGTTTCGCGACCCGGAATTAATCCGCAGGACATCGGAAGAGATCCATCGTCTTGTCGATCCTGATTATCATTATCGTTTCATGGAAGTTTGTGGCGGGCATACGTTTTCGATCTTTCGATTTGGGTTGCAGCATCTGCTGCCAGCAAACATCGAACTCGTTCATGGACCGGGATGTCCGGTTTGCGTTCTTCCCATGGGGCGGATGGACGACGGTTTATCCATTGCCCGGCAGCCGAATGTGATTTTCACCGCTTTCGGTGATGTGATGCGGGTTCCCGGTTCACAGGGAACTCCCTTAGAACTCCGGGCCAGAGGAACCGACATCCGTATGATTTACTCTCCCCTGGACGCTTTAAAGATTGCCATGGATCATCCAGAACAGCAAGTGGTGCTGTTCGCCATCGGCTTTGAAACGACGGCCCCGTCGACGGCGCTGACGCTCATGCGCGCCCGCGAGTTAAACGTGCCCAATTTTTACGTGTTTTCCAATCATGTTATGATTTTGCCGGCGATTCGCACGATCCTGGATTCTCCGGATATGCGCATCGACGGGTTTATAGGACCAGGGCATGTCTCGACGGTGATCGGCGCCCATCCTTATGAACTTGTCACGGAACATTATGGAAAACCTGTGGTGATCTCAGGTTTTGAGCCGCTCGATTTACTCCAATCGATCCTTATGCTGGTCAAACAAATGAAGGAAGGCCGTGCGCAAGTGGAAAACCAGTACAGCCGTGTAGTTCCATGGGAAGGAAACATCCCTGCGCTGGAAGTGATGAACGAAGTTTTTGAAGTCCGTCCTTTCTTCGAGTGGAGGGGACTTGGGGTCATCTCCCAATCGGCGCTGAAACTGCGGCCCGAATTCGCCCGGTGGGATGCGGAAGTCCGCTTCCAGATGGAAGGTGTTCGCGTCACCGATCCGAAAGCGGCGCAATGTGGTGAAGTATTAAAAGGGGTGCTTAAACCGCATCAATGCAAATGGTTTGGGAAAGAATGCACACCTGAACATCCTATAGGTGCCCTCATGGTGTCATCGGAAGGGGCGTGCGCCGCATATTACCATCACGTCCACATGCGTCAGGCAATCGGCGAATAGCTCAGGGAGGAAAAAAGATATGAAGACTACCAAGATGAGTTTTACTGATGCCCATATTGAGTTGGCCCATGGAGCCGGTGGGAAAGCCAGCCGACGACTCATCGAGGGGCTATTGGTTCCTTACTTGATGAACGACACGTTGCCGGAGTTGAACGATGCGGCACACATCGATGCTGATGGACGGCGTTTGGCTATTACGGCAGACAGCTATGTTGTCAAGCCGCTCGTCTTTCCGGGCGGGTCCATCGGCGAACTTGCCATAAATGGGACGGTTAACGATTTGGCCATGGGCGGAGCAAAGCCATTGGCGCTGGTGACCACGTTCATATTAGAAGCGGGCCTTTCGACATCTGAGCTGGAACGGGAAGTGGCGGCCATGGCCAGGGCGGCACAGTGTGCCGGGGTGTCCGTGGTGGGGGGCGATACGAAGGTGGTGGAACACGGTAAAGCAGACGGGCTGTTCATCACCACTGCAGGTATTGGTCTTACTGATCAGCGCGTATTCCTTTCGGCCGAACACGTTCGACCCGGCGATCAGGTAATTCTTTCCGGTCCGATCGGAGATCACGGGATCACCGTCCTCCTGGCCAGGGGGGAATTGGATTTGGAAGCCGATCTCACCTCAGATACGCGCCCGCTATGGCCATTCGTTGCTAACCTCATCGACGCTGCGGCGCCAGGGCTGCGCTGGTTACGCGACCCGACGCGGGGCGGCGTGGCTACGGCGTTAAACGAATTGGCAAGAGACGCCAAAGTCGCCGTAGTGCTGGACGAGGAGGCGATTCCGGTACGTCCGGCGGTGCGGGGTACTTGTGAAATTTTAGGCCTGGATCCTCTTCACATTGCCAACGAAGGGCAGTTTCTCGCCATCGTTTCCCCGGAATACGCCGATATGGCGTTAGAAGCGATCCGGGGCATACCGGGCGGAGAGGACGCGCGGCGCATCGGCGAAATTCAAGAAGATCCGAAAAAAGTCGTCCTGGCGCGTTCCCGCTACGGAGGTACGCGGGTCATTGATATGCTTGTAGGCGATCCGCTGCCGCGTATTTGTTAAATGGTCGCTCCGGCTGCCTTGCGCGCATCGGGGAAGCGCGGCCGTCTGTTTCATCATCCGTAAGGACGGGAGGTGCTGAAACGAACCATGCGTACACTTTATGGCACAAAAGGATGCCCTTACACGAAGGAGATGCGGGAATCTTTATTATGGGATGGAGAAGAGTTTACCGAATATGATGTGGAAGAAGACGAAGAAGCGTTAAAACAGCTCATCGCTTTGACGGGCGGACGCACCGTCCCTGTCCTGGTTGAAGACGACCGTGTCGTTCAAGTCGGGTTTTGCGGCCGCGGATGCATTGTCAAGCTGCCTTCTTCCATGGAAGATACATCTTTGTAAAAAGGTAGGTGGTTTATCATGCATATCGCACAGCTCATTCGCGTTCACGGCGTTGTTCAGGGGATCGGTTTTCGCCCCTTTATCTTTCGCCTGGCGAAACGGTGGGAGCTTAGCGGCTGGGTGTGCAACGGGGAAAGCGGCGTGGAGATACATGTGGAAGGGGATGCCTCCGCCATTCAGACGTTTATCGAGGAAGTCACGACACATCCTCCTGCGCTGGCCCGGGTGACCGATCTGGAAATCGAAGATGTGGCCGTGCAGGGGCTTCACGATTTTCGAATCCGTGAAAGCAAGCGGAACGATCGGCCGACGGTGCACATCCCTGCCGATCAGGCCGTGTGTTCGGCTTGTTTGACCGAACTGTTTCATCCTGCAAACCGCCGCTATCTGTATCCTTACATCAATTGCACGGAGTGCGGCCCCCGCTACACCGTGATACAACGCCTGCCGTATGACCGTCCCTATACGACGATGAAATCGTGGCCCATGTGCCCGGCCTGTTCTGCAGAGTATTATGAGCCGACCGACCGCAGGTTCCACGCGCAGCCGACTGCCTGCCCCGAGTGCGGGCCTTATTATCACATGCGATGGCAAGGCGAAGAGATAAATGGAGATGGCAAAGTCATCGAAAAGACCGCCCAGCTTCTTCGTGCAGGGCGCATCGTGGCGATCAAAGGACTTGGCGGATATCATCTGGCATGCGATGCGGAAAACGCTCAGGCGGTGTGGACACTCAGAGATCGGAAGCGTCGCAGGGCGAAACCGTTTGCCCTGATGGTCAAAGACGTGGAGACCGCGCGGATGCTTATTAAGCTATCACCGGAAGAAGAGGCGCTTCTTACGTCTGCGGCTCGTCCTATTGTGCTTGCCCGCTCACACCGCTCGCTTCCGGGCGTGGCACCTGATAACACCGATTGCGGCGTGATGCTCCCGTATACACCGCTCCATCATTTGCTGTTTCATTTCGGTGCGCCGCCTGTGCTTGTAATGACGAGCGCCAATCGCTCCGGTGAACCCATTATCTATAAAGATGAAGACGCTGTGGAAGGGCTTGAAGGACTTGTCGACGCCTGGCTTATCGGTGAGCGGCCCATCGCCCGCCGCGTCGACGATTCCGTCGTCCGCGTGAGCGAATTTGGGTCCACTGTACTCCGCCGGGCGAGGGGATACGCTCCGCTTCCTGTCACTCAATTGCCCGGCGATCGGCCCATTCTTGCTGTCGGCTCTGACCTGAAAAATACTGTCACGTTAGTCGTTAAGGGTCAGGCGATCGTAAGCCAGCATGTGGGAGATTTGACGCAGTACGAGGCGTATGCGGCATTTGAGCAGACCATCTACGATCTTTTGTCGATGTATGATGTCCCGCTGGCAGACACGATCGTGGCGCATGATCTCCATCCCGATCATCGTTCCGCCCAGTTTGCGCGCGGGCTGGAAAACTGCGAGTACGTTGGCATCCAGCATCACCGCGCCCATGTGGCATCCGTGCTGGCGGAACGAAATGCTCTGGACAAACGGGTGATCGGAGTGGCATTTGATGGGACGGGATTTGGCGATGATGGGGCCATCTGGGGCGGGGAACTGTTTGTCGGAAGCGTCGCAGAAGGATTGGAACGGCATGGGCACCTTCGCTATGCCGTGCTTCCGGGCGGTGATGCGGCGGCACGTATACCGCTTCAGGCGCTGGCCGGTTTCTTTGTCGACGTGCCCGAATTGGCGACGGACGTCGGCAGGCGGCTTGCGCTTCCAGAACGGTTTTTCACGACGGTAAAACTCGTGGAAAAAAGACTCCGCACCTTCCCCACAACGTCCGTTGGCCGATTATTCGATGCCGCAGCCGCCCTTTTAGGATTCACCGAATCCATTTCGTTTGAAGGCCAGGCAGCTATATGGCTCGAACATCTCGCTCGCTCTGTCTCTTTGGAGAAGGTGTATCCTTTTCCGTGGGATGAAAAGGAACTTGACTATCGTCCCCTCTTGCAGGCGCTGGCGGAAGATCGTTTGAATGGGCGGGACGCGGCGTCGATTGCCCGTTCGTTTCATAGGAGCATCGCTGAAGGCGTATTTCGAAGCGCCCTCGCTTTAGGAGAAGCCCACGGGATCGATACGGTTGTATTATCCGGCGGTGTATTTCAAAATTCTCTTTTGCTAGCCGATCTGAAGGAGTTGTTCACTGAAAGGGCCATGCATGTATGGATAGGTGAGAGGGTCCCCCCAAACGACGGTGGCATCAGCCTCGGACAGGCGGCGCTGGTGGCGGCGACGTAGAGCGCCCATGAGATGATAGTCCGCTTTTGCGTAGCTGTTGATCACCTGTGGACACGTATACCAGGCATTGTAGAAGCAATGGCACATGCGTCTTCAATAAAGCAGAAGGATTCTGTTTTCACGATTTGCTGAAGAACAGGCTTCGAGAGTAGAGAGGCAGCCGATGTTGTTGTAAAAAATTGCGTATGGGTTCGTGTTTTGGTACTATAGGGGTATAAGACATGTCTTTTCCTCCTCTGGTAAGATTGGTTGTGGTGACATATCTATACCATAGGAAAAGGAAGATGTCTCTTTTTTTATCTGGAAGAAAAATGGGAGCGAATTTACTCATTTATAGTATAATTAAAAGATTTGCAAAATTTTCGTTTAAATATTAGCAAAAGATCAATGTGGCAACGATTCCTCTGAATTTAGATCCAGCTTAAGCTGGATCTTTTTACATAAATAGAGCTATTAGTTCTTAATCAAGGAGGAATTAATCGAAAAAATGTCTCACTTGGTAGCAGAAACGTTACAATCCCCTATTCAAAGCGTTCGAGTGCTCATCCACGAAATGCCAATATAGCATTGGGGGATTGCCGGGGAATCTGTAAAGACAATAAGAGGCCGTACAAGTATAGAAGAAAGGGGAGATAAATAATGTCAGCAGAACCTGCTTTAGAACCTGCCTTCCAAAAAAAGCTCAGGGAGCAACCCTGCGATTGGCAGACAAAGAATGAATATGAAGAAGTTACGCTTAGACAGCAACCTTATCTGCATGGACAGTACCGCAATATCCATGATGAGAGAGACTATACATCTATGATCCTCGTTATACGAGAGTGAACTACCCGCCACCTCCGCTTCGCTTAGAGGTGGGGGCTTCTAAGATGATCGTACCTAACGGTACGAAATTGACTTAGCTATCGAGCCTGTTCCATGCTCTATCTATGATTAGGCTAACAGTCGCAATCCTTCGTTTTTGATATTGATAGAAGCGTTCCAATCCCTGTCTGCAACAAAACCGCATTGACAGGGGAATGTGCGCTCAGAAAGGGATAGGGATTCTTTCACTCGACCGCAACATGAGCAAGTCTTGGACGATGGAAACCACTTATCTATTTTGATAAGCTTTTTTCCCTGCTCCTCTAACTTGTATTGGAGAAATGTCGTAAACATGCCCCAGGCATTATCTGCAACACTTTTGTCAAAGTTGAGGGCTTGTGACATTCCTTACATGTTGAGGTCTTCGACAACCGCGCAGTCATACCGTTTCGCTAATTTGTGCGATTCCTTATGTAGAAAGTCTTTTCGTTGGTTCGCAATCCTTTTATTTATCTAAGACTGATTATATCACAGCATAAGAGAAGGAACAATGTTAGGCTGCGCCTAACCGAAATTCATCTCCCGCTTTCACTGCTGCTGTCGCACCTTCACGTTTAGAAGTGGGAGACTTCTTTCGGAAGAATGTTAAAAAGCTCGGATTGGGAAGGATTCCGTGATCCGAAAAAATTCTGGTATACGACGTATGTGAGTAATCGGAAAAAGCTTGCGGAAGAAGTGGAAAATGGGTTCGAATATACGAAGGAATTAGAGATTATTGAAAATCTTTCCCCTGAATGGGTGAATGCAATGAGAGACTTGTATACCCCACTGCGTCATCTTGAATATGGTGAGAATGTACAAATGCAGCACGTGATTCGCTATGCGATGGGCAGCACAATCGAACAATGTGCAACGTTCAAGGCGTATGATAAAACCGGGCGGGCCCAGTGGATTTTATTATGGGCCATGAACATGTAGGAACATCACGGTGATTTTCTAAGCTATGGCAAAGAAATACTGATGCAGGATGCTGCCTATCAGCCACTGCGTAAGTATGTGGAAGAAATCCTCATCACAGAAGACTGGGCCGAAGTGCTGATCGCTGAGAACTTGACGCTCGATTATGGGAATTGGCCTGGAGATTATCTCTGGGGATTAATTTTAAGCGATCCAAGAGAAACGCCGGAAGAGACGATGAGCAATGCAGAAATTATCGGGGAATGGGTAAACAAGTGGTACCCGAAGGCATACGAAGCGTTTTCTTCCTTGTCTCCGATATTTGAAAAGCATAGCCTCCCCATCGATCTTTCAGCTTCTCTCAAAAAAATCGAAGAGGAAATTGTGATTCTGACTTTCAAAAAGTACAATGTGACATTTAAAATTCATGAATTGATTTAAATGGGATAAGGAAGAAGCAAATGGAAACGAAGCAGGCGTACGTGGGATGGATTTGGATACCAGTGGCGGGGAAGTCGTAGAGGCAATCATTGAAGCGATTAAACAGGATAACGAAATTTTTTGAAATCGATATTCCGGATCTCGAAGAAACAAGGGCGTATTCTATGGCTAATCCATATTCAGATTGAAATTGAAATTGAAAGGTTACATCATTTATAATTGATTGAACATTTAAAATTATCGGCCTTATGGGAGGGTGCTATGAATAAGAAGTTCATTTATGAAGGATTACTAAGGCCTGAGCCGTCCGATTTAATCTCCAGCATCCAAAACGCATGGGTAAAATATATTAAAGAGGGAATAAAGCCTGAATCTCTGCTTCGTTCAGAAATTATTGCTTCCTGGGAAAGATCGAAAAGATTCGGAGTAAATCCTTTGCAGAAACAAGTTGAGGAAAGTATTGATAATGACGAACTAAGTTTATTTCACGAGAAAAATGATAAACTTCTCCATTACGCCAGGCCGGATATGAAATTTCTGGCAGAATCTCTAGAAGGTTCGGAAACTATAATAACAATTAGCGATAAAAACGGGCTTTTACTGGATATGTATGGTGATCGTGAAATTTTAAGAAAAGCGGGGAGAATAAATTTTCTTCCAGGGGCGGTTTGGAGTGAAGAAGTTGCAGGAACGAACGCTATAGGTACGGTTATAAAAAATAAATTGCCTGTTCAGATTTTATTTACTGAACACTTTTGTACGGGATGGCATGATTGGATTTGTGCGGCTGCCCCTATATTGAATCCGTTTTCGCATGAGTTAATGGGTGTATTAGATATATCCGGTAAATGGAAGAATGTTCATCCACACACATTAGGATTAGCGATTAGTAAAGCTAATAACATCACCAAGTATATCGAGAGGATTATTTATCATGAAGGATTACGAATGAATCCTTTTTTGACGGCTACACTTGGTTCGTTTGAGGATGGAATTATTATTGTCGATGAAAAAAAGAATATTTTGAGGACTAATACAAAGGGAGAGTCATTTATAATTAGAAACAATAAGGAGAAATCTCTTAAAGATTACCCCGAAATTGAAGAGCTTGTTGATAATGTTATAAATAGTAAACGGTTGGTTGTTGAAAACGAGATCTCGATCAATGGTATGCAAGACAGATTCATTTGCACCGTACATCCTGTAATGTTTGATCAAAACACTCTACTAGGTGTAGTTGTTCGTTTACGTAAAATCGCCCTAAAATTGAATGCGAAAGAGAGTAAAAGTATAATATCTGCGGCAGATTTTGGAACAACAAGATATACATTTGATCATATGATTGGTTCAGATCCTGCATTTGTAAAGGGTGTTGATAAGGCTAGAAAAGCCGCATCTTTAGATTCTACTTTACTTTTAACTGGAGAATCTGGTACTGGAAAAGAATTGTTCGCCCAAGCAATACACAATGCAAGCAAAAGAAGTAATAATCCTTTCGTTGCTCTAAATTGTGGTGCAATCCCTCGCGAGTTGATTGAAAGTGAACTATTCGGTTACGAACAAGGGGCTTTTACGGGTGCAAAGCAAAAAGGTAGCAAAGGAAAGTTTGAATTAGCAGATGGAGGCACCATTTTTCTGGACGAAATAGGGGACATGCCTTTAGAAGTACAAGTTCATTTACTTCGTGTTCTTGAAGAGAGAATGATTATGAGGATCGGTGGTGATAAAGTTATACCGATCAATGTACGAGTGATTGCAGCGACTCATAAGAACTTGATGGATGCTGTAAAGACAGGGATTTTTAGGGCTGACTTATACTATCGTCTTCGTGTAATCGAATTGAAAATTCCCTCCGTGCGTGAGAGATCTTCGGATATTCCGCTTTTGGTTAAACATTTTCTTAAACAACTTAGTGGGAAATTTGGTAAGGAGGACATTCAAGTAGATTCGCAAGCGATGAAGTATCTACAGTCTTATTCATGGCCAGGTAATATTCGGGAGTTAAAGAATGTAATAGAACAAGCTATTTTTAATATGGAAGGAAACACTATTCTTCCCTACGATCTTCCGTCAGAGCTATTAGCGGAAGAAGAACAAAGTGTAACGTGTGAAAAAGGACATTTTATTGCTGTAATTAAGGCTGTTGGAGGGAATGTTACCCTTGCCGCTGAAAAATTAGGAATTTCCAGAGCAACAATGTATAGGAAAATGAAGCAATTAGGCATCTCTTCTGAAACAGTTAATCAAGTGAAACTTTGAGACAAATGATACAGATAGTGTTTCATTGAGACAAAGATAAGGCTGGTAGAACGCTAACAAAGTCTAGTATTTTCTACAATTTTCGATGATATCTTTTATTTGAGAACTTGGCATGCTTCTTGCTAATAATAAAGACAGAAGGGAGGGATAACCCCTTTATAAAAAGGACATGCCACAAAAATGAAAGGGCTTACAATATTTGAAGCAAAAGGGAGGTCAAATATTAAAGCGATAAATTGGACAGCATTGATGACTTATAAGATAAAAGTAGAAAGTTGTCGAATTTCATAGCAAAACAAAAAATGAAAGGGGAATCAAGAATGGGACTGTTAATGACCATTGATAATGGTGGTACATTTACCGATGCGTGTTTGATCTATGGGGAGCGCGTGTTTCGTGCCAAGACTCTTACAACGCCGTATGACTTAACCAAATGTTTTATCGAAGTAATCAAGGCTGCTTCCAAAGAGGTTTATGGAGGGGAAAACATCCGTGCTCTTTTAACCGATCTTGATTATTTGCGTTACTCTACTACAGCAGGTACGAATGCAATCGTGCAGAAAAAAGGACCGCGCCTTGGTCTAATCTTGCGCGAAGGGGCAAATCCTTCATTTCTGTTGGGAAGTAATGAAGAAAAAGAAATGTTTACTGCTATGGTGGATGATCGTGTTGCGGGGATCAACACCAGTGGGGAAGGGCAAGAATTGGAAGCTAAAGTGGTAGAAGTCATTAACCAATTACTCTCCCAGGGTACTAATCGTTTAGTAGTTAGTTTAAGTGGATCGAATATCATAGAAGACGAAATTAAAATTAAAAACATTATTTTACGGAAATATCCTCGTCACCTTTTAGGGGCGGTTCCTGTATTATTCTCACATGAATTAGTTGATGACGCAAATGATAGCAGACGGACTTGGGGGGCTTTAATTAACTCATTCCTTCACTCGGGGATGGAGCGCTTCTTATATAATGCAGAAAATGTGTTGCGTGAATATCGCACGAAAAATCCGCTGCTTATTTTCCATAATGATGGTAACTCAGCCAGGGTAGCCAAAACAACAGCCATTAAAACCTATGGTTCAGGGCCTCGCGGAGGAATGGAGGGGACGAAGGCACTAGCTCAACATTATAACATTCCGGCGTTGTTGACCCTGGATATTGGGGGAACTACTTCCGATATTGGTCTGGTCAAAGTCGGTCAGATTAAAGAGGATGTATATGGAAAAATTGAAGAAATTCCAACGTCATTCTCTTTAAGCGATTTGATTAGTGTAGGTGCTGGTGGAAGTTCAATCTTTAAGGTCGTGGAAGGAAAGGTTGTTGTTGGTCCGGAAAGTGTAGGGGCTGCACCGGGACCGGCTTGTTTTGGACGCGGAGGGCAGGAACCGACTATTACGGATGCATACCTCTTGATGGGAGTATTGGATTCTCGCTCCTATTTCCGTGGTAGCATGGTTCTCGATGAGTCCCGTGCTAGGGCAGCGATTGAAGAAAAAATTGCGAAGCCCCTTGGAGTAAGCCTTGAAGAGGCGTTAGTGGCAATGGAAAAAGCGTATGAGGAAAAGATTGCGAAAGGATTGGCTGTTTATCAGGACCAGGCGAACGAAGTGACCCTGTTAGCTTTTGGTGGTGCAGGACCAATGAGTGCTTGTGGAGTGGCAAGGGCAGCAGGAATTAAACAAATCGTTATTCCACGTTTGGCCGCAGTCTTTAGTGCGTTCGGAATTTCATTCAGTGATATTGCGCATGAATATCAAGCTAATTTAGTTGAGATTAACGGTAAGAGTTTACAGGAAAAGTTAGTTCAACTAGAAGAGCGGGCTAAACGGGATATGTTTGCGGAAGGATTCGATATCTCGGAGTGTACAATCCAAACTCATCTCAGCTTTTTCCGAAATGGAGAGTACCAAACGATTACACTTGACCCATCAGATGCCGTAATCGTCGGATTGGAAGGAGCTCAGGATATTCGCCTTCATCTTAAAGTGGAAAAGCCGATTGCTCACTTTAAGTTAGAGAATAAAAAGAAATTGAAGGAACATGCTCCAACCCCTATATATCAAAAATCAATTTTAAATACGGAAAAACAAGCACAAGAGGTTCCGGTTTATCGCTTTGAAGAGATGAAACCAGGGGCTATCGGAGCAGGGACCGCTTTGATTGAAGATGAGTACTTCACCTGCCGTATTTTAGAAGGGTGGACGTTTAAGGTTAACGAAAACAAAGATATCTTTTTGTACGATGAAGGGGGAAAGGCATAATGAAAGCTAATATGACGGAATATTTAGCAATCGATCTGGAAAAGGAGCTTTGGTGCTGCCGCAAATGTGACCACGAAATTGCCTCTGCTCGTGGAAATTATAAAGAAGGTCTTCTCGTTTACAATCGTGATCCGAGAGAAATTCATAAGCCCATTATTAATCCTGATTGGTACGAGTTTACCTTTTCACCCGATCCGAGCTGGTGTCAGATTCTTGAGTATTATTGCCCTAATTGTGCAACCATGGTGGAAGTAGAATATTTACCACCTGGCCATCCTCCACTACATGATATGGAATTTGATATCGATGCATTAAAAGATCGTTATCTTAAAAGAGAGGGGAAGAGAGCATGAAGCAAGTTAGTGTAGATATTGGTGGAACGTTTACAGATTGCTTTCTGGTTTGGGATGATATCTATTTAGAAACGAAAGCGCTAACAACGCACCATAACCTAGCACTCGGTTTTATGGACGCACTGGAGCAGGCATGTAAAGAGCTTGGAAAAGATATTCGCACGGTCCTTTCCCAACTGGATTCCGTGCGATATGCCACAACTTTGGGAACTAATGCCCTGATCGAACGAAAAGGGCCAAAAATTGGATTGTTGACTACAGCTGGTTATGAAAGTCAGGTCCCTTTAAGCCGTGGTCGCGGTTATGGTGATGGTTTGACACCTCAGGAGCAGCAAGACTTGCCTGCCGGTCAGCGCCCCGAGCCGATTGTACCAATTCCAATGATAGCAGGGGTTCGTGAGAGGATTGATTATAAAGGCGACATTGTAATGCCGCTAGATGAAGAGCATCTTCGTCAGCAAATTCGACTTCTTGTTGACCGCGGGGCCCAGGCATTTGTGGTCGGGCTGACTAATTCCGTTGTTAATCCGGTGCATGAAAGAAGAGTAGAAGAAATTTTCCTGGAAGAGTATCCGACCCATATGCTAGGTGCGCTTCCTGTTATTCTTTCCCATCAGGTAGCTGAACGGAAGGGAGAATATGTGCGCATTACCTCTGCCATTCTGGATGCCTATTTGCACGACCAAATGTATCATGCATTAAGTTCACTTGAAATGACGCTGAAGGAATACGGGTATAACAAACCGATGTTAGTCGTTCACAATATCGGTGGAATGGCTCAGTTGAACTCAACGCATGCTCTTCAAACGATTCATTCTGGTCCAACAGCAGGGGTTAACGCCGCCGAGCACCTTTCAGAAGAATTTAATGTGGGGCATTTAGTTGCAATGGATATGGGTGGAACAAGCTGTGATATTGGGATTGTCGTAGGTGGCGGTATCCGATTCTATGATTTTAACCCTGTAATTGACAGATGGTTAGTCAGTGTTCCAATGCTTCATTTAGGAATTATTGGTGCAGGGGGAGGTTCCATCGCCCGCTACGATACAACCTTAAAGCATATTGAAGTAGGGCCAGCCAGTGCAGGTTCTGAACCGGGTCCGGCATGTTTTGACCGAGGGGGAATCAATCCGACAGTAACGGATGCCGATTTGATTTTAGGATACTTGGATCCGGAATATTATGCAGAAGGTCACATTTCCCTAAACAAGAAACGCTCGGAATTTGCGATTGGGGAAGCCATTTGTGATGAATTGGATATAAGTGTTGTGGAAGCGGCACGTCAAATAAAGAAAAAAGTAGACACCAATATGGCCCACGCTATTTTTAAAGAACTTGGCGTTAAAGGATATGATCCGAAAAACTTTACCCTCCTGGCATATGGAGGAAATGGGCCCCTCCATTGTTGTGGTATCGCAAAAGTTCTTGACATCGAAAAAATCTTAATACCTCCGTTCTCCCCTATTTTCTCAGCAGTGGGAGCAGGTATCATGAATCAGGTAAATATTCATGAAAAATCGGTGTTTATGAACATTTATGATTCCAATACGCGGAGTCTCTTTAAAGAGTATGAACGGTTCAACTCGATCGTCGAGGAATTGGAAGGGGAAGGAAAAGAGGAGTTGTTGCGTCAGGGAATCCCGGAAGAAGCAATTCAGCATCGTCTGGAACTGGATATGCGTTACGGAAATCAGCTGACACAAACTTCTGTTATTTCTCCAGTTAACCGTCTAAATAATATGGCTGAAGTGTTGGAACTGGTGAACTCGTTCAGTGTAAACTATGGCGAACGATTTGGGGAAGGAAGCCAGCAGCCTGAAGCCGGTATCCGGATCAATACGATCCGTGTGCTATCTTTCGTTGAGTTGGAACGGGTTGAGTTCAAGAAACCGATTGAAGGTCAAATAGAAGCGCCGGAACCTGTTAGTAAACGTGACTGTTATTTTGTTGATATCGATGAACCGGTGGTTACAAGTGTGTACCGTACACAATCGATTCAACCAGGTGCTGTCATTGAAGGACCTGCACTCGTGGAATCACCTCGTACCACCTATCTCATTGAGCCGGGTTGGAAATTTATTATGGGCGAACAAAACTCGGCCTGGATTATAAATAGTCAAAATAATAGCGCAAGTAACAAATTTCAAACGGATACGATGGCCGTAAAATAACAAAAGGGAGTGTGGAAACATGGCTTTGGATGAATTGAAGCGAGAACAAGAACTGGTAGAGAAGTTTTTGAAAGAAACCACCCTTTTTCTTGGTCCTGGACCCAGTTTGATGCAAGACCATACATTAGCCCCGATAACAGAAAGGGAAATTGAAGCCATTCGGAAGGTTACGGATCCTTCTGTTCTTAGTGTGGCACGCAGCAAGATGCAAGCAGGAGCAAACGAAGCGTTTGAAATGCTTGAACAGATCGGGGCTGCACCAGGAGCAAAATGGGGGGATCTGGTTTGTGGGATCTTTACCGCGAAAGGAGACTTATCCATCGTAAGCTCCGGTGGAGTGTTGATCTTCGCCGGATGTACACAGTATGGGGTAAAATATATCGTTCAGAATTGGCTCGATGATCCCGAGGTAGGCGTAAAGCCTGGTGACATCTTCTATTACAATGATGCCCGATATGGTGGAGTTCACAATACAGACCAAAACTTGATTATGCCGGTTTTTCATGAAGGGGAGTTAATTGCTTGGATTGTGACCGTTGTCCATGAAGGGGAAAATGGGGCGATCGAGCCGGGTGGCATGCCATCTGCTGCCGAACAAGTTTATGATCAGGGTCTGGCTATTTCACCGGTTCGGGTAGGCGAAAATTATAAGTTTTATAAAGATCTGGTCACTTATTTCCAAAATTCCGTCCGTGAACCAAAATTGCAAGTGGTGGATATGAAGGCCAAGCTTTATGCCGCCCGCCGCATTGAACAGCGTATTGAGGAAACTATTGGTGAATACGGTGTAGATGCTGTTGTTGCCGTATTAAGAAAGACGTTAGATGATACGGTAGAAGAGGTAAAGCGCCGTCTTCGTCAATGGCCTGACGGCAAAGTGCGGATGATGGGGATTGCTGACAGTACTTTGCGGGAAAATTTATTAATTAAAGTCAATCTGGAGCTAACCAAAAAAGATGATTTATTAACTCTTGATTTCCGGGGATCATCACCCGAATTTGCCAACCGTCCTAACAACTCGGTAACAAGCGCGATGAAAGGGATGCTAGCTCAATTATTCCTATCATTTATTTGGCCTGATCTACCAAGGAATCAAGCAGTTCTGGCACCAATGGAATTTATTATCGATGAGCATTCTATCTACAATGCTTCATACGATGTTCCGAATGCACAAAGTATGATGACGTTTTTCCCGGCGTTCACGGCAACGCAGGCAGCTTTAGCCAAATTTTTATACAACAGCCCGGAAAAAGCGACGAAGGTTTTGGCCCCTTGGTACAACATGATTAGAACTTGTATCTATGGTGGGGTAACCCAACATGGGGAAACCGTAGGTAATCTATGTGCCGACTTGAACGGGATGCCTGGTGGAGCAAGGGAAGGTCTTGACGGAGAGCACTCGATTGCGCCGATCTTTGCCCCGATGGCGGAGCAAGGGGAGCAAGAACTGATTGAAGAGGAAGTTCCGATTATGCAGCTTTCCCGCCGCCTTATGAAGGACAACCAAGGATTTGGCAAATATCGAGGTGGTCAGGGCTATCAAATGTTTTTGACGCAAAAGGATTCGGACTATTTCGGGTTTATGACCACGACCATCGGTTCCAAATATCCGTCAACGTATGGAATTTTTGGAGGCTATGCTTGCCCGGCTTACCCACTTTGCAAAATCAAGGGTGTGGATATTTTTGAGATTATGAAAAATGAACCGGAAAAGATGGTCTATACAGCCAAAGAGATCATGAACAATCGTCCTTTCGAAAATGCTACCTACACCACGCATCATGGCGGATTACAATTCGAATTGGTTCAAGAGGGTGAGCTTTATATTATTACGCAAGGGACTGGCGGCGGTTATGGGGATGTACTTGATCGGGATCCGGAGAAGGTCATTAAGGATGTGGAGGAAAACCTGATTTCCCAGGAGACGGCCAATAACATTTATAAGGTCTTTTACGATCCGAAAACCCTTGTACTGGATGTGAAAAAGACAGAAGAGGCCCGACAAAAAGAGAAAGAAGACAGGAAAAAGAGAGGGGTTCCTTATCAGAAATTCATAAAAAAATGGGTAACTGATAAGCCGCCAGCTCATCTTCCTTTCTATGGTTCATGGAAGGATCGGGACATTATCTTTGCCGGATCCCCGGATAGTGTTATGACGGAAGGAAATTTAAAATCAGTATGGTTGCCGAATCCAAAAGATGTTCGCATTTCAGAATTAGAAAAGCAGCTTCAAGAATTAAAAGAAAAAATCAATTCCTAATCTTTGGTGATTAATATGTTTAACTGAAAAGTCAGTAAGTTGTTCTTTGCGGCTTTTCCAACTGCTATAAAAGTGAAGGGGGGAATGAGGAATGAATTTTAAACAGTTTTTATTCCCATCAGATACGAAGAGAAAAGTCTGGGTAGATTTTCTTGACTATGCCAATCGACTTTTTGCGGCAGGTAGGGAGGATTTATGGAGTAACCCAGATACCTTTATTTCCGTCTATAGCCAGGGGCAGGGACTGCTTCGTTCAGATGTACTAAGTCTTTCTATCCTTGACTTCTATGCGGACTTTATCAATCGTGAACTGGGTGTCAAGGAACCGTGGGTGGGCAGAAAACCAACATTTGCCTTAAAAAAACTGCTGGCACTGGAAGAACCCAGAAATGTTCTTTTGGATGTTTTATCAGGACTACAAAATCTTTATCGGGGAAATCCGCATATCGTACTTGCGATCCCCTCTCCACAAAGGCTGCTTGTATGGTTGGATTCAGTGGTGCAAATTAATCAAGATCTTCCGATAAGCCATGATGATATCGAGGCAGCAGCAATGTATTTGGCCGAGTATTTACGGTCTTTTTCCACTTCCGGATTATCGGCGATTGTCATCATGGAGAGCGATTCTCCGCTTTTAGATATAAATGAAGCTCTTTCTCTCTACCAGCCCGTATTTAATATAGCGAGGCATTACCAGTGGTCGGTGGGAATCCAGAAAGGGGGAACCGCTCATGAAATGACCAAGGGCGGGGATGAGGTGGACTTTTATCTCTATGGAGATAGTGAAATTAGCGCCTTGCTTCCTCTTTGGGAGAAGGGACTTGCCATTGGAGGGGGACTAAATCGGAATTTTTGGGAAGAAAATTCTAATTTACTTGAACTTCCTTCTATAGGGCTCACTTATGGGATGATCCCTGGGTATGCGGAACCTGAAAAGGTACTTTCTCAATTGAAAAAGTTGCGTTCGTAAAAATTTTTACGATTAATGTGAAGAAGTAAACGGAATAGATAATGCCTGTGAAATATGCGGCGAAGGAGCTGCAATGATCTCGTGACCTGCGATCACGAGATCATTGTTGTCTTTAACATCTTCCCTATGAAGAGAAAGGAGACTGTATTTTGAAAAAAGGTAAAATAATTGGGTCTTTTGCAGAAGCGGTTCGTGATATTAAGGATGGTTCCACCATCATTGTAGGTGGATTTGGAATTTGCGGAATTCCTGAAAAATTAATACTTGCCTTACGGGATCAAGGGGCTAAAGATTTAACCATTGTCAGTAACAATTGCGGCACCGATGATTGGGGTCTTGGGTTGTTGATGGCCAATCAACAAATTAAAAAAATGGTAGCCTCTTATGTCGGTGGAAACAAAATCTTTGAACAGCAATTCATAAGCGGAGAGTTAGATGTGGAATTAGTTCCGCAGGGAACGTTAGCAGAACGAATTCGTGCTGGTGGTGCTGGAATTCCCGGTTTTTATACGGCAACAGGAGTAGGGACCATGGTTGCAGAAGGAAAAGAACACAAAGTATTCGATGGAAGAACGTATATCTTAGAACGCGGGATAGTGGGGGATTTCGCATTGGTCAAAGCATGGAAGGGGGATCCGCTGGGCAATCTTGTTTTCCGCAAAACGGCGCGCAACTTTAATCCCCTGGCGGCCATGGCGGGTAAAATCACCATAGCGGAAGTAGAGGAAATTGTAGAAATCGGAGAATTAGATCCAGATGAAATTCATACACCTAGCATTTATGTCCAGCGTATTTTGCTTGGTACGAATTATGAAAAGCGAATTGAATGCCGTACCGTTTTTACGGCCTAATTCTCTTACGGGATTATGGATAATACGTTCTTCTTAATAGCTTCTGGATAAAAAGTAAGGAATGGAGGAGTTCTTATGAAAGATGTTCGCTTAAAAATTGTGCAACGTGCCGTAAATGAAATTGAAGATGGAATGTATGTCAATCTTGGAATTGGGATGCCGACACTTGTTGCTAATGAAATTCCCCCAGAATATAACGTGTTACTTCAATCGGAGAACGGATTGTTAGGAATTGGTCCGTATCCTGTAGCAGGAATGGAAGATCCAGATCTCATTAATGCTGGGAAAGAAACCATTACCACAGTTCCCGGCGCTGCTTTCTTTGATAGCGCTGAATCGTTTGCCATGATTCGAGGTAGACATATTGACCTTGCTATCCTTGGAGGGATGGAGGTATCCGAAAAAGGAGATTTGGCCAATTGGGTCATTCCAGGGAAAATGGTGAAAGGGATGGGGGGAGCGATGGATCTCGTCAATGGAGCTAAACGTATCGTTGTGATCATGGAACATGTCAATAAACATGGAGAATCGAAAGTGAAAAAGGAATGCACACTTCCATTAACAGGAAAACAAGTGGTGCATCGTTTAATCACTGATTTGGCAGTATTTGATTTTACTCCAGAGGGCATGGTTCTTGTAGAAACCCAGGAAGGGGCAAGAGTGGACGAAGTGAAGGCTAAAACAGCAGCTTCCTTTATGGTAAGCCCGAAATTGCTAGTAAGATAAAGGTTTATATATATTTTGGTAACTAAGGGTCATAGTACCGTTTGTGGATAAAAAACAGTCGTGAAACTGAAAGGAGTGAAAATTGTGGAACAGGTTGTCATTGTTGCCGCAGGTCGTTCACCGATTGGAGAATTTGGGGGAAGTTTAAAAAGTGTGTCAGCAAGAGAATTAGCCACACATGTAGTCAAAGAAGTAGTTAAAAAATCCGGGCTCTCGCCTGAACACATTAATGAATTAATTTTGGGGAATTGCATCCAAAGAACGGATGAACCCAATATTGCCCGGACAGTAGCGATTGATGCGGGGTTTGGCAATCATGTAACAGGTTTTACCGTACAGCGCCAATGCTCTTCCGGAATGCAGGCCATTGTGAATGGTGTTCAGGAAATTTTGTTAGGAGACAGTGAAATTGTCGTTGCTGGCGGTGTGGAAAACATGAGTAATGCCCCTTATGTGTTGAAAACAGCACGTTGGGGGAATCGCCTACAGCACGGCCAAATGACCGATACTGTATGGGAAATTTTGATGGACCCGCATCATCAGATTATGATGGGCGAAACGGCGGAACGTTTAGCGGATAAATATGAGATTACCAGAGAAGAGCAGGATGAAATCGCATATCTTAGCCATCAAAAAGCGATCGGTGCTATTGAATCCGGTCGGTTTGCTGAAGAAATCGTTCCAATACCGATAAAAAAGAAGAAGGAAACGGTCTTTATAGACCGGGATGAACATGTCCGAACAGATATTACGTTAGAAAGCTTAGCTAACTTGTCTCCCATTTTCAGAAAGAATGGAACGGTCACAGCAGGAAATGCCTCAGGCATAAACGATGGTGCGGCTGCGGTTGTTCTCATGACGGAAAGAAAAGCAAAAGAACTAAATCTTGAAATCATTGGGAAAATCAAAACATATGCTTGGGTCGGTGTGGAGGCCGATCTGATGGGGTATGGCCCGGTGCCCGCTACACATAAAGCCTTAAAAAGGGCCGGCTATACGTTAGACGATATTCAGCTGATTGAGGTCAATGAAGCATTTGCTGCCCAATATCTAACTGTAGAAAAATTGCTAGGCTTAAATCGTGAGATTGTCAATGTAAACGGAAGTGGGATTAGTTTAGGTCATCCCATTGGTTGCACGGGTGCAAGAATAGTGATTAGTCTACTTTTTGAGATGAAGCGTCGGGACTTACAGCGTGGTTTAGCAACCTTATGCATCGGTGGCGGCATGGGAATGAGTATGATTGTAGAGCGTGAATAATTAGAAGAATAGTTTGAAAGATTTTGAAGGTAAAGGAAGTAAAAAATGTAAGTAATTGGAAATTGGACATTGCGAGACTTGCTTAACGAAAAGACAACCCTTTATCCTGATAAAACATTTCTTCATTTTGAAGACAATAATGAACAAATATTTACCTTAACTTATAAACAAATATACAAAAATATTTAGACTCTTATCAAGAGAGGTGAGGGACTGGCCCAATGAAACCTCGGCAACCATTGACTCGTGCAACCGGTGCCAATTCCAGCGGAACATTGTTTCGAAAGATAAGGGGTGCGACCGTTCCTTTGCTGCGTTTTTGTCGACCTCTTACCACCGAAGAGGTCGTTTTTATTTGTAACGTGCCCAGCAAGCCGTTAATTGCTAGTTGGTGAAAGTCTAACACAAGGAGGAGCTGAATTGACGGGAGGGGGATCCTTTAGTAATCTAGAATGATGATAGTGTTAAAAATAAATGGCAGGTATTGAGGAGACATATGGGCATAGTTAATGGATAAGGAGAGGAACTTTCAATAATGTCTTGGGAGATTTTGAACATAATTGGCACGATTGCGTTCGCTGTAAGCGGTGCACTGGTCGCAAAGCACCTTGCTTTGGACGGCGTTAATTGCGATGCTCGTTCTTTTTCTTCTTCCAGGCAAGTGGATTAACCAGAGCAGAAAATATGTCGAATTATTTGATGCGGTTGGACTTGCAGCTTTTGCCATTCTAGGTGCGCTGTATGCTGCGCAAATCGGGCGTCCGCTGAGTGCCATTATGGTGGCTGCTATTGACAGGAATAGGCGGTGGCATGATTCGCGATGTACTTGCCGGGCGAAAACCTTATGTGTTAAAGGAAGATATTTATGCTATATGGGCGATGCTGGCGGGTTTTATTATTGGCATGGGTTGGGTTTCCCTGTCTAATCCCGTCCAATTATCAGCTCTGTGCGGCGTTATTGTTATCCTGCGAATGTTGTCCGTTTATTATAGATGGAAACTGCCGAGGCGAACCCTGCAAAAAGCTTGGTAGAAAATGTAGTTTTTTTCCTTAGCAGAGAAGGGTTTTTGTAGAAGAATGGCGAATCTTTCTTCGTGTTGACCCAAAGGAGGAAAGACAATGAAAGTACCTGGCCTTTTAATTCGTGTGGATGACCTGGGACGAATCGCTATACCGGTCGAGCTGCATCGGAAAATCGGGATTTGCGACCGGGACGAAGTAGAAGTGATGCTGGAAAAAGATACGATTACACTGAGAAAGCCCCGCCCTAGTTGCGTTTTTTGCGGAACGGAGGAAGGGCTGCTGGCTTATTCAAAACGATCCTATTGTGTGTACTGTATTGGTGAATTAATCGAATAGGCTACCTATCTGCCAAAATAATAATGTAATATCACTTACATAAAATATGCTCCGGGAAAGCTTGCTTATGCCGAACCGTTTTGCTTGCAAAACGGTTTTCGTTTTAGGAGGTAATGGATGAACCATTCAGAAACGCTGGGATCAAATAAAAATCAACAGCGATGGTGGATTCTTGCAAATGTATCATTGGGAACCTTCATGGCGACCCTTGACGGCAGTATTACGAATGTAGCGCTGCCTACAATATCAAGTTCGTTATCCGTCCATTTGTATATTGTGCAATGGGTGATAACCGCCTACTTGCTTACGATTGCTTCCGTCCTTCCGATCATCGGAAAGCTTTCCGATTTATTTGGCCGTTCTTTGCTGTATAATGTCGGCTTTCTGGTGTTCACGGTCGGATCCGGGCTCTGTGGATTGTCACATTCTATTGGGATGCTGATTGCGATGCGGGTGGTGCAGGCAATTGGAGCCGCTTTTTTAATGGCGAATAGCCAGGCGATTGTGGCCTCCACGTTTCCGTCCACCGAGCGGGGAAGAGCGTTAGGGATTACAGGAACAATGGTGTCACTCGGTTCTATGGCAGGTCCCGCTATTGGAGGGCTATTAGTTGGATTTTTAGGCTGGTCCTCGATTTTTTGGATCAACGTTCCGATAGGCATCGTTGGATTTCTCGCTGGTCTTCGCATTTTGCCAAAGGACAAACAGGCGAAAACAGGCGAGCCTTTTGATTATTCCGGTTCCCTGTTGTATATGGCTGGAATTGTAACGTTTCTCTATACCGTTTCTAATTCTGAAGTATGGGGCTGGGGCTCACTTCCGTCCATTTTGGGATATGCAGTGTCTTTTATTGTATTGGTGCTGTTTTATTTTCGCGAACGATTTACAAAGTATCCGATGCTGGACTTTTCCCTGTACCGTATTCAGACCTTTCGCGCGGGAAGCATTGCCGCTCTTTTGTCCTTTGTGGCGTTGTTTTGCACAAACGTGATGATGCCGTTCTACATGCAGGACGTGCTCAATTTTTCCCCGCATGTCATTGGCTATGTGATGATGGCTTACCCGCTTACAATGGCGCTTGTCGCTCCTTTCTCGGGATGGCTGTCAGATAAAATCGGGCCGTTATTTTTAACAACAGGCGGCCTTGTTATCAACGCCATTGGATTTGCGTCTTTAAATATGCTGTCCTTTGAGGCCAATTCCTGGATTATAGCCATGCACCTTGCCGTTTTCGGCATCGGAATGGGGATGTTTCAATCACCGAACAATTCCAGCGTGCTGGGAGCCGTTCCGCGGAACAAGTTGGGTTCGGCCGGGGGATTAAACGCGCTTGTCCGCAATATTGGCATGGTGTTGGGAACCTCCTTTTCGATCTCTCTCTTCTCGTATCAGCTCCATAAATTAACCGGGCGCATTGCTCAATTAAAAGTGGAAGGTGCCCAGCATCCTGCAGCATTTCTTACTTCCCTTCATACGGTGTTTTGGATGGCTGCCGGCGTTTGTATTGTTGGTGCGTTCGTGTCAGCAAGCCGTAAAGCGCTCCCGGTCAGGACAGCCTCAAACTCTTAATCTTTTTGCAAAATGGAAATACAGGCTAACAGGAAGACATGAAAAAAAGGAGGGGAAAGATGACAGCCATTATCTGGATTGTAATCGGACTGTTGTTTCTCGTAAGCATCGCCGGGGTGTTTATTCCAGTCATCCCCGATGCTGTGCTTATGTGGGGGGCCTTTCTGCTTTACCAGTTTACCGTTGCTAAACACGGCTTGAACTGGTCATTCTGGGTGCCGATGACGGTGTTGACCGCCGTCATATTTGCAGCCGATATGCTGTCCAATGCATATTTTGTGAAAAAGTATGGGGGAGATAAGTGGTCAATGGCGGCTTCCATTGTCGGGATTATAGCGGGGCCTATTGTGCTGGGCGCTTTCATTGGCCCGTTTGCGATTATCGTCGGCCCTTTTCTCGCTGTATGGCTGACCGAGCTGGCCCGCCAAAAACGGGGAAAGCGGGCGTTCGGAATCGCGCTTGGCACTGTTCTCGCTTTTTTAAGCAGCGCTGCGGCCAAAATCGTGATTCAGCTTATTATGATCACCTGGTTTTTTATTGCTGTAGCATAGATTATCAACATCTTTTCAATAAGAAAACCATGCTGTCTACGACCAGCATGGTTTTTTGTGCCCGTTAAAGAAAGTATATGTTGCTTTACAGTATTAAAGCAACATATACTTTCTTCCATTGGTCACCCGAGAAAAACTCGCGGGAGTGTGCCGAACGTTGCTTTTTCGATGTGGAGCGTGTGGCCGGAAGGGCGATCAGACCGACAATTGTCCATCCTTGAGATACCCGGATGTTTTGTCGGTCCGACCTTCCGGTCACTAAGCGGCCGTTTCGCTTCCCTGCAGAAAAAGGACGAGCGGCAACGCCCGCGAGTTTTTCTCAGCGGTAAAAAGCGTATCTTTCTTCTATATGGCTGAGGTATATGGTTGAGACTGTGGTTTTTACCGGCAGCTGCAAAGGAAGCTGCAGCTATCGTCTGCCCCAGTGCACTGTTCAGTGAATTTGCCGGTATACCCCGATAACCTTACCCAGAATCGTAACGACCGGTAGCAAAATGGGCTCCATTGTTGCGTTTTCCGGCTGGAGTCTAAAGTGGTTCTTCTCTTTGTAAAAACGCTTAACCGTCGCTTCATTTTCCTCCGTCATCGCCACAACAATATCCCCGTTGTTTGCTACCTGCTGCTGGCGTACGATAACGTAATCGTCATCCAGAATGCCCGCTTCAATCATACTTTCACCTTGAACCCTCAGCATGTATACCGTATCCCCGCCTACAGTGCTCTCGGGAAGGGCGAAATATTCTTCAATATTCTCGACGGCCGTAATCGGCTGCCCCGCCGTTACCTTCCCCAACACAGGAACTTTAACGGTCCGTACTTCCTGAAACTCGCGCTCCATTTCTTCGGAATTCAGAATTTCTATCGCGCGCGGCTTGGTTGGATCGCGGCGAATAAGCCCCTTCTTCTCCAGGCGTGCAAGGTGTCCGTGGACGGTGGAACTGGACGCCAGCCCTACCGCCTCTCCAATCTCCCGCACGGAAGGAGGGTATCCTTTATCCTTGACCTCTTGTTTGATGTATTCCAGAATGGCAAGCTGCCTGCTCGATAACTTCTTCACCCAAAACACCCCTTTACTTCCAGATCATTCTCTGAAGCTATTATACCAACATTTGTTCTTATATACAAACATAAGTTCTAATTTTTCGATTGACAAGAACGTTCGTTCGCTCTATTATAAAACTATCAAAAGAACGTGTGTTCTGATTTTTGTTAGTTCTAGCACATAAAGACAAGCATATGATAGAAACAGATAAAAATCTAAGGAGGAAACGCAGCATGAATAAGAAGCTATTATTTACAGGACTCATTTTTATTCTTTGTATCCTTGGAATGACAAAGATAGTGTTTGCTGCTATGAAAGGCGGCAGCAACGACACATCTATTACTGTCACCGTACAAGAAGGAGAAACGCTGTGGAATATTGCGGACCGGTATAACGAGCAGGAAGGAATGTCGGTGCCGGAACTTATATTTTACATCAAGCAGGCCAATCATCTTAAAACCGCTATGATTCAGCCGGGCGATAAAATCATCATCCCTCGTAAATAATATTTGTTCGCATTTTATGCTATACTAGAGGAACATCCTGTGAGAGGAGTTCAAATAGTGACCGAAGAAAAAATTAAACGTATAAATGAACTGGCAGCCAAGGCGAAAGGCGTTGGATTAACGGAGGCAGAGAAAGAAGAACAGCAGGCGCTGCGTTTTGAATATGTGCAAGCGGTTCGGAATTCACTTCGCGTAAACCTGGAGTCGATTCGTTTGGTCGACGATGATGGGAAAGAAATCGGTCCTTTGCCAAAAAAACATAGACATTAAGCGACCCCTCCGCTACATGGAGGGGTTTTTTGGTATGGAAATTCAGGGAGGGTTAACAATATGAAAGTGGCGATTTATGCGCGCGTGAGTACCGAACGTGCCGAACAGGAAACAAGCCTTGAGCGTCAGGCCGAAGAATTACAGGTGTTTGCGGCCCGGCAAAAATGGGAGGTAGTACGTGTTGTAAAGGAACAAGAAAGTGGATTCGTAGAAGAAAGGTATGGACTGCTTGAAATTTTACAGGATTTTTCGGAAGGTGTCATTCAGGGAGTCCTGATTCAGGATGAGTCAAGACTTGGAAGAGGGCACAGCAAGATTGCCATTCTGCACCAGATTCGTAAATCGGGTGGGCGCGTATTTTCACTCGATAATGGAGGAGAGTTGCAAATCAGTGAAATGGAAGGAATGGTGCTGGAAATCCTTGCGGTAGTGGAAGAGTATCAGCGTCGGCTGACGAATCAAAAAATTTCCCGTGGTGTGCAGCGGGCGATTGCTCAAGGCTATCGACCCGAGCAAAATTTAAAAAACTTAGACCAGGGCGGCCGAAAACGCAATGACCTTCCGCTTGACGATATTATCCGGCTCCGTGATAAAAAATTAACGTTTGAGGATATCGCGGCTACGCTGCGGGGACTTGGGTACGATGCTTCACGAGCCACCGTACATAGAAGGTATCGGGAATATGTTAAAAAAACAGAAGGCAGCCAAAGGAGCGATGAAGCAGATGGAGGTGGAACTCGATAAAGTTACGGAGCGATTTATGCGATATACTGCGGGGAAGAGGTAGTCGGCTATTTATGCGAAAACTGCCACGCCAAGCATAAAGTTAAGCCTGTCAGAGAAAAAAATCCATTTGCAAAACTGGCCAAGCTTAAGGGGCAGGAATAAGTAGTTATGTGCGGGCAATACCAATTATAGGCGGTCTGTCCATTTTCCTTTGTTCATATTATAGTACAAAAATACTGCGTAGTTAATAATTTAAATAAAATTAAAAATAAACTTCCTCCACACACCTATACAACGATAAAAACAAGTAAAAAACAGATTAAACCTTAACATGAAGCTATTTTCCAGACAATACTTTGAATTATGCGATGGCTTGGCCCAATGGATCGACTTAGGCATAGGATGCAGCCGATCGATAGACAATAAGGAGGGAAAATATAAAACTAGAAAAAGGAGCCTATATATCCATGAGCGAAAAAAACATTCTTGCATTTTTCAAAAGTCCGGAAGAAGCTGAGAAAGTAGCTGAACAGCTGAAATCGTTAGGCACTGCCGATATGCAGATTGACCGAATCAGTCGATATACCGGCGAGGGAGTAGAACGTTTTACCAATCCAATTACCGGAAATATATCCAGCCTCGCTAATCTAACTCTTGCGGCCGATGGAACAACCCGCAACGAAGGAATTCTCATGGCAGCGGATGTAAGTGCAAGCGGAATGAGCGATGGAGGGCAGGACGATGTCACCGGCCGGGATGTCCTTTTAACAGTTGTTATAGATGAAAGCAATCATAAGAAAGCATTGCAACTGATTGAACAAGGAGGAGGTATGGTGTAGCCGGAATTGTGATAGCGTCGCTCTGAACAACATACATAAAAACCCCTCGTATTCTCATAAAAGCGAGGGGAAAACAGAATATCCAACCGACAAATTGTCGTTTGCCTGCCGATTATTTGGCTTCTTTGACCGTGAATGTTGCCGTTGGCATAATGTGCATATGATTTGCGTTTGTATGGAGCATGACATAATAAGTCCCCGCTTTGTTGAAGGTCCGGGTTAGCGCGTAATGTCCCTGTTGATCCGGAACCGGAACCGTATCAAACATTTCATGCCGGGATTCACCATCCCGCCATATCTCCATCTTCATTTCAGCATCGTTCACCGGTTTTTCTCCTGCTTTTACCGTGCCGATTAGTTTCACCGGCTGACCGGTCTGAACAGAAGCAGGCGTTGTGGAAAACGAAACGACAGGCTGGCTTGTTTCCATACTGCAGCCACTTACGCTAATGGAGAAGAGCAAACAAAGAGGAATCAATCCCAACTGCTTTATTCGTATGAGTCGAATTAGCTGAATCAAGGTGTACACCTCACGATCATGATGATGAACATTTTAGTATACGTTAGAATAGTATATTGTCTGCCGAAGATATACGTGCAGAATGATTGAGATGCCTTTTCTGTATTGAGATTTGCAAAACAGAAAGGCAGGTTTAAAAGGAAATTCAGCCTGGACATTTTACAGCATGCCATCTATATTAAACATAGTTTTTGTTTAATATAGAGAAATGGCAAACGTATATGATCACACCCGGGTCCGGCGCGTGCTCGGAGCTTCGACCGGCCTTGGATCATCAACGGTACGCGTCGCTTTATTCGGTCTTTGCATGAATTTCGTCTCGTGCAATCAAACCTTGCCGATCATGGTCACGGGGGCGCACTCTTCTGCCAATCTGGGGTGAACGTTAACCGAGGCCAGAGCTGTCCCGGGTGGTCGCGGATACGAGTTTAGTTTTTGCCGGGCTCGTTCCCTGGAACATGCTGGCTATTCTCTGTAGTACGGTCATCGGAATACCGACTGTTCAGTATCTGCCGTACGCTGTTTTTCTCTGGCTATTACCCCTGCTGACCGTGTGCCTGTCTTTTAGCAAAAGGCAAACAGGGGAGGTTAGACCGTATACTACCCGGTAGTTGGCGTTCTTTCCTTTTGTAAAAAATGATAGAATGGTTTGTAAAATAAACTTGACTGCTGACATGTAAGCTGTGAGTAAGCAATATGGAAGGATGAACGAGATTGGCAGTAATGACAAGAGATAAGATTGACCTGCTGGCACCCGCCGGTAACTGGGAATGCTTGAAAGCCGCAGTGGCAAATGGTGCCAACGCGGTTTATTTCGGAGTGGAGAAGTTTAATGCGCGAGCCCGGGCGGATAACTTCCAGATGGATGAACTGCCCGAAATCATGGCGTATCTTCATACGTATGGTGTCAAAGGCTTTTTAACGTTTAATATACTCGTATTTGAAGACGAATTGGACGAGGCGGAAGAACTGGTAGAAGCCTGTATGAATGCCGGAGTAGATGCGGTCATCGTGCAGGATTTGGGACTGGTTCAACTCATTAGGGAAATTTCCCCGGATTTTCCGATTCATGGTTCTACCCAGATGACGGTTACCTCACCGGAAGCGGTTGAATTTGTTAAGGATTTTGGTATGGAAGTCGTCGTGCTCGGCCGGGAAAATAACCTGAAGCAAATCCGGACTATTTCGAACCAGACGGATGTTCCGCTTGAAGTATTCGTTCACGGTGCTCTTTGCGTATCGTATTCCGGCCAGTGCCTTACGTCTGAGATGTGGGGCGGCCGTTCCGCAAACCGCGGCGAATGCGCCCAGGCCTGTCGTCTGCCCTATGATTTAATCGTAGACGGCATTCAGAAAGAGATGGGGAATATCGCTTATTTACTTTCACCGAAAGATCTGGCGGCGATTGATATTATCCCTGAGTTGATTGAAGCAGGCGTTAGGTGTTTCAAAATTGAAGGCCGATTGAAATCACCCGAGTATGTTGCTAATGTCGTAAATAAATACAGGGAAGCGATTGACCGGTATTTTACAGGGGAAAATTATGTGCCTTCGCCGGATGATATGCGTGAACTTCAGCAGAGCTTTAGCCGCGGGTTTACCCATGGCTTTTTGACAGGCACCAATAATAAAAAGCTTGTGGATGGAACCTTTCCAAAAAGCAGGGGCGTTTATTTGGGAACCGTTAAAAAAGTTTTAAAAGATGCCGTATTGTGTGAACTTGCTTCCCCGTTAAAGAGGGGAGACGGCATCGTATTTGACGCCGGAAAACCTCAGGAAAAAGAAGAGGGAGGTCGCGTTTATGACCTGCGCAAAAACGGCCGCAAAATCGAAGGGGAAGTCGTTTCAGGTATTGTTGAAATTGTCCCGGGACGCAAGGATGTAAAATTAAACCGCGTCCATGCAGGCGATAAAATCTGGAAAACAAATGACCCGGAACTGGATCGCAGACTGCGTAAAACGTTCGAGCAGGATCAACCTTATGAATTAAGCACACTTTCTGTTGATGCATATGGAAAGGAAGGGAAGCCCTTAACTTCCGTTTGGCACGATAAAGCGGCAGGCCGCAAAATCACGGTATCCTCCGAAATGTCGCTTGAACCGGCGTTGAAGCGCCCTTTAACCGAGGAGTACTTGTTTGAACAATGGGGGAGATTGGGCGGCACCATCTATGAATTAAAGGATCTACAGGCCCGGCTGGAGGGCGACGTAATCGTCCCGGTCAAAGAACTGAACCGGATGCGCAGGGAAGCGGTTGAACAGCTTATTGCCTTGCGGAGAAGTCCGCGGCAATTCAATCGGACGAACCAGATCGGAGAACAGCGGGTACCGCTCGCTTTGAACCATACGCTGGCACCCCTTGGGGCAAATCACAAGCCGGAATTAGTGTCACTTTGCCGTACGATTGAGCAGGTGCATGCTTCTGCAGCCAGCGTTGCCGATTATATTTATGCGGATTTTGAATTTACGCGTGATTACCCTCAGGCGGTTGAAATCGCACGGCGCAGTGGAAAGCCGATTGCCCTTGCCACCCCGCGGATTCATATGCCGGGTGAAAACGGGGTGCTCTATTCGATTCGTAAAGCGAATCCCGACGCCGTTCTTGTGCGGAATGTAGGGGCGATGCAGTACTATAAAGAAACAAATGATCTTTCGCTTATCGGTGACTTTTCCTTAAATATTGCGAACCATAGAGCGGTTGACTTATTTATCGAACGGGGTCTGGCCCGTGTTACACCCTCCTATGACTTAAATATTCAGCAGATGATGGACATGCTGCAACAGTCCAGGGTGGATAAAATGGAGCTGGTCATCCACCAGCACCTTCCGATGTTTCACACGGAACATTGTGTATACTGCACGTTTTTAAGCGAAGGGACCGACTTTACTAACTGCGGCAGGCCTTGTGAAAGCCATCGTGTTTCTTTGCGGGATCGCGTCGGCATGTCCCATCCGGTGCGCGTGGATGTCGGATGCCGCAATACGGTTTATAATGCGATTGAACAATCGGGCGCCGAATATATCGATCGGTTCCTTGAACAGGGGATTCGGGTATTTCGGGTGGAATTTTTAGAAGAAGACGCGGATAAAGTGAAGGAAGTTCTTACTTTATACAGGGAAGCACTCGATGGAGAGCGAAGCGGCACAAGTGTGTGGAAAACGCTGAAAGCTACTAACCAACTGGGTGTAACACGCGGCCAATTATTAAAAAAATAGGGAGCTCCCTTTTCGATGTATCTGTCCATAAAAAGACAACTTATGACCTATAGTACTATACACAAATACTAGATTTCCAGATAGAATAGGGATAGGACAGCTACAATGCTACCAAATATTTCTCAAACACATCTCATAGAATTCGACAGAATACATGAATTTATTTGGTAAAAGCAGACGAATGCTAGGGATGGTGATAAAGATGAAGAAGAAACTCGCGGGTATTGTCCTTCTTTCGATGGCAATTGCTTCGCCTGTATCGGCTGCTTCTTATTCTGTTACTAAAACGGATACACTTTACAAGATTAGCAGGCAATATCATGTGTCGGTTGCTGAGTTGAAGAAAGCCAATGGTTTAACGAGCGACACCATTATGGACGGACAAGTCCTGATTATTCCAGGTTCTGCAAAACCGGATATACCAAAGGGCGCGAAAAGTACAAAGCCGGGTACCGCTGCAACTGCCAAAGTTAATTCAAGTAAAAGCTCAAGTAAAACTTCCGGTAAAACCTCTAGTAAAGCATCTAGTAAAAATTTTAGTCAAAATTCGAGCAAAGGTTCCGGCAAAACTACAAAATCCGTTGCTGCGAAAAGCACGGAGGCTCCAACAGACAACGGCGTACAAACATTGGCAAGCCGCTCTGTTAGCCGAACGTTTTATGAACCTTCATTTTCTGCCGATAATTCCGTGATGAATGATGGAGGAGGAGAAAATCAAGGCGCTCATGGAAATGCTGCAACAAATGCAGCAGGGGCACCGGCGGCGGATGTATCGCAAGCGGATGTACATACGGGAAATAACACGTCAACGAATACATATAATAACCAGGTCCCTGAAAATTCAGGGCGCGTAGGAGAGATTGTAAGTCCTTTACTGGGCGTTCCTTATAAATTAGGGGGCAATACCCCGGACGAAGGGTTTGATTGCAGCGGATTTACCTCTTATGTATATTCGCAGTTGGGCATCACGCTGCCCCGGATTTCCTCGGACCAGTACACAATGGGAACGGATGTCCCAAATAAAGAAGACCTAAAACCCGGAGATTTATTGTTCTTCGATTCGATGAATAAAGGGATGGTCACCCACGTAGGCATTTATTTGGGCGATAACAAAATGGCTCATTCAGGTTCGGACAAGGTCACTGTGGAGGATCTTACATGGTATTTCAACCACTATCCTTTTTACGGTGCCAAACGTTTTCTTTAACCCTGCCAACTATTTTTCTATGTGGAAATGGTTATGAAAATCTTGTGACATCCTTCTCTGGAAGTTGTGGATATGAAGGCAAAAGGGTATGATTAATAAGAAAACTTAATCTTTCGGCATAGAAAAGAAAGGTGATCGCCAATGGGGAAAGAGATTGTTTTATTGGGAGCGGGATACGGCGGAATTTCATTTCTCTACACAGTTCTTTCGCACATTCCATCCGATGTCCATATTCATGTTATCGACAGACTTTCAGCCCATACAATAAAACCGGAATTTTATGCTCTTGCCAGCGGGTCGCTTAATGAAAACAAAGTAATGGCACCTTTTCCGCAGCATCCGAGAATCACCTATATACAGGATGAAGTGGAGGAAATACAAGTCTATAACCATAAAGTTATCGGAAAATCAACCGAAACTCATTTTGATCAGCTTATTGTAGCTCTCGGGTCTGTTGACAACTATTTCAATGTGCCCTGGGCCGAGGAATATACGCACAGTATCCAGTCTTTTGCCAAGGCGATGAAGACGAGGAAGGCCGTGGATAATCTACCGGAAGACAGCCGTGTGGTAATTATAGGGGGCGGGCTTTCCGCTGTTGAATTTGCCGCCGATTTGCGGGAACAGCACCCTACACTTCGCATTACACTGCTGGAGCGTTCGAATCAGGTACTGCCGACGCTGCCCGAGCGCATTCAGCAGTTCGTGCGGACGTATCTGGAAGACAGCGACATCGAAGTCAAAACAAATGTTGGCGTAACGCTGATCGATGATAAGAACATTCATTATTCATTTGAAAATAAATGCATGCCTTATCGCCTGTGTGTCTGGGCAGCCGGCATTAAGCCACATCCTGTTTCCCATGCCCTTTTGGCCTACAGTAACGCTGACCGGCTCAACAGGGTCGTTGTAAAAGAAAATTATGAGCTGCCTTATTACGAGAATATTTTCGTGGTTGGAGACTGTGCCAGCTCAGAATTCGCACCAAGCGCTCAGCTGTCAAATATCCAGGGGAAACAGTTAGGCCAATATTTTTTGGATAGCTGGCAAAATAAACAGTTTGTCCCTGAACCGATAAAATTAAAAGGCGTGTTAGGGTATTTAGGCAAGAAAACGGGATTTGGTATGGTCAATAATAATATACTCCTTGGAAAAATCCCGAATGTAGTCAAATCCGGTGTACTCTGGATGCATAAACATCATATGGGGTAATTCACTTTGGATAGCGCAATAGAAAGGTCCTGGTGCTTGTCCCCTCACATAGAAAAAAACCACTGGAATAGATGAGCGGTCTAAACCGTCTGCAGTGGTTTTTTGCTTTCTTCCTGCCAGACCGCTAGTGGAATTTCCCGTCCTTGTTTATCGCCATGGAATTCAGTAGCATATAGGTATAATGATTTGAAGGTTACATAAGAGAAAGGAAGGAAAAATCGAATGAAAATCGGGTTTGATATTGACGATACGTTAAATGATATACGGTACACGATTACCCGCATCTTCAATGAACACTTAGAACGCGAGGTCACGAATGAGTTTGTGGACACTTTCCCTACCCTTCATGTGTATGATGCATTTAACTTAAGTCATGAAGAAGGGCATAATTTGTGGCGCAAGTTTCAGGATCGAATTCATGAAGAAAATCTTCCCCTTGAATTTTCCTCTGATGCACTGAACAAGCTTACCAGGGACGGACATGAGATTTACTACATAACAGCCCGTGAAGATTCAGCCCGCGATGCCACTGTAAGCTGGCTAAAAAAATACAAGTTTCCTTTTCAGGAGGACCATCTGTTTATCGGGATGAAGGATGAAGAAAAGGCAGGCATAGCGAAAGAAATCGGACTCGATTTGTTTTTTGATGACAAGCCGCATGTTCTCGACGCTTTTGCAGGAACTGGCGTGAAAGTGTGTATTAAAGACACCTGCTATAACCAGCATGCCCCCTACCAGCGAATCTCCAGTTGGTCTGAATTGGAAAAAATCGTGCAAGGTCATGTTAAAAGCGGAAAGTAACGTCCACGTTTCGTTTTATATAAAAACTCACGAGGACCAAAATAGGCGGCGCCTGGAATCCCTCCATCCCGGGTCACTTCAACGTATGGTATAAATCATTGTATTTCTCCCAGAGGATAGATTCACTGGTTATTTTACCATATTTATATTATGTAAAGTAAAAATAATTTAATCGACTGGGCAAACACTTTCAATCCTGCAACCAAATAGGAATAGAAAATCCGGGGATTGCCGATTTTCATCTTATGGGTGTTTGCATTCCGAAAGAATATAGCAGCAAAAACACACCCGTTTGCAATCAAAAAAGGATTTCAGGTTAATATTATTGAATCAATTAATTGGAAAGAGGCAAATTTATAGGTAACGAAGGTGCGCCCGGGTGGCCAAAGCAACAGAAAAATCACTTCAAAACGTACATGCCTTTGCCACAGGTGCGTCAAGCGGCTTAGGACTCACCATGGCAGAAGCTTTGTTGCGTGAAGGGGCTGCCGTCGCTTTGTCCGCGCGAAAAAGTGAACAATGGCTTTAAAATCTGGAAAGGTAGGCGAAAGCATGGAAAAAAGAAGAGTAGGCAAATCGGAATTAGTAGTCTCTGCGCTGGGACTTGGCTGTATGGGGATGTCGGATTTTTATAGCGGACAGGATGACGAAGAATCCATTCGCACGATCCATCGAGCGTTGGAATTAGGTATTAATTTTCTCGACACGGCCGATATGTATGGCGTTGGAAGGAATGAAGAACTGGTTGGAAAAGCGATTAAAGGCCGCCGGGACCAGGTTGTTCTTGCTACAAAATTCGGCAACGTAAGAGGGCAAGACGGATCGTTTCAAGGTGTAAATGGAAGACCTGAGTACGTTAAGCAAGCTTGCGAAGCCAGCCTTCGCCGTTTAGGAGTAGACTACATCGATTTATATTATCAGCATAGAGTGGATCCGAATACACCAATTGAAGAAACAATTGGCGCGATGTCTGACTTAGTAAAGGAAGGAAAAGTCCGGTATATCGGCATGTCAGAAGCGGCGCCTAATACGATTCGCAAAGCCAGCAAGGTTCATCCGATTACCGCCCTGCAGACAGAGTATTCGCTCTGGAGCCGGGACGTGGAAGATGAAATTCTGCCCACAGTACGGGAATTAGGCATTGGCTTTGTCTGCTACAGCCCGTTAGGCCGAGGCTTTTTAACCGGACAGATCAAATCGTTTGATGATCTTGCTGAGGATGATTACCGCCGTTTTTCACCGCGCTTCCAGGGAGAAAATTTTCAAAAGAATCTTGAACTCGTTAGCCGCATTCGTGAAATTGCCGAAGAAAAGGGTTGTAAACCTTCACAGTTGGCTTTGGCCTGGTTGTTAGCCCAGGGGGATGATATTGTGCCGATTCCGGGCACGAAAAGAAGAAAATACTTAGAAGAAAACGTCGGGGCATTAGATATCAAATTAACGGAGACAGACATAAATAAAATCAATAAAGCTGCACCGCAGGGAATAACAGCGGGAGGGCGGTATCCTGAAGCTTCGATGAAAAGTGTTAATCTTTAAGTATATGGGGGTAGTTAAGCCCAAACTGGAAAATTTGCTGTACCACTTCTATAGTGAGTACGGCTATTTTTTTGAGTTACTGATCCGGGATTTTCCCTCTTCCTTAATAATGATACTTTCCGTAAAGAAGCGGTTTAAAACGTTTACATAAATGCAAAATTTTCTGTTGACGAACTTGTACATACAAGTTAAACTATCAATGTATCTTGTATATACAAGTTTTAAAGAAGTTGAATGCGCTTAATTTGTAAGCGATAACAGGAGGAAGTAAAATGGATATAAGGCAATCTACGGAGCAAATTGTCGACGCCATTGGCGGAAAAGACAATATTGCAGCGGCCACTCATTGTGTTACGAGGCTTCGATTTGCATTGAAGGATGAAGGCAAGGTTGACAAAGAAACCCTTGAAAATATTGATTTAGTAAAAGGCTCTTTCTCAGCCAACGGGCAATTCCAGGTGGTTATCGGCCAGGGGACTGTGGACAAGGCGTATGATGAGCTTGTTGACATTGCCGGGATAGGGCACGCTACCAAACAAGAAATTAAAGATGCGGCGGAAAAGAACCTCAACCCGATTCAACGTGCTGTTAAAACACTGGCGGATATCTTCATTCCAATTCTGCCGGCTATCGTTACAGCCGGTTTGTTAATGGGGATAAACAATATTTTAACGGGAAAAGGTATTTTCTACGCAAATCAGTCTTTTATCGATATTCACCCGGCATCGAAAGACCTTGCGGATATTATTAACCTGATAGCCAACACTTCGTTCACGTTCTTGCCCGGTTTAATTGGCTGGTCAGCGGTGAAGAAGTTTGGCGGAAGCGAATTATTGGGGATCGTTCTCGGGCTCATGCTTGTGCACCCGGCTTTATTGAATGCATGGGGGTATGGTGATGCTCTGCGAAAAGGGACCGTTCCTTACTGGAATCTGTTCGGTTTAAGCGTTGCAAAAATTGGGTATCAGGGACAGGTTTTACCGGTATTAATCGCGTCCTATGTCCTCGCCAAAATCGAAATCGCTTTAAATAAGCGCGTGGCAGACTCGTTTAAGATGCTGGTAGTGGCACCCATTGCTTTATTAGTGACAGGTTTCTTAGCGTTTATCGTCATTGGCCCAATCACGTTCGGTATCGCGAACGCACTGACTACAGGCCTCGTGTTTGTATTTAATAAATTTGCGGCACTTGGCGGCTTGATTTATGGTGCGCTGTACGCCCCGTTGGTAATCACAGGAATGCACCACACATTCTTAGCCGTGGATTTACAGCTTATTGGAAGCACCGGTGGAACATTCTTATGGCCGATCCTTGCTTTGTCTAATATCGCCCAAGGTTCCGCCTCGCTTGCGATGATGTTTGTCGCAAAAGATGAAAAGGTAAAAGGCTTATCGCTGACATCCGCGATTTCCGCTTATCTGGGAATTACGGAACCTGCCATGTTTGGTGTGAACTTACGATTTAGATTTCCGTTCTTTTGCGCCATTATTGGTTCGGCACTTGGTGCGGTATTTATTACGATTAATCATGTTATCGCAGCGTCTGTTGGCGTTGGTGGACTTCCGGCCTTCTTATCGATTCTTCCGCAAAAATGGGGTCCGTTCTTTGTTGGAATGGCTATCGCTATTGTCGTACCTTTCGTGTTAACCTATCTGTTTGGAAAAGCTAAAAGAGCGTAATTATAAAGATAAGGATGTTGAAAATGAAGCAACCTTGGTGGAAGAAATCTGTCGTCTATCAAATATACCCAAAAAGTTTTAATGATACAACAGGAAACGGTGTAGGTGATTTGCCCGGTGTCATTGAAAAGCTGGACTATTTGAAAACACTTGGGGTCGACGTCATCTGGCTAACCCCTATTTATAAATCACCGCAAAAAGACAACGGATATGATATCAACGATTATTATGACATCCATGAAGAATTCGGAACGATGGCGGACTTCGATCACCTGATTGCAGAAGCCCACAAAAGAGACATGAAAATCATCATGGATATTGTGGTAAATCACACCTCGACTGAACACAAATGGTTTAAAAAATCAAGGGAATCCAAGGAAAGTCCTTATCGGGATTTTTACATCTGGAAAGACGGAAAAGACGGTAATAACGGCAAGCAACCGAATAACTGGGAATCGAAATTTGGCGGTTCCGCCTGGCAGTATGACGAGCAGACCGGACAATATTACCTGCACCTATTTGATGTTACACAGGCAGATTTAAACTGGGAAAACGAAGAAGTCAGAAAAACAGTCTATGAAATGATGCACTACTGGTTTAAAAAAGGAGTCGATGGCTTCCGTCTTGATGTCATCAATTTAATCTCCAAAGACCAGAGATTCCCGGACGATGAAACGGGTGATGGCAGGAAATTCTATACAGACGGCCCACGCGTGCATGAGTATATTCATGAAATGAACCGGGAGGTATTCTCGAAATACGATAGCATGACGGTCGGGGAAATGTCTTCAACGACGATCGATAACTGTGTGAAATATACAAATCCGGAGCGGCATGAGCTAAATATGACGTTTAATTTTCACCATTTAAAAGTGGATTATCCGAACGGTGAGAAATGGGCTATTGCCGATTTTGATTTTCTTTCGTTAAAGAAAATTTTATCGAAATGGCAGGTGGAAATGCACCGGGGAAATGGCTGGAATGCGCTGTTCTGGTGCAACCATGATCAGCCGAGAATTGTAACCCGCTACGGAAATGACCAGCAGTATTGGAAAGAATCCGCAAAAATGCTGGCGACAACAATCCATATGATGCAGGGAACCCCTTATATTTACCAGGGGGAAGAAATTGGCATGACCAATCCTAAATTTGATACGATCGATGACTACCGTGATGTGGAAACGCTAAATATGTATCATATTCTTAAAGAAAAGGGTAGGAATGAAAAAGAAATCCTCGAAATTATCAAGAGAAAGTCGAGAGATAATTCGCGTACACCGATGCAGTGGGACGCAAGCCAGCATGCCGGATTTACAACGGGAACACCCTGGATTCATGTAGCGGACAATTATAAAAAAATTAATGTGGATGCAGCACTTCGGGATCGCGATTCGATTTTTTATCATTATCAGACATTAATTAAACTTAGGAAAGACGTAGAAGTTATCACTCACGGGGATTATCGGTTGATCCTGGAAGATCATCCTGATATTTTTTCGTATACCAGAACATACCATAATGAAACGTTACTTGTTATTAGTAACTTTTACGGCAAAGAAACAGCTTTTGAATTACCTGCTGAGCTGCAGTTAAATGATATGGAAGTCCACATATTGCTTTCCAACTATCCTGATTCTCCGGCTGATTTTACAAAAATCGAATTACGGCCATATGAATCCGTCGTTTATTATCTTAAAAAGTGATAAGATAATACGGGTGGTATACGATGCAAAATAAGTATTTTACGATTTATCATGACATTGCAAACCAAATTCAAAATGGAATCATTAAACCGAATCGAAAGCTACCTTCGGAAAATGAGCTCGTTGAACAATACGGAGTATCGAGGGAAACGATTCGGAAGGCACTGAACTTGTTATCCCAGAATGGATACATTCAAAAAATCCAGGGAAAAGGTTCCCTTGTGCTCGATATGAGCAAATTTAATTTTCCAATATCGGGATTAGTTAGCTTTAGGGAACTGGCGAATAAGATGGGAAAACAGTCAAACACGGTGGTCCACGTTTTGGAATTAATTACACCCGATGATTATCTGATGGATCAGTTAAACACTTCTGACGAAGAACAAGTGTGGAAGGTTATACGCTCCAGAGAAATCGAGGGCGAAAAAATAATTCTCGATAAAGATTTCCTGTCGAAAAAATTCGTGCCGGAGTTAACGCAAGCCATTTGTGAACATTCGATTTACGACTACTTGGAGAATCGGCTCGGGCTTACGATAAGTTTTGCGAAAAAGGAAATTTCCGTCGAAGACACCACAGACGAGGATCGAAAGTATTTGGATGTGGAAGGATATCAATCGATGGTCGTTGTGAAAAACTATGTCTATCTCGATGATGCAACCTTGTTTCAGTACACGGAATCAAGACACCGGCCGGATAAATTCAGATTCGTTGATTTTGCGCGAAGGAACCATAAACCATAAAAGCGACTGGTCCGCCCCCATTCATGTTGATTTCCTCAATGTTTTTATCTCCCTCAATTTTTGCGTCGGTCATATTTTTAGCAAAATCGTTCAAACTATTTACTGATGCAGATAGAGGAGGGTAAAGGCTGTGGATCACATCAAAGCATTGGGAATTAAATTCATAAGATTTTTATTTAATTTTTATATTTTTATCGGCCTCGTTTTTAACCAGCCTTTTATGGTTGTCGTTGAAATGAGTTTACTTCTGTCTGTCATGTCCTACCTGCTGGGAGATTTATTTATTCTTCCCCGATTCGGAATGAAAACCGCGACCGTTTCCGATTTTATCCTAACATTTTTAGGAATATGGTTAGTAACAAAGGCATTCGGAGTACCTGTTCATGTGTTCGTTTTTACCATGATTTCGATTTTTATTACGATTGAAGAATTTGTTTATCATGTGTATGTCGAAAAAGTTATCTATGGAAGAAAAATGAATCTAAATCGGATGATAAATAAAATTTAACATGACATGTGAGAACCCCCCATCTTCAAGCGCTACGCGCTAGGTGGGGGAGTGTTCATCATATAATTTTTCTCTCTTGGGATGCTTTCGGGCATCTTTTTTTATGAGTAGCTTTTTACTGCCGATAACCTTGCAGTCCATATTAAACATTGCATTTTTGTAAATTTTTACTTGAGAAAAACAATGCGGTAATACTTATTCCGGCAGCTACCCAACATACCGTATGTAAAGCAGAAACGAAAGCAAGCGGGTGCTGTGTTCCTTCGACCGGCAGGGGAGCCGATTGGTGGGTCAAACGATGAAGCCGGGTTGAAAATAAGGAAATCGATACCGATATTCCGAGCAGCATGCCCAAATTTGTTACAAGAGCATTCATTCCTGCCGCAGCACCCAGTTGTTTTTTCGGGACAGAGTCGATCACATTGGCATGATTGGTTGATTGAAACATGCCATACCCAATTCCAAAAAACGCAAGATGGAACGCAATGAGCCAGGAAGATGCCGTAACAGGTAATGTGGCAAGCTGTACAAATCCCAGAGTATTTACCATAAGCCCCAGATTGATGAGGAAAAAAGAGCCAGCTCTGTCTGACAGCCAACCCGATAAACGAGCCATGATAACCATCGTTAACGGATAAGCCATCATCGTATATCCAATGACTGCCGGCGTTAAATGTAAGACCTCCTGCATATAGAAAGGCAGCAGCACATTGGAACAGAATAAAGCAGCAAAAGATAAAAAACCGGTGATCGTACCGATTCGAAACAATTGTATACGATATAGGGAGAAATCGAGCAGCGGTATAGATGTATGGAATTTTTTCAAATAGAACAGGACAAAGGAAAAAACGGACAGAGAGAAACCGACCAAGGTCGATATGGATTTCCATCCCCACATTTCCAAATGTGCAAGGGTGTAAAAAAATGAATGCAGCCCTACTATATAGAGCAACGGTCCTTTGTAATCGAATGTTTTCACTCTCGTACCGATTTTTTCTTTAGGGAAAATGAAAAAGCCTGTGATCCATCCAAAAATGCCTAATGGTACATTCAATAAAAAAATACAGTTCCATCCATAGCTGCCTGCCACAAAGCCACCGAGGGCCGGCCCTGTTACAAAACCGAGAGAAATCATGGCTCCTATAATGCCAATCGCGCGCCCGCGTTCATAACCTGGAAATATGGAGGCGATAATCACATAATTGCCCCCCACTAATAAAGCAGCACCAATTCCCTGAATGATTCGCATGGCAATGAGCACCGAAACTGAACTGGATAAACCACACAGTCGGGAACTGACTGTAAATGCGATAAGCCCTACGTTATATAATAGATACCTCCCGAATGCATCAGACAGCTTCCAAACGATAGGTAGAACAGAACAGATCGTAAGCAAATATGCGATGATAACCCATTGAACAACCTGCAGGGACGCCAGTAAAGAATCAGATATGGAAGGCAGGGCGACATTTATAATGCTCCCATCGAGTGCGGCCATAAACGTTCCAATGGAGGCACCGGCTAAAATCCACCACCTTTTTTGTAATTCGTTGATTTGAACGATTTGACTTTGAGCCATGGAGCAGCCCCCTTGCTAGTTTTAAAGGGTATTTTGTCTTATCGTTCCACGGGTTACCGAATGGCATACTAAATAATATAGTGACAGGGGAAGGAGGAGAAGAAAATGAAAATCCTACAGGGTGAACATGAATGCTTTTATTGCGGAAAAATATTTATCTGGCAGGCAAACATTGCTGGTATTATTCCGAGCGTGGTCAAACCGCGCGATGTCATCGAGGCGAACATTGCATTTATCGGAAAAAATAAAGTAGAGATGGATCTATACTGCCCCCAATGTAAATTTAAAAACAGATTTACTGCCGTGTTCAGCAAATAAATCAGTACGTAATCGAGTCTTTCCGGTACTCGTTTACTTTGATAAATGCAAGAAACGCACGATCTCCTCATCGACTTCCTGCCATTTTTCTTCGTGTAAAAAATGTCCGCTTTCGGTTATAATAACAAAAACGGAATTCTTTATATCTCTATGCAGCTGTTCACACTGGACACGAGGGATCACCTGGTCATATTCTCCTGCCAGAATGAGCGTACGGTGTCGAATATCCGAATTCCCTCGGCCGGTCTGCCACCTGTTCTGTGCCCGGCAGATTTCCATAGTATACAACGGCGCCTGCAAGACGGGGCTCCGCCTATGCAGTAGCCAGTTGAGGCCACGTCAGGGCGTTTCCCGTTTGTCGTATATAAATCCGGTGCGACAGCAAGATATTCTGCCTTCGCAAAACGGTCAGTCAGGTCCGGAATGTGCGTGTCCGTCCCCCAAATCTCCTGGATTACGATGACAGCCGGCAGTGGTTTTCCGGAATTAGCCGGGCGAGACGTATACAGCGCATATTTGTTCTCAATCATTAAACTGTATCCATTGTCTATGTAATGCCATGCGCAGGACCTCCAACAAAATTTTTTCAATTTTATCGTATCATACAATTTTATGAATTATATAAGTTTACTAGATACAATCTTTGTCCAAAATAGTAGTAAGCAGCTAGATAAAATAGATAGCTAATATACCTCATCAAACAACACTATTAGCAAGGTAGGTGTTTAAAAATGGAAATCATCGAACAATTTATTATAAACTATGAGCTTGAAGCCGGTGAATCGCTCGGAGAAGCGCTTCAAGAAGGTATTGATAAATATCAAAAGCGCTACTCAAATGATTTATTATTAATTCAGCAGGTAATTAAACAAACAAACTCCCATTACGTGGCCATTGTTAATAGAGTTGAAATCGAATAAAGCGAATGAAAAGGTGTTTACAGGCGAATCATATCGCCTCTTTTTATTTCACCCCTAATCGCTTTCCGAATCAGCGCTTGATCGTGAATCGCCCAGAGTTCCCCGGATTTGACTTGCTTGACATAGAGCGTACCTTTTTTTAACGATATCACCTGATATTCATTAGCGGACAAGTTTGTCGCTTTTTTGGCAGCCGTGCTGCCGGAAGTCTGAACCATGCCGGTCACTGGAACGTTCGCCTTGGATATTCCTATGTTTACTCCAATCCAGATAAATATAATAAAGACCCCTGTAAACAAAAGGCCGATTTTTGCAGATCGATGCATAGCCTGTCCCCCCTCTACTCAATAAATTATGAGCAAACAAGCTTTGATATGAATAAAGGGCTGTCCCTTCTTACCCTTCTTTACATTCTGTAAGAAAATAAAGAAATTTATAAAAATAGTAAGAACAATAAAGACAAACGGCAATGGACTTGGCTTAATGGTGAGTTTTAAAATCATTGAAAGCCATCAAGGTAAAGTCTTTGGATTTGCTTTTTAGTCTGCTGGTTCTCCGTTTGCTGTATGTCTAAAGCTGCTTACATCTGTAATCCCCCTGTATGAACTTCAAGTATGATAATCATTTTAATTTACAAAATATTTATTGACCAATAGATTTTTCTGGAATTCACTTGCGTGGACGTTACATTTCGCAGCTTGCAATACCGTTAAATGCTTGTATTTAATAAAAATTTCTCTTTGCTCTACAGGATTTTTATGATAAAAAAGAAAATATATGCTTTATATATTTAGTTTATTATTATATTAATTTATGTTCTTCAATCCAATAAAGCAACATAAAATAATAAAAAGCGTCAAATCCTTGAATTACATGGATTTAACGCAATAGTACAGAACGCCATAAATGAAGTTAATCTAATAGTGTGAAGGTTTCCGGGTTTTGCCGTGCACTTTTTTACTTTTTACCCGAGTGCTTAGAATTTTTGTTTGAGAACCAGGCGAATACAGTTCGCCAAATCACTAATAAGGCCGTATTAAAAACCGTCGTCACAATAAGAAATGGGATAGAAATGCCATGACCTAGAAGTAATGCACGCAATAAAACCCCGATAGGATTGGCAATCAGTGAAGTGATGAAAGTTCGTACTACAACACGCTTCATGCTACCTAAAACTTCTTTTTTGTATATTCCCGTAATAAAACCAACGAGTAACCATGCCAAAATAAAAGGGATCAGATTGGATAATAACCCTAATATATTAATAGATATACTATGCTCCCGGTCTCCCAGCAGAATAAACAAAAGAAAACAAATCATATCCCCTATAATCAGTGTCCATTTTCTAGCTGCCACGCCGAATCCTCCATTTTGTTGTTTTTATCGTTATCCCTATTATTAAAGTACAAACCATATTGTAAACGAAATTTTACGTAAACTATATCGATATTGTGACTTCTTTGTGAAAAGTGATTGATAATAAAACTGTATAAGTTGAATAATATTGTTACAATAGAAGTAGGAATAGTCGCATTTACATAAGGAGGAGAAACATGAAAGCCCAAGTTATTCGTGAATTTGGAGACCCATCCGTTTTTCAACCGGCAGAGATACCAAAGCCTGAGGTAAAACCTGGCCACGTTCTTATCCGGGTAGCGGCGTCAAGCGTGAATCCAATTGATAGTAAGGTTCGTCAGGGGGCCGTAAAAGGAGTGTCCCCGGATTTTCCAGCTGTTCTCCATGGAGATGTCGCCGGAGTAGTTGAAGAAGTGGGGGAAGGCGTAACATCATTTAAACCAGGTGACGAAGTGTATGGTTGTGCCGGAGGATTCAAAGGCACGGGCGGTGCCCTTGCGGACTATATGCTGGCCGATTCTGCTTTGATTGCCCATAAGCCACCGTCACTGACGATGAGAGAGGCAGCCGCTCTTCCATTGGTTTCGATTACCGCCTGGCTGGCGCTCTTCGATAGAGCGAACATTCAGGCCGGACAGAACGTTCTGGTCCACGGCTCAGCCGGGGGCGTGGGGCATGTTGGGATTCAATTGGCGAAATGGGCAGGTGCAAAAGTTTACACCACTGCTTCCTCGCCAGACAAGCTGGAGATAGGCAAGCAATTAGGAGCGGATTTTACGATATGCTACCGTGATGAAACGGTGGAGGAATATGTAAATAAATATACGGAAGGAAAAGGATTTGATGTCGTATTTGATACGGTTGGCGGAAAGAATCTGGATCGGTCGTTTGAGGCCGCGGCCATGAACGGGACTGTCGTTACGATTGCTGCACGCTCTACCCATGATTTAAGCCCTCTTCATGCAAAGGGACTCAGCCTTCATGTTGTTTTTATGCTTCTGTCCATTGTTACCGGAGTCAATCGTGAACGCCACGGCTACATTTTAGAACAGGTAACAAAATTAGTGAATGAAGGAAAACTGCGCCCGCTACTAGATGCAAAGACATTCAGTTTTGCGGAAGTGGCTGCTGCACACCGGCATTTGGAGTCAGGGAAGGCAGTAGGAAAAGTGACATTAGTAAACGAAAATTTTTAAACGTATGAGAAAGTAAGGCTAGCATCAGCCGCAGGAGCTGATGCAGTTCTTTCACAATCGTCTCCTGATATCCGGTATCTTCGCCATATTCCTGGAGCATAGCTGTCTTTTTTTCATCGTAGTTCGACATTGCGGTCCGGATTCTCTTTTTTAAAAGCGGTCATAATCGCCTGCACGTTGGCCGGGCGTGGTCCCCATTTCCCGAGCACATTGACGTTTGCATCCGTAAAAATCACAAAGGGAATGGCGGCCTCCGCGAGCACCCGGAATACAACAAGTCTTCAAACCACTGTAAGGCTTCTCTAACAAGATAAAAGGACATAGGGATGCTTTTTTATCACTAAAAGAGTATAATTATGGTGTTAAATTGGCATTGTATGTTGTTTGATATCATCCTTTGCATTTTTGGCCTGGATGGTCTTCTGTCGTTTAAGACGGGACTTCGTTACGTTTTAATGTACATAGGCGCGGGGTGCCCGATTAGGGAAATTCAAATCTAGAAAGGATGATATGGTTAATATGTCTGTACAGAAATCGGCCCTATTGGGCCTTTTTGGTGTTTCTCTACTGTGGGGATGCAATTATGTAGTGAGCGCATTTCTCCTGCGTGCTTTTTCACCTATCTTTCTATCGTTCGCCAGAATTTCTATGACCTCCCTTTTTCTGTTTTTTGTAGCGTTAAAAGTTGGGGGCCTGCGTCGTCCAACGAAGCATGAGTGGTTCTTGCTGGCAGGGACAGGGATTTTTGGGACGCTGTTCAACCAGATTTTTTATTTTACCGGCCTGCATCAATCAACGGCTTCCAATGCGGCGCTTATCATTGCTATGTCTCCGGTAGCCACCACTATTTTAGAACGAATCTTTTTAAAGGTGCCGCTAACCCTCACGAAGGTGATCGGAGCCCTGTTTGGTTTGGGCGGCGTCATTGTCATTGTCGGATTTCAGGGTGAGTCGCTTGGAGTAACGTCTGGCGACTTATATTTGTTGTTTGCCATGCTGGCTTTGTCGATAAGCCTTTTGTTTATCCGGGGCCTCACGCACAGTATGTCGTCCTACGCAGTGACTATTTTTTCAACCATTCTCGGCAGTATCCTCATGGCTCCGGCAGCTGCGGGGGAAGCAATCTTCGGACATATTGAAATGAGTCATAGCCTGCTATTTTGGATGCTTATGTGTACGGCCGGAATTATTGCCCAGGGCATGGCCGGGTTTTGGTGGAATCGTGGGGTGTCTGTTGTCGGAGCAGGTACGGCTTCAATGTTTATGAACATTCCCCCGTTCATTGCGCTGATTGTGGGACACTGGGTACTGGGAGATGCGATCCGTACGGCCCAGGTAATCGGGGGATTTCTTGTATTGTCCGGGGTGTTTATCGCTAACCAGAGTTCTTTTCGTGCTTCTAAAGGAAAACGAAACGTTTGTCAAAACGCTGCGGAATCATTGTAGGAAAGAAACCCCGATAATTCTGCCATTCCTCTTGTCTTCTTGTTCGCAGGAAAACGTGCCATGGAAAAGCAAGCTGATTTATGGATGTTAGTTATTTTTGAAAAACTGTGGGAGGAAACCTATATTGGAAAAGACTAAAATTGCAGGTGTTTTCGCGCATCCGGACGACGAGACATTTGTAGGCGCCTCGATATTTTATGAAGCCGCCGTTCGTGGAAAAGAAGTCGTACTCTTTGTCGCAACCCGGGGTGAGGCGGGAAAAAGCGGACGGCTGGGCGCTATGACACGGGAACAGTTAGCGGAAAGACGGAAACTGGAACTGCGCGCCGCTTTGGATATTATAAAAATAAATACGTTTCATCAATTGACCTATCCGGACGGGAAGTTATCCCAGGTTGACCGGGAGCAATTAATACAGGATGTTGCAACATTTATTAACGAACAGCATGCTCAGGTTATTGTAACATTCCCGGAGGACGGAATTTCCGGTCACCCGGACCATACGGCTATTCATCATGCGGTGCGAGAAGCGGTGGTAAGCGAAAAATGTCCGGAGGTCCAGAAGCTGTACTATGCTGCAAGCCGGCCTTTACTCCATGCGGGCCATTCTCCCTCCATTGTCTTCGACAGCAACGTGCACAGAGAAATAAAGGTGCAGGCCCTGCTCGCCCATGAGTCTCAAATTCTATCGATCGAAAGGGTATTCGGTGACCTGCACCATCCGCAGACAAAGATACGGCCTGAATCATTTGTGCTTGCTTGGCAGAGAGGAATATACTGGCCGGATAAAAAGGAAGGCTTTTTTACTGATGACTTAGCTTGCGTTTAAGACGGTGGACTTGGATGCGTCCAATGTGTGCGGGTGCACGTATCTTTGGAACGTTGTTTAACCAAATTTTTTATTTTACCGTCCTGCATCAACCAATAGAGTTTGTTGTTGACCCGATTGACATATTTAAAAAAACCAACTAAGAAAAACTCGCGGGCGTTGCCGCTCGTCCTTTTTCTGCAGGGAAGCGAAACGGCCGCTTAGTGACCGGAAGGTCGGACCGACAAAACATCCGGGTACCTCAATGATGGAGACAATTGTCGGTCTGATCGACCTTCCGGCCACACGCTCCACATTGAAAAAGCAACGTTCGGCACACTCCCGCGAGTTTTTCTCGGGTGACCAATGGAAGGAAAGTATATGTTGCTTTACAGTGTTAAAGCAACATATACTTTCCTTAACGGTTAAAAAACCATGGATTTAGAATCATCCATGGCAAATAAGAAACAACAGCACCATTAAATGAAGAAAGGAAAGAAGAATGGATTGAAAAAAAAGAATGGGAAGAAAAGTCGACGGAAGCGTCGTCTGAAAAAAAACGGACGTCTAAAGAATCTTTGTGCCGCATGAACATCTTCTTCTTTAGCGTTTATGTTCTTCCCAATGAGTTGAACGGAAGGATGATGAACAGTATAATGGTCAGGGAGTAACACAGTAACGCCCTGACTATTTACGCTTTCAATTTTTCCGTAAAAGGCACCGGACTTTGTATTGATTACTGTCCACTTCCCTATGTTTTCATTCAACGTTTGACGAAGATTAGTCATTCTTTGATCCCCCCCTAACTTTGATAACTTTCTATAGAATATGAGGGAATATAAAGTCTTGATTTAGTTGAGTACCCTAATAATCGTCCTTTTATCTATAAATGAGCAAAAACGGATACAAAAAATGTCAAATGTTGAGTCAGTCCAGTTTTAACCGCTCCTGAACCACTTGAAAGGGAATACCCTTCTGTCCGCAAGCGTAAACGTACTGAGCAACATCGAGTTTGACTTGCTTACGCACGGTACGAAGACCCTCGCCAAATAAGCAAGGCTGATTTAGTCCGATGGTGCAGTACAGATGCGTCCAAGCTAGCAGCGCCTAAAGACGTACAAAGGCGGTCGCCGAACGAACTTGGTATGAGGTCAATAGAATGGACACAAAAAGTAAAGATCTAGGCAGCATTTTTAATAGAGTTATAGTACATACGTTCGTATTGAAGGGGTGTGAAGTATCCGATTGACGAATGAATTCTTTTTCGATTGTAAAAAAATTCTATATACTCATAGATGTGTTTTTTAGCCTCTTCACGGGTCTTAAACTTGTTTAGGTAAATTAGCTCTTTCTTAATAATGCTATGAAAAGACTCAATACAAGCGTTGTCATAGCAATTGCCTTTTCTGCTCATGCTACCAATCATGTTGTACTGTTCCAGACGATCCTGATAGTCTTTAGAAGCATATTGACTCCCTCGATCGGAGTGGTGAAGAACTTTTCCTTTGGGCTTCTTTTTGTCATAGGCCCTGTCCAACGCCTTGAGGACTAAGGCTTTCGTCATTTGTTTATCCGCATACCAACCGACAATTTCACGCTGGTAGAGATCCATAATACTCGCGAGATAGAGCCATCCTTCATCCGTTGGAA
>NZ_KE387172.1:87415-120695 GCF_000430625.1 Aneurinibacillus terranovensis DSM 18919
CCCTGCAGAAAAAGGACGAGCGGCAACGCCCGCGAGTTTTTCTCATATTTATTCTTTTTTCATACACGACCGTGCCTCTAATTTTATCGCGGTGTCACATCATAACTTATTTATTTGGAAATCGGCTACTACTGTTCACTCATTTCTTTTGAACGAGCGGCTGCACGCTTTATGGCTGCTTCTATCGCAACGCCGCCACCGTTCTGTTCGAGTGCATCAAGGCCGGCAGCCGTTATCCCTTTCGGTGTCGTGACATTTCTCCGCAACACTTCAGGCGGCTCAACTGTTTGAAGCAGCATTTTACCGGCACCTAGCATGGTCTGGGCGGCAATGTTTCGCGCAACTTGAGGATCCAGGCCGCTTTCCCGGCCCGCTTTCACCATATGTTCCACCAGATAATAAAAATAAGCGGGGCCGCTGCCGGCAATTGCAGTAAATATATCCATCGTATGTTCTTCAATCACGCTTACCTGTCCAATACTTTGCAACAGTTCGAGTGCAATTTTTTGCTGCTCAGGTTTTACATGGGAACCAAACACCACGGCCGTAGCCGATTCTCCAATCATGCTTGAGGTGTTGGGCATTGCCCGGACGACAGGCAAAGCATTTTCCAACCGCTTTTCGATATAGGCGGTTGAAATCCCGCCGAGCACGGAAAGGATGAGCTGCGCTGGCGAAACGTTGTCTCTGATAGATGCAAAGACTGCTTCAGCATCTTTGGGCTTCATGGCTAAAATTAAAATATCGGCTTCTTTCATATCAAGCGTATGTATCGGCATCGTGCGTATTCCATATTTATCCGTTAGTTTCTTGCGCCTCTCTCTATTTTCACGATTGGCCGCAATAATTTGTTGAGGGATAAATTTCTTCGTCGCAATCATCCCGGCAATCATTGCCTCCGCTATCGCCCCTGCTCCAAGAAAAGCAACTGTTTTCCTGTTTACCATTCGAAACCTCCTGCATTACCAATTTTTCATCCTATATTTTGCGTTGGAGTTCCCTTTTAACTTTTTTAGCCAAGAAGTCTCCCACTTCTAAACGTGAAGGTGCGATAGCACCAGTGAAAGTGGGAGATGAATTGGCTTCGGACAAGGACAGGCTTTTGCCTGTTCAATTGTCCGACGATATGCTAATCTACAAGTAAGAATCTTGTGCGTGTTCTTTGACAATCAAACATATGGGGTTGTGGCAAATCATGTGTTGCCATGTAAAATGTTTGCACCGTCACTTTGGTCATAGGCGAAATCCAAGCTTACTATGACCATTCCAACGTACAAACGATTTCTACTAACCGTTGGAACAACGGGGTTAGCTCAATCAATTTATCTGCGTTGGCAGATATTACTTGAGAAGCCACCACTTCAAGCGTTAGCTAAGTGGTGGGTAGTTCACCCCTGCCGATACCCCCTTCCATTTGAGGTTATGTTTTAGCTTATAAAAATCTGTCTGAGTAATAAAGAGTGAGATTTTTACAGTCTACTGAGCGGTGAATTAACGTCCTTGCAACCTTCGAACCCTTCTCTCCAGGCGATCCACCCTGCGAATCAAATCAGTAATAATAGGGCTAAAGTAAGCGTAGCCCTGTTCCAGGCGGGCAACGCGTTGATTCAACGTACCGCCATGAAAACCTGGCATCCCTGGCATCCCTGGCATCCCGGCTGCACCCGGTCCCGGAAACATCCCGGGTGCTGCGGGAATCCGCAAAATTTGGCCTACGTGAATCATATTTGGATCGGTAATTCCATTTAGCCGCATAATGTCCTGAACGGTTGTATGAAACCGCGCAGCAATTCCATGAAGCGTATCTCCAGGTCGTACTGTATAATTCATTTCCTTATTCCCTCCTTATCACTTTCATTAGCCAATCTATGCAGGAGTCTATTTTTTGCTCAAGAAGAATCCGCCCATATTACGAGAAACATCTCAGACACAAGCATATTCAGATGGTTAAATCGCGATTATGCATGCGGATACATCCTGCACTTACATATTTTCCAATAGACATCCATGCCGCTAACGCAGCACCAACAGATGATGAAATAAAGTTATTTCAAGATAGAAAGCTAACCAATTCGTTGATTTATTAATGATGATGAGCTGGCCGCCAGTTTGGGCCCAGGTAACCGGCGCGAGGCTGAACGATAAAAGAAGTAAACATATGAGAAAAACGATGATTTTCTTCATTAGCATTCCCCTTTGGATATACTTGATGCTATGAACAATTCCGCTTTACTATGCATAAATAAAACGTGGTCAGCGTCAAGCCAAAGGCGCAGGCGATAGCCCTCATAGTGCTTATGTGTATAAGAAAGTCTGGCTTTCTTATACACTGACAAAAGTGGGGGATGTCTCAACTAAAAACAAGGCCATACCTTCCTAGGGTTTGGCCTTGTATATTACCTGGTTATTATTTACCGACCGTAAAAGTAGAACCACTATTTTTCCTGTGTTTTTTTTCCGGCCTTATTCCCGCACAAATCAATAGAAAGATAACAATACCAATACATAGCAGCGAACTTACTTTGTTGTTCGGGTCAAACAGGATGGTCAAGAAAATAATAAGCAGGGAACAAGCGGTGAATAATGTCGACAGCGGAAAGAAACGCAGTGTAAAAAGCGGCGCTGCAGGATATGTCGAACGTAATTTTAATTGCGCGAGGCAGATGCTAATCCATACTAGCATTACCGTGAACCCCGGAATGCCCATTAAGACGTGAAAAACATTTGCCGGTGTAATATAGGCTGCAATGACACCAATGAATAAACAAACCGCACTTGCGACCAGGCCAAAGATCGGCACTCCGTTTTTAGAGGTCCGTTCAAAAACGGCGGGTGCATCGCCATTTTTCGCCAACGAATACAGCATTCTGGATGTTGCATACATCCCGGAATTGGCAGCGGAAAATACTGCGGTCAGCATAATAAAGTTCATCAACTCGGCCGCATCTTTCAAACCCACACTCGCTAACACCTGGACGAAAGGGCTTGCCTTTCCGGAAACTTCATCCCACGGAATTAGCCCGCATATGACGAGCAGCGGCAGGGTATAGAACAAAATAACCCGCCACATGATTCCGTTTATAATTTTCGGTAGCACACGACCCGCGTCTTTTGTTTCGGTTATCGTTAAACCAATTAGTTCGGATCCTCCATACGAAAACATAACAACGAGCAGAGAAGAAAAAAGACCGTGCCAGCCTTTTGGAAAAAAGCCGCCGTGTATCGTATAGTTCGTGAAATGGGAAACGTGATTCCCTGAAAAAACTCCCGTGAGAAGAGAACCGCCAAGTACGATAAAACTGACAAGCGCCATCACTTTGACAGCCGAGATCCAGAATTCGACTTCTCCATAGTACTTAACATTGGACAAGTTAACGACAAGGATAGCAAGCGCGACCAGCAGGCTTAGCAACCAGAGCGGGGCCGCAGGAAACCAATACTGTATAAAGGTTCCGGCGGCCACAATTTCCACCGCCATGACTAGCACCCAATTGATCCAGTACAGCCACCCCATTACAAACGAGGCTCGCGTACCAAACGCTTTCTTTATCAGTTCCCGAATATCTGCTTTTGCATAGACACCCGCCATTTCGGCAAGCGCGCCCATAATAACCAGAAGAAGAATTCCGCCGGATAGATAGGCAAACACAACACTCGGACCCGCCAGAGATAAAGTATCGGAGCTTCCCTTAAACATGCCTGCCCCGATCATGCCTCCAATGGCCATCATTCGTACGTGCCGGGGCAATAACCCCTGCTGCAAGTTTTTATTCTCCACATAAACCACCCTTAAGCTTTAATACGCAAAAGCATAACAGTGCAACAGTAAAAAAGAAAGGGCTTTTCAAATGATTTTAATTTATAAATAATTTAATTTATTTTACGCGCAAATAATATGCCGTTTATTTTCGACAAAATGTCGTAGATTTTTTAAACGACCGTTTAATTTTAATGTTTGGTTACAGCGCAGGGGGGTGAGAAGGAGCCGCAATATTGGGGTAGCAAAAGAATTCTTCCTACAATGGGTATAATAAACATAAGAGAATTATCCCTGCTTTGAATAAAACGATGGAGAGGGCGATTGTAAAGGTGATAGGTATGAAGCGAATGACTCAAAGGTAACGATTGAACATTACAGGTGGGATGAGGTAAAAAATACGCACTACTTCGAAAAGGATATGGAATCTACCGAAGGATGTGTTGCCACGATCCGCTATTTCGAAGTAGAAACAATAAAAGGCAGGGCATTTACCATGAGAGATACCGCTAATTTTGCGGAACGGATTGATCTTTTTAACCACCGTTTAAAATAATTGCCCTACGGGTAATCCTAAAAAAGGAAGCATTTTCATAAATCAAAGCGAAAGCAAAGGCGGAAAAAATGGCAAAAAAACGTTATTATAACTTGGATCGCGTTCCCACATCCAAGTCAGTGAAACATATTTATCGATGGGGGAAATCAAAAAGAATTAAAGCAAAAAAAACCTTTTCTTTTTCCGTTCCTCTTGTTGATTCTCCGGAAATCGATTTTCTTCGCCAAAATCGCACGAGTACAACGATTACCTGGATTGGTCATTCTACTTTTTTAATCCAGGCGGCAGGGTTAAATATTATTACCGATCCGGTATGGGCGCAGAGAATGGGGTTATATAAACGCCTTACACCACCTGGCATCGCTCTTTCTGCCATGCCTGCTATTGACGTGGTTTTAATTTCTCATGGACACTTTGACCATTTAAACGTTCCATCCCTCAGGGGCCTAAAGGGCAACCGGACGCATCTCGTTCCGGAAGGATTACGCTTTTTGCTGCGCAGGAAGGGATTCCATCATGTTGAAGAATTTTCCTGGTGGGACCGACAACAAATAGGCGACCTTGAACTGGTGTTTGTCCCTGCACAGCACTGGACGAAGCGGGGTCTTTTTGATACGAATACATCCCACTGGGGGGGATGGGTCATACATAACAACCGTACGAAAGAAACGATTTATTTCGCAGGGGATAGTGGGTACTTTCGCGGCTTCGCGGAAATCGGCAAACGTTTTTCCATTGACTATGTCCTGATGCCGATCGGTGCATACGATCCCGAATGGTTTATGGCCCCACAGCATGTTTCGCCTGAGCAAGCCACCCAGGCATTTCTCGATACGCATGGCAAATTTTTTGTACCCATGCATTACGGAACGTTCCGCCTGGCGAATGATACACCACAGGAAGCGCTCGACCGCTTACTGGTGGCATGGGATAAAAAGAATATCAGCCACGATCAATTAAAATTTTTAAAACTAGGCGAAACGTTACACGTTGGTGTGCAATGAAATGCTCCGTTTCTTATTTTTTGCTTTTTCCCGCTGCCTAGTGGTACAAACAAAAGGGAACGTTTTTCTGCCCAATTGTCTCCATCTTCGCGCTATCCGGATGTTTCGGGCAGGTTTCCCTCTGTTCGTACCACGGCCAGTCTATACTTCTTTGCAAGGGAAAACCCGCAAAAAAATAAAACGGACCATTCCATTCACCTTTACTGTTTTTCTAACTCAACGTCTTTGTTGTGCCATTCAATTCTTCCTTCATCTTCTTATCCAGGTTTGTTTCTGCGACAATAAAAGGACCTTCAGTCGGTCCGGCTATAATCCTATCATTTAATTGTTTAAAATCGGGAAGATTCGGCTCGTCTTTCCTTGCCATCGTTCCACCTCCTTCTGTTTTAGGATGAGCCTGAGTCTGAAATATATGTGTACGCATTCAGCTCTTTTTCACGGGCTGTACAAGATAGGTGCCGATTTGCTCCCCTACACGAAGATACTTGCCTTCCTGTATGCCGGGCAAGTATTCCATCCTTCCCTTTTCAAACAATAAAATAACGGTTGAACCAAATTCAAACAGGCCAATTTCCTGCCCTTTTTTATAGCAGGCCGGTGGGTCTATACCAACGGAAACATATTTGCCTTGTTTTTGGTTCGTTGTATGTTCACTGTATGCGATTTTTACACTACCCACGATAAAAGCGCCCACCTTTACGATTGCCACTTCTCCGGCTTGTGTGTTAGCATACGTGATCATTCTTTCGTTTTTCGTAAATAATCCGGGCACATGGTTAACTCCGATCGTATTGACGGGAAACAACCTGCCTGGAATATATGTATATTGATTGCATTCACCGTCAATAGGCATATGGATACGGTGATAATCCCGGGGGCTTAAATAAATGGTAATAAACGTGCCCCCATCATATAAAGCCGCCTTTTCCTTCGAACAGCCAAGCAGTTGTTCAACCGTATAATGAATGTTTTTGGCTTGAATAAGGGTACCCTGTTTAATTATCCCCAGTTGAGCAACCGTCCCGTCCACAGGGCTGGCAATTGAGGAAGGGGATGAGCAAATCGGCCTGGCTCCGCTTTTTAACTTTCGGGTAAAAAAAGCAGCTAAATTCGGGTACGATTTGAGTGGGTTTTCCATTTCACTTGTATCCAATTTGAACGCTGAAATGTATGGTTTGATAAAATACTTGCTTATCCGTGATCGCGCCGCTTTCCCGACCAGGCGGGAAATAGCATTTTGCGGCAAGCATGTAAGAATTAATTTTGATAAATAGGCAATCATACATATTCCCTTCCATGAAAACGTTTATGTTGTAGCCTTATTACACCGATTAACCCTTTAATATTAGTTATAATTTGTTAAAAATGCAAGACGTATTACATCGCCCATATCAAACCGTTCCTCCTTTTTTTCGTATGTAACTCGCAAACGCGTTAAGACTCCTACTATCCCCTAAGATTTTTTATCAAAAAAGGGAGGAGTTTGCCACGCTTTGCGAGTTTCCTGCTGTTTCCAGTTGATTTTCTCTTAATTTTTTTCGTTGAAATTTTAGATATAATTGGTTATATTATACCTATACACATACCCATATGGGTATGTGTAAAGATCGGTCGGGGGGAGCAGAAAATGAGAGGGGCGCTTAAACTGTTTATTTTTTTGGTGATTCCGGTTACGGTTTTTTTACTGCTGCTTGGCGGTGCTTTTACGGATAAAATCAAACCTGGGGTCGCCGCATCAGAAACACCAAAAGAGGTACGCGGGGTACCCGTTGGGAAAGTAAGCAACAACGCCTACCAGGCTGAATTAAGTGTACCTGGTACGGTGGTGACAAAAGAGGAAACAATGGTTTCCAGTAAACTGATGGCCCCCGTAGAGAAGATTCTAGTAAAGAAAGGGCAACTGGTCAAACAAGGGCAACCGCTTGTGCTGCTCGATCAAGCGCAGGTTTCCACACAGGCAAACCAAGCGAAAGCCGGAATTACGGCGGCACAGGTCGCGCAACAAAGTGTCGAGAAATCAATAGAACTTGCTCAGTCGGGCGTACTTCAAGCGAACAGCGCCGTCCAACAGGCGCTGACAGGCGTACAGGATGCACAAGCGCGCTATCAAAACGCGACAGATGTCTATAACCGTTCGAAAACATTATTCGAAAACGGCGCCATCAGCCGCCAGGATTACGATAACGCCAAAACGAATTACGATACGGCCCGTATCGCGGTTGACAAAGCGAAGGCCGCTCTCGCCCAGGCGAATGACGCGGTGAATCAGGCCAAGGCAGCGGTTGGCGTGGCCGTCGCCAAACGTGGGGAAGCCGGAGCCCAGATTCAGCAGGCCGAAGCTGGTTACGCTGTCGCCAATGTAAGTGTGTCCGATGCAACCATTCGGGCTCCGTTTGACGGCATGGTCGTTGATACTCTTGTCCACGAAGGGGATATGGCCTCACCAGGCACACCGCTGCTGACAATGGAACAACAGCCTTATTATTTGGAAACATACGTCGATGAACGGAAAATGGAAGACATCGCAGTCGGTAACAAGATTCCAATCACAATCGAAGCCTTGCATATGCAACAAACGGGAACCGTTGCAGAAATCACGCCGCATATCGATCCGGCAAGCCGCAAGTTCCGCGTGAAGATTTTGCTGCCGCAAACAGACGGGCTGATGAGCGGGCTGTTCGGGGAAGCAGCATTCCCGGACGGTGGCGATCAAAGTATTTTTATCCCGCAGGATGCCATCGTCCATTGGTCCCAATTTACAGGTGTCTATGTCGTCGATGAGAACAGCATTTCCCATTTGCGCTACGTTAGTCTCGGGCGCACGAGCGGACCAAATGTGGAAGTGTTAAGCGGATTGAAAGCGGGGGAACGAATCGTCACATCTTCCGTGGATAAGGTAACAGATAAAGCCAGGGTGGTGGCGGCCCCATGAGCGAGGAGCAGCAAAAACCAAAACAGCGTTTGGGCATTGCCGGACAAATCGCCCGGGTGTTCATCGACTCGAAGCTGACACCATTGCTTGTGGTCGCAATTCTATTGCTCGGAGTGTTCGCGGTCATGAATACTCCGCGGGAAGAAGAACCGCAAATCAAAGTGCCGATGATGGATGTGTACATTCCATACCCTGGCGCCACTGCCGCGGATGTGGAAAACCGGGTCACCAAAATCATGGAGAAAAAACTGTGGAAAGTCGACGGCATCGAATACATCTATTCGACTTCCAAACCAGGAATGGCGATGTTTACGGCGCGATTCTATGTCGGTAAGGATCTTGATCAGAGTCTTGTCCGCCTGTATAACGCGCTGATGTCCAACATGGACGAACTTCCCCAGGGAACTATGCAGCCCATTGTGAAACCGGTCACGATCGATGACGTCCCAATCGTGTCGGTCACCCTCTGGAGCAAACAGCTGAACGATTACGCCCTGCACAGAATCGGAACCGTTGTGAGCGATGAAGTGAATAAAATTAATAATATCGCCAAAACGAACGTGATTGGCGGGAGGAACAGGGAAGTTCGCATTCAATTCGACCCGAAACGGCTGGCGGCGTATCACTTGTCCCCGGTCACAGTTGAGACGACACTACAGCAAACTAACTTATCACTGCCAGCCGGAACGTTTGACAAGGAAGATATCAATAATCAGGTCAAAGCCGGACGTTACTTGTTAAGCAAAGAGGAAATTGAAAATTTGGTCATTGGCGTGTACCAGAACCGCCCTGTTTATGTAAAAGACATTGCTACAATTATCGATGGGCCAGGTGAAATTAGTCAGTACGTGCTGTTTGGACCGGGACCCCAGGCGAAAGATAAAGGTGTTAACGAAACAATCGGTACGACGTATCCGGCGATAACGATCCAGGTGTCCAAGAAACCCGGCACGAATGCGGTCGCCATTGCCAAGAACGTGATCCAAAAGATCGATGATTTGAAAGGAAAAGTCATTCCTGACGATGTACATGTGACCGTCACACGGAACTACGGAGACACAGCGGAGGAAAAAGCGAATGAATTAATCATACATCTGCTTATCGCCACATTCTCCGTTGTGCTGCTTATTGGTGTTTCTCTCGGCATACGCGAAGCTGTGGTGATCGGGATTACTGTTCCGGTGACGCTTGCGCTTGCTCTTTTCCTAAGTGATATGTATGGCTATACGTTAAACAGGGTTACCCTTTTCGCACTCATTTTCGCGATCGGGATTCTTGTCGATGACGCGATCGTCGTCGTGGAAAATATGCATCGGTGGTTTCAAAAAGGCACACATCCACCGTTAGCAGCGTCCGTGCTAGCCGTCAACGAGGTCGGAAACCCGACGATTCTTGCGACGATAACCGTTATTGCGACTTTAATGCCGATGGCGTTTGTCGGCGGCTTGATGGGTCCATATATGGCCCCGATTCCTATTAACGCATCGGTTGCCATGTTTTTCTCGCTGTTTGTCGCGTTTATCATTACACCGTGGTTTGCCTACCGTCTCTTAAAAAAATCGGGCGGTACGCATCCGCTTAAGGAAATATCGTTTTCGTTCGATACGCTGCGGGGCGGAAGCCGGTGGTATGCCCGTTTTATCCGGGGCCTGCTTCTAAACAAAGGGAAGCGCGCGCTATTTCTCGGCAGCATTGTGGTATTACTGCTCGGGTCGATGTTGTTCTTTTATACGAAAGCGGTACCCATGAAAATGATGCCATTTGACAACAAGAGCGAATTCCAGGTGGTCGTGGATATGCCGGAAGGGACGACGTTAGAGGATACGGCCAAAGCGACGAAAGCGTTGGGAGACTATCTCGCACATGTCAACGAAGTAACAGACTATGAGATGTACATCGGAACGGCTTCGCCTTTTAACTTTAACGGTCTTGTTCGTCATTATTATTTACGCACAGGCCCGAACGTTGCGGATATTCAAGTCAATCTTGTCCACAAGCAACTTCGCCAGCAGCAAAGCCATGACGTCGCCAAGCGCATTCGCCCTTATTTGGATGCAATTGCGGCCAAATACGGCGCCAATATAAAAGTCGTAGAAGTGCCTCCAGGTCCTCCGGTAATGTCGACCATTGTGCTCGAAGTATATGGAAACAATAAGGAAGACCAGTATGATATCACAAAACAAGCCGAGAAAATTTTCAGGGAAACAAAAGGTGTTGTTGATGTCGATACGTATATGGAAGCCAATCAACCCGAATATCGTTTCACGATTAACGATAAAGGACGCTTAAACGGGATCACGGAACAATCGTTTGTCAAAACGATGCAGATGGTGTTGCAGGGAAGCGAGGTAGGCCTGCTTCATCCGCCGAATGAGCTCGATCCTGTCGTGATCCGGGTACAACCGCCCAAAGGAGACCGCTCCAGCCTTGAGTTGTTAAAAAGCATTCAAATTCCGACCCCGTCCGGGCAGCTTATTCCTCTGGGCGAAATCGCGACGATCGAAAAAGGCGCCGTTGAGCAAACTCTCTACCGCAAAAACCTGCAAAGTGTGATGTATGTAGTAGGAGATGTAGCCGGGTATGAAGAAAGCCCCGCCTATTCGATTGCGAATATGTGGGACCGTATCGGTGCCTTGAAGACGAAGTCGGGAAAAAAAGTGACCCAATATATTACGCAACAACCATGGCTTGAAGACGGAGTAAGCGTAAAATGGGATGGCGAATCGCAGATTACGTATGAAGTATTCCGTGATTTGGGTATCGCGTTCGGCGTAGCGCTTATCATTATGTACTTGCTTATCGTTGGCTGGTTCCAATCGTTTGTGACACCGCTCATCATCATGTCACCGATTCCGCTGACACTCATCGGCGTCATCCCCGGCCACTGGATATTCGGGGCCTTCTTTACCGCAACGTCAATGATTGGGGTTATCGCCCTCGCGGGAATCATCGTGCGGAATTCAATTTTACTCGTCGAGTTTGCCATTCAGCGCCGCAAAGAAGGGGCTGTACTTACGGAGGCCGTCATCGAGGCCGGCATCGTACGCGCCAAACCGATTATTCTTACGGCGGCAGCCGTAGTCGTGGGCGGGTTCGTTATTCTGTTCGACCCTATCTTTCAGGGTTTGGCTATCTCGCTTATGTTTGGTACGATTACATCCACCATTCTAACGCTGTTTGTCATTCCGGTTGTTTATGCCATGGTGGAAACAAAACGGGCACAGCGCAAACAAAAACCATGTCAAATCGAGTGTGCGGATGACGTGCTTGGAATGTAAAGAAACTATGAAAGTAAGAGACAATTACATGCTCAGCTAACATTAAAGCGGCCGGAAAGGCCGCTTCTTTTATTTTTCCGCTATCTCTTCCACAACGCATCAAACGAACCATACCCAAGGAGGTTATAGCAAAAACAAGCATAGGAAATCTCTATTCTTGTTTTAATAAGCTTAAAACTGTGTATATAGTTATACACGTTTACAATTAACAATGGAATTATCGCGGCAATATTATCACGCCTAACATTATGGGGAGAAATCTGGGAATCCATCCGCTCACAATTATTGTAGTATTATTGTTTGCGGGAAATCTTGCAGGAATCAATGAAGAAGAACATGTGACAGGCATGAAAGGAATAGAGAAAGCAGTTTGATTTTACCAGGAAAATTACCCCTGAATCAGGAAAAGCTAAAGGCGAAAAGATAATCCAATATTTTTATGGACCAGAATCAGGAGGAAAATATCCATGGCTTACACCTGTTACCACTGTGAACATGACGTCGAAAAAGTCCGCTACGTAACCTTTTATAATGTGAACGAGGAATACAATGAACCGCTTTGTGAAACATGTTATGCGGAATGGCTGGAATCCATTAAAGGTTAATCAGCGACCTCATACGTGCTCGATGAGCGGCGTTGGCGGGATTGCATCGTTGCGCGATGACGTATTGGATAGCGGCTGCCCGCTGCGCCGCAGTAATTGGCACGCCCATGGCAGCGGATAATTGATCTACCATCGTACCCACCGCGTAGGGATTTTACAAAGCAGCGTTAGAATATACGATTCTACGAACCCTGTACCAATTGACAGGGTTCATTAATTTTAGGAGTCATTTATTTTTCCGGGCATAATAAAATTGGTATAGACAACTAGTTATATAGTTGGTAGTATAGGGGTAGAAAAGAATTCCCTTACGGAAAAAGGTGCTGGAAATGAAGACGATACAAACTTACAATCGAATGGTTCTTGCAGGCGGCAAGGTGGTTGTCGAAGATAGCATCATTGAAAACGGTTACCTTTTGATTGAAGGCCAAACCATACAAGATATAGGTCCGCTGGACGAGATGCCTTCCAAGTATCGACCGTTTCCCACGATGCAAATAGGAGCCGACCAAATTATTCTGCCCGGATTTATCGACGTTCATATTCATGGGGCGGCCGGTTCCGATGTGATGGATGCAACCCCTCACGCGCTGCAAACGATCGCCGAGGCGCTGCCAAAAGAGGGGACGACTTCTTTTCTCGCCACCACGATTACACAAAGTGAGGAAGCTATTGCAAAAGCGGTGGAAACTGCTTCACGGTTTATGAAAACTAATTACACAGGGGCGGAAGTGCTCGGGATTCATCTAGAAGGGCCGTTTATTAATCCGAAACATGCGAACGCGCAGCCCCGCGATAAAATTATTCCGCCGAATATTGAGTTATTTGACAAGTGGCAGCGGTTGGCCGGACAAACCATCCGTTTGGTTACCATGGCACCCGAAGAAAACGGGGGGGACCTGCTCATTAAACACCTTGCGAAAACCGGAGTCATTGCTTCTGTCGGACACTCCGATGCGACCTTCCATGAAGTGAAAAAAGCTGTGAGCGCCGGTTTAACGCACGCCACCCATTTATACAACGCGATGAGGCCCATGCACCATCGGGAACCGGGTGTGGTAGGAGCAGTGCTTTTAGAGGAAAACACGATGGCAGAAATCATTTTTGATGAGGTTCATGTTTCAAAGGAGATGGTTCAGCTTGCCTATCAATTGAAAGGAAGCCGGAAACTGCAGCTCATTACGGATGCGATGCGGGCCAAGTGTTTAACAAGCGGGGAATACGACTTAGGCGGACAAAAAGTTACCGTGCAGGGAAATCAGGCCCGGTTGGCGGATGGAACGCTGGCCGGCAGTGTGCTTCGGATGAATCACGCCGTAAAAAATGCAAGTACACTCGTAGGCTGTTCCCTTCATGACCTTGTCCGTCTCTCTTCGGGAAATGCAGCAGAAGAACTTGGGGTTTTTGCGCGCAAAGGAAGCCTCGCTGTCGGCAAGGATGCTGACATTGTCATTCTCAATTCAGATTTTAACGTACAAACGACTTTTTGCCGGGGAAAGATAAGATACTCGGTAAATAAGGAGAGAGACATATGAAAGTCATTATTGGAGATAGCTATGAAAGCATCAGCCGAATAGGCGCCGAACATCTTATCAACACCGTGTTGGAGCAGGGGAGTGTGACCCTTGGTTTAGCAACTGGGGGAACTCCCCTCGGATTGTATCGGGAGATGATTAAACCGGAAATAAAGAAGAAACTGGACGTCACAAAAATAACAACCTTTAATCTGGATGAATATGTAGGACTGCCGCCTACATCACCTCAAAGCTATAGATATTATATGAATCAGCATTTATTTATACCGCTTGGAATCCCTCTGGCGCAAACATTTTTGCCGGATGGAACCGCCAAAGACATTCAGGCCGAATGCATGCGTTATGAATCGTTGCTTGAGGAACACGGTGGAATTGACGTTCAGATTCTTGGTGTTGGCAAAAACGGTCATATCGGATTTAACGAACCAGGCACATCGTTTTCAAGCCGCACCCACGAAGTGGTATTATCCGAGTCGACCAGGTTGGCAAACGAAAGATACTTTGATTCTCCCACTGACGTGCCAAGAAAGGCGATAACGATGGGGATAGCCACCATTATGCAGGCAAAAAAAATCATTCTGCTGGCCAGCGGAGTAAACAAAGCACAGGCAGTTTACCATTTGCTTGAAGGGGATACCATCACAAATGAGTGGCCGGTTACTTCACTTAAAAAGCACCCGAATGTGACGGTTATTCTGGAGCATTCAGCGGCTTCTCTCATTCATTAAAACAGCAAACGCAGGAGTGGTCATAAGATGATTAAAAAAGACTCACCAATTCCTCTTTATTATCAATTGGAAGAATATATTCGCTCCCAGATTAACAGCGGGGCAATGAAACCGAAGGAAGCCATTCCATCCGAAAGAGAAATTTCTGAAGAACTTGGAATCAGCCGAATGACGGTTCGCCAAGCCATTACTAACCTCGTAAACGATGGGTTGCTGGTCAGACACAAAGGAAAAGGAACGTTCGTTGCCGAGAAAAAATTTGAAAAAGGGCCTTCCGTATTTAGCTTCACAGAAGAGATGAGGCGAAGAAATTTACGACCGAGTGCCCGCATCATTGAGATGAAAACAATTCCAGCGGGCGGAAGCATGGCTGAACAGTTAGAAATCCCAACAGGAGAATCGGTCTATGAAATCTGCCGTTTAAGGCTTGCCGACGATGAGCCCATGGCAATTGAGACTGCCTATATTCCTGTCCGTTATATACCCGGTTTGAATGAACAGCTTTTGGCAGCCAAGGGTTCCCTTTACGAGCTTCTTCATGAGAACGGGATAAAACTGCGGCAAGTTGAACGGACATTAGAGGCGTCTTTAGCAACAGCAAATGAAGCCAAACTGCTTAACATTAAAAGTAAAACAGCCGTCCTTCTCGTCAAAGGAAGAACCTATTCAGAAGAAGGAAAAGTCATTGAATTCGTTAAGTCGATTTACCGTGGGGACCGTTATACGTTTGCCGTGAAATTTAACAACCCTAGTGAAGCCGCCCATTCATAAAAAAATCGGCAGGGTATCCACACGCTATTGAGGCAGGCTTCTGTATTTATGCAGAAAGAGGGAAGATATCGAATGAACATTCTTATTGCCACTCATTTTAATTTATCCGAAAGCTTGCTGGGTGCCGCGGAAATGATTATCGGCAGCCAAAAAAACGTTAAAGCTGTAACATTTTCACCGGATGAAGGGATCGATGCATTAAAGGAGAAAATGGAGCGGGTTATGATCGAGTGGGGCGGAGAAGGGCTCATTTTAACCGACATTCCCGGCGGCAGCCCCTCTAATGTAGCCTCTTTGCTGGCAACCAGGTATCCGGTATTCATACTTACCGGTGTTAACCTACCCATGTTATTGGAGATTCTGCTGCAGCGCGAAGTTTTGGCACCAAAAGAACTTCTGAAAACAGCAGAAGAAGCCGGAAAAACAGCTATCAGAGAAATTGCTGTCAATAAGTAGCTTTCCCATTTCGAAATAGTACATTATTTCTAATTTTTACGAGGGGGAATTACAATGAAAATCGTGTTGACAAGAGTAGACGGACGACTGATTCACGGTCAGGTTGCCGTTGCCTGGACTCGTACCACAGGAGCTGAACACATTATGGTGATTCACGATCAATCAGCTAAGGATGAGATGCAAAAGATGCTTTTGGAACTGGCAACACCTTCCGGGGTGAGTTTGTCGATTCTTACGGTAAAGGAAGGAGTGGAAAAACTAAAAAGCGGAGCCCTGACCGGGAAATATATGCTTCTATTTAAAAATCCACACGATATTATAACACTTCTTGACCAAGGGGTTGAGCTAACTGAGGTCAATATCGGAGGGATGTATCACGAAGACGGGAAAGAAAAAATCGACAACGCCCTTTTCGTCGGAGAAGACGATAGAAAAGTGTTAAAGGAATTAAGCAGCCGGGGCGTTCATCTGTATTATCAGGTAGCGCCGATGAATGCAAAGGAAGATCTCGCGAAGAAACTCGGTTTCTAACCTTTACCAAATGGTAGGCGGAACGTCTTTTCAGTAACATCCAGAAAATAAAGAACAAAACCATAGGGGGGAGGAGAGAAACTTGAATCATATTGAACAACTAAAAGGTGGATTAATTGTCTCATGCCAGGCAGCCGAGGATGAGCCTCTGCACGGATCTGTTTTTATGCAAAAAATGGCCCAGGCGGCCATCGAAGGGGGGGCTGTAGGCCTGCGGGCAAACGGGGTCGATGATATTGTCGCGATAAGGAAAATTACGAGTTTGCCAATTATCGGAATAAACAAAGTAGCAAGTGAGGGATCGGATGTATATATTACTCCCACTTTTGAGGACGTAGTCAAACTTTTTGATGCAGGAGCCACCATTGTGGCACTCGATGCCACAAGCCGTAAACGGGCAGATGGAACAACCGGGTGCGATTTAATCAAAAGAGTGAAAAAACGGTTGAATGTTTTGATCATGGCGGACATTTCTACGTTTGAAGAAGGAGAGGCAGCCTATAAAGCCGGAGCGGATTTTGTTGGTACAACACTTTCCGGTTACACTGCATACACGAAAGGGAAATTCGAACCGGATTTTGATCTGATTGAACAACTCGCCAGAAAGCTTCCTGTGCCAATTATCGCGGAGGGTAGGATATGGACTCCTGAAGAAGCCGTTAAAGCATATAAGTCAGGTGCATTCTCAGTCGTTGTTGGAACCGCTATTACAAGACCCCAGGAAATTACCAAAAGGTTTGTCAATTATATAAGAAAAAATATTTGATGGATTCCGGGTTAAAATTCAGATTATTGAGGAGGTTTACGTATGCATGTACTTCTTGTTGCCCTATTAGTTGCCATTGTTGCCGGGATATTAGAATGGGATATTTACGGTTGGGGACAAACCATGATTTCGCGTCCGGTGGTAGCCGGCCCTATTATGGGTTTAATTCTGGGGGACATGAAAACAGGGTTATATATTGGCGCAACGATTGAAATGATGTACCTGGGAACGATACCTGTCGGAGCGGCAATCCCGCCCGATCCCACTGCAGCTACTGCCATTGCTACTTCTATAGCGATCTTATCCGGTATCGATCCGAAGGCGGCCCCCGCCTTGGCAGTTCCGGTTGCTATGGCCGCCCAATCTTTACAAATGTTAATCTGGACGGGAAATGTAGGCCTCACTCACAAGGCAGATAAATATGCGGAAGCGGGCAATATCAAGGGAATGGAAAAGATTCATATTACCGGTTCGTTCCTCTTTTTCCTGCAGGGATTTGTTCCCGCATTTGTTGCAACACTGTTTGGTGTAAGCGCTGTTAAATTGGTGATTCAACATATTCCAACATGGTTTATGAATGGCTTAACGGTAGCGGGAGGAATGCTTCCTGCTCTCGGTTTCGCGATGTTGTTCACCATGATGAGCAGTAAAAAACTTCTCCCTTACTTTATTATAGGATTTGTGGTCGCCGCTTTCTTCAAAGCTACGTTAATTGCAGCGGCCGCATTAGGAGTCGGCGCCATGCTCTTACATTTAAACAAGTTTGAAAAAAGCGAAGCATAGGAGGAGAATTAAAATGGATGAAAACAAGGTAACTCCTAAAGAGTTAAAGTCGATGTTCTGGCGCTCTTTTTTCGTGATGGCAACGATTAACTACGAACGGTTCCAATCGCTCGGTTTCACCTTCGTGCTGGCTCCTATACTGAAAAAATTCTATAAAACGGATAGCGAAAGAGCGGAAGCGCTAAAGCGGCATATGAAAATGTATAATTCCAACCCTTTTATGGCCAATCCCATTCTTGGAACCGTAGTGGCACTGGAAGAGAAAAACGCAGCCGGTGAAGATGTAGCGGACAGTATCAATAGCATTAAAGTTGGTCTAATGGGCCCGTTCGCCGGAATCGGTGATTCTCTGTTTTGGGGAACCATACGGCCGATTTTAGCTGGTATTGCCGCCGGCCTTGCTCTCAACGGAAGCATACTCGGCCCGATTTTGTTCCTGATTCTGTGGAATATTTTCAATTTTGGCTTTCGGTATTATTCTTTGAATTACGGATATAAAATGGGAATTGGTATGCTGAAAAATATTCGTGAATCCAATCTTGTGCAAAAAATTTCCGAGGGTGCTTCTGTCGTAGGGTTAATGGTTCTTGGTGTTCTGGTAGCCAGCTGGATACGCATTGAAACCCCGCTTCAATTCCATGCTGGAAAACAGGTAATGAAGGTTCAGGAAATTTTAGATGGAATCGTACCCAGTATGCTCCCGTTAATCGCTACTTTACTCCTTGTGTACTTTCTTAAAAAAGGGACAAAGCCTAACACTCTTCTGCTCTGGATATTCATTATTTCCTTTGCAGCCGGGGCGTTCGGAATACTTAAATAAAGAGTAAACATTCTATGCGCTAAACATAACTTGGCTGATGCCAAACGGGGCCACGGCGATTGCCTCAGTTGCCCTTATGTAGATAAGAAAGCTATTACGCTTTCTTATCTACCAAAAAGGCAGGGTGGAAGGAGAATAAACTATGGAAGCGTATGAACAGTACAGCAAAACCGTTACCAGCATTTTGTCGGAGGTACTTGCAAGCCAAAAGAACGAGATCAAAATCGCTGCAAAAGAGCTGGCAAAAAGAGTGGTCAGAGAAGGAATTATTCATTTGTTTGGAACCGGGCATTCTCATATGATCGTAGAAGAGGCTTTTTTTAGAGCAGGGGGACTCGCCTGTACAAACGCTATGCTTGAGCCGAATCTTATGCTTCATCACGGAGCGGAACAGAGCAGCTGGCTGGAAAAGGTTGAAGGTTTTGCTTCCGTTATCCTTGATAAATATAGAGTAAAAGCTGAAGACGCCGTCATTATTATTTCAAATTCCGGAAGAAATGCGGTTCCTATTGAGATGGCTATCGAAGCAAAGAAAAGAGGGCTTTACACCATCGGGTTGACTTCCCTTCAGTATAAAAACGAACCGTCACGGCATTCATCCGGTAAAAAACTTTTCGAAATAGCCGATATGGTGATTGATAATGGCAGTGTCATCGGGGATGCCGTTGTTGAAATGGGTGGCGGAATGAAAATGGGACCCACTTCCACAGTAGTAGGAGCAGCCCTTGTGAATGGCCTTCTCGTACAAACGGCGGAAGAATTAAAAACTCTGGGCAAGGTTCCGCCCATCATTCAAAGTGTTAACGTTGATACGCAAGGAGCCGTAGAAAGGAACCGCGAATTAATCGAACACTACAGCCAAAGAGTGAGGCTTTTCTAATGCTGTACGCAGGGTTTGGCAAAGCTGACATGACACCGGAGTCCTCTGTGCAATTGGGCGGATATGAAAAACGGGAGGGTGTGTCTCAAAACATCCACCTTCCTGTTTTTTCCCGAACGATGATTTTAAAGTGGCATAACGAGTTTTTTGTATTAATTTCTCTGGAACTGCTCGGCATTGATCTAGCATTTGCACACACCTTACGCGAAGAAATCTCTCAATTATTGCCTGTCGAAAAGAAGCATATTTTTATCGGCGCTACCCATACCCACTCTTCATACGAAGGATTCCCGGCTCATCTTCACAAAGGGCTTTGGTTAGAGGAACCCAGAATGGATATAGAAATAAGAAAAAGAATAAAGGAAAAAGTTGTTCTTTCGATAAAGGATGCGCAAAATAACCTGCAAAAAGCGAGCATGTTTAAAGGGACAGGAAAGGGCCGCCTTGGCGGCAACCGGAGAAAAAAAGGCGGGATTTTTGACAACCAGATTCTACTTTTACAATTTATCTCGGAAGAGGGAGTTAGAATCGGTAGTTTGGTCAATTACAGCTGTCATCCGACAGTTTTAGACCATACAAACCTGAATATATCAGGTGATTATGCCGGATGGATTATGAAGGAGATGGAAGCTGACGGGGGAATTAATCTATTCTTTAATGGAGCGGCAGGAGACATTAGCACCCGATTTCAAAGAGACAAAGCAACGCCCCTTGAAGTAGAAAGATTAGGCGGGATTCTCTTACATGATATAAAACAAATACAATGTGAAGAAGTAGCTATTCATACAATTAAGGCACAAGAAAAGGAAATTACTTTGGAGCAAAAAAACGGAAGAAAAATAACATCTCTTCTTCAGGTTCTGCGTCTCGGGATCCTTACCCTTGTCTTCTTTCCGGGCGAATTATTTACTGGGGAAGGGCTCCAATTAAAAAAGTTTAATCGTGAACTTTTTATCATCGGGTACGCCAATGATTACATTGGATATATTCTTACGGATCAGGCCTACAAAGAAGAAGGCTATGAAGTAGAAGTGACTCGTTTTGAGCAGAAGGAAAAGAATTTTCTTATGGAAGAAGTAAGAAAAATGGTGGAACCAGGCGATTTAGCTTTTAAATAAAAATCGGAATGTAGCTTTAAGTTTTAAAGGGGGCAAGAATAAGTAATCTATTCTTGCCCCCTTTGGCTTTAGCACGTTTTCAAGCTAGATTTCAAGTATGGATAACAAAAGAACGGTCACCTATTTCATGCCTGATTAAATTAATTAAACGTTAGTATAAATTTCATTATATAATTTTATATGAAAGTTGAATCATGAATTGAGGGATCATTATGCAGCAAATAGAAGTTACGGTCAATAAAACAAATGGACTGCATGTCCGTATGGCAGCTACACTTATTGCTAAATTACAATCACTCTTAAAAGATGCGAATATCTTAAAAAATATTTATGTTTTATATAATGGAAAGAAAATCCCGATAACCAGCCTACTAGCTATTGTATCCTTGAAAATAAAAAAAGGAGAAAAAATAGCGCTTCTTTTTGAAGAAGAAGTACATCCAAGAGTAATAGGGGAGATCAAGGCCTTCATCGAAAATGAACAAGGTGATTTTTCTGACCAACTTCAAACCGACCAGCTTCTCATCGAAAATTCCATTACTGTTGAAGCAGTTCTTTCTAGCCTTCCTAACGGTATCATTGTCGTGAATAAAGAAAATCGGATTACATACGTCAATAAAGAAGCAACGGAACTTTTAGAGATATCTGATGATCAATTGTTAAATCAGAGGGCAGACATAGTCATTCCTCACTCTAGACTTCAATATGTACTACAAACCGGAAAAACCGAAATTGCTAAGCCGCAACAATTGGGAAGCCGCGTGATCATAACCAATCGGTCGCCCATCCTTTTTGATGACGAAATTGTGGGAGCTGTTGCATTATTTCAGGATATTTCCGCTGTAGAAGAGTTAAGCAAAGAACTGAAGGAAGTGAAAGAACTTAAGAAACAGCTGGAACTTGTCTTACACTCTGTAGAGGATCTTATTGCGCTTTCTGATCAACAGGGAAATTTTATCTACTGCAATCCCGGCATAGATTCTTTACTAAAACGGTTAAAGAAAAAGAACTCGGTTCAATCGATTCTCGGTAAGGAAAAATGCAATGTGGTTTTCCAGTCTTTTCAATCCATCGCTGAATTAGTTTATCTAGAACAGGAGTATCCCTATATTACGAAATTAAATCCTATACTGGTAGACGGTGAATTTCGCGGAACGATTTTAACCATGAGTCCTTTTCATGAAACCAAATCCTTATTGGAACAACTGGACATCGAAAAAGAACGGGCGAAATACCTAGAACAAGAACTGTCCAGACATGAAGCATTAAACGATTCTTTTACCCACATTGTAGGGTATAGTGAGGAGCTTATCGATAGCCTTGCTATAGCTAACAAAGTAGCGAAATCAGATTCTACGATACTAATAACAGGGGAAAGCGGAACGGGAAAAGAACTTGTTGCTAAAGGCGTACATGAAGCTAGCCAAAGGAAAGGAAAGCCTTTTATCCGGGTAAATTGTGCTGCCATTCCTGCCAATTTAATAGAAAGTGAACTTTTTGGTCATGAAAAAGGGGCGTTTACAGGAGCATTCCAAATGCGAAGAGGGAAGTTTGAACTGGCTCATACGGGAACCATTTTTCTGGATGAAATTGGCGATCTTAATTTTGAGCTTCAAGCAAAACTTTTGCGCGTTTTACAGGAAAGAGAAGTGGAGCGAATTGGCGGAAATGTGACGATCAAGTTAGATGTAAGAGTCATCGCCGCAACCAATCATGATCTGCAAAAAATGGTTCAAAACGGGGATTTTCGAGAAGATTTGTACTATAGACTCAATGTAATCCCCATTCATCTTCCTCCTCTGCGAAAGAGAAAACTGGACATTCCGCTTCTCGTTGATTATTTTAGGGTTCAATTTAACGAGTGCTTGGAAAAAAATATCAAGTCCTATGAAAACGGTTTTATGGATTCCCTTATGGAATATAATTGGCCAGGGAATATTAGAGAGCTCGAGAATGTACTGGAACGGGCCATAAATTTAAGCGAAGGAGAAAAGCTGCGCTTAAAAGATTTACCAGACTATATTTATTCTTCCTCCTCAAAAGATAACGGCATAAACATATCCCTATTAAAAGGAAACAAAATTCTTCCCATGGAAGAATATGAGAAAGAAATATTGAAATATGCTATTCAATTTTTCCCGAGTTTTAATGCTGCCGGAAAAGCACTAGGAATGACCCATAAAACAGTAGCAAGTAAGGTAAGAAAATATAACCTTGAAGCCTATCTTGGTAAAAAGTATCAGCCGGGTTGATACTTTTTACCAATAACAGCAGAGAAAATTTGCGGAAAGCAGGCATTTTAGGACGTTCAAATATTGGCACGGATTTTGCGAATATTAAAGGGTGAAAATCAACTTAGGAGGAAGGAAAGGTTATCATGAAAAAATTGATTAATAACCCTGAACAAGTGGTACGCGACATGATTGATGGAATGGTTTTAGCCCATCCTGACAAATTGAAAAACCTATCAGAAACCAATGTTCTTATTCGTGCTAATGCTCCAGTGCAAGGCAAGGTTGCTTTAGTTAGTGGGGGCGGAAGCGGACATGAACCAGCTCATGCCGGATTTGTTGGAGCAGGAATGCTCGATGCGGCCGTGGCGGGAGAGGTCTTTACTTCACCGACACCCGATCAGATTCTTGAAGCAATGAAAGCTGTTAATACCGGGAATGGGATTCTATTGATTATTAAAAACTACTCAGGAGATTTGATGAATTTTGAAATGGCTGCTGAGTTAGCAGAAGCCGAAGGGATTCAGGTTGCCAAAGTCATTGTAAATGATGATGTCGCGGTTGAAAATAGCACATTTACAACGGGGCGCAGGGGAATTGCGGGAACAGTTTTCGTTCACAAGATAGCTGGAGCCCTTGCTGAAAAAGGGGCTTCTTTAGCAGAAGTGGAACAGGTAGCTAACAAGGTGATTCATCGTGTGCGAAGCATGGGAATAGCCTTAACTCCTTGTATCGTTCCCGCCGCTGGAAAACCTAGTTTTGAAATCGGGGAAAAGGAAATGGAAATTGGCATTGGAATCCATGGGGAACCAGGTACTTACCGAACCGCCATAGCTTCAGCCGATGAGATTGCAGAGATCCTTTTATCCCGTATCCTGGACGATATGAAATTATCCTCTGGGGATCGAGTAGCGGTAATGATCAACGGCCTTGGAGCAACCCCGTTAATGGAACTTTACATTTTGAATAAAAAAGTATCCCAAATCTTAAGAAGCAAGCATATTTCCGTTTACGATACTTATGTAGGTGAATATATGACATCAATCGAAATGGCCGGATGTTCTATCACTATCTTAAAACTGGATGATCAACTCATTGAGTTGCTTGAATCACCTGCTAACACTATCGCTTGGAAGAAATAACCTGGAGGGACTACTATGTTAATTAAATCTAACCAAATCATAAGATGGATTGAATTAGCGAATGCACAAATAGATAGACAGAAAGAATATCTAACACAGCTTGATCAAGCGATAGGCGATGGAGATCATGGAATCAACATGACCAGAGGTTTTAAAGAGATCATCAATAAAATACATCAGACTGCTTATGATGATGTTGGAAAATTACTTCAAGATATTGGAATGGTACTTGTTTCGAAGGTTGGGGGTGCTTCCGGTCCGTTATTTGGCACTGCTTTTATGAAAGCGGGGCAGGTATTGAAAGGAAAACAGGAAATCACAATAAGTGAGTTAGGGCAAGCCTTTCAAGAATCTGTAAGCGGTATCAAGCTAAGGGGCAGATCGCAGATGGGAGATAAAACCATGCTGGACGTGTGGGAGCCGGTCACACAGTATATTCAACAAAACGGAAACACGATAAACTTTCAGGAACTGGCCTTCTATGCCAGAGAACAAGCGGAAAATACAAAGGGATTAGAAGCCAAGAAGGGACGTGCTTCCTTTTTAGGAAAAAGATCAATCGGACACTTAGATCCAGGTGCCGTTTCATCTTGTATCTTGTTTGAAACCCTATGCTCGATCCTTATTGAAGGGAACGTTACCGAAGATGTAAAAAGGGGGATATCGTAATGGAATATGTTGGGGTTGTGCTTGTTTCTCACAGTCCTGAGTTGGTCAAAGGCTTAAAACAATTGCTTTCTCAGCTGAATCCCCATGTTCCAATTGCCTTAGCAGGGGGAACGGATGAGGAGGAAATCGGTACAAGTGTGGATAAGATACACAGTGCCATAAAATCAGTTTGCTCTGATAAAGGTGTTATTGTCTTCTTTGACCTTGGCAGCGCTTTAATCAATACTGAATTAGCAATGGAGCGGTTAGCGGAAGATAACATCACTAACGTTCATATTGCAGATTCCCCATTAGTGGAAGGGGCCTATGCGGCGCTCGTTGAATCTGGATGTGGCAGTACACTGGAAGAAGTGATTAAGGTAGCACGTGAGGCAAAATCACTCGTAAAAATATAAATTAAGGGAGCGTTTTTTCATGGTAATCGAAAAGGAATTGGTGGTAGGTCGAGAAGATGGCATCCATGCTCGACCGGCAAGCGAGCTAATCACAAAAATAAAGGATTTTGAAAGTTCAATAGAATTTCAATATGGAGTGAAAAAAATAAATGCAAAAAGCATTCTTCAATTAATGGGGCTTGCTGTTCAACAAGGGACTGTATTAAAAACAATTATAAATGGTGAGGATGCAGAAGAAGCGTTGATTTTCATAGAAAAATTTTTACAGGGAGAACGTTAGCCCATCAAATCTGAAATAACTCCGGAATCAGCATATCTCAATTCTAAAGGGGGAAAATAAAATGACTCCATTTATTGCGGAAATTATTGGAACGATGATTCTTGTTATTTTGGGAGACGGGGTAGTCGCTGGGGTTGTGCTAAACAAGTCAAAAGCCCAAAATTCAGGTTGGATTGTCATTACTATGGGATGGGGATTAGCCGTTGCCGTCGGTGTATATTCGGTTGGAAGCATAAGCGGAGCGCACTTGAATCCTGCTGTGACAATTGGACTCGCTTCTATTGGATTGTTTCCTTGGACGGATGTTCCCAAGTATATTCTCGCTCAGATGATTGGAGCTTTGTTGGGAGCGGTTATTATATGGTTACAATATTTTCCTCATTGGAAAGAAACGGACGATGCCAGTCTTAAATTGGCTGCATTCTCTACGGGTCCTGCTATTCCAAATAGGAATGCAAATCTAATGAGTGAAATTATTGGTACGTTTGTTCTTGTATTTGGCATTCTAGCCATTGGTGTTAACAAATTTACAGAAGGATTAAATCCATTAATCGTAGGATTCTTGGTTGTCGCGATCGGTCTCTCTTTAGGGGGAACAACCGGTTACGCGATCAATCCGGCCCGTGATTTAGGGCCTCGTATTGCGCATTTTCTGCTACCTATAGCTGGTAAAGGGCCCTCTGATTGGAAATATGCTTGGATTCCTGTGGTTGGACCGATTATTGGCGGAGTGTTAGGAGCTGTTTTCTATCATTCCATTTACAAAGGAACCGCTTCTTTGGCCATGTGGGGATTAGGATTAGTCTTACTCACAGCGATTGCTTTTGTACAGATGGGAAATAAGAAGACACAAGAGCACACCGGTAAACAAAACAAATTGGTTGGTTAAGTCAAGTTCAAGTTAATAAGCGTACATCTTGAAGGGAGTTGGGGTAGTCACTACTGAACTCCCCCTCCATATTTTTCACATCCTCATCTATTTTCACTAACAAACCGGTCGCTGCCGCATGTATTCTTTTCCCTTTATTACTTTGAAAAAAAAAAACGGAATAGCACAAAAGCAACCGCATAGAGGGCTGCTTTTTCACTGACGGTGGATTACAATTAACATAAAAAGCTGGTCATCTTTTAAACCTAATGAATATAGGGAAAAAGATTAAAGAAGGAGAGATGCTAATAATACATAAAATGAAAATTAAACGGTAAAACGCGACCATATGATTGACGTTAGCTGACGGGAAACTCGTCCTTGGTACATGGCGGGGGATTTATTTCTGTGAGTTTGACTGGCCGCGAAGGCGCACGTTTTACGTAAAAGTCGAAAAGATTAGGAGTGAAATAGAGCCTTAAGAATGGAGTGATCATATGAGCAACAGTACAAACGCAAATCAGCGCGAACTGGCCACCTTTGCGGGCGGGTGTTTCTGGTGCATGGTGTCACCGTTTGAAGAAATGCCGGGAATCATAAAAGTGGTATCCGGTTATACGGGTGGAGATAAGGAGAACCCCACCTATGAGGAGGTATGTACACATACCACGGGGCATTATGAAGCGGTGCAAATTACCTTTGATCCTTCGGTCTTCCCATATGAAAAGCTGCTTGATATTTATTGGCACCAGATTGATCCAACCGATGCGGGAGGCCAATTCTATGACCGTGGCTCCTCATACCAAACAGCTATTTTTTATCATAACGAGGAACAAAAGCGTAAAGCGGAAGCATCAAAAAAAGCGCTTGCGGAAAGCGGCCGGTTTCCTAAGCCGATCGTGACGCAAATTCTTCCTGCTTCCACGTTTTATCCCGCGGAAGAATACCATCAAAACTATCATAAAAAGAACCCGCTGCATTACAACCGTTATCGCCAGGGTTCAGGCCGCCAAGCGTTCATTGACAAACATTGGAACGATGTGGAAGACAAAATTCTGCTGAAAAACAGACTAACTCCGCTCCAGTATGAAGTAACCCAAAACAATGCGACGGAACCGCCATTTAACAATGAATTCTGGGATAACAAAAAAGAGGGCCTCTATGTTGATGTCGTCTCGGGTGAGCCGCTTTTCAGCTCGCTTGATAAATACGATTCCGGATGCGGCTGGCCAAGCTTTACGAAGCCACTGCACCCGGAGACTATTGAAGAAAAGGCGGATTTCAGCCACTTTATGATCCGGACGGAAGTGCGGAGTAAAGGAGCGAATTCTCATCTCGGCCATGTTTTTGATGATGGCCCCGGTCCCGCTGGTTTGCGCTACTGCATTAATTCGGCCGCCCTCCGATTTATCCCGAAAGCGGACCTGGAGAAAGAAGGGTACGCCGAATACGCGCACTTGTTCGAGAAAAAGGAGTAGCATTTAGCAAATCCTAGCCATCCATTAAGCAATTCTTGATTATAAAATTAATTCGATGGACCGACTTAGTGAAGTGAATTACGGCCCAACCCAAAAAGTTGATGTGTTTCTCTCAACTAAACGCAATCAAGGTTTCGGAGAAGACAATGGAAAACCCCCTATTTGTCCCTGGGTTCGGGATAAATAGGGGGTTTTTTAGTAAATAAAAGAATATCATTCCTTTTATGATACAAAATACCATCGTTTGACATATTCCTGTAACATTTAAATATTATAATGGATAAAGATTAAAAAATGATGAGAAAACGTGGTGAAAATGAAGCTAATTATGCAGAAAGTGATCATAAGCGTTTTTTTCGGCATTGTTATTGGATATACAGTCGGAATCGGTTTCTTTGTTGAAAGTGTATTACTGTGCCTTTTAGCGGGAATGGTATTTTGTTTGCCGGAACCCACAGAAAATGAGGGAACCTAATGAAGAATGGGTATGAAATTCATTTGAAAAATTACATCCAGGGAGTATAAAAATGAATGTTGCAACTAGAATCACCTTAGTAAGAATAACCCTTATCCTTATCTTTATGTTTATAATGAGTCCTGGTTTTCCATGGTCAGCTCATTGGGTTTCTGGAAATACATCTGTTTTAAATGATGGCCATTTTATTGGTATCTTGGCATTCTTTATTTCCACAGCCATCAGTACACTAGACGGTTATATCGCAAGGAAAAGAAAAGAGGTAACAAAGCTCGGAAAATTCCTGGATTCGCTGACGAATAAAGTATCCATCATATCCGGGCTTCTGTTTCTTGTTCAAACGCATCAAATCTCTTCATTCCTTGCCATGATTGTGATCAGTGCTGAAATCATTATCACCGCTTTTAAAACGATAGCCGTTGCCGAAGGGGTTACCCTAATTGTAAATCGCATTGACAACATACGATTTCCGGTTCAAATATTCGCGATCCTTGTTATGATGTTCGGCGGTTATTCTATTCGTTTTATAACCCCGCCACCAATCGATACTTCAGTGATGTTGATTGCGGTTTTATTAACTATTTATTCAACAGCAGCGTATTTTCGCAGGAATATAAAAGCCACTAAAGTTTTATTTAAGTAGCACACCGGCTATTTTGCCATAAGAATTCTGTAAATAGGGTATGCAGTCATGTTTCGTCCATCTATTACACAAATGAAAGGAGGGAGAGAAGGGAGGAGAAAAAAATGGGGAAAACAGAGGAACAAACCAGGATATATTTATATGCCTGCTTTGTTGCCTGCTCAATCTCATCTCTCGCAGCGCTAAGTCCATACCCGATTTCCAAATCGCCGTTCTCGAACCCTTTAAACACAACGTCTGCAAAATCATCCAAAGGTGCGCCAAATGTATGCAATCCGACACCTCACAGGTCATTATTAACAGCTGGAGGGAAGACTTCAACAACATTACCGTTTGTTTTGGACAATTGCAGCCTCAGACTTATCGAAAAGGAGTGCAACGCCGCTTTTGTCGCACTATAAATCGGAACCCACGCACCCGGTGTAATCGCCAAACCGGAGGATATGTTAACATTTGAGATCATCCTGCTGTGTGCGGCCAGTGAAGAACATTCTGTCCGTATTAACAGGATTGCTTTTTCCCGTTACATGCTCAGGTATGATCCGGTAAACGACCGTCCGGCTGCCCATATTGGATCGATATTTGTCCACGTGGCTTTGCGCAAGCGATGCCGGATAATAGCCGGGAACATACTTATCCAGCATTGCCTGCAAAACTTCGGTTGCTTCGTCTAAAGAAGCGACACGTTCCGGTTTTCCAAACACCATTACACTTTTGTATGCGGTATCCGTATGTGCCGGGATAGGGTCTGCAATGGTTCCATATTCTTCAGCTACTGTGAAACAAACGGTTGCAGGGTGATTAAGAGCATCAATTTTACGGCCGTCCTGGCTGCCGTGAAAATAAAGGTACCCTTCATGCCAGACGAAGTTGAGAGGCACAACATATGTTCCCTCATTATCAACAAGCCCCAAATAACCGACACGTGCGGTATGTAAAAACTTCTCTATTTCGGCAGGATCGTTCATTTCTCCCACAGTTCGGCGCATATGCCGCATGTTTTCACTTTTCATTAGTTTCGTCATCGTCAGGCTCCTCCTCATTATTGATATCACGCGATTGTTCTGCTAATCTGTTAGAAACAGAACATTGAACGCAAATTTTTAAAAGTATATAGAGGAGAAAAAGCTTTGTCAATTCCGTATTTTCGTTTACATCGTTCTAGCCGGGTTCCGCTCTCGAAACAAATAGCAGAACAATTAGTGCATGCGATCCGCGCCCGACTCCTCAAACCCGGGCAATCTCTACCTACCGTACGCCAATTATCATCAAATCTACAGGTTAGCTTAGAAACCGTACAAAAAGCTTATCACACGTTGAAAAAAGACGGCTGGATCGAGAGCCGCCCGCACCATGGCACAAGGGTAACGCCCACCTTGCCACCTTCACTTGTGATGCTTCCCCCGCATCGCGGCGAAAAACGAACGCTCCTTCTGACTGAAATGAAAAAGTATAGAGACACACCAGGCATTCTTCCAGTTTCCGGTGTAACACTGCCACCGGACAGAGAATTAATGCGCGCCTTTCAGCAAGAAGCGGGAGCTGCTGTAGAACTTGCGTTTATACAAGAGGAACTGGAACCGTTTGGACTGATTCCGCTGCGTTCACGGATCCAGGGGCTGCTTGCAGCTCGCGGATTTTGGGCGGAGGAAAAATCAATCTGCATCGTAAGCGGTACACAGCAAGCTCTCTGGCTTATTACCGATCAATTTATTAAGCCTGGCGATATTGTAGGCGTCCCTGAAATGTGCTATCTCCCGGCAAGAGATGTGTTTCGTGACCGGGGGGCCAGGATTGTGCCCATAAAACTCGGAAGCGATGGGATCGATGTGGAACATTTAATGGAAGTATGCAGGAGAGAACCGCTTGCAATGCTGTATGCCATGCCGAATGCCCATTATCCGACAGGGGCATCCTGGACGCATGAAACAAAGCAAGCCGTACTTACCCTTGCCGTTCATTACGGCTTTAAAATCATAGAGGATGAATATTTCGGCGAATTGTATTACAGCCCGTTGCCGCCGTCCACCTTATACAGTTTGGCAAAAAACGGCAAAGGGCAGAGCAAGGTACCGGTGTTTTATATGAGCTCGTTTAGTACGATTACCCACCCAAACTTACGGCTGGGCTATATGGTTGTACCTGAAGCGCATACCGAACGTCTCGAACGAGCCAAGTATTTACTCGACAGCACCACAAGTGTCATTAGCCAGCAGCTTCTGTTAAATGTATGGGAACGCGTCAATATTCCGGAATACCTTGCCGGTCTTCGCGCTACGTTGAAAAAAGCGCGTGATGCGATGATTGACAGCTTAACTCGGTGGACACCGGATCCATTCAGTTTCAATGAACCTGCTATGGGAGTATGCACATGGGTATACGCGCCCGGGAACTTTACGAGCATGGACTTTTTCGAACAATGTCTCGCACGACATGTATACGTGATGCCTGCTGACGCGTTTGCTGTGGAGGATCCTGTACCGGGATTTCAAGTGAAATTTGGCAGCTTATCGCCACAAATGCTGGATGAGGGACTTCGCCGAATCGGAGAAGTACTGGGCATGCAAATGGCAAATTCCTGAACGATCCGACCTAGGTGGGTCGGCATTTTAAAATGTAAGGGGGGGGACAGACAACAGGGTTGAAAAAGAAATCAAACTCCCCCGGCAAAGTATAATGTATCGGACATAAAATATAAAAGAAGATCGTTGAGGGGAGGGACATCATGCCGATTGTTCAATGATCCTGCTTGGAACTCCACAAAAACGAGTGGATAACGTGTTACGATTAATTATGTCTCGCTCTTTTGCCTACTGCTTGTTGCTCCTTGTCAAACTGGAAAAGAACAATCAGCACAGTCTATTGCAAATCAGTAGATGGCTCAAAGTATATCTCTGGCAACCTTTCGAGCAATGGATAGGCAGAATGGATTACCAGTCTAATCGAACATACAGAGGCGACAGAAAAGAAATTAAAGAAATCTATATCATCTCAAAAACAAAAGAAATATTGGTTTGTGAGATGATTGTTTAAAATTTTAAAGTTGTTTTCTAACGTCCGATAATATATATTATGTTAACTAAGAAAAAATCCAGGCGTCCCAATAACTTTCGGTTCGTTGTTCTGATAAGATTCATTATCGGGAACTTCCTCCCCTCCAATGTCCTGATAATGAAATCAGCATCTGAATAACTCTCGGGGTCACATCCATAATGCATCGTTTCGTCCCATAATACTCGAGCATGTCCCTGTAACACATTTTTTTGGAGGTCGTTGTGTATGGATGTTCAAAAAGCCGTCGATGATTTTTTGTTTTATTTAGAAGTTGAAAAAAACTATTCGCCGAATACGCTGCGCAGCTATGCGTTTGATCTACACTGTTTTTGTTCTTTTCTACATAAGCAGCAGCGTTCCGTCGAGTTGAAATCCCTTGACATTACGACAGCTCGTCGTTTTATCCAGGATCAGGTTCTCTCATATGGAATTAAACCCCGTACACTCCAGCGGCGTATTTCCTGTCTCAAATCGTTCAGCCACTACTGCGTACGGGAAAAATGGATCGACATTGACTTTATGAGCGGAGTTGATTCGCCTAAAACTGACAAACGACTCCCTGTCTACATGAAACTGGAAGAACTACGCATGTTGTTTAGGAAGCTTGAATGTGAAGAACATGACTTCGCGATTCGCAATGAACTCATGTTTAAGTTTCTGGCTACTACAGGGATGAGACGTCAGGAACTGGTCGACTTGAACTGGGAGCATATCGATTTTGGGACAAACACCGTTCGCGTCATGGGAAAGCGAAGTAAAGAACGCTTACTCCCCCTTCACGCCTCTGTAATCCCATTGTTTATCAGCTATCGAAAATCTCTGCGCCAGGATCAGCTTCACCCCGGTGAGCCTGTTTTTCTGAAATCGCTTTGGTCAGCGTATTGATCCTAGGGGGCTGCATCGAATTTTTAAAGACGTGTTAAAACGGGCTGGTCTCCCTCCTACCCGTTTCTCTCTTCACCACTTGCGACATACGTTTGCAACTCTTCTGCTGCACAACAAAAAAGAAGGGTTCGATAAAGTGGATTTACGAACTCTACAGGAGTTGTTGGGTCACGAAAATCTGGCAACTGTTTCTGTTTATACGCATGTTGATTTTGAGAATAAGAAAAAGGCCATTGATTCATTTGAAATTTAACAAGAAAGCTGCCTCATATTGTCGAGGCAGCTTTCTTAAGTAATCTTTTTTGAAGAAGTGTATTGAACACAAATTTCCAGTGGCTTTGCATGGAGAGATGGGCATGATAGCCTTCTTTGGCATGCGAAACCCTTGTGGTATCGCCCTTTTGCAAGGAATCATGCCCATAGAGGCTCCATGTCAAGCCACTGGAAATTTCCAGCAAGTGTTCAAACTTAATTGGCGAAATCTGTTCAAATGAACTTGTCGGTTACATCCCGTTGGTGGTTCTTTTTCATTTCGTAAATTAAGCGGAATGATCGCTTGTGCGTTCAGTTCATGAGCAGCTTCATAATTCTTTAGCTGGTCATAGCCAGCATCCATCATGATAAATTCGATGTCGGTATT